>CAWJGI010000061.1:0-82405 GCA_963842255.1 uncultured Acidobacteriota bacterium | reverse complement strand
AATCGCCATCCGGCTTTCGCCAGCACCACGTCAGTGGCCGAGCTGCCTGGAATCGCCGCCGGGATCAGTTTGCGCACCAGCAGCCGGGCGATGGTGGCCATGCCGTCGGGATGGTGAAAGAAATATTTTTCCGCTTCGTCGTTGTGAATGGCGTCGCGGTTCATGCCTTTGCCGGGGAGTGGGGTCGAGATTGAGGCCATAACAACACGTATTCGTCAAAGGTGCTGCAAAAAAAAAAAAAAAAAAAAAACGGCGTATTGCTGCGCCGCCGGCGTCAAACGCTCCGGCCGTGTCACGTGGGCGCACATCGCACCGCCTATGAATTTGCACGGCCTCTGAATTTGCGTTTGAATTTGTAGCGGCTGGTCTGGCGCACTTCAGCCAGTCCGGGCACTGCAGCGCTTGCCCGGACCCTCAACTAAATAAGAATCCTACGCCCGTCCCGGCAGCCACGCCCGACCCGGTGATTTGAGTCAAAAATAAATTACACCGCGCGAATGACCGCCAGGAAATTCCGCCCGCTCATCGATCTCTGACGCAGACTGGTCTTCCATTGACGTTTTCGTAATGCTGCCCTACAGGACATGGTGGCGGTTGATCGCGCCGGGCTTGGTCCTCACGGATCTGGTCTTGCCGCTCCTGATCCTTTCGGATCTGCTCATCGTGCTCTCGCCGTTCTCGATCGCGGTCCCTGTCTCTATCCTGGCTGCTTACGGCTTGTCGAGCTGGCGGCGGTGTCGTATTACATCCGGCGACGAGTAACGCTGCTAAAAATGCGCTAGCAATCAGCGATGCCTTCATTGTGACGCTCCTTGGAAATATCGCTCGCTGCTGGACGGCGCCGAAGCAGACGCGGGCAGCAAGAACTCACGCTTCACCGTTAGGATTGTGCCAATCATGCAGCGGTCAATCAACGCCAAATGTCAGCAGATTTGTTGACTCGTCGTAACCGCAACGACTAACATTGCCGGCACATGAGTGATCCTCAAGGTCTTGTTGGCCGCTTGATTTCGCACTACCGCATCCTCGAGAAACTCGGCGGGGGCGGTATGGGCGTGGTCTATAAAGCGCAGGATACTCGCCTCGACCGTTTCGTCGCCCTTAAATTTCTGCCGGAAAACATCGCCAGAGATCCGCAGGCGCTCGAACGATTTCGCCGCGAGGCCAAGGCCGCATCCGCGCTCAACCATCCCAACATCTGCACGGTCTACGACATCGGCGAGGAATCCGGCATGGCTTTTATAGCCATGGAATATCTGGATGGCATGACGCTGAAACGCCGCATCGGCGGAAAGCCCGTCGAGATGGAATCATTGCTGGGGCTGGGAATTGAAATTGCAGATGCTTTGGACGCCGCACACGCCAGCGGAATCGTGCACCGCGACATCAAACCCGCAAATGTTTTTGTCACCAAGCGCGGAACGGCAAAGATCCTGGATTTCGGTCTGGCGAAGCTGGCACCCGTCGCCCGTGTGTCAGCAAACCGGACGACGGCACCGCGACGGAGGGCGCTACGGACGATTCGCATCTCACAAGTCCTGGATCAACCCTCGGCACAGTCGCCTACATGTCACCGGAACAGGTGAGGGCCAAGGAACTGGACGCGCGCACAGACCTGTACTCGTTCGGCGTGGTGTTGTATGAAATGGCCACCGGCGTCCTGCCGTTTCGAGGCGAAAGTTCGGGGGTGATGTACAAGGAAATTTTGGACGCCCGGCCAGCGCCGATTACGGAGCTGAATCGCGAGACGCCGGCGAAGTTTGAAGAGATCGTCAACAAGGCACTGGAGAAGGATCGGGATTTACGCTATCAACATGCCGCCGACATTCGTACGGATCTACGAAGGTTAAGGCGGGATCTTGAAGGCAGCCACAGCAGCGGGTCCGGGTCGCGCCGTAGCGCGGCAGCCACGGCTCCCGTTGCTGAGGCATCATCAAGCCGCAGTTTATCGACAAGCGTTTCCGCTCCTGGAGCAACATCGCAACGCAGCAATATTTCCTGGAAGATCGCTGCGCTGGCCGGATCGCTGGTTGTGGTCGCCCTGTGCGTCTGGCTCTATTTTCGCTCGCACGGAAATAAGACGCTCAGTGAGAAAGATACGATCGTCCTCGCCGATTTCGCCAATTCAACCGGCGATCCTGTTTTCGACGACACGCTCAAACAGGCGCTGACGGTATCACTCAATCAGTCCCCTTTCCTGAATGTGCTTTCCGACAACAAGGTGGTGGCCACGTTGCAACTGATGGCGCGTCCGGTCGACGCCAAACTCACTCCGGAGGTGGCTCGCGACCTTTGCCAGCGTGCCGGAAGCAGAGCCTATATCGCCGGATCGATTGCGAATCTCGGCAGCGAATACGTGCTGGGACTCAAAGCTGTAAATTGCCAGAACGGAGAGGTTCTGGCGCAGAAGCAAGTGACAGCTGCCTCCAAAGAAAAAGTGCTGGAGGCCGTCGGGCAGGCAGCGACCAATCTGCGGAGCGAGCTAGGCGAGTCACTGGCGACAGTGCAAAAGTTTGACGTTCCCCTGCCGGAGGCCACAACTTCATCGCTGGAGGCATTGAAACAGTTGAGCTTGGGAGATAAGGCTTTTCGTGAGAAAGGACCCGGAACCGCACTCCCCTACCACCAACGCGCTATTCAGTTGGACCCCAACTTTGTGGCGGGGTTTCAGGCATTGGGCATCGATTATGTTTCCAGTGGCGAATCAGAACGGGCCAGAGAATACTACGTCAAGGCGTTCGAGTTGCGAAGCCATGCCAGTGAGCGAGAAAAGCAGCGAGTCGAAGCCGACTATTATACAAACGTCACGGGAGACTTAACCAAGGCCGCGCAGGCCTATCAAGCTTTGATTGAAAGCTACCCTCGAGACTTTCGCGCTCATCTCGACTTGGGCGTCGTGTATTGCTCGTTGGGACAGTATCAGAAATCGAAAGAAATGTTCAATCAGGCTGTCGAAATCGATCCGGATAACGGTGCAACTTACTCGAATCTCGTCAATAGTCAGCTCGCTTTGCAGGAATTTGACGAAGCCCGGCAGACAGTTCAAAAAGCGCAATCATTAAAAATCGACGGATTCATACTTCACAATGCGCTCTACGGGCTGGCTTTTTTGCAAAGGGACCCCGCCGCGATGGCCGAACAACAAAAATGGTTTGCAACCCAACCCGACTCAGAAAATTTTGGGATTGGGCTTGAGTCCGATACGGAGACCTATGCGGGACATTTGGTAAAGGCTCGAGAACTCACCAGACGCGCTGTAGACTCGGCAGTGCACGCAGACAGCAAAGAAACCGGAGCAGTGTGGTGGGAAAACGCAGCCCTGAGGGAAGCTGGCTTCGGAAACACGGCCGAATCCAAGCAGGCTGCCGCCGAGGGATTAAAATTATCGCCCTCGAGCCGAAAGCGTCGCTGTGGAGGCAGCTTTATCCTATGCGATGACGGGCGACACGACGAAGGCCGACTCGCTGGCACGAGACCTGAACACTCGCTATCCCTCAGACAGTCAATTGCAGGCCGTTATGCTGCCACCCGTGAACGCTCAGCTTGCGCTGGATCGAAAAGATGCGCGTGGAGCAATCGATGCTCTGCAACCGGGTATCCCGATGGAGTTGAGTCAAATCACTTATCTAGCTAATCTTTCCTGTTTGTATCCGGCGTATGTTCGAGGAAACGCCTATTTGGCGGCGGGCCAGGGTAGCGAGGCGGCCACCGAGTTTCAAAAGATCATCGATCACTCCGGGATCGTGTGGAATTGCTTTACGGGAGCGCTCGCGCGGCTTGGCGTGGCGCGCGCGTATGCACTGGAAGCGAAAACGTCGCAAGGCGCGGATGCGGATGCGGCGCGAGTCCGGGCGTTAGCTGCGTACAAGGATTTCCTAGCGTTATGGAAAGACGCCGACCCCGACATCCCGATCTTGAGAGAAGCGAAATCAGAATACGCCAAGCTGCAGTAAGCCACCGCCTTTTGAATTTGTAGCGGGCATTGCAGCACTTGCCCGGATCAAAAGCTTTTCAGCTGAATACGAATCCGCCCCAATTGCTGTCCGGCTGCGCGACAGCTTTCTCCCGCTAACGGACGATTTCGACCCAGCGATGCAACCGATAAGGTCATAACCTTAGACAGCGCTGAAACTTACCTCCGCGTCACTTAGGAAGCACACCTGCGATCAAACGTAGGGATTTTTAGGGGTGTACCTATGCAGACGCTTTGGCAAGATTTGCGTTACGGGCTGCGGACAATGGCGCGGGCGCCGGGATTCACTGCCGTCGCCATACTAACCCTCGCGCTCGGCATCGGTTCGAATACCGCCATTTTCAGTGTCGCTAACGCCGTCCTGCTTCGGCCCTTGCCATTTTATGAGCCTGACCGGCTGATGCAGGTCTGGCACACGCCGCCGCAGGCATCGTTTCCGGGAATTCCGACTTTCGCCGTCTCGCCCGCCAACTTCCTCGACTGGCGCAGTCAAAATCAAACCTTCGAGGATATGGCCGCGTACGGATTTGGTCGCTACACGTTGACCGGAACAGGCCACCCCGAAGCGATTCGAATGGTCGCCGCGACCTACGGCCTGTTTTCCATCCTGCGCTCAAAGCCACTGCTCGGGCGAGTTTTCATTGCCGGCGAAGATGAACCTGGGCGCGAACACGAAGTTTTATTGAGCAATAGTTTGTGGCGCAGCCGCTTCGGCGCCAATCCAGAGATGGTTGGCAAGAACATCGAGCTCAACGGCCAAGCCTTCACCGTGATAGGCATCATGGAGCCTGGATTTGAGTTCCCGATTTCCACCGATCCGGACGACCGCCCTCAAATGTGGAAGCCTCTTGCGTGGACCGACCAGGAGCGTGCGATTCGCGAGGACCACAACTTTGGAGTTATCGGCCGTCTGAAGCCTGGCGTCACGCTGAAACAAGCTCAGGCCGACCTGGACAGCATCTCAAACCGCTTGGCGCAGATCTATCCCAAAGAAAACAAAGGCTGGGGCGCGATTGCAATCCCGATACGCCAGGATCTGGTTGGCGATGTGCGCCCGGCGTTGCTGATTCTGCTCGGCGCAGTAGCGTTCGTACTGCTGATCGCCTGCGCTAACGTCGCAAATCTCACGCTGTCCAAGGCGCTATCGCGGCGGAAGGAGGTCGCCGTCCGTGCAGCATTGGGGGCCAGCCGCCGACGTTTGCTGCAACAAGCGCTCAGTGAATCGCTGCTGCTCGCTCTCGCGGGAGGTGCGCTGGGCTTGCTCATCGCACACTACGGCGTGGAGTTAATTGTAGATTTCCTGGCAGGCCGGCTCCCTCGATCGAACGAAATTGCTCTCAATAGCTGGGTGTTGACATTCACAGTGGTCATTTCGCTCGCGAGCGGATTGGCGGCAGGCCTGTTGCCGGCTCTGCGCATGTCTAAAGCCGATTTGAACGAAGCGCTAAAGCAAGGCCTGGGCCGCACCGCCTCGAACTCGGGTGGCAACCGCACGCGCAACATGCTGGTAGTCTCCGAGGTTGCGCTCTCGCTCATGCTGTTAATCAGCGCCGGCCTGATGATTCGCAGTCTATGGACGTTGCGTCACGTCAACCCAGGCTTCGACCCCCATGATGTCGTAACCATGGAAGTTTCGGTTCCGACAGGCAAGTTCACCGAGCCAACGCAGCAGATCGCATTTTTTAGCGACGTTCTCGATGGTGTGCGGGCCCTGCCCGGAGTGCAATCGGCTGGTCTCATCGACAGTCTGCCGCTAAGCGATAACGGTTCGCATCAACCGGTTTTTGTGGAAGGCCAGCCAAAGTTGCCCATGGCAGATCTTCCGGAGGTAGATGTCCGCCTAATCAGCCCTGGCTACCTGAGCACAATGCACATACCTCTGCTGCGCGGACGGGACCTCGACGACTCGGACGTCGCAGGCCGCCCGGGTGCAGTGCTGATCAGCCAATCCATGGCCAAACAATTCTGGCCGGACGAAGATCCGATAGGCAAACGCCTGACGCTGTACTTTTTTCCGAATCTGACGCGCGTAGTGGTAGGCGTAGTGGCCGACGTCAAACTAAATGCCATGAACGAGACCCGCCCTGCAGCAGCTCTCTACTCCCCGCTCGCGCAGATGACAGCTGCGGCCGGTGAACAATGGAGTTCGTACGGGATGAATCTTACCGTACGCACGACGGTGGCTCCATCGAACGTCCTCCCGGCGATCACGAATTCAATCCGTGACATAGATCCAGAAGTCCCGCTGCTGAACGTCCGAACGATGGGCGATTCGGTCTCCGCGTCCCTGATGCCAGAACACTTTACAATGCTGCTGCTCGCCGCATTCGCAGGATTAGCATTATTGCTGGCAATGATCGGAATCTACAGTGTGATGAGCTATTCAGTTTCGCGCCGGACAAACGAGATCGGCATCCGTGTCGCGCTGGGCGCAAGCCCGTCCGACGTCCTGCGCCTGGTTATCCGCCAAGGGATGACGCTGGCAATATTGGGTTCGGCTATCGGTATGGTCGGAGCTCTGGCGCTGTCACGGCTGATGGTCAGCTTGTTGTACGGCATCAAGCCAACCGACCCAGCCACATTCGCAGTTGTCGCAATCGTGCTGATGCTCGTAGCGCTAGCGGCCTGCTACATCCCCGCACGTCGGGCCATGCGAGTCGATCCGATCATCGCGGTCCGCTACGAGTAAGTCATGGTCCTGCGGGGACCACAACGAAGGATTGAGTTGCTGTAGCGTTGCGGATAGTCGCGTGGTGGCAGAGGCCGAGCTAGTCTGGCGCTGTCGAGCCCGCCTACGAGTATGGCTGGGACGCTGGGAAGCACAACGAATTGTAGCCACCGGAAGTTGCGGAGAGCACGCGCAGGAGATTTTCGCTTTTTCGGAGCGTCCGACGGCGCGCGACGGAAAACAGTCGCGCGATGGAACTTATCTATCCGTGCTGTGGTGGTTTGGACCTGCATAAGAAGAGCCCGCCTCGGCCACAGAGTGACGCTTGAGCCACTCGCCCAGACCAATTTTCGTAGGGATTTGCTGCGGCCCTCAGCTGAATGGACTGGCCGAGACGACCCCTGATTGTCGTAACGATTCAACAACTATGTGAGGATGGGCTGTTATGCCGCCGGGTGCTCGAGTATCTCAGCCAACGCCCGCAAGCGTTTCGCGTCAGTCAGATTTTTCTCCGCGGAGGCGCTCGCTTGCAATGACGCCGCGGTGCGCTTCAACTTCGCTAGGCTGCTCTTACTCATGTGCGAATTCTCTGCGCCGTTGATCGCCTCCCGCAGACCCGCGATTCGTTCCGCCGGCAAAGCCTGCGAACGCTCCAACTGGTCCACGTACGCTTTCGCCACCACTAAACTCGCAGGCCACACAAGCTTCTGCTGGTTCTGAACGTTCTCCTCAGACACACGAACTGTCTTCGCCGCATCAATTTCGTTCGGCGTCAAAAACTTGGTGGGCGTCAGCTCAAAAACATCCAACCCACGCGCAATCTCCGACCCGTAGATGTACCCGTTGTACCAATAAGCCGACCATTCGCCGCCCAGCACCAGCGTCTTCGCGTCAATCGGCCCACGGTCGAAATAAGCAATCTCAAACGGATGCGCCGCGTCAGTGAAATCCACAATCGATACACCACCCTGATACCAGGCCTGCACTTCGATGTCGCGGCCCGGCACGGGAATCAGTGACCCATTGTGCGCGACGCAATTTTCCGTATCGCTCTGCGCAGCCGGCAATTTGTAATAACTAGCCAAACTCAACTTGTCATCTTTCAGATGAAAAATCGCGTCGGCGCCCCACTTGTTGGGATCGTTAGGACGGCACCGCGCACCCAGCCCGCCGCCCCATTCGTCCGTAAACAGCACCTTGGTCCCGTCGTTCGAAAACGAAGCCGAGTGCCAATACGAATAATTCGGATCGTTCACGGCGTCCACACGCTTCGGATGCACCGGATCCTTGATGTCCAGCAGAATCCCGTTACCCGAGCACGCGCCAGCGGCCAGTCCAATGGCCGAATACACGGTGATGTCGTGGCACTGGTTCGTATCCTTAGGCTTCTGCTCGTCCTTGTCGTGGCTGCCGCCATTGTTCAATCCATTCATCGCGCCAGTCCGCGCATCCATAAAAACGCGCGGGCTCGCTACGAGTTTGGCATCCTGCGGCGCCGTCAACGGAACCTTGATCACTTCAATGCGAAACAGGGCGGTATTCGGATCCTTGTCGGGCTCTTCGCTGCCTGAGCACCCCGCCAGTTCTTCCGGCTGGCGCACAAACGAGGTCCCCGACACATAGATATAAACATTGTCCTTGTCGTTCGGATCGATCACCAGAGTGTGCGTGTGCGACCCGCGGCAAGTCTGCACCGCAGCCACCTGCTTGGGATTGCGAATGTCCGAAATATCAAAAATCCTCACGCCTCGAAAACGGTCCGCTTGCGCCGCCGGTATGTGGCGCTTTTTCTTCTGCCCGGGAGCAGGCGGCGGTTCCGGCGGGCCCTGGGGCTCTGGCGGAAATCCCTGCGTGCCGCAATCGAGCCGCCCATTCGGCATCTCCACGGACATGAACATCAAATTTCTGTAAACCGACACGTCGCCCTGGCCGCCCGGGCACACCATCGTCGTGAGCAACGAAGCCTTGGCCGGATCGGAAATGTCATAGATGCTCATGCCATAAAAATTTCCCTGAAACAGGTAGTTACCCTGAAACGCAAGAATCCGAATTCGAAAACGCCAGTTGCGCAATCTCCAACTGTAGGTCCTTCGGCGCCATCGAACTGCCAGGAAAAGCCAACTGCCCCACCATCTCCTTCACCTTCGGATCGTCAGGCTGATCGGTCCCAAGTTGAAACGCGTCAGGCTTTTTGATCAGCAATACGTGCCTCAAGCCGATGGAGGCCTCACCCGCGTCATACAACCCAGGCGTGAGCGTGAAACGCGGATCGTTTGCATCAGAACCAGTCATCCCGGCGGGCAGAGGCGGAGCAGGCTCCACCGCAAACGGATTCTTTTGCACGTCTTGGTCCTTGTCGGATTCCGAGGCAGGAGTCGAGGGTGCGGAGGCCGGTGGCGCGGAAGATTGCGGCTGAGCATTATCTGGAGACTGCGCCTGCATCGCACTAAGGCCGGAACACAAAACAAAAGCGGCCGCGCCGGCCAACCCAAATCGAATAGTGCTCAAACGAAAGCCCCGGCTGCCCAATCGCTTCATCGTTTCTCCTCAGAGGGTTTCTTCTGCAACATGCCCTGCATAATTCTGATCTCAGCCCGCTGCGTGTTATCCGCGTCGGTAGCAAAATTAAAAATATCGGCATCCTGCCCCGCGCCTTCGGTATCGAACAAGTCCTTAACCATGATCAGCGCCCCATTGTGGTGCTGAATCATCCCAGTCAAGAATAAATAGTCGAACTCCGCGCCCTTCGCCTTGCGCAACGCCTCCATCTGTACCGGCGAAAGCATGCCAGGCATGAGAGCCATGGGTTGCGAGTTTGGGTGGCCCGCCTTATCCGAGTCCGACGCGCCGGCCATCGGTCGATCCGCCGCAGGCCCGGACATATCCATGCCCTGCATTCCCGGCACCGGCATGGAAACGGATTCTCCGCGAGCCGCAAGCCAGCGCTGCATAAACTTAATCTCACTCGACTGCGAGCTGCTGATGCGAGCACCCAGCTCCCGCAACTCCTTGTTTTCAGTATGCGACGGAATCAGCGCCGTCATTTCCACGGCCTGTGAATGATGCACAATCATCCCCTGCATGAATTCGACATCAGCCCGCGACCGCGGGGGCAAAGTTCCGTGAGTCGAAGACGGCAGCACCTTGCCGGGTTGCCCAGGGGCCCCAGGCTGCACCACAACAGGCGACGCTACCGCGGAATCATCCTGCTTCTGCGCAAGCGCATGGGGAGCATACAAAGCTATAAGAGCGATCGCGACGATCGACAACCCGACGGAAGTGCTGGCGGCATTAAGCAGGCCGGTAGCGTTAGTCCGCGATGTGAGAAGGCCACGCAGCGTTACAGCTCCAATTGTAGAGCGAGACTTGCGCGTCCGGCGAAGACCGTAGAACCTCAACTGCAACGCGTAACCAGCCATTTTCAATGTCTTCAAACTATCACGAAGCGGCAAGAAGAAGAGCAAAGATATTACGCCGCAAGTCGCAAGAACGGAGGAAGAGGAAGCAAACCTTCGGCGGAATGAGGGGCTTCAATGTAGCGCTGCGGTCTTTTTGCCCTGAAGACCGAAGGGCAGCAGGCCATCTAAAAGTACTACATCAAATGGTAAAAGGTAGATTCCGATGTAAACGAATCGCTACCTGCGTATTGCGTTCTGGCATTCCGCTCTTGAGCAGCCCGCCGAGCCCTCTTGGTACTAAAGGCTCGGCGGGCTACGCCTGAAATTTTCAGCGACAAGCCGCAGCTACGACTTCTTCTCGCGGATCTCCTCGATGGCCCGCCGCAGAACCTCGAAAACTCTTTTTCTCTCCTCCAGCGTGGCGTCGAGCTTCTCGTAGAGCGCGGCCTTCAGTTCAGTCCGCAGTTCGCGAAATTCTTTTTTTGCCGTGCGCCATTCAGTTTTAATACCCTTTCCAGAATCCTCCTCCGAGTCTTCTCGTTCTTCGTTTTCCTGTTCGGAGAATTGCTTCTGAAATTGCGCGAGCTTCTTCCCAAAACGCGCCAGCTGATCGAGGGTCTCCTCGACACTGGCCCGGTTCTCTTTCAGGTGAGCGGCGCCGGCCTCGCTGATCTTGTAAAGCTTCTTGGCGCCTTCGGATTCGGAAGCGGCATAACCCATCTCTTCGAGATAAGTGAGAGCCGGGTAAACCATGCCGGGGCTCGGAGAGTACACTCCGCTGCAATGATCTTCGACCTGCTTGATGATTTCATACCCGTAACGTGGTTTCTCGCTGAGCAGTGCCAGAATAATGAGTTGCAGATCCCCCGAAGCGAGCATCTTCGCAAACCTCATCCCTGGCCCACCCATAAACGCTCCGCCAAAGCGCCTGAAAAATCTGCCGCGCCGTCCAAACCGTCCATGGTGTCCACAACGTTCAGCGTCCTGGTGATGTCCATGCATATATTTATCTCCCGATAGATCGTAAAGTGCATCTATAAACCGCATCTAGATATATATCATATGATATAGATGAAAAGCAAGACGACTAAACGCTCATAAGATGCCAGAAGGACGGCACTAACTACTTGTAAGGTGATTTCTGTCCTTCTAGCCGCTCGCGAGAGCTGCTCAGGTCAGGTCCGCCCTACACTCGGCAGCACAGTTATCGGCATACAAATTGTTGCCTTGGCCTTACAGAGGCTGATAGCCCTCCTCTCAATTGCCGCCGCGGATCTGCAGGCCGCAGCAATGCTATTGAATCTTCAAATTAGGAGCCAGTTTTCTACCACCGGGCGAGAAGTTTGTGGAGAGCTTTACAAGCAGACAGCATCGCGGCGCGTGAGCCACGAATTGGGGCGTAGCGGACAGACTCAGCGTACTCCGGGAGTTGACCGCGAACCTTACTGAAACTCAAGCACCACAATCTCCGGATTCGATCCCAACCTCAGCGGAGGTCCCCAAGTTCCCGCGCCGCTCGAAGTGAAAACCTGCATCTTCCCGATCCAGCTTAGACCGTACACAAACTGCCGGTAAATTCTCTGCGCCATCCAACTCCAGGGAATAAATTGTCCCAAGTGAGTGTGCCCGGAAAGCTGCAAAGAAACGCCCGCAGCTTCGGCAACCTGCGGCCGGTCAGGCGCATGCGTCAACAAAATACTCGCGCGGTCGCGATCCACACCGATGTGATTCAGCACCGACGCAAGATGCCCGTCGACTGTCGCGTGCCGGTACGGTACCCCGATAATCTGCAATCCATCCGCCTCCACTTTCTCATTGCTTAGGACGCGCACCCCAGCCGCCGCGATGGCTCGCAGATACTTGCTGTCATCCCTGAATTGCTCGTGGTTTCCCGCAACAAAATACACGCCGTGCGGAGCAGTCAGCTTATGCAAGGGTTCAGCCGCGCGCCCTGCGTCAATCGCCGTGCCGTCAAACAAATCGCCGGCGATAAAAATCAAGTCCGGCTGTTCCTTCAAAATCTTGGCAACGAGCCGCCGCAGAAAACCCCCATTGCGCACATGCCCAAGGTGCACATCGCTGACCAAGGCCGCCTTCCGCCCGTGCCAGGCGGCAGGCAAATTCGCGAGCCGCACAGTGGTTCGCGTGATTCGCGTGCAATTCGCATTGAAAACACCGTAGAGTCCGGCCAGCGCAGCTGCGGAATACAACCCGACCACGACAGTGTGAAAGGGAACATGAAGCCCGCTTAGCTGCGTGATTCCGAAAACGATCCAGGCGGAAACCGTGGCCAGGAAAAGGAAACTCACCAGACCGATCCACACCGCAGCAATTCTGTAAAACGCACGCACAGCAGCGTTCATGCAACGAAACGCAAGCAGCGAAGCGCTAACAAAGCTCACCGACATGAGCCCGAGAAACACCCCTATCGACAGATTCTCCCGCGCATGATTTCCTGAGACGGCGAATGTCCAAGTCTCATAAAACAAAAAATGCGTCACAAAAAGAACAATCTGAATCACTGCTACAAATCCGATCAGACGTCTTGGTACCCGCATAGCGAATTAAGCTCCTCTACTGCGATTCCGATTATTGGCGGGGCAAAATATATTCCGCATCCAGAAAGGACACCTCAGTCCCTTGCCGTCGACATATTTATAGCTTCGAGATCAATTCTGGCGCCTCTCATTCGATGCTTCCGAGCCGTTGGTCGGTTCGTCCAGCCGCAGAAAAGCGTTCTCAAGGCATAGCTCGTCGTTTTTTTACGACCGGCCGATGGCGAAAAAAGTGCGAACAGCGAAAGAAGGCAATTACTTCACATCTTTAACGAGGTAAAGATCGGAGAGTGTGCGCGCGTATTCGTAAACGTAGCTGTGGCCGTCGGGCGTAATAAGAATCCCGGTAATTTCCGTCACTCCCGAAATGTCCGGCGGTATCAGCTGTTTCCAGAACTCCCTGCGTCCGCTCGCAACATCCATGCGATAGACCTTCGCCGGAATCTCCCCGAGATGGTAGGTGAACATCGAGCCTCCATCGGCAGTCCAACTGATCGGCACTTCACCGGGCGCCATGCCAGCAATGACGCGCGGATCGCCGCCCTCCGCAGGATAGAGGTAGCTTTTCCCATCGGGCCCCACGCCACAGACGAATTTTCCATCAGGCGAAATAGCGAATAAACTCGCGTCTACTCCCTCCGGACTAATCGAGTGCGCTTGGCCTCCGGAGACGTCTTGAACGTAGAGACGTACTCCGTGCCCGGGCTCATCGCCGGAAAAAAGGATTCGCTTCCCGTCGGGAAACCATCGCGCCCCGCCGTGATTAATTTTGTCGTTCGTCAGCGGCCGTTGCTCGCCCGGACCTGTCGGCAACAGATAATACTGTACCGGTGGTCTGGGCAGGCCGCCCACGGCCCATTTCATGTCAGGAGAGAGAGCAAACGCGGCACCCTCGCCCAGGCGTATCGCGGGCGTGCCGTCTGTCTTGCGCAGATAGGCAGCGTAGTTATCCCCGCCAGCTTCACCCGATTCGGTAAAGAGCAGAGTAGATCCGTCTGCAGAAAGATCGCGAGGGGCCGACCAATCGAGCCATGAAAGGTCGCGTTCCTTCGTCGCTCCCGGCGCAAGCCCCACCATCCCGACGCGTGGCACGTCGCGAGTCAGCAGAACGCGACCGTCGCGCGCTACATCCTGGAGCGTTAGCGTCCCCGGCTCACGAGCTAACAGACGTTCCTTGCCGTCCAGGTTCACAGCCGAAAGATAGCGGCCGTATCCAATTCGCGTGCTGGTAAACCAAATTTCATTTCCTGTGGGAGACCAACCCAAACCCCACACAGTCTCCCATCCGGTGGACAACGTCTTTATCTTGCCCCCTGAGTCCACCACGGCGATCGAGCCGGCATCGTCCCGTCTCAAAGGATGCTCGATGAATGCTACTGAGTCTCCTTTAGGCGAAACGCGCGGATGACTGAGCCAGCCGCCGGTTTGATACAAAACTTTTCCAATCGGATACTCAAGGCGGCTTTGACCGGAATATTCCCTGATGACCGCAAGATTCGACCCGTCAGGAGACCAATCAGCCCATTGCACGTGTTCCAGAACTTCGCGCGGCGCCCCACCGCCGAGTGGAACTCGTCCCAGCGTTCCTTCGTTAACGTAGGGGGCCACGTTCTGGCTTCTCAACAGCACAGCCATCTCTCCATTCACAGAAATGGAAAGCACCTCGGCTTCGGCAAGCCCAAAGGGCCGCGATTCGGGACTCTCAGGGCGTGTAGTATAAAGCTCGACGGGATTTCCCTCCCAGGCCGCGCTGTAGATGATCGTCTTTCCATCCGGAGCAAAGCGCGCCAGCCGGATCGTTCCGCCGCGGAAGGTAAGCTGTTGATAGGTGGGCGGCGAAATTGAATGCGACAGCCCCGCGCGTTCGCCGAGAAAATAGGCACCGGCGATCAGCGTCACAACCAGAACAGCCATGACTCCAGCGGCAAGATATTTCTTTGCCGTGGGAACGCGCCGCGGGACCGCCGTAGCCGGCATGGGTGCTGCTGCTTGCTGCGATACCGAAGCCTGCACCGTACTCGCCTGGCGCCCGCTTCCGGTTACCGGCTGCGCTTCGGTTTCGCGCTTTAGCCGCTGCAGATCGACTCGCAAATCCGATGCCGTCTGGTAACGCAGCCGGCGATCCTTTTCAAGCGCCTTGCTCAGAATCTGATCGAGCTTTTGCGGAATTCTCGGGTTCAGCGATTCCGGAGAAGCCGGCACGCGATTGAGAATCGCATCGAACACAGCCGCGGACGTAGCCCCGGGGAACGCCTGCCGACCGGTGGCCATCTCGTAGATCACGATACCGAGCGAGAAAAGATCCGTGCGTCCGTCGAGATCCTCCCCCAGCGCCTGCTCCGGAGACATATAGGCCACGGTCCCCACTGAACTGCCGGGACTTGTGAGCAACGTTTCGCCGCCATCGGTCGGCATCGACGACACGCCCACAGCGTCCGCCACACGGTTCCAGTTTGACGTCAGCTTGGCCAGTCCAAAGTCGAGCACTTTCGTCTGGCCGTTCTTCGTGACAAAAATGTTGGCGGGCTTGATATCGCGATGAACGATTCCTTTCGAGTGTGCCGCATCGAGCGCATCGGCGATCTGGATCGCGATGTCGAACACCTCGCTCATGCGCAGCGGCGTTCCTTCAATCCGGTGCTTGAGCGTTTTTCCTTCCATCAGCTCCATGGCGATGAAAGACCGCCCATCCTGCTGCCCGATTTCATAAATGGTGCAGATGTTGGGATGGTTCAACGCGGAAGCGGAACGCGCTTCGCGCTGAAAGCGTTCAAGCGCCTGAGAATCGTGAGCCAATTGGTCCGGAAGGAATTTCAATGCAACGCGGCGGCCGAGGCTCAAATCCTCGGCTTCATACACCACGCCCATGCCGCCGCCACCAAGCTTTTCAGCAATTCGATAATGGGAAATGGTTTGCCCGAGGAGCGGATCAGCCATGGCGCGGTCATCTTAGTGCCCGGCCGGGAAGTAAGTCAACGAATCGGTTGACACGAATCGGTTGACACGGAATCGGCGCGGCTATTTCCAAAACTAGCGACCCCATGCATTTCAAGTTTTCGTGGCCCACTGTTTGCTTGTCCGCCATGGCCTCGGAGGCTAAAATAGAATGCTAATCAGCCCCACACAGACGCTCAGAGCGAGGCTTACGAAATGACTTCGACCATCACCACCGGCTCGACCAAAGCAGCGGTCGACCTGCATCGCGGCGAATTTACCAACGAGTCGTTCATCGATTTTTCGCAGCCAGATAATCGCAAATCCATGGAAGCTGCGCTGGCGCAGGTCAAGAGCATGTTCGGTCGCGAATATCCACTAACCATCGGCGGCCGCCGCGTCACCACCACGGAAAAAATCCAGTCGTACAACCCGTCGCACCCCGACCAGGTGATCGGCATATTCCAGAAGGCCTCGGTCGCCATGGCCAACGAAGCCGTCGAAAAAGCGCACGAAGCATTCGCGCGCTGGAAACGGGTACCGGTAGAAGAGCGTGTAGCCTGCATCTATCGCGCCGCGGACATTCTGCGCAAGCGACGCTACGAATTGAACGCCTGGCTGTGCTATGAAATCGGCAAAACGTGGCCGGAAGCAGATGCGGACATCGCCGAACTGATCGATTTTTGCGAATACTACGGCAGGGAAGCGTTACGCCTGGGCGCGCCGCAGAAGTTGACAGCGATGCGCGGCGAGAAAAACTACCTGAAGTATATTCCGTTAGGCGTGGGCATCATCATTCCGCCGTGGAATTTCGCAGCCGCAATCATGGGCGGCATGACAGCAGCATCCATAGTCACAGGCAACACCGTAGTGGTAAAACCGTCGAGCGACTCGCCGACAATCGCCGCGATTTTCATCAATATTCTGTACGAAGCCGGCGTCCCAGGAGATGTCGTCAGCTTCTTCACCGGCCCAGGCAGCACCGCAGGCGAAGCTCTGGTAACGCACCCGAAAACACGTTTCATCGCCTTCACCGGCTCGAAAGAAGCAGGCCTGCGCATCGCCGAACAAGCTACCAAAACGCAACCAGGCCAGGTATGGATCAAACGCACAGTTCTCGAAATGGGCGGCAAGGACGCGATTGTAGTCGACGAAGAGGCCGATGTAGAAGCAGCCGTAGAAGGCGTCGCCCTATCAGCCTTCGGATTTCAAGGCCAGAAATGCTCAGCGTGCTCGCGCGCGATCGTAGCCGAGAAAATCTACGACGAGTTCCTGGCCAAGCTGCTAGAGCGCGTAAAAAAAATCAAAGTAGGTTCAATCGAAGATCCCGCAAATTACATGGGTCCGGTAATCAACAAAGCCGCGATGACATCGATCCTGGGCTACATCGATCAAGGCAAAAAAGAAGGCCGCTTGCTAGCAGGAGGAAAACGCGCCCCCGGCGACGGATATTTCATCGAGCCGACCGTAATTGCCGATGTCGATCGCAAAGCTCGCATCTTCCAGGAAGAAATTTTCGGCCCGGTTTTAGCAGTAAGCAAAGCCAAAGATTTCGAGGAAGCGCTATCCATGGCCAACGACAGCGAATTCGGCCTGACCGGCGCAGTATATTCAAAGAACCCAAAGAAAATCGAACAAGCTGAAGAAGAATTTCACGTGGGGAATCTGTACATGAACCGCAAATGCACAGGCGCAATGGTAGGTGCTCACCCCTTCGGCGGATTCAACATGTCCGGCACAGACTCAAAATCGGGAGGCCAGGATTACTTGCTGCTGTTCCTGCAAGCCAAAACAGTCTCCGAAAAAATGGGCGCAACAAGCTAGAGGCAGTCCGTTATTGCGATTGTGGGCGAACTCGAAACGCCGACGACAGGCCGTAGCGTCGGCGTCTCGCCCGCTGATTTGAATTTGAATATTCGACGAACTTCAAATATTCGGCGCAATTTCCGGCACAGGCTTCAACCCAAACGCATACCGCAGGATCAAATAAGCCACAGGCCCGGAAGCCAAAAGCCAAGGCGCGTACTTCCAAACGTAATCCTCGCTCTGCGCAATTTTTAGCCCGCATAAGATCACCGGGAAAATCAGAATGTAAGCGAGCCCAACCGCGCCGCCAGGAATCCGGAAACTCCTAGACGCATCAGGCTGTTTCCGCCGCATCTGCCAGGTAGCAAACAAAGTCAGCAAAGTAGTAGCAATGCGAGTCCAGATATAAATGTTGACCAAATCCTCCACATCGTATTTGGCGAGCACGCAGTAAACCAGAGTCGAAAGCGCAATGGCCCGCACAGGCGTCCCATAGCGCGGGTGTATTTTCCCCAACCAGGCAGGCAGATAACCATCCTCAGCCATCGTTGCCGGAACGCGAGTGGTATAAAGAATCGTGCTATTGGAAAGCGACAAAGTTCCGATCATTGCAGCGATCAACATCGCCGCCCCCAGCGCAGGGCCGCCAATCAACCGCGAGGCCGTGACAATATAGTCCGTTTTCCATTCCTGCCAATTCCCAAGCACAGCGAGCGCAAGCGTAGTAGGCAAAATGTAAGTAAGAATATTCATCGGCGTGTTCCAAGCCAGAATCCTCACGAACATCTTCTGCGGTTCTTTCATCTCGCCGGTGGAACTGGAAAGCTGCTCATACCCCGCATAATTCCACATAGCCAAAGCAAGTCCTCGCCCGAATACGCTGCCAAACGGCGCGCCCGGCGGAACGAACGGCACAAGGGGATTGTGACGGATATGAAACAGCGCCACAGCGGAAAGACACGAAACCGGCACAAGCACAGCAACCAGCAGCGCCACAGAAAGCCATCCAGCCACTTGAATCCCGCGTGCATTCAGATAAGCCAATAAGACCAACACCAGACAAGCGCCAGCCCACTTCGTATAACCAGTAATCGAAGGCAGATAGATGCTCAAATAATCCATCACCAAAACACCATAGAGACTGTTTAGCAGAAACGTGCCAGTCCAATTCCACCAGCCACACTGAAATCCCCAGAAGTCTCCGAACGCAGCGCGGCTCCAACGATAGAACCCGCCCTGTACTGGAAGAATGCTATTCAGTTCCGCGGAGGCGAATGAAATGGGAATACTCCAGAAGAACGGAACAAACGTGAGGAATACCAACGCCATTCCCGGCCCGGAATCGCGGAAGATCTGCTCATAGCCGAAAGGCCCGCCAGCGGTGTAGCCATAAAAGATCGCCAAAAGCGGCAGAAAACCGATCTGGCGCAAATGTGAGTCTTCAGAGGAAGAGGTTCGCCGGGTTTCGGAGGAAGCCGTTTGCATCAAGCCGCTGCACAACGATGCAGGAAGCGCGAAATCATAGTTAACTAACGCCCGCTTTTCAATGGGAAATCAAAACTATCCCTTGACGGGAATGGGGCGCGAGTTAGAGAATTCGCGCGTGTTTCCCCCGCAATTTCAGCGATGCCCGTGTGCTGCGAGACTTCTTTCCGATTCCCGAAGCAGAAGGGCTGAGCGTGGAATCTTTGGGTCTGGATATGCAGTTAGTAAGGAAACCGCATGAGTTTGCGGATAACGCTTGCGAGCTAAGTAGTTTACGAGCACAAGCATAGCTCACGACAGCGGTCTGAATGAGTCCATAGAGTTCGGTAACTTGGTGCTGAATTTGACTAAACTTTTTCCCATTGCTTATTCCTGCTCTCCGTTGGGAGGAAACATGTCGCTCGAGCGTATTTTGCGCCGCACCGCCGCCTCGCTAGTAATTTGTCTCCTGGCAATCCTTGCTGGCATCTTGCCGCAAAGTCTGGCGGCTCAAACGCCTTCGAACGGCGTAGCGATGGTAGCTCCCACAAGTCTGGCGTTCGGAGGCCAGGCTAGAGGCACGACGAGCGCAACTCAATCCTTTACCCTCACGAATACCGGAACTGGTCCGTTGGGAAGCATCGCCATAACCGTCAGCAATACCGATTACGCTATCACCAGCAACACCTGTGCCGCCAGCCTTGCAGTGGATGCGTCTTGCACAGTCACTCTTAGTTTTACGCCCGGCTTCGAGGCTCCGGATCCGGGAAGCGTTGTGATCACTGACGACGCTGCAATTGCGACGACCACTGTGCTTCTTTCCGGCACCGGTGTTCCACCAACTTCAATCTACGTGTTGCCCTTTGAGATTTTCTTCGACGGACAAACTCCCGGTACGGTCAGCCCGGCGCAGACGGCAACGCTGTTTAATTCGACAGGAGCGGCAGCGGCACTTAGCGGCACAACGATTGCCGGTCACACGGCGAGCGACTTTTCGGTAGTTGACAACACGTGCGGGAGCAGTCTGAGCGGCGCGAGTTGCACCCTCGGTATCACATTCACACCCTCTACAACGGTGTTAGGCCCCCGTACTGCAGACCTGACGATCGCGTCAAGCACCACCGGCACTTCCACAGTGAGTCATCTGACCGGAAACGGTGCCATCCGGCACTTACCGGGATTCACGGCTAACGTTCTACCACCGAATGACGACGGCTTCACGCCCAACGCCATCCCATTGCCGTTTACAGTTAATTTTTTCGGAACCAGTTTCACTTCGTTGTATGTCAACAACAATGGAAACGTTACGTTTGGTCAGGGCCTTTCCGAATACACGCCCACAGGTTTGAATAGCAACAACGGCGGGATTCCCATCATTGCCCCCTACTGGGCTGATGTCGACACCAGAGCGGCTACCGACGGCACACCGCCGTCCGCAGTGGTGACCTTTGGTGTGGACACTGTGAACGGTCATCAGGCATTCGGCGTTGATTACGAGAACGTTGGCTATTACTCTGCAGAAAGCGACAAGTTGAATAGCTTTCAGCTCATTCTCATCGACCGCTCCGATACCGGAATAGCAGGCGCTTTCGATATGGAGTTCGATTACGACAAGATTCAATGGGAAGCCGGAGAAGCGAGCGGTGGAGTGGATGGGCTTTGCGGGACCCTGCCAGTGAGCGAGTGTGTTCCGGCTGCAGTTGGTTACACGAACGGCACAGGCGATGCCGGGACAAACTTCCAATTGCCGGGTTCGTTCGTCGCTGGCGCATTCCTCGACGGCGGCCCGCCAGCTACGTCACTAATTCAGACAGCTTTGAATAGCGGCGTGCCCGGCCGGATAATTTTTCAGGTGCGAAACGGAACGGTGCAGTCGGCAGACCTCAGCCTTGCCATGACCCAATCGGCGAGCACAGTGCCCGCGGGTGGGAACGAAACCTACACGCTCACTATCGCCAACGCGGGACCGAATGATGCGACAGATACGGTTGTCACCGACACGCTGCCGACGAACGCCACGCTCGTGTCTGCCACTCCGTCTCAAGGTGCGGCTTGCAGCGGTACAGTGACCCTTACCTGTGACCTCGGCACTGTAGCCAACGCCGCCAGTGCGACTGTTACGGTCGTAGTCAAAGTGAACGCGGGCGCAACTGGAACTTTGGTGAACTCGGCTTCCGTTAGCTCCGATTTGCCCGACCCAAATCCAGCCAACAACTCGGCCACAATTACCGCAACAATCGGTGCGAGCAACACCTTTGCCCTCACCGTAAATGTCGCCGGGACGGGAAGTGGCACGGTCACCAGCTCACCCGCTGGCATCGACTGCCCGAGCACGTGCTCGGCAAATTTTGCTGGCGGGACTCAAGTCACCCTTACTGATGCAGCCGCCGAGGGCTCTTCTTTCGGAGGTTGGAGTGGAGCATGTACCGGCCTAGCTTCTTGCGTGGTTACGATGACTGCAGCTAAATCAGTCACGGCCACATTTGATTTGGGCACCTCAGTCATCATCAGAATTCCACCAGGCGGCTCAACAACGGCGACGGCTACTCCGGGCGGTACCGCGAACTACGGGCTTCTGATCAGCGGCGCACCGGGAGTAACCGGCGTCGTGTCTCTGGGCTGCACGGCCTCGACCCCGACGATTACTTGCAGCGTGATTCCAAGCACCGTGACCTTGAATGGCGGGATCACCGAAGTGGCATTCAGCATACAAACGTATTGCCAGGCCGCGGCGCCCTTCGTAATCTTCGATCCCGGCGCGACGGGAACGACATGGAAGCTGCTTCTCTTCTCGATGCTGCTATGCGGCATGATATTGATAGTGCAGCGGGACAGGCGCGTTGCGCTGACGTTCGCCATGCTGACGTTGATGACCGTTGCGCTGGGAACAGCGGCCTGTGGTAGCTTGGCGAAAAATCCGAAGGGCGCAACGGTGCCAGGCAGGTACACAATTACGTTGACCACGACATTCCACGGTCAGACGCAAACGCTGCCTAATTTCCTGACGCTCGTAGTGAAATAGCAGCGGCAGACCCGCAAGCGCGCTGGCACAAAAGATTTAGTGTAGCGCCGCGGCCCCTAGCCCGGCATTTTCTGTAAAGGCGCGGACTCTACGTTCGAGTGCGTCTTAACCAAGAGTTGCGGACCTGAAGAGGCCTACTAAATTTTTCAAAAGCTACCGTCAATTTCAGGCAAGGAATCCAGCGTCGGGCCGCGGCGCTACACTTAAATCTTAAGACCGAACCTTTGCACTACCTCTACGATTCGGCGGCAGCGTCAACAGCGCGCGAGGGCACTACTTTCACGTCGAACAAATGAGCCTGAAAGCCTTCGCGGCGAATGAATAATCCCGCGTCGTCGAGCTCTTCGCCATTTCTGGCGTAGTGCACGTCATCGAGTTCGTCGTGGAAATCATATTGCCGCGAAGGCGAAATGTGGTCGCCAAAACCCACGCGCCCTTGCATCGCAGTGCCTGTGATGTTCACGGCAATCACTTTCCAGGCGTTAGCTGAACGCCACTCGTAGACGATCAGACCCTCCGTCGGAACGTCACCTTCGGGCAGGACCTGCAGCAGGTTCCATTCGCCGTCGTGAAACACATCCTGTTGCGTAATCTGCAAAATCTTCTGAAAAAACGCGATGCTCACAGGATCGAGCGGCTCATCGGCCGCCATTCGCAGCGTGATGGGCAGATGAATCGTCCGCCCTTCCAACTCCCCTTGATGATAAAAACCCATGCCCGGCAGCGTTCCCATCAAAGTGCCGGCGGAGGCCAAGCGATCGTTGCCAAAGACTTCCGGCCGCCGCGCTTCATCATGATTTTCCATGAATCGCGCAAAATGACTTTGCTGCTGCGCACCGGTATTCAACCGCTCGCGCACTTGCGGAATGTGTATGTCGCGCACGGCGTCGTAGAGCGCCTTGTCGTAAGCGAATGAAAATCCCAGATCGAGCAACCGTTGCTCCGTGCCCCAGTAGGCTTCCGCAAGCAGCACCAGATTCGGCACAGCGGCGCGGAATTCAGTCCAGAATTCCTTCGCGGGAGGCTGCACGTTGCCCAGCAAATGCTCCCAACTCTGGGCAAATATATCGTTGAGCTGCAACATGGCCATGTCGCATCGCACTCCGTCACAGTGGTTCGCAATCGTACGAAGTTCGGCAATTTGTGCGGCTCGAAGCGCTGGATCAAAATGATTCAGTTGCGCGACATCCTTCCACGGAGGGTAGTACGGGTCCTTCGCAAGCGCGATGAAGCGCCTGCCCTTCACCGTGTTCGCTGAATAATAAAATGACGGATTCCTTTGGAAGTCCTGCTGTCCTACCTGCACGTAATATTCCGGATGCTGGCTGACCCAAGGATGATCGAGCGCCGTGTGGTTGCCGACGAAATCAAGGAACAAGGCCATGCCTCGCGCGTGTAATTTGTCCCGAACCAGGTCGAGGGAATCCCACCCACCGATTCGTGGATCGGGTGAGTAATCGGCCACAGCATAGGGTGATCCGACGATGTCCGCAGGTTTCCAACCCGGTAGTGCCCGCTCGTATTGCGGGAAATTCTGCTGATCTTCCAACATGATGCGCCGCGATTCGTCGCTGCGGCGCCATACGCCCATAAGCCAGATAATGTTGAAACCCATTTTGGCAAGCGCATCCCATTCTTCATCAGGGACGTCCGCGAGTTTTAGGTCGTGTCCATTTCTCGTGGAGAGCTGTTCGAGCCAGGCCCAGGTATTCATTTCAAAAAGATGCGGATGGGGGCGAAGGCGAAAGCCAGCGGCAGTGCGGTTGGCTGCGGACATGAAAACCGAGACTAATTGCCGTGGGAGTTAGTGTCAATGGAACTGTAAGCCGTAAAGATGCGCGGAGAAGACCTGCGGGGCGACGTTTCACTCTGGCACATTTCAGGCGCGTTAGTCATGAGCTAGAAGGCTCACCAATTCTAATCGAGAATCACCTTCGCCGGATTCTGGCCAGTGTTCTATTGAACCCACTGCAAGGAAGAAGAATCCTCGCCGGAAACTTCGAAGGCTATACTCGAAGGTGAAGACAAACGATGAAAAAACGAACAACTGCGGTGATGATGCTTGCGGCGCTGTTAATCCCTGCGGGGCTGCAGGCGCAAGAGGATCCTTTAATCGTGAAGGGGGGCCATCGGCTAGGTGAAACTGTCGATCAATTTTTCTCCGAAGGCCGTGAGAAAGACGTGCTGGCAGCATGCTCACCGAGCGCGCTAAAGGGCGTAGACCGCTCAACCAAACGCAAAGCCAAGGAAATCTGCGAAGACCTGAATGACACGCGCAAGCAAGCCACCAGCGGCAAACATACCGAGCTCAAACCTGCCCCCGAAACCAAAGACCAGCTTGCCGACACATTTACATTCGAAGGCGGCCACCTGGTGAAAGTCGAGTTGATCTATACCGCGCCGAACATTCAGAACAATTACAAAGGCCGCATGTTCGAAGACATCTCCGCAGCCATGAAACGATCGTATGGTCCGCCCAAAATCGACGAGAACAAGGAGACACAGGACGCCTATGGCGTGCAGTACGCAGCACACCGCGAAATGTGGTTAACGCCTCAAGCCGCCATTCTTCTTACCGACCAACCCGGCCAGCGCGCCACCACCACCATAGTCGCATTCACACGCGCGGAATACGACCGCACAATGGATGGCTTCAACCCCCAAATCACCAATCCTCTGCAGTGAAGGCACAAAGATTTGAAAGATTTAGATGTAGCGCCGCGGTCTTTAGCGCGGCAGATTTTTCTTGGCGAACCGATATGCTGTTTCCGGTCGCCAAACGTACCGGCAAAGCGGCGTTGCTTATTCTATTTGGTTCCCCGAAGTAATCGAACCGAAACAATCGCCAGAGACTCGACCCCTTAGTATCGCGTAAGGCGAAAGTGAACAAGCCATGCCGCGCTAAAGACCGCGGCGCTACATCTAAACCTTCTGTTATACTGCGCGGCCGCACTCACGAACCCAGAATAGAAAGGCTTCGACGATGGATTCTTGCAAGCGATCTTTGTTGCTCATTCTTTTTGTCTTGGCGTGTAATGCCAGTGTTTGGTCCCAGGACGCGACGGTCACGGGTAACCCGCCGAGTTCGTCCGCGTCCGGCAAGCGCACGCTCGCCATCGACGACTATTTTAAGATTAAGGAAATCGGCGATCCACAAATCAGCCCCGACGGCAAGTGGGCCGCGTACACCGTCAAGATTCCCAATTTGAAGGAAGATAAAAACGAGGAACGCATCTGGATGAGTTCCACATCCGGCGGCGAGGCGATTGCGCTCACCGCTGAAGGGGTGGATTCCTCGCACCCACGTTGGAGCCCCGACGGAAAATTTCTCGCCTTCATTTCGGCGCGTAGCGGTACCAGCGATGACGAGGAAAAAGGCAAGAAACAGGTATGGCTGCTGAACCGCGAGGGCGGGGAAGCGCAGAAGCTCACGGACACAATCCAGGGCGTAGAAAGTTTCGTTTGGTCGCCCTCAAGCGACCGGCTGGTGCTGCTGCTGCAAGATCCCAAGCCCGAAGAAATCGTGGCGGCCGAGAGCAAAGCGAAAGAAAACAAGGCCAAACCCAAACCACGCCCCTGGGTGATCGACCGTCTTCATTTCAAAGAAGACGAGATTGGTTACCTGGACCGTCGGCGCACACATTTGTACGTTTTCAATATCGCCGATCACAAGCTCACGCAGATCACTTCCGGCGACTATGACGACACCGATCCGGCATGGTCGCCTGATGGCGGGAAAATCGCTTTTGCCAGCAACCACACCGAAGATCCGGACCGGAATTACAACACGGATATCTGGGCTGTAGACGCGGCCAACACAGACAAAGGCAAATCGCTCGAGCATGTGACCACGGGTCCGGGACCGGAAGGCGCGCCGACATGGTCGCCCGACGGAAAGTGGATTGCATTCACCACCCAACTGGACGCCAAACTTTTTGATTACGCGACATTTCACATCGGCATCGCTCCGGCAGCAGGCGGCGAATCCAAAATTCTGACGATGGCGCTCGACCGCAATTGCACCGACCCCAGATTTTCAGCCGACGGGAAATGGATTTATTTCATCGCGGATGATGATGGGACGCAGAATCTACTGCGCGTTCCGCCGATCGGTGGAGAAATCTCGCGGCCTATTGGCGGACGGAAGATGGTGGAAGCGTACTCCATCGCCAAAGATGGCGCGGTGGCAGCGACGGTCGGCGAACTGACGCATCCGTCCGAAGTGTATTATTTGCCACCTAACGGGGAACTTCGCAAGCTAACAACGACCAATGACGCGTTGATGGCCGAACTTCGCCTGCCGGATGTGCAGTACGTACATTTCAAGAGCAAGGACGGCACAACCGTCGCAGGCTACTTGTACAGACCTCCCGACTATCAGCCCGGTGTTCGATATCCGACGATTCTGAAACCTCACGGGGGCCCGGTGTGGGCATACTACGCGGAATTCAATTTCGATCCGCAATTGTATGCCGCGAATGGGTACGTCGTGCTGACGCCGAACCCGCGCGGATCGTCTGGTTACGGAGTTGACTATGCAAGAGCCATTTTCGCGGACTGGGGCAATAAGGATTTTGCCGACGATATGGCCATGGTCGATTTCGCGATCGCCCAGGGAATTTCCGATCCGGACAAACTAGGCGTGGGCGGCTGGTCGTACGGCGGAATCTCCACGAATTTCATCATCACCCAAACCACGCGATTCAAAGCAGCCATCTCCGGCGCAGGAAGTTTTCTCAACGTTACGAACTGGGGCCACGATATGTATTCGCGTGGTTGGGAATACGAACTGGGCCTTCCCTGGAAGAACCGCACGTTGTGGGAAAAATTATCCGCATTCAATCTGGTCACGAAAATTACAACGCCCACATTGATTATGGGCGGCGACCAGGATTGGAACGTTCCGATAATTAACGGCGAGCAGATGTACCAGAGCCTGAAACGGCTAGGCGTACCAACGTTGCTGGTGGTATACCCCGGCGAGTATCACGAGTTCACGCGTCCCTCTTTCATCAAAGATCGCTACGAGCGCTATCTCTATTGGTATGGTCACTACGTAAAAGGCGAAGGCCCCGCAATTCCGCCGGAATCCAAGCCGGAGGATTAACAGGTGACCCGATCCCGCCACGCAATCTTGCCGGGATTCGGGCAGGTTGTTCGCCGCGAGGAGTCGCGCCGGCGTCCCGTCGGTCGCGTCGACTTTACTTCGATCCTGTGTCAATCAGCGCGGCAATGTTCGACTTCAACTTCGTTAAATCCTCTTCGTGCAAATACATCATGTGCCCCGCGCCATAGTATTCCAGTTGAATATTGCTGCGCAGATTCCCAGGCAGGAACAAATGGTCCATGGTGTATTCGGTGGCAAAAAACGGCGTGGCCATATCGTAGTATCCGTTTTCCACTTGCACGTGCAGATGCGGGTTCGTAAGTAACGCGTGGATCAGATCGCCTCCCACGTTCGCCAATCCTGGAAAAGATCCAGAGTCACCCGGACCACGATGTTTCCAATCCCAGTTCTGGCTCACCTCGGGGTTCAGAACATCGTAGGGCCGGTCCATCGTCACTTTTAAATCTTCACGCGTGTAGCTATTGAACGCTGCGGTAAACGCCCCACGTACGGCCAAATAAGACGGATCTTCTTCGGCGTATTCGGTGAGCAGATCGTAAGTGGGCATGGTATAGCGCGCGTCGTAGCGGCCGGTGGTCAATCGGCGAGTGCGTTCCAGTTCTACATTGAATTGCGATTGAGTCACGCGCAAATCGGCCTTGAGCAGGTAGTCTTCGCTCAGCCCGGTAAAGTACGAAAGTTTTTTCGCGATGTCCGATTTTTCAGCATTAGTAATGTGCTCACCTTTCATCAACGCGTCGGCGTATTCCGTGGCGGCATATTTGCGCGCTTCGGCGAGGAAAGCATCCAGATCGGAAGGCGGTTCCTTCAGCGCTTTCTGATACGCCGCGGCGGCAGCGTAGCTGGGCAAATACAAAATGTATGAAATGTCGTCACCTGGAGCAAAAACAATCGTCTCGAGATTGAGCACGGAAGAGATCAGCACGATTCCATTGATGTACATGCCATCATGCGACTGCAAGTAGTTTCCCAACGCCACCGAACGAAAGGTCCCGTAGCTTTCTCCGATCAAAAATTTCGGCGAGTTCCAGCGGTTGTTGCGATTGACGTAGATATTTATGAACTGCGCGAACATCTTGACGTCCTGGTCTACGCCCCAGAAATCCTTGTTCTGTGCTTTTCCCACAGCGTGGCTGAAGCCGGTGCCGACAGGGTCGATGAAGACCAGATCGGCTTTGTCCAGCAGCGAATTCGCGTTGTCCTCGAGCTTGTAAGGAGCAGGCGGCGTGAAAGCGGCATTGGAATTGACGACGCGCCGCGGCCCGAATGCTCCCATGTGCAGCCAGATAGAGGAAGAGCCCGGTCCGCCGTTATAGACGAAGGCTATCGGACGCTGGCTGAAATCCTTAACGTCGCTCTTTGTGTAAGCTGTGGAATAGATCAGCGCATCCGGTTCACCTTTGTCGTCTTTCAGCAGGGTTGTCGAAGCGGTGGCCTTGTAGGAAATCGCCTGCCCGCCAATGTGCGTGGTGTGATCTGTGAGGAAAGTTTCTTCTTTCGGCGGATTTGCCTCGGCTGCTTTGGCTTCGCTGGGCTTCGCGTCGACAGCGGGTTTTGTATCTTTGTTCGGCTCCTGCGCCATGACGCGGGCGGCTTGCCCGCAGAACAGAAAAGCCAACGCACACACCACCGAAATCCTGTTCATCGTCACTCCATTCTTCCGACTAGCGCCCCAATTATCGCCGAGGGATTCTACGCAGTGGTGGAACTACAAGTCAATCGCGGCAGGGCTAGTTGCAAGGTGGTCGAACGAAGGTCAATGTGATGCCGCTTGTGTCCGCATCGGCACCATCAACGGCGCGAACATCGGATTCGATGCGTGCAGGAACCGTGCAGCTGGTATCCCCATGGCGCTGGCTGAGCCGTTGCGGGTCCAGATCGTCCCAAGCAGAAAACGTATACCGGCCGGATTCGAGCAAAGTGAATTCATAGACGCCGTCGCCAATTTTCCGGGCGGCGGGATTCTCACCTTGCTCGGCCTTGGCCATGATGGTGACTTCGCCGGGAGGACGGCCGTCCTGCCATTTCAGCTGAACCTTAAAAGTGCGCGTCGGATAGCCTTCTTTGAGCTTGATGTTCGCATTCAAGAGCTGCTGACCATCCTTCATCTTTATTATTTTTGCTTCCGATTGGTCCGCTTCGCCCGGATAGAACGCACGCGGAAACGGCGTGTTCGGATCCATTCGATTCATCCGATTGAACACCAGCAGATATTCGCCCGGCCCGATGTGATCAAATTCGAATTTGCCGGTCTCGCCTTGAAAGCTCCAGAGGCCGGGATTCTCGGGCTTGTACTGATCAGCGCGATATAGCTCGACGGACGCAATTTTGAGCGGCTTGCCGTCAGGACCGAGCACGCTACCGTGAATTTTCCCGGTGGGCAGTGCGTTGACGTTGTACTCGTAGCACGCACCATTGGGAATTTTGAATGGCGGCAGGCCACCCTTCAGAGTTTTTTGCGTGAATTCGAATCGCGCGGGCAGATCGGCGGTGTATTGATACTCACCGGCATGCACGTCGTAGAAAGAATAGACGCCGTCAGGCCCAGTGCTGGTCGAGAAACGATCGTCTTTGGACCGCAACTTTAGTTTTATATGCGGTAACGGATCATCGGGATCGTCGGTGGGCGCAAGCAAGGGAGGATCAGCGCGGCGCAGCACGCCGAAGACGGAAGCGACGCGCGTCGTGATTGCGCATGGCACGCAATTGCGGCAGTAACGCGCGACCCTCGCTCGCGGACGAGTGCCGCTGCAGATAATCGCGAAAAGACGGCCTTCCGTTTCCTGCTGCGTGAAGACGATGTACTGATCGCCTTTCTTGAAGTTGTAGGCGCAGTCGCCGTCATCGCCGCCGGAAAAGACGTCAATGTCCGTCGTTTCGGGGCCGGCAAATCTTTCGTCAATGTGAAAATGATAGCGCGTGATCGGATGCGGCCCGATCCTGTTGAGCGGCGTTCGTTCGGTATCGGTGGCGACGACGCTGCAACGTCAGTGACGGTTCCGAGGAACACTACGTCATCGGACTGAAGTCCCGGACATTTGCCCGGCGGTTCTTTGGAACAGGTGCAAGCCCACAAGCCCGGAGCGCACGAAAAACAGCAGAAGCGCGGCGCTAAGAAATGACCCGATAGATCATCACTAGATATCCTACATTGTGATGCGCGCGGAAATCGAGTATTGAAGCAAAAATTTTTCCGGAAGTGCGAAGTGTGCGCGACAGAAGGCGCGCAGGAGGGAGTGTGCTCAATTTGAAATTGACCACATACAGCTTCGTATTGCGAAGAATAAAGTTTCCGAGGATGTTCATTGGGCGCTGCAATGAAGCGCAGGGAATAACGGCGACAATTGACCCTCAAAAACTGAGGAGTCGTCCCAGCGATGAACATGGCAAACATCATGGTTTGTTCTGAGCATGGTGATGTTCTTGCTTTCCGCCGCGGCGAGCGCGCAGCAGCAGCATCCCCCGCAGCATGGATCAGTCCATCTATCACGTCACGGTGGTGGGGAAGACCGTCACGGCGATCAGCTACCAACATCGCAGCGGCTCGACGATGGTTGATTTTCAGGGCACGCCGTTGATGCCGCTGGCTAAGGGCGACGCCAAGGTGGACAGCAAGCAGGGATCGATTGTCGTGAACGCAGTTTCAAAGACATGCAGCCTGCGCAGATGTTTGGCAAGGAATATTTGACGTACGTGCTGTGGGCCATCACGCCCGAAGGCAAGCCTAGCAACCTGGGTGAAGTGCTGCTCGATGGCACAAAGAGCAAGTTGACGGTCGACCACGAACTTGCAGTCGTTTGGCATGATCGTCACTGCCGAGCCCTATTTCGCGGTAAACATGCCGAGCGACGTGGTGGTGCTCGAAAACGTGGTTCGTGCCGACACCGCGGGAACCTTCCGAGCCAGTCACCGCGAATTACGAACTCATTGCAACGCGGCCAGTACACCTACGATATATCCAAGGCGCGCGAACCGATCACAGATTTTTCACCCAAAGTGCCGCTGGAAGTTTACGAAGCGCGAAACGCGGTAAGTATTGCGGCAGGCGTCGGGCGCGGAAACGCTTGCGCCGGATGCTTATCAGAAAGCGCTCGCGTCCTTGAACAATGCCGATGCCTTGCTCAATCGCAAGGCCAACGAAAAGAAGTGATCGCGGCGGCTCGCGATGCGGTGCAAACGGCGGCCGACGCGCGGACGATTGCCCTGAAGCGCGCCGCGGACCAGAAAGCGGCTGCCGAGCGCGCGGCGCAAGAGGCTGCGACGGAAGCGGCCAACGCGAGTCAGAAAGCAAGAAGAAGCCGCGCGCCAGCAAGCTGAAACGCAAAGACTGCAGGCGGAGCGCGATGCGGCGCGGGAAGCGCAAGCGCGCGCCGAAGCGGACGCCGCTCGCAGCGCAAGCCGACGCTGGCTCGCAACAGGCCGACGCCGCGGCCCTGGCCGCGCAGCAACAAGCCAAGGCGGCGCAAGATGCCGCAGCGCGAGCAGAAGCTGACAAGCAGGCTCTGCGCGCAGCGTTACTGGATCAGTTCAATCGCATTCTACCGACGACGGACACGCCGCGCGGCTTGCAAGTCAATATGGCCGACGTGCTGTTTGCGTTCGGCAAATATGATCTGCAGCCGCCCGCGCGTGAGGCTCTGGCGAAATTTTCGGGCATCGTGCTGGCGCATCCCGGATTGCATTTGTCGGTGGAAGGGTACACGGACAGCGTAGGCAGCGATGCGTTCAACCAAACCCTATCCGAGCAGCGCGCCAATGCAGTCCGCGATTACCTGGTACAACAGAGTCTCGACCCAGCGTCGATCACCGCCACCGGCTACGGCAAATCGAATCCGGTAGCAAGCAATGACACGCCAGCGGGAAGACAGCAGAATCGCCGCGTAGAAATTATCATTTCCGGCGAAGTGATTGGCACGAAGATCGGCGGTTCCAATACGCCCAATAGTGCAACCCCGCCTCCGCAGCAATAGCCATTGTCATCCTGCGAGGTTGCAGCTAATCCCGGCCGGGTTTCAGACCGCCCTGCAAAACCGCCGCAAGGCGACAAGGTTCGGTGGATTCTAGCGCGGCATCTCTTGATCCGCCTTCCTAGCGGCCAACTTTAGGCGGGCTGTGTTGCCGTGAGGGTTTGATTGTGCCTGATCTTCGCCCGAGTTCCCAGAGCCCAAACCACAAGCGCCGCCATCCCGAGCGCAGCGAGCGATCTCCTCTTTCCGGAATACGCGTAACAGGCGACGCTGCTATATCCCGGCGTGCTTTGTCTTCGTTTCGTTCTTACGCGCAGCATACCGGTCTTCATCCTTCCACAAGCGAAAGCCGCCCTTAAACGCATTCTCATTGCTCCCGAGCTGCGCGCCCGGAGGCAGCTTCTTCAACTTCTTCGCATTCCCGCCGCCCAGCACAACGTAATCAGCCTCCAGCGCGTCCTTCAGTTTCTCCGTAATATTCAGCACGTGGCGCCGCCATTTTTTCTTTCCTAATTTCTGCAAGCCACGCAGGCCTATATAGTCTTCGTACGCTTTTCCGTGCTTATAGGAAAGATGCGCCAGTTCCATCGGTTCCAGCACGCCATCGACAATCATCGCCGCCCCTAAACCAGTTCCCAGCCCCAGGAACAGCATCCGTCCGCCCTTATAACTGCCGAGCGCCTGCATCGCGGCGTCGTTGATTACTTTTATGGGACGGCCAAACGCTCTGCGAAAATTAAATCCCACCCAGCCGGCTCCAAGATTGTGAGGTTCGCGCAGCGGGTGCCCAGAGGTGACCGGGCCGGGATAGCCCATGGAAATGCAGTCATATTTCCAATCGCGCGTGGCCTGTTTAACCAGCCTGACCATTTTGCGCGCGGTCATGTTCGGACCCGAGGCTATCTCTACCGGCGTTTTCTGTCCGGTCATCAGCACTTTGACGTGAGTGCCGCCGACATCAAGAACTAACACTTTTCTGTGCTCATCCGATTTGTTCAATGTTTCGGGCGTCATACATCTGAACTTATATCGCCCGATGCGTTACAGTCAAACCGACGGGCATTATTTATCGCAGTCTTGAATGGCAGAATCACCCCTATCAACATGTCGTCACTCCAGGCTGTAGGCCCGGCATCCGGTCACACGGAAGAAAACAGCACCGGTTGATAGCCGGGATGGCGAAGTTGAATTCGCAACCACAGCGCAGTACAATCCCGCGGCAATTACGATCAACCTCGGTGAATTTGCAACGGCTTGGTTCCGGGATGACTCTTTTGCAGAATTTTCCTCATTTTGAACCCGGAAATTTCCATCCCTACAACGCACATTGACGGAGCGAAGATTATGATCAGCCGTTGGATATCCGGAATATTCGCAGTTGTGCTCTTCGTTTTGGCTGCGCCCAGTCGTTGTCACGCGCAATCCACCATGAATTGCGCATCGAACGATGGCGGCCGCAATTACTGCGCTGCGGATACGCGCGGCGGTGTGGCGCTGGTGAACCAGAACAGCCAGTCTCCTTGCATAAAAGACCAGACATGGGGTTACGATTCGCGCGGAATCTGGGTGGATCGCGGCTGCCGCGCAACGTTCCAGCTGGCAAGTGGCGGCCCGGGCCCTGGGCCTGGACCGGGTCCTGCGCCGGGCCCTGGCGCTTACATGGTCACGTGTGAATCGCAGAAGGGCCACCGGCAATACTGTGCGATCAAGGATCCGCGTTCGCAAGTGGACCTGGCTCGGCAATTGAGCAGCAATCCTTGCACCCGCGGAGTCACCTGGGGCAACGATGGCCTCGGCATCTGGGTCGATCGCGGTTGTCGCGCTCAATTCAGCGTTACCTTATACAGCGGAGCCCCAGTGTGGTGGTGGGATTCAGGAAAGGGACACCGTCCCACGGATCAGCCTCGCGTAGGAGCCTGCTTCTTCAAAGAAGCGCACTACCGGGGCGATTATTTTTGCCAACAGCGCGGAACCAGCCTCAACGTGCCGCCGGGTTTCAACGACAAGATTTCTTCGATAGAGGTCTACGGCAGGGTAACAATCGCCATATACAACGATGCAAACTTCGGAGGCGCCAGTGCCGCAACGCGCCGCAGCATCTCAGACCTGCGGACCTGGAGCCTGGGACCGTACACCAACAAAAACTGGAACAACCGCATCAGCTCAATCCGTTTGTATTAGCACCCTGATATCCTTATAAGAGATGGATCATAAGTTCCGTTTGACAAAAGGCCCGGCTCAGAGATTTCGATGCAGCGCCGCGGCCTTCAGCGCAGCATGTGACGTTGGTGCAAGCCGCAGTGCGGCAGCATACGGCATTGGCAATCGCTCGGTAGCGAACGCTGCGCTGTTGTCCTTCGCCCTTATCGCCGGCCTGAGCCTTGTCGCAAATTCTCCCCGCGCCAACCCGTCGGAAAAAATCCATCTCGTCCCTAAATTCGCAACAGGCCAATCATTCCGCTACCAAATCGAAACGCGGACCACCACAACCGGAAACACCACAACTCCGGTAGTGAATCCCGAAGCTGCATCAAAACTGAAACAGATCTCAGATATGCAGATTCGCCTCGATGTTCTTGATGCTCAGCCGCCTGCGGTGAATGGCACCCCAGGTGCAGTCCGCCTGCGCGTTGCATACGAAAAAGCGAGTGCCACATCCGAAAGTGACGCCTATGATCCAGCCGCCGCCGCGCTGCAGGATCAATACAATCGACTGCAAGGCCGCTCGATGGAATTTACAATCGAGCCCAACGGAGAAGTCTCGAAAGTTACCGGCCTCGATGACGTCCTGTTGAATCCTTCCGCCGCCGGCACTATCCGTACCTGGATCAATTCACTTTCGGCCAGCGCAAAATTACCCCGCGAAGGAATCGCCGTCGGCCAGAAATGGACCAGCGAACGCCCGCTCGACGGCGCACCACTTTCCGGCCTGGTCACGCGCACGGAGTCCAACTATCTCCGCGACGAGCCATGCCGAACACCCGACAATTCCTCCGATAAAGCATCCAGCAATGGATCCGATGGATCCTCTGGTAATTCATCGGCCGGTCCCGCCGACAAGCCACCCGACAAAGTAAAACAATCCGCAACCCACCAGCCTTCCAACAAAGACGACCAACTCTGCGCCGTGATTCTGACCCATTTCGAAATTTTGCATCATGGGCCCAATAGCCCCGACGCCACGCCAGAAGAGTATCGCCACAACGGCTTGCGGACGTCGGGAACCTGGACTGGAAGCGGCGAAAGCCTGGATGCAATTTCACTGCAAACCGGCATGATCACGCGTTCCACGCAGACCGGAACTCAAAGTATGGACTTTGAAATAGTCAGCGCCCTTTCAGGCTCTAAAATGCACTACATCGGCCAGGTAGAAACGCAATCCGAAATCACGCTGCTGCCGCCAAACCCGCCAGCATCACCTACGCAGTAGGAGATATCGTACTCGTCGCATCCGCGCCGTAACCGAAATCTGCCGCGCTGAAGGCGCTACACAAAAATCTTCACTGCCAAAGCAAGCCGCGACACCTTAGGTTTAACTGTTGCGCCGCGGCCTTTGGCGCGGCATCGCTGGCGCCCGCGCGAAATTGGCTTTCTCAGGGCGGCGTTGCCGCCCCAGCACCCAGCCGCAATCTGCGTTATAATGAAAGTTTTCGGCGCAGCGCATTCCGCGCCCTGAGGACCCGACCGTGAACTTCAAACTTGCGAGCGACTACGACCCACGCGGGGACCAGCCTCAAGCCATTGACCAACTGGTCCGCGGCGTAACCGACGGCGACCGCCATCAAGTGCTGCTAGGCGTCACGGGCTCGGGCAAGACTTTCACCATTGCGAAGGTAATCGAGAAAATCAATCGTCCCACGATCGTGCTGGCGCATAACAAAACGCTGGCCGCGCAGCTCTTCCACGAATTCAAGTCCTTCTTCCCCGATAATGCGGTGGAATATTTCGTCAGCTACTACGATTACTACCAGCCGGAAGCCTACGTCCCGGCCAGCGACACCTACATCGAAAAAGAATCCACGATAAACGACGAACTCGACAAGCTGCGCATGAGCGCCACCCGCTCCCTGTTCGAGCGCCGCGACGTGATCATCGTCGCCTCAGTTTCTTGCATCTACGGTCTGGGGTCTCCCGAAGCGTATTACGGGATGATGCTGCTGCTGGAGAAGGGCCAGTCGATCACCCGCGAAGCGATCCTGCGCAAGCTGGTGGAGATTCAGTACGAACGCGGCGAAGATCTCCGTCGCGGCACGTTCCGAGTCCGCGGCGACATGATTGAAATCTATCCGCCGTACGACGATCTGGCAGTGCGCGTCGAACTGTGGGGCACCCAGATCGAAGCGATCCGCAAAATCGATCCGCTAACCGGCGAAATCCGCCTCACACGCGAAGGCGAAATCACGCGCCAGCCGATCTACCCGAAAACGCACTACGTCCTCCCCGCCGAACAAAAAGAACGCGCGATCCAGGGAATCTACGAGGAGCTGGAATGGTGGAAAGGCGAACTGGGCCGCCAGGGAAAAATCGTCGAATCGCAACGCATCGTCCAACGCACCCATTTCGATATCGAGATGATGCGCACGATCGGCTATTGCCACGGCATCGAAAATTATTCGCGCCATCTTTCAGGACGCCTTCCCGGCGAAGCCCCACCCACGCTTCTTGATTACGTCCCGTCGGATTACTTGCTGGTGGTCGACGAATCTCACCAGACGGTCCCGCAGTTACACGCCATGTATCACGGCGATCGCTCGCGCAAAACCACACTGGTGAATTACGGTTTCCGCATGCCCTCAGCTCTGGACAATCGCCCGCTGACATTCGAGGAATTCGAGCATCGCACCAACCAGCTCATCTACGTTTCCGCCACTCCGGGTCCCTACGAACTGACGAAAACAGGAGGTGTGGTGGTAGAGCAGGTAATACGACCCACAGGTTTGGTCGATCCTGAAGTCGAAGTCCGTCCAGTGAAGGGCCAGGTCGATGATCTGCTCGAGCAAATCCGCCAGCGCTCGGCCCGCAGCGAGCGCATCCTGGTAACAACGCTCACCAAACGCATGGCCGAAGACCTCGCGGAATATTTTGCCGAAGTCGGCATCCGCGTTCGTTACCTGCACTCTGAAATTGACACCCTGGAGCGCGTCCGCATCCTGCGCGATCTACGACGCGGCGAATTTGACGTCCTAATCGGCATCAACCTGCTGCGCGAAGGCCTCGACCTGCCTGAAGTCTCGCTGGTAGCGATCCTGGACGCCGATAAAGAAGGTTACCTCCGCAGCGCTACCTCGTTAATCCAAACGATGGGCCGCTGCGCGCGACACCTGGAAGGCCGCGCTATCCTCTACGCCGACAACATGACCGATTCGATGCGTCAAGCCATCGGCGAAACCAGCCGCCGCCGCGCCAAACAAGAAGCCTACAATCGTGAACACCACATCACGCCGCAATCGATCATTAAATCGGTCGATATGCAGCTGGCAAGAATCATCGAAGCCGACTATCACACTGTCCCAGCCGACGACGCTGTGATCGGCGACATCACCAGCGAAGCGCAATTGGTCCAAGCGGTCGCACAACTGGAAGCGCAAATGCGCGAAGCGGCGAAAAATTTCAATTTCGAGCGCGCAGCTAGCATCCGCGACAGAGTGCGTGCCCTGAAGCAACGCGACATGGGTGCCATCTTCTCGACGGTCGCAAGGTCAGAGGTCGCTGGCGTGACGGTAGCCGCCGCAGAACTGGGTACTGGCGCAACGCCCTCCCAAGCCGCTGCGTCGCCGGCCGGATCGCGGGACGCGACGACAGATGCAGCAGAACCACGATCGAGCTCCGCGGGAGCCAGTCTCGCAGCAGGCGCGAGAGTACCAGAGAAGCGCGAAAAGTTCGTTCCCCGCCGGAGACGTGGCAGGACTTGAGCAACTACTCTCTCACTTCGACAGCTGGACCTTGAGATTGCTGGAAGGAACGCCGCCTTATCGCCAGCCTTCCCTTGCTCGGAGCTTTACCGCAAACTAACAGCGACGAAAACGCTCATGAATAAACTTGCAATGCCTTCCACCGTGGTTGGTGGTCAGAGCCTCAGCTCCGATACAATTTGCAGCGCGCTCTACAGCGCCGCAGGCGCGGAACAAGCTAGCTCAGCGCGGAGGTGCTGGGCAAGAAACAGCACGCAGTGCCTTCCATTTACGGCGGCTTTCCCGCGAGCCTTTGACTTCTTCAAATTTTCACTATTGCTTACCGTTCTGCTCGCGTTCGGTCTTACGGTTCCGGCTTTTGCGCAAACGACGGACCAAACGCAACCCGCCGTGCAGGCCGAATCAGTAGCGCCGCTATACCCACCGAATAATGAATTCGGCATGTGGGGCGGCTACTCGGTCGGAAACTCCCACGTTTTTGGTACCACATCCGATCGTCAGCTGGGCGCCCTGGGTTTCCGCTACGGAAGAACCATCTACGATGCGCCCTCAACCTCGCTGCAATACACGCTCGACGTCGTGCCAGTGGAAACCTTGCGACAATTCAAATATCAGGTGTGTTCGTCATCTTCTAGTCTCAATGGCTATTGCAGCAACGGACGGGAAACAGTTTACGGCGGGGGCATCAGTCCTTTGGGACTGAAATTGAATTTCCGGCGCGAACACCGATTCCAGCCATTTATCGCATCGACCGCGGGGTTCGTAGCATCGGTCAGGCCCATCCCGGTTGACATTCCCGGCGGCACGCAATTCAATTTCACGTTTGATTTTCAAGCAGGAATGGACTTTTACAATTCTTCGCGAAACAGAGTCTGGCGCCTGGGGTACAAATACCAACACATCTCAAATGCCTATCGACACAGCTTCAATCCCGGCGTTGACGTCCACGTAATTTGGATTGGCTATTCGTTTCTGAAATAATTCGCTCACAGCGCTAGGATCTTACACAATGCCTCGCTTCAATTCTTCTAAAGGATAAAACGTGCCACGCCATTCAATCCCGCCTTGTCGCAACGTAACGATGGTCGATCGGGTCAGCATCCAGGCAAAAAGGAGAGCCCCGATCGGATGCGTCAGCGCATAGATAGGCGAAATATCTAGCTCCCAAGCGACGCCGCCTTCGGCAAGCACCGAACACACCACCGCGACACTGGCAAATGCGCGCGCCCAACCGTGTACAAACGGCAACGCCACCCAAGGCAGCACACTCAAAACAAAAAGCCCCAGGATCTGGATGCAAACCAGCCACAGTCTAAATCCAGTCGTAGCGAAAAAATTCTTGGTCGTTCCGCGCACGATATTGCGAACCCCAGAATGCCAATACACGCTCACGGCCGTTCCAGCCTTTGCAATCCCGGAACGGAATCCGGCTTCCTTCACCAGTTTCCCCAGTTTTACATCGTCCACCACTTCCATAGCGAGCCGCCGGTGCGCATCAATCTTTTCATAAACGCTCCGCCGTATGAGCTGGAATGCGCCAATGCCGATATAACTCGTGGATTTCGGATTGCTCACGCGCCAGGGACGCATGCCGATCAAAAACGCCATCCCCAAAAAAGTCATCGCGATTTTTTCGCCCACGCTGAACATTTTCGTCTCACACAGCATGGGCATGTGATCCCAATGCATTTTTTCAGCCAGCGCAAGCGCGTAGCGCAACACATCATGCTCGAAATGAACGTCGGCGTCGGTGAAAACCAGCCAATCGCCAGCCGAATTCTCGAAAGCCTTTTGCAGCGCGTGAGGTTTGCCGAGCCATCCGGCAGGAAGGGAAGTGAGGTTTATGATTTTCAGTCTCGGGTTTTTCTTGGCAGCTGCTTCTAGGATGGTTGCAGTCGCATCCAGGGATCGGTCATCCACTGCAACAATTTCGTAATCGGGATAATTCTGCGACAAGAATGTACTCAGCGCGGAAGGCAGTTTTTCCTCTTCGTCACGCGCCGCGAACAAAATCGAAACATTTGGGCATTCACTGTCCTTGAGCGGCGCAACGCTCTTCAACGCCGGAATCGAGAGCGTCCCGAACGCAATATCGATGCACTCGACCAACCATAAAAACGCGGCGCAACCGAGCAATCCCATCAAGAACCAATGCAAGGTACAATATCTCCCGGCGATATTTGCACGAACACGCTATGCTATCACCTCATCTGGCATGTTCGGTTTCCAGCGTCGGGGCACATGGGGTCGCACACTAGCAAGACGGCTCGGATGGCGCATCGGTAAGGCTTCCAAAGGCACTTCGCGCGCGGCGGTTTGCGCCATCGGCTCAGGAAATCCATACCGCGGAACTCATCCGCGGGCCATCGATGCCGATGTTATTCTGTTAACCGCGCCGGATGACGCGCTTTCGGAGGAACCAGAAGTGAAGAATCTGCAGATTTCAGTCGAGCACACCATGCTAGCCAATGGCTTGCGCGTCGTTGTGTCTCCGGACCGTTCCGCGCCGGTAGTCACCGTCGGCGTTTATTATCAAATCGGATTCCGTCTCGAGCCCCGCGGCCGCAGCGGCTTCGCACATCTGTTCGAGCACATGATGTTTCAAGGTTCAGAAAATGCCGGCAAAATGGAACACATCCGCTTGATCAATTCATCCGGTGGCCTGCTGAACGGCACCACCAACTACGACATTACCAACTATTTTGAATCTGTTCCCTCGAACGCGCTCGAACGCGTTCTGTGGCTCGAAGCCGATCGCATGCGCGCGCTGAAAGTGGACGATGAAAATCTACGCAACCAGCGCGACGTAGTTAAAGAAGAAGTCCGCGTAAACGTAATGAATCAACCATACGGGGGCTTCCCGTGGCTCGATCTTCCGCCGGTTGCCTTCCGCAACTGGGCCAACGCCCACAATTTCTACGGCGATTTCGCCGATCTCGATGCGACCACACTGCAAGACGTTCAGACCTTCTTTCACACCTACTATTCGCCGAATAACGCGGTCCTGGTAATTGTTGGCGACGTAGATGCGGCCGAAGCCATGGCGCTCGCCAAGCGTTACTTCGAAAGTATCCCGACGCATCCGCTCCCACCGCAGGCCGATGTTTCCGAGTCGGCGCAAACCGAAGAACGCCGCGGCGAAGTTCCCGAGAAATTCGGCCCGCTTCCGGCTATTGCCATCGGCTACACCATGCCGCAGCGGGGGAATCCCGATTGGTACGCCGCGTCGATTCTAGATAACGCTTTGCACGGCGGACGCGTGGGGCGCATTTACCGCCGCATGGTCCTCGAAAAACAAATCGCCGTGGAGATTGCCGGCGGGGCGGACTTGATCGAAACCAACGGCCCCACACAAATGGTCACGCGGATTTTTCACAGACCCGACTTCACCGCCGAAAACACCATCGCCGAATTTGACGAAATCATTGCTGAGATGCAGCAGAAGGGAATCGTGGAAGAGGAGCTGGCAGCCGTCAAAGTAAAACTCCGCGCCGAGTACTACTCCAATCTGGAAAGTGGAATGGGAGCGCACATGCCGCGGTTTGGTTTGATGCACTACCTTGCATGCTTCACTTTATTTGATGGCGACCCAGAAAAAATCAATACCATTCTGGAAGGATTTGAAGCGGTGACCCCGGCCCGAGTGCAATCCGCCGCGCAAAAATATCTGGTTCCGCGAAATCGTGCGATCCTGGTACGGCGTCCCGTCGCCAAGGAAGTGGCGGCATGAGCGGAACAACGGTGAAACCTCTGGTCACCAGCGCGAGCACTGCCGCAAACCCGAATCCGAATCTCAAACTGCAAACAATCGCCGTTCCAGCACTCGGTCCGGAACGACCAGTCGCGTGGCCCCGGCGGTCCGTTCACACACTGGCTAACGGAATGCAGGTTGTTTTGGCCGAGTTACGCACCTTTCCCAAAATTTCCGCACAGCTTTTCGTCCGGAGCGGAAACGCCGTCGTGGCTCATCGTGCCCCTGGCCTTGCCGAAATCACTGCAACGGTGATTCGCACCGGCACCCTAACCCGTCCCAGCCGCCAGATTGAAGAGGATCTCCGCCGCATGGGTGCGGACCTCGGCACGCAAGCTGGCGCGGACTCCAGCGCGATTTCCTTATCGGGCTTGGCTGAATTCTCCCAGGGCATCTTCGAGCTGATGGCCGATCTCGCGCGCAACGCTTCGTTTCCCCCCGAGGAATTCGAGCGCGAGCGCCGCCGCAAAATCGAGGGCCTGCGCATCGAACGCACCACTCCCTCATTCCTGGCGAACGAGCGCTTCCGGCACGTGATTTTCGGCCAGCATCCCTATGCGATTATTTCACCCACGGAGGAACAGGTCGCGTCTTACAAACGCGAGCAACTTGAAGAGTATTACCACTTGAATTATTCGCCCGCGAACGCGCTGCTAATCGTTGTCGGCGATTTCACCAGCGGCGCGATGCTCGCGCAAATCGAAAAAGTGTTCGATACCTGGCAAGCTCCGCATCCTCCGACGGTGATATCGCCGGTTCCGCCGCACCATACCGGGCGCAAAGTCCACATGGTGCACCTTCCAGGCAGCGTGCAGACCCAAGTGCTCATCGGCAACCTCGCGATTACACGACGCGATCCGGACTGGTTTCGCCTCTTGCTGGCGAACTCGATTTACGGCGGAGCGTTTCATTCGCGCCTGGTCATCAACATCCGCGAGCAGAAGGGCTACACCTACAGCCCACGCAGTGGTTTGAATGCGCTGCGGCAGCATGGATATTTCAACGTGCACGCTGCGGTTCGCAATGAAGTAGCTGCGGCCACGCTCACCGAGATGTTTTACGAGCTGGACCGCATGCGCTCGCTTCCGGTAACCGCGGAGGAATTAGAAAGCGCGCGCAACTACCTCACCGGAGTTTTCTCGCTCGGCGTCGCCACACAGGATGGGGTGCTTGGTCAGCTTTCCACGATCTATCTCGACCGTCTGCCCGAGGATCATCTGGAAACGTATCGCGAGAAAATTCACTCGTTCACGGCCGACGATGTTCTCATTGCCGCGCGCCGCCACTTTGATTCCCCCAATGAGCAAATCGTTGTCGTCGGCGACCGTGCACAAATCGCCGATCAGGCTGCGCTGTTCGGCGAAGTCAGCGAATACGATGCCCAAGGGAATCGGGTGTAGAAAATTTTGCGGATTGTGAATTTTGCGGATTCTATTGTCGCGTCGCGGTCCTTAGCGCTGCACCAATCGCGCCTACGTAATTTGCGTGGCCTCGGCTGAAATTTACGTTCGCGATTTTGTTGCGCCTAGCGCTAGTGGGACCTGTTCGACTATCTCCAAGCCGTAACCATCTAGTGCGACTACCTTGCGCGGATGATTTGTCAGCACCCGGATACGGCGTAATCCCAGGTCAATCAGGATTTGTGCGCCGATGCCGCTTTCGCGTTGCACCAGGCGTTGCCGTCCTGCGTCCAGCTCAACTTCTTCACGCGCGTGAAAACGGATGCGCGGCAATTCCGTGCTGTCGGCGTCTCGCGGCGCTGCGTCGATCTGAAATCCGCGGCCGGTGTGATGCAGGTAGATGAACACGCCGCGATCTTCTCTGGCGATGGCCTCTAGGGATCGGTCGATGACCGCGTGGCAATCGCAGGCCGTTGAGCCGAAAACGTCGCCCGTGAGGCAGTGCGAATGCACGCGCACCAAAGGCGGCCCGAATTTGTCACCATTGCCCGCGCCCCTGTCGAGACGATCCGATGGCGCGCGGTCGCTCGGCCGGTCACCGCGCAGATGATCGCTCGCCATCCGATCGCTACCCACGCGATCGCCTTGCGCGATGTCGCCGCGGACCAGCGCCACGTGCAGCTCGTGGTCTGCGTCGTTTGAATATGCGATCATGCGGAATTTTCCATGGTGCGTGGGAAGGACGGATTCTGCGATTCGGCGCACGTGGCGCTCATGCTGCATGCGGTAACGAATCAGGTCCGCGACGGTCAGCAATTTCATTTCGTGTTGGCGGCAGAATTCGACGAGTTGCGGGATTCGCGCCATGGTGCCGTCATCGTTCATGATTTCGCAGATGACGCCGGAATGGTCGAGGCCTGCGAGGCGCGCCAAGTCCACTGACGCTTCTGTTTGACCTGCGCGCACCAGCACGCCGCCATTGCGCGCGCGTAGCGTGTAGACATGGCCGGGCCGTGCTAGATCTTCTGGACGTGTGTCGGGGTTCGTTGCCGTTAGGATTGTGGTGGCGCGGTCGGCGGCACTGGTGCCGGTGGTGGTGCCGATACGCGCGTCGATCGGCTCGCAGAATGGCGTGCCGAACATGGATGTGTTTCGCGGAGTGATCGGCGCCAGGGCCAGCGCGTCGCAACGTTGCTCGGTCATTGCCAGGCAGATCAGGCCGCGGCCGTACTTGGCCATGAAGTTGATTGCTTCCGGCGTCACTTTTTCGGCCGCCAGGGCCAGGTCGCCCTCGTTTTCGCGGTCTTCGTCGTCCACCAGGACGATCATGCGGCCGGCGCGTATCTCGTCTAGCGCTTCTTCCACGGATGCGAATGGCGCTTTTCGTTCAGTCATTGAAGCTTGGCTCCCACGCTCATCATTTAGCCTTAAATATAGCATTGCTCGAGACGGGAGGAGTGACTAGTGAGTGGTGAGGCGAGGCCCGTAATTTGTGACCCGTGAGTCGTGTGTCGAATACCCTCTCGAGTTTGACGATTAGAACGATCGCCGTCGTTTGTTTGTGTGAGTTGTCCGCGATTTCTGATCGCAGCAATTGACGATTAGAAATGCGGTCATTCGGTGAGTGGTGATTGGTGTCCTGCGCAACCAGCCGGGACCAAAACTACTGCTCGATGAAGCCCAAAACACAGAGCCAGCAGAACACGCGATTTGACGCGAGCAGTTATAACACGGTAATTGGATGAATAGTAATACGTCAAAGTAGATGGCTGAAAGGCCTAGATCATGAGTTAAACCTGGCTTCCCTCACGCCTCTGCTGCGGCCTTTAGCTTCTACTGGCATTGGGCTACGGTGTTGTCGTATGAGTCTGACGTGCACATTGGCAGACGGAACGTTTCGTAGTGCTTGATGATCCATAGGCCTTCATTGTTGGTTGCATAGATTAGCTGGCGCCCGTCGTCCGAATATAGGCTGGTTACGCCATTAAGCGTCTTCACTGTCCGCGGATTCTTGGGATCGCTCAAATCTACCAGTCTTACTGTTTGCGTGGACGGATTGTCCTGTAACGGTTTGTCGGATTGAACCGAGATGGCCAGGCCTGCGCCTACTTCCGTCAATTTACCCTGGCCCGCCGTGCGGTCTACGATTTGCGGGTTCTTTGGATCCGTGACGTCGACGACCGTGAAGTGCGTGTTCTGTTGCAGCAGCAGATATTGTTTGCCTTTCTCGTTCTGCGTAAGAATCTGCCTGACTGCTGAACCCGGGACCTGCAGGTGAGCCAATACCACGATTTTGTCTTTTCGCGCGGCCTTGTCATCGCTTTGGGCTACTGCGCGCGTGTAGCTGGGCGAGAGAAGCGGCGAGACTAATAATAGGGCGGCGACTGCGAAAATTCGAACACTCATCTTGCGAAGCGGAAATCCTGCGGAATTGCTCATTATCTGTCACTCCTTAAACTTCGATAGAGCCTGCAATTCGCTTAAGGGCCGTTTGAAGGGAGCCGACGATCACAAACCGGGTCGCTTGGCTTATCAAGCCGCCTACACCAATTGTTGTATTTCGTCCAGAGGCTTGCCATAGGCTAAAACCTGTAGAAACTTGCCGCAGGCAAGATAGCTTGTATAGCTCATCTTTATTGTGGATTGCAAGAAATGTGTGGGGCCCGCATCCATACAAGCTCGGTCGCCTCCTGGCGCGGGCGTCGGTCCGTTTCATGTTCAAGGCGTCGATATGTAAGTTCACTCGCGCGGCTGTGGATTGACTTATAATCCCGCAGCGGTCGCCCTCCGGTATGGAGAATCGATGGCTTAAAGGAGTGCCTGCAATGAGAGAAAATCGCAGGAATTTCATAAAGGATACGGGCGCGATCTGTGCTCTGGCGTTGACGGGCGGGCTGCCTCCTGAACTTCGAGCGGCTTCCGCTGCTGGTCTTGTTTCTGCTGCCTCGGAAGCGCGCGGCATGGCGCGCGGGCTTACTTTGGTGAGTATTCGCAGGGGCGCGGAATGCTGGCTGGGGGTGAAGAATGACAAAGGCATACTTGATGTAGCGGAGGCTGCGAAGATTTTGCGCATGCATGCGCCGGTTACGATTGACGACTTGCTCCAGAATCAGGACGGGCCTAGTTTGAATGCTTTGCTGGACGCGGCTGGCAAGTCGAAGGCGGTGGCTAAAGCGTACCTCAAGGAAGAATCGATCGAATATGGGCCAGTCGTGACACGGCCTGAGAAAATTGTTTGCGTGGGGCTGAATTACCGGCAGCATGCCCTTGAAATTGGCGCTCCCATTCCTAAGCAGCCTGTGCTTTTTAATAAGTTCAACACGGCGCTGAACCATCACAACGGCACGATTAAACTGCCTGTTGATTATGCAAAGAAATTCGACTACGAAGTGGAGTTGGTGATGGTGATCGGGCGGCAAGCCAAGATGGTGAATGAGGCGGACGCGCTTTCTTACATCGCTGGCTATGCAACCGGGAATGATTTTACGGCTCGAGATTTGCAGCTGGATACCGGCGGGCAGTGGATGGTGGGGAAGACGCCGGACCAGTTTGCGCCGATTGGGCCGTATTTTGTGACCGCGGATCAGATCGACCCCGACAATCTTAAGCTTGAGTGCCGGGTGAATGGCGAGACGCGGCAGTCGTCGAATACCAGCGATTTTATTTTCGATTCGCGGAAGATGATCAGTTACATTTCGCGCGTGATCACGTTAAAGCCCGGGGATATTGTTTTTACCGGGACGCCGCAGGGCGTGATTCAGGGGAAGCCTAAGGATCAGCAGGTTTGGTTGAAGCCGGGTGATAAGATTGCTTGTAGTTTGGAGAAGCTGGGGGAGTTGAAGTTCGAACTCGTGTAGCCAGTTCTCACGTGGACTCTTTACTGTTTGTCATCGACGTTGCAGCCTTCTTCAACTGCTTTCGAATCGGGGATGTCGAACTTCATTAAGATTTCGGCACCGCTATCATCAGTCGCCGTTAAATTGACCGTTTGTGCACGAAGAATTTTCTTGAACGCATCTTTCGGAACCGCGACCGAAGTCTTGTCCGAACCGGGCGACCACCTGCCCTCTTCTTCCTTCGCGTCATTCACGCGATAGTGGACTAATACCTTGGGGAAATACGATGTTCCGTGGATCTCCTCTGGCTCGACGTAAATGATTTTCAGGTTCGCGCCTATCAGGAGACTCGCTGATTCGAATTTTCCTTTGTGAGATTCTTTTCCCGGGTTGCAGTCCACTACCATCGCAGGACGATTGGAAATGTCGCCGGCGTGTTGGGGGGCTTTCAGGAACTTGCCCGTCAAGGTGAATTGGGCGTAAGTGACGGCGCGGGCTGCGTCTGTCTTTTGAGATAGGCGCCACGCGAGCGGGGCCGATTCTTGCGGCAGTACTTTTGAAACGCCTAATGACGTTAATAGGAGCGGCAGGAGCAGGAATCGTGTGGATGGTTTCATGATTTGCCTCTCTGTTGTGTTTTGCCTTCGAACTTCTATGAGTTAAACGCTTGGCCGCACGAATCTGCCGGATTTAAGCGCGTCGCTTTCGATAGTAGCCAAAACATATCGGAACAACAACCTGAACAAGTTAAAACATGCAGCGCTACGTTTTAAACCCTGACCATTTGTGCGAAGCTTGTGCTCTTTTTCTTGTAGCGGGCCGCGGAAGTCTTCTTTGACTGCCGGGCAGCGCGCTTGTAAGATTCGCGGCGCTTCGGTCAAGGAGACGACAGATGCGGAGTTGGATTCTTTGTGCATGTATTGCGCTTACGCTGCCAGGTTCGGCTTTTGCGCAGCAGCCGGCTGCGGCGGACAAGTATGCTGGCTCTCAAGCGCCGTCACAGGACGCAACCGCTGATCCCAAGCTTGCCGCCTTGCTCGAAGCCAAAGTGCGGGCAGCGTGGGCCGCGTTTCAGAAAAAAGACAAAAACGGTTATGCTGCTTTGCTCACCGACGATTTCCAGGCTGTAGAATCGGACGGCGACGGTGAGCGCACCAAGATGCAAACTTTACGCGAGGTGGAGCACCCCCAGTACACCTCATATTTGCTGCAACTTTTCCAGGTGCAGCCGCTCGGGCAACACTACGCGTTCGTCACCTACGAGAGCAGCATGCAATTTCCCAAGGGCTCGGCTCTTCGTTTCAGGAGAGTTTTTATCGGCGAACTTTGGACCAACCGCGACGGAGATTGGAAAATGATGCGTTATCAAGAAACGGTTGTCCGGTAAGGTCGCCGCCCCTCCAAAAAAAAGAGCCCGAATCACGGATGTGAAAACGGGCTCTCGTTTTCAAACACTGCCAGTTGTTGATTACTGCGATGCGTACACGCCGACGCAGCCATCGGCGGCGGCCGATTGACAATTGGCGCTGCTGCCGGAGGGAAGCGGCACGAAGATGTGATTGTTGATTGGATCGGCCGCGACGCTGTGGGCGTTGCCGTTTGTGGATACATTTTGCAGCCACTGCCTGGTCTTGGCACTAATCACGCCGAGAACTGGGCCGGTGGGCATGTCTCTCGCGGCCAGGTAGTAGTTGTTGTCGCCGGGGTTGTACCAGGTCTCGTCAACGAAGCCGACGTTGTTGATTGTAGTGAGGACTTGACCGGTCGTGCCATTGATGATGACCGAGGACGGGGCGAACGCACGGCCATCGTGATCGGCGCAGCCTACCAAGACATCGGTTCCAGGTCCGACGTTTACACCGGTGGGCATACAATTGTGAATTGGGAAACTGTTGATGATCGCCGGCACATATCTAGTGACACCGGCGACTGTGACCGGGTGAAGGGGATCAATTACATCGACGCTACCAACCGTGATGTCACCGGTCGCATTTCCGTTCGTCAGAAGGAAGGTGCTCGTGGGCGGGTAAAATGCCATGCCGCCCAAACCGGCAGGAGCGACCGCCCCAACGCAAGGGGCGCTGTTGGGACTTGTTACCGGGGCGGGGCCAGCCGAGCAGAAGAGTCCGCCAGGAACGGTCGATGTGCTTGCAGTGAGTTGCGGGCCATGATGGCAAGCAATGTCCGGGTTGAAACCACCCGCAACTGCATGGCCGGAGACGCCGGAGGGCACGGAGGGGCCGGGCGTGCCGGGGACGGTGCCGAAGAATTGAAGAGACGGATCGGGGCACGGGAAAGCTGGCATGCTCGTGGGCCCATTCGCGCCGCTGTCATCAATAAACGAGGTGGTGTCATTTTGCGCTGCGCCGTCGTAGTAGATTTGACCGACGACGCACGTCGAATAGTTCGCCGGGAACGTAGTCATTGGACCGCCCGGGCTGAAGGGCGGTTGCGCGCCAGCCTGAGTCGACGTGTATGGCGCATACGGCAGACAATGCGCGGCCGTGTCGTTCGTAGAACGCGTCACAACTCCCGTGGCGTCAACGATGGTGACGAACGGTAGTCCGGGGTCGCCGTTAATTATCGATACGAGGTAATGTTGTTTACCATCCTGCGGGAAAGTCACGACGCTGCCCGTTGTTGCAATCTCGTCGCCGCGCAGATCGCCACAACTCGGATCAGAAAATGCTCTTCCATTTGCGGACGCCATGCATCCGGTGATGCCGGTTGGGCCGTCATAGTCCGGAGAAGAGCCGGTCGGCACAACGGCGGTCAACGTGGGTGCCATGGTGTAGCCGCTCGCAATCATTGGGGCCAAATCGAATATCAGCAACTCCGAAGCGCCGTTCCCGACAAACATGAAATTTCCATCTCCGGAAACTTCAAGACCATTGGGACCTGATAAGGGATTCAAGTTGTTTGCGCGGGATGCGCAGCATTGGCCGCCCACGAATCCGCCGAACTGTCCGTTGGGACCAAAGAAACCTGGAAGTCTGAAGCCGTCGGTCTTGCATCCAAACCTTGTGTAGTTGCCCTGCGCGGTTGTGATCGGGGGAATCGTTTCTTTGGTGGTGGTATTCGCCCAGCATGCACTGCTATTGTTCCCCGCCTCGGCTACCGAGTTCTGCCCGCCGATCGCCCACAACGCGATGTTCGAAACGGTGTTGAAGACAGGAACGTCGAGACCGACGCGATCCGACACGAAATAATTGCGGTTCGTTGGATCCACCCAGCTGATATCGAAAATGTTGAACGGTCCACCGGGCTCGCCGTTGGGGTTGTGCTCCGGCACGATCATGACGTCGATCAGTCCAATCGTCCCGTGCTTATCGGTGCCGCAGACGGGGCAGCTCGCGGGACTGCTTCCGCAACTGTTCGTGATGAGAATCATACCGAACAGCGCGACGAAGCCTAGAAGGGGATACATTTTCGATTTCATCGAATTTCCTCCAACGATATTTGCCGGGGGCCTAACCGCATTGCGACGAGCACTTTTTTTAATTTGCGGCGCTCTCTGGTTTGCTTGTGCCGGCCCCCTTGTTAACCAGCACTTGCGCACCAGGGTCGCTTAAGCTTGATTAGAACCGGAACTGAATGCCCTCAATGAACACATAGTAATTGCGAGGCAGAATGCCCTGGACGCTTGGGTCCTTCAGTTGATTAAAGTTGAAATCGGATTTGACCAGAACCCAGTAGTTCAGATACCAGTTGAAACCGAAAGTCCATTGCGCGGTGTGATCGCTCTGCAGCGGGAAGATGACCGGCGTAATGGGGCATGCCGGTATGGTGGTGGCGTCGCAAGTAGAACCGGCAGCTCGCCCCTGAAGATAAGCGTAGCGCGCCTTTATCGCCCACGCACCCCACCCTGGAGGACCTGATTCGCCCGGAGAATTGGGACCAATCACCGGGTGCTTAACCCGCGGTATGGCGTTTTCCGGCTCCGTTTCGCCGGTCAGCAAATATGTTGCCGATACATAAGCGCCCTTGCCCACGATACCGGGAAGAGTGTTGTATCCGGCGCCGCCCAGTTGAAACGAGCCGATGTTGCTGCGCTTCTGGAGCAGTTGGGTGTACTCACCGCGTATACCCAACGGTCCGCTCAGCCAAGAGAAAAATCCGTTGTAGCGCTCGACGCCGCCGTTAATTCGGTACTGTGGAAAGAACGTGTAGGTGCCGTCAGTCAACAGGCCGCTGAAGCTGAGTTCGTTCGCAAGTCCCTTCGAGCGGCTATGTTCGGCGGAACCGCCGAAGGCAAATCCTTTAAGCCAGTGATTTTCGGAACTCCTCCAAGGAGAGAACCGAACCCTGCCGGTAACTTCGACTTCGTTCGTAGTAGACGCCGTCAGTAGTCCCTGGCCGTTGAAGATGCCGACCCAGTATTGAGCGCGCCCGCTCGCCAGATCACCGTGAATATCGACGCCAGGGGCTCGGAAAGCGCCGCCTGCGTCGGGGTAAAGCACGTTGTTGATCGAGCGTTCAGCGAATTCGACGTTGGTGTCGCCGGTGCCCACTTCCATGGAGAACGGAACTTTGTATTGGCCAGCCTGGATCTTGAAACTGGTCCAAGGTTTGAAATCCACGTATGCGTCGCGAATCGTGAGTGAGGAGGCTGTCTCGAAAAGGAAGGCATAATCAAGCTGGCTTCCGTAAGTTCCTTGGACGCCAAAACGCGCGCGCCTGATGGCAAACGTGTCCGCAGGTGCCCCGTCACCTCTGTAGAAAGTGTACTGGCCGTTTAAATATCCAATCGGCATCAGAGTGAACTGGCCATCGGGGCTCTTCAGAAAGAAGTGCTCGCCGTTCCATCCCGCTGTGATCGGGGGACCGTCGCTGGCCTTCTTCTGGAGAACGTCGATCTCTTTTTGAAGCGCGTCGATATCCGCCGGAGTTGCCGCAGGCGGTGTGGCGCTGGCGTCGGTGTTGGCTACAGCAGCCGTGGCCGAGGAGGCCTCGGCATTCGAATCGGATGCGCCGCCCGTCTGCACGAGATGCGCGGGGCCCCCCTGTGCGACCGCGTTCGTTTCGATGAGCTTTTGAATTTGTGCCTTCAACTCCGCGACCTCGCGCCGCAACTGCTGCACTTCTTCCTCGGACGCAGGCTTAGCCGCTGAGGCCGGCTGGGCCGAGTCGTCGGCTGGCTTGGCGCTCTGCGCAAAGGCTGGCGGAGCAAACGAGATGCAAAACAAGGTCACGAGCACACACCACCATTTAGGCGAGCGCATAATTATCCTCTCCGCCGAGAATTTTCGAAGCTTGCTGCAGGCTGGAGGCAGGCATCGCCACGTCCGTGCCAGCAATTGATTGAACCCAACGATTGGAAACCGTGCGGGATAGAGGGCACAAAACCAGGGGCTGCAGCCATCGACATACCTCCCTAACGCGCGTTAGAAGCTAACGGCGCACAGCCAAAACACACTTTTCCGCAGAATGAAGCAGGCTCAGCTGCAGCTCCAACTTGAAATGTGGTGGTCCCCCGAACCCTTTGATACACTGGTCCGCTTAACGAACCAATTAATTATGCAAAGGCGACGACGCTCTTAGCATAGGGCGGTAAGATGTGTCAAGGGGATTGTGGAATTGCGTAAACAGTGCATGAGTTATGCGCTTTTGCGAAGATCGGGCGGCGTTCATTGCCGGGCACGTTGTCGCATTTGCTAAGCAGTGCGATAATGGCGCGCCGCCGGCGATTTCCGGGTGCCGCGGAAATGTGAGGCTCCCTATGGCTATGAGAGATGCATGGATTGAAAAGCGGACAGCTTCGATGAATGGCGGGGCGCGGAACTTTTCGCAAATGCATTTTGCGCGCGCGGGCGTGGTCACCGAGGAGATGGAGTACGTCGCAAAACGAGAAAGACTGGAACCTGAACTGGTGCGCAGCGAAGTCGCCCGCGGCCGCGCTATCATTCCCGCCAACATTCATCATCGCAATCTTGAGCCGATGGGCATCGGCGTGGCGTTCTTCTGCAAGATCAACGCCAATATCGGCAATTCCGCCACCACTTCCCATGTGGACGAAGAACTGGAAAAGCTGCATCGCTCGGTGCATTACGGCTCGGACACAGTGATGGACCTGTCGACCGGCGGCGATATCCCCATGATTCGCAAGGCCATCATCAACGCTTCGCCTGTTCCAATCGGCACTGTGCCGATTTACGAAGCGCTTTCGCGTGTGCGACGCCCCGAGGATTTGTCGATGGAGTTGATGCTGGAAGTCATCGAGGAGCAAGCCGAGCAGGGCGTCGACTATATGACCATTCACGCCGGCGTTCTGCGTGAATTCCTGCCCCTGGTGCGCAATCGCATCACAGGAATCGTCAGCCGGGGCGGAGCTTTGCTGGCGCAATGGATGAGCTTCCACAAAAAGCAGAATTTCCTCTACGAGAATTTCGACGCCATCTGCAAGATTTTCCGCAAACACGACGTGAGCTTCTCGCTGGGTGACGGCCTGCGGCCCGGCTGCCTGGCCGATGCCAGTGACGAAGCGCAATTTGCGGAGCTGAAAGTTCTCGGCGAACTTACCAAAAAGGCCTGGGAATACGATGTGCAAGTGATGATCGAAGGGCCCGGTCACATCCCCATGGATCAGATCGAATTGCAGGTGAAGAAAGAAAACGAGATGTGCTACGAAGCGCCCTTCTACACGCTGGGGCCTCTGGTCACGGACATCGCTCCCGGCTACGACCACATCACCAGCGCAATCGGTGCGGCGATGATCGGCTGGCATGGCGCAGCGATGCTCTGCTACGTGACGCCCAAGGAGCATCTGGGGCTGCCGAACGCCGACGACGTGCGCCAGGGCGTGATTGCATACAAAATTGCGGCGCACGCGGCGGACGTGGCGCGGCATCGTCCGGGAGCGCGCGATCGCGATGATGCCCTCAGCTACGCGCGTTTCCTCTTCGATTGGAACAAGCAATTCGAGCTATCGCTTGATGCGGAAACCGCGCGCAAGATGCACGATGAAACTTTGCCTGATGATTTCTACAAAGAGGCAAAGTTCTGCTCCATGTGCGGCCCGAAATTCTGCTCGATGAACACCACGCAGATCGCCGAAGCATACCAGGGCCTCGACCAGAAAGAGCGCGAACAGAAATTCACGCAACTGTTAGAGAAGGTGCAACCCCAAGCAAAGCCTGCGGCGACATCCTAGGGTTTTTCCGCTCCGGGCTTCAGCCTCGATTCTTGCAGGTGTTTAGGTCAAGTGCAGAGTTAACGATGGCAGAGAAATTCCGTCAACCTCCGCGGTCCAGACATCCCCTGCGCTGGTCGGATGTCCGGCGGTGAGTGTGCCGGAACTGACAATTTCTCCTGCGCTCAACGGATGAGACGGGGAACGCGCGGCGATGGCGGCGGCAAGTTCCGCCAGGCATAGCGCCGGACTCTTCAGAGAATTTTTTCCTGATCCTTCTTCTACGAACTCTCCATTTTTTGATGTGCGCACTTTGAAACGCGCTAGCTCTTCTACCAGCGTCGCGATCCGTTCCTGCTCCACAGAAATTCTCTGGCCGATCACAAGCGCGGCGTGCAGGCCGAAGGATGCCACAAAATCGCTGGGCTGAAATTTCCATTCCGGGAAAGGACAGTCGATGATTTCGAAACCCAGAGCCAGCCAGTCTGTAGCGGCGAGCGCCGAGGCTGGGTCAGAGCGTTCGCCTGTGATTTCCTGTTTCATGCCGAAGACAATTTCTGGTTCGATCTTCAAGGAGCGTAGGTGGGTGGCCGTCAGCGTGGTGGAATTGTTGTTCGCGTAGTGCACGGTGTCGTCGTACATGTGAGCCCACACCACAGTTTCCAGCTTTAGCACGCGCCACATTGCTTTGTTGGCAAAGCCGACTTTGCGTCCTACGGCTTTATGCCCGCTAGCCTCGCGGTGCTGCTTTAGCTTTGCTTCGACTTCGTACGCTGCGTCCAGGGTGAATCCCGGTCGCGTCGACGGCGGTGCTTCGATCATCCGGCCGGTCTCGTTCGCTGTTAGAAGCTCTCGCGCTAAGGTTTCGATTTCATTGGTAGGCACTGAATTTTTGGGCACGGGATCTTGCGACATAAGGTGTTTGGCTTGCGCCCTTCTCCTCGCGCATTCTTCGCCGTCAGATTTATCGTGCTGTGTGCGGGGATGAGAGTCAACCGAGAAAAGAAAGATGCCGCGCGGCCCTTCATTCCTCAGGGTAGAAAGCGCGTGGCGCTACATTTGAACTTTTGCGTTTAGCCAAGATGCGACGCTACTGCCACTACAAGCGCGGCAGTTCTCTGTGGACCCTGTTTTCCTCATGTTCCTATTTTGATAACAGGGTTGATTGAATGGCACCTTTGCGTTCGTTCGAACGATGGTAGCTTACAGTCACGTTTGACTTCCTGTTCGCAATGGCCACTTAGATTCATTTGGAAATGAGGGAGCACGGCCTTCTGGTGCGTGCTTACGGCCAGGAGGAACTTTATGAACACACCGGGAATCTCCTCAGCCGAACTCGCTGCGCATGAACGTTCGCGTAGTAAGTCATTTTGGCATCTCGGGTTGTTGATACTTCTAATCGTTGTGCTGTCTCATTCTGCGGTCCTCGCGCAGAACACGGTGGTGCTGGTTGGTATCGGCTCGAGTGTGCCAGCGCCTCTTTACAACCGGTGGACGCAAGATTACGGCAAGCTTCACGCCGGTGTGCAGATTCGCTATGTGCCAACGGGCACCAGCGAGGGTATTAAATCGATCTCTCAGGCGGCTAGCGATTTTGGCGCGGGCGAGGCGCAGTTGACGGACAAGGAACGCAAGGATGGCGGCTTGTTGCAACTGCCGATCGTGCTGATCGGGATCGTTCCCATCTACAACCTTCCTGATGTTCATCAGGATCTGCGTCTGTCGGGCGACGTGCTGGCCGCGATTTATCTTGGCGACGTGAAAAACTGGAACTCGCCGCAGATCGCCAAGCTTAATCCCTCTGTCGTTCTGCCGGATCTTCCTATCCAGGTGACAAACCGGCCCGCGGGCAAGGGATCTAACTACGTGTTTACTGATTTTCTGTCAAAGGTGAGTCCGAAATTTCGTTCGCAGATTGGGGTGACTCCTTCACCTAAGTGGCCGGTTGGCGAGCCGGCGGAACGTAGCGCCGATATGGCAGAAAAAGTGAAGAACGTCGCTGGATCCATCGGCTACGTCGAATATCAATATGCGGTGAAGACTAATATTCCGCAGGCAGCGGTGTTAAATGCCGGCGGCAAATTTGTGAAGGCTTCAAAGGAAAGTATTTCGGCTGCATGTCGGGCTGCGGAAGAGCCGGGATGGAGTAATTTTGCTGGGTCCCTATCCAATGCGCCGGGGGCCGATTCATTTCCTATTACGAGTTTCACTTTTATTTACCTGCGAACTTCTGGGACTGATTCCGCGCGGTCCGCCGCGTTGCGCGATTATCTGGAGTGGGTCTACACCGATGGTCAGCAATCCGCGGCGCAGGAAGGTTATTCTCCATTGCCTGCGCAGCTGCTTGCGGCGGTAAGGACCAAAGCCAAAGGGCTGTAGAAGTTGAAATTCATGATCCCAGCGGCTAACGCCACGTCGATCTTGCTTCGGTTACGGCAAGGCTAAAGTCGTGCCCTGACGCAAAACGGTTGTGATCACCAAGGCTTTGTAGTAGCTGGTTATTCCCGTCATTTCCAAGATATATTTCGCTGCGAAAAGGGATTGGTGTTTCTTCGCGGCGGCCTCATGATTCTTCGGCGCACACGTTATGACATTTCAGTTCAGCCATGCTTTGTTTCTGTTTTTTGCGGCTGGGATCGCCGGGACACTGAATGCGCTGGCGGGCGGCGGGAGTTTCATCTCGTTTCCGGCGCTTTTGTTTACCGGCGTGCCGCCCGTCGAGGCCAATGCCACCAATACTGTCGCGCTTTGGCCTGGGTTGGCTGCGAGCACCGTGGCTTACTTGAAGCGTTTGAACGCGCCTGCGCGCTTGCTGGTTCCTTTGCTGGCGACCAGCGTTGTTGGAGGCTGGGCTGGAGCGCTGCTGCTGCTGAAAACTCCGCAGCGCACTTTTCTGCATTTTGTGCCGTGGCTGATGCTGAGCGGAACTTTGCTGTTCGCCTTCGGCAATAAAATTCGCGGCCTCGCTGGTGCCAGTGCCGTCGTTGACGATCTTCGGGCAATGTCGTGGCGCGCGATTGCGGTGAGTTCGTTCGTGGAGCTGCTGGTCGCAATCTATGGCGGATATTTCGGCGCCGGGATCGGGTTCATCACGCTAGCGATGCTGGCAGCGCTGGGGATGCGGGACATTCACGCGATGGGGGCGATCCGGACGCTGCTCGCGGCAGCGATTAATTTGGCCGCCGTGGTTACTTTCATTTTTGCCGGCGCAGTTTTGTGGCCGCAATTCGCGGTGATGGTTGCGGGCGCTCTGGTAGGAGGCTGGTTCGGCGCGCACTATGCGCAAAAAGCCGATCCGGGTAAGGTGCGGGCAATCGTGATTGGCATTGGCCTGGCGATGAGCGCATACTTTTTCGTTGCGACCTAGTAGGTCGGAAGCCCGCGAATTCCAGTTTTTTGCGGTAGTTTTTCGGGTATTTGACTCTGCAGGAAGGCCCTGCGATGATGTCGCCAATCCGGGGTTGATGCTTGCCGGTTGCCCGGCAATCCATGCGGAAAAAGCTGCCTCTGACATATGAACTACGCTCCTAGTGATTTTGATTCCCGCAAGGACTTGCCTGAGGGCTTCTACGATTTCTTGTTGCCTTTGCACAAACAATTCACGCCGTGGCAGCAAAAATTAGTCGCTCGACGCGCTGAGGTTTTGGAGGCGTCACATCATGGGAAGCCGCCGAATTATTTGCCGGCTTCTGAGGCGACTGCTTCTCGGTGGCGGATCGAGGTCCCGGAGTGGTGCGCGGATCAGCGCAATCAGATGACTGGGCCTGCCGATGATGCTGAGTTGACTGTGAAGTTGCTGAATTCCGGGTCTCCGGCCGTCATGCTGGACCTGGAGGACTCTACCGCCAATACGTGGGAGCAGGTGATGTTGGCGATTCGAAATACGATCGCTGCTTGTAAATATGAGCTGAGCTATGAGGACAAGAAGCGCGGCAAGAATGTTTCCGTGCAGCGGTCGAAAACTGTTACCTGGGTGCGGCCTCGCGGGCTGCATATCAGCCAGGGCGGCGTCATTAAGGACGAAACGATTTCCGCGTCGCTTTTTGATCTAGCTTTGATTTGGTACCAAATCGATCCGGCGAGCTTGCCGCACAATTTTTCGGTATATATCCCCAAGAGCGAGTCTGCCGACGAGGCTTTTTGGTGGCGCGATCTTTTTCAGACGCTTGCTGTATCGAAAGGGCTGCCGAAGGATTACCTCAAATGCATGGCATTGGTTGAGGCGCACCCGTTGGCCTATCAGATGGAGGAATTTCTTTTTAATTTGCGCGAGCACTGCCTCGGTTTGAACCTGGGGCGCTGGGATTACATGGCGTCGCTGATTGATTTCATGATCGACGATCCCAACTGGGTTTTGCCCGACCGCAATACCATTCCGCACGACGTGGCTTTCTTTCAAAATTTCCGCACGCTGATGCCCGAAATCTGTCACAAGCATGAAGCGCTCGCTATCGGCGGAATGACCGCGCTGTTTCCCAGCCGCGCGGACGCGGAATTAAATGAACGCGCCATGAAAGTGCTGAAGCAGGACAAGAAGAATGAAGCCGACTGCTTGATGGATGGTGCTTGGACTGGCCACCCCGATCAGAATGAAATTGCGGTTGCGCAGTTTCCTTATCCCAATCAGATTGCGAAACGTCCGAAGCTGGCGAATTCGCATCCCGATTTGCGGCCGATACCGAAAGGCGTCGGGCAAACAACTCTTGCTGGCACGCGAGCGGCTGTGCGTACTGTGATTCGTTATCGCAACGGAGTGCTCAACGGGAAGGGCGCCAGTTTGCTGGATGGCTACATGGAAGATCTCGCTACCGACCGCATCTATCGGTTGATGATCGCGCAGCGCGTGCGGCACAAAGTGAAAGTGCCCGGCGATAATGGCCAGACGATCGAACACAGTCCTGCTTTGGTCACCCGTCTATTCGACGAGGAACTTGCTAAAATGGAACGCGATCTGCCCAGCGAGATCGATCGTAAGGCGGCGGCTACTCTCCCCGAAGCACGCCGCATTGCCGAGGAAATGATTGTGCAGGAACGGCACTCGCCGATTTAGTCTGGAAACTTCCGGCGGAAATTCAAGTTTCAAAAATCTAGTAAGAAGAAATAGTGATTTATTTCCGGGCGTGCCAAGGGCGAACGAATGACACTCAAGTCGGTCGACACTCTTCTCGACGTCTTGCACTTTGCCGACAGCCATACGGCGGTGATCGTTCCTGAACTGGGAATCCGTGTTACCTATGATTCGCTGCGGCAGCAAGTTGTGGACATGGCTAAAGTTTTGGCCGCTGCGGGAATTCGCCGCGGCGATGCTGTGGCGATCGCGTTGCCGAATGGATTGCCTGCGATTGTGAGTTTTCTGGCTGCGTCCATTGCTGGAACTGCGGCTCCTCTAAACCTGGCATATCCGTACGAGGAATTTCTTTTTTTCCTTGGCGACACCAACGCGCGGATTTTGATTTGCCCGCCCGTGGGCGCGGAATTCGCACGCAGCGCGGCCGCCGACCGCAAAATCCCTATGTTCTCGGCTGAGATGAGCGAACACGGTATTGTGCATCTTGCGGGTGCTCCCGCCGGGGTTTCCGTAAATGAGCCTATTGCCGACGATATTGCGCTGGTGCTGCACACCAGCGGAAGCACGGGACGGCCCAAGCGCGTTCCGCTGAGGCATTTCAATCTCGCGGTTTCTTCGGCGAATATCGCGAATACTTACGCGCTGGGTCCGGAAGATGTGTCGCTGTGCATCATGCCTCTGTTCCACGTGCACGGGTTGATCGCATCGGTGATGGCAACTTTGATTTCGGGCGGCACCGTAGTCGTTCCGACGAAATTCAACGCGCTTTCTTTCTGGCGGACGATTCGGGAGCATCGCATCACCTGGTATTCGGGAGTGCCAACGATGCACCAGGTTTTGCTGGCCCGCACGCACCACAAGCCTGACGAAGCGGCAACTCTGCGCTTCATTCGTTCTTGCAGCGCTCCTTTGTCGCCAGCGCTCATTCACAAGATTGAGGGGCTTTTCGGCGTGCCGTTCGTGGAAGCCTACGGAATGACGGAAGCGGCGCATCAGATGACTTCGAATCCTTTGCCGCCACGTCATCGCAAAGCGGGTTCTGTCGGCGTGGGCGCGGGGCTTCGCGTCAGCATCATGGACAAGGAAGGGAATGACCTCGGCAATAACCAGAGGGGCGAAGTTGCGATTCAAGGGGCCAATGTGTTTCGCGGATATGAAAATAATCCGGAAGCGAATACCCGCGCTTTTGTAAATGGATGGTTTCGCACCGGTGACGAAGGGATGCTCGACGGAGACTGCTATCTGTATTTAACCGGCAGGATCAAAGACATCATCATCCGAGGGGGCGAGAACATCGCGCCTCACGAAGTGGATGAGATTTTGTTGCGGCATCCTGCTGTTGCGGCGGCGGTCACTTTTGGCGCTGTCCATCCCACGTTGGGTGAAGAAGTTGCGGCAGCCGTGGTGTTGCAGGAAGGGCAGGAGGCCAGCGAATCGGCGATCATCAAGCATTGCCGCGAGCATCTGGCCGAATATAAATCTCCCAAGAAAATTTATATCGTGAAAAGTATTCCTACCACAGCCACGGGAAAAATTCGGCGCCGCGCCGTAGCCGCTGTGCTTACGGATTCCCCTGAATGAAATTCCTGATCGCTGGAGCGGGAGCAATCGGCGCTTACATTGGCGCGCGCATGGCCAACGCTGAATTCGACGTTACGCTTTTTGCGCGCGGGCCTCATCTCCGCGCCATGCAAGAGAACGGCGTGCAGGTGAAAAGCGCCGAGGGAGATTTTGTCGCGCGGCCTAAGATTGCGGGCTCGCTCGAAGAAGTCGGGCCGGTGGATGTGGTGTTTCTGGGTGTGAAGGCGCATGGATTGATACAGCTTGCGCCGCAGTTGAAGCCGGTGCTGGGACCGGAGACTGCCGTTGTCAGCACGCAGAATGGAATTCCCTGGTGGTATTTTCAGGGATTCGGCGGAGACTTGGAAGGACTGCGGCTTGAGCGGATCGATCCCGGCGGTGTGATTTCGTCGGCCATAGAAGCGCGGCGCGTGGTTGGATCGATCGTTTATTTTTCTACCGAGATTTCTTCTCCGGGCGTGATTCAGCACATCCAGGGGAACCGCTTCACTCTTGGTGAGCCGGATGGGTCGCGCTCGGATCGTTTGCGGCTAATCGCGGAAGCACTTATTGCTTCCGGGCTACGGTGCCCCATCACGGCGCGTATCCGGCATGAGATCTGGGTGAAGGTTTTGGGCAATGCTTCCTTGAATCCCGTGAGCGCCTTGACACGCGCTACCGTGGTGCAGATGATTCGAGATCCTGGAGTTTCTGGTGTGATTCGCAACATCATGCAGGAGGTGGAAGCGGTTTCAAGTAAGTTGGGGATGGAGCTGCCGGTGTCTGTCGATCAGCGGATGGCTGGGGCGGAAAAAGTTGGGGGGCATAAAACCTCCATGTTGCAGGATTTGGAAGCGGGGCGGCCGATGGAACTGGAAGCGCTGGTGGGTTCGGTTGTGGAGTTGGGCGAGCGCGTTGGTGTCGCGATGCCCTATACCCGGGCTGTGTATAGTTTGACCAAGCTGCTCGCGCAGAATCGCGATGCGGCTGCGGTGCCGCGCTAAAGGCCGCGCGCTACATTAAAGTCTTTAAATGCCAGGTCCTGCAAAAATGTTTTGCCTGGGCTTGACATCGTGTGTATACTCCGTTGGTTAGCTGGTCCGCTTATCGGACCACTTGCCGATGCCAGCGCCCCTCAAATCCGACTTCGAAGTGATTCGCAAGGGTAAGGTTTACGAAGAAGTCGCCAAGCAGATCGAACGTCTCATCATCAGAAAACTGAAACCCGGCGACAAATTGCCGTCGGAACGCGAGCTGGCGGAAATGCTGGCCGTGAGCCGCAGTTCCATTCGGGACGCCATTCGGAGCCTGGAACTGGTGGGTCTGGTTGAACCGCGCCAGGGCGCGGGCACCATTGTCCGCGAACGAACGACGGATTCTGTGGCCAATCCGTTTCTGAACGTTCTGAACCGGCGGCATGAACTGGTCGCCGAACTTCTGGATTTTCGCAAGATGATCGAGCCGCCGCTGGCCGCGCGCGCCGCCACGCACGTTTCTGCCGAAGAAATTACCGAAATGGAAGAGATTCTGCAGCGGCAGGAAGAAAAGCAGGATCGTGGAGATGCTGCGATTGCCGAGGATGCGGAATTTCACTACAGCATCGCGCTGGCTTCCGGAAACACCGTCGTGTTGAAGGTCATTGACACGCTTATGGATTTGCTGCGCGATACGCGCGAGCGATCTTTGCAGGTGAAGGGGCGTCCGCAAAAATCGCTGGCTGCGCACCGGCGAATTCTTGCTGCCATCAAACGCCATGATGCCGAAGCGGCGAAGTCCGCGATGCGGCGGCACATTGAAGACATCGAAGAGATCGTGTTGGACAGCGAGTGACGAACGGCGGTTCAGTGGGCCGTAGGAAAGCGGCGGAGGGAGAGCCTTCGCTTTGCTCAGGATGACGGCTGTATATCTATTTGCTGAGTTCAGAGTAGCTATCCCGGAAAGTTTTTCGTGAAATGGTGCGGCTAACCTAAATCTGGTTGCGCGAACCCATGACGGAAATCGATAAATCAACTTTGGCGACCACGCTGACGTTGCGCGTTGCGGAGGCGCGCGTCGAAGACATCGGTCACGCGATTGCGCGACTGGCGCCTAGCGACTTGGCGCGATTGGGCGCGCGTGCGGGCGATGTGCTGAAAATTAGTGGCGGTACCATTGGCGTCGGGCGCGCAGAACTTTCGGATCCGGGATTCGAAGGCATGATCCGGATCGATGGGACTTGCCGCAGTAATTGCAGCGCGGGATTGCAGGAACAGGTCACAGTGTCGCTGATCGAGCACGAGCAGGCCGTGGCCGTTCGTTTCTCTCCTTTGTGGGCGGGTGCTCCGCCCGCGACAATTGCGCCGGACCGGATGCTTGCGGATCTTGTGGGTGTCCCGGTGATGGCCGGCAGCGTGGTGCGCGTGCCTACATTTGCCAAGGCCGTGAATTTCCAGGTTGTGCGCACGATTCCTTCCGGCGCTGTGGTGATTGGGAAACGTACCGATCTGCGCGTGGTGGAGGGTGAAAAGACCGGGGCGCGCGCTCCGGCGGTTTCTTACGAAGATATCGGCGGCCTTGAGCGCGAAGTCGAGCGCGTGCGTGAAATTGTTGAGTTGCCGCTGAAGTATCCGCGGATTTTTGAGCGGCTGGGAATTCTCGCGCCGAAGGGCGTGCTTTTATATGGACCGCCCGGGACCGGCAAGACCTTGCTTGCGCGCGCTGTGGCTGCTGAGAGCCGTGTGCACTTTATTCACCTCAACGGGCCTGAGATCATGCGCAAGTTTTATGGCGAGAGTGAGGCGAAGCTGCGCGAGGTTTTCGAGGAAGCGGCGCGGCACTCGCCGTCGATTCTTTTTATCGACGAGATTGATGCGGTCGCTCCGAAGCGCGCTGAGGTTTCCGGCGAAGTGGAGAAACGCGTTGTCGCGCAACTACTCAGTTTGATGGATGGGTTCGTGGCACGCGGGCAAGTGATCGTTATTGGTGCTACCAACATTCTCGAAGTGCTCGACCCGGCCCTGCGGCGCCCTGGCCGCTTCGATCGTGAAATCGAAATCGGCGTTCCCAACACTCAGGCGCGGTTGCAAATTTTGAAGATCCACACGCGCGCGATGCCGCTTGCGAATGACGTGAATTTGAAGGAAATTGCCGAGCATTCTCATGGGTTCGTCGGGGCTGACCTAGAAGCTTTAGGACAGGAAGTCGGCATGATCGCTTTGCGCGGTTTCCTTTCCTCCTTTCCGTTCGAGACTGACGGCGCTGTGTCGTCTGAGTTGGACGGTTTGCAGGTTACACGTGAGGATTTTCTTGCTGGCTTGAAAGAAGTCGAACCCAGTGCTACTCGCGAATTCTTTATTGAGAAGAGCACTACAAATTTCGCATCTCTGGGCGGCTTGAACGAAGTGAAGCGGTTGCTCGAGGCTGTTGTCGAGCATTCGCATATGCGCGATGAGATTTACGAGCAGGTCGGGCTAGCGCCGCCGCGAGGCATTCTGCTGACTGGACCATCCGGCACCGGGAAGACAGCTATGGCGCGGGCGCTTTCAGGCGAAAAACAAATTCCACTTATCGCTATCGATGGGCCGCAACTCTATTCAAAGTGGTTGGGCGAATCGGAAAGAGCGCTGCGCGAAGTTTTCAAGAAGGCGCGGCGGGCGGCGCCATGTATTTTGTTTTTTGACACGATTGATGCCCTAGCGCCAAAGTTCGGCGCCGAACCATTCGGCTCCGATGTCTATCAGAGGATTCTCAGTCAGCTCTTGCGCGAGATCGACAATCTGCGCGACGTAAAAGGTGTAATCCTGCTGGCTGCCACGAATCGTCCGGAGCGCATCGAGCCTGCGCTGCTGCGCAGTGGACGTTTCGACTACAAAATACCTTTCGCAAAACCTGATGCAGCCGATCGCGCGGCTGTTATGCGGCTTTGTTGTAAGCGCGTGCCACTGGCGTCCGACGTCGATTTCGAATCGTTCGCTGCGCAGACCGAAGGGCTTACGGGCGCCGATATCGAGAGTCTGTGTAAGAAAGCTACGCTGTCGGCAATTGCGGAATTTCAGGATGGCATTCGGCCTGCGCCTTTCGTTGTTTTAGGTGGTGATTTCCTCAGGGTTCTCGAATCCGATTGCGACAATTTCAAGCAATTCAAAACTGAAAAAGAAAATGCCCTACACGGTAAGGTGAGCAATGGCGACGGGGATTTGCCTCCCGGCACATCTACTGGAGCGCGAGGTTAACCATGTATACGGAACTTACGGTTTGGACGCGCGGCATCATCATGGACAAGGAGGGACGCGACATCGTCAATTCTGTTTCCGCTTCCGCGCGCAAAGAAGGGAAGTATGCGCAGGCGATGGAAAATTACGTCGACAATCCTGACCGTACGAATTGCCCTACCCGCAAGTATTGCCGCGTTAGCGATGAGATTCTTGAGAACGAGCTTACCTATGAAAACGAGAACCCTAACATCGTCGTGCTTGTCGAGGGGACGATGGTGAAGGGGTGGGATTACCTGCGAGGCATGCCTCCTGGCGGAACTTTGGTTATTAATACCCATTATACGCCTGAGTACATGATTCGTTTCGTACCCGGTCCCGAGCGTTTGGCACAGTTGGTTTGCGTTGACGCAGCGAAGATTGCTGACCACAAGTGGCTTTATTACCGGCTGGGTGAACTTGGCCTTGACCGTCTTTCCACTGAAGGCGCGGCTGAGCGCAACAAATCGATCGCGCCGGATATCGCCGCGCCGTTGATTGCCGCGGTGGTGAAGACTACCGGGATTGTGAAAATCGAAACGATTCAGCCCATGATCGCGAATCAGCATGCATTTAAATTGGCGCTTGAAGAATTGCACATCATGCCGCTGAATCCGGTGGCGGCTTAGGGAAGGGAATACATGTCGACCAAAGGCACAAAGATCCCCGAACGGCTGACGATTACCTTCGCCGGCATCACCCCTGCTCCTACGCAGGAAAAGGGGCAGGATTTATTTCCCACCGGCAACTGGCGTTCGATTCGGCCGGTTTATCGCGATAAGTTGCCGCCTTGTAACAATGCTTGTGGCACCAATGAAAAAATTCAGGGCTATCTGGATTTGGTGAAGCGAGGGAAGTACCTGGATGCTTATGCGCTCATCAAGGAAGACATGCCATTTCCTTCGGTTACTGGACGGGTTTGTTATCACCCTTGCGAACAGGCTTGCAACCGCGGGAAGTACGATGAGGCGATTTCGATTCGAGCGGTCGAGCGGTTTCTTGGCGATCTCGGTCAGGCGTTGGCGACGGATGTCGTGAAACCTGGGAAGCCTAATGGCAAGAAAGTTGCGGTAGTCGGATCTGGTCCCGCGGGACATAGCGCCGCTTATCAACTCGCGCGGCTCGGGTACAACGTTACGATTTTTGAGAAATCGCCGAAGGCTGGCGGCTTGAATCGCGGCGGTATTCCGGATTGGGTGCTTCCTCAGGACGTGCTGGATCGTGAGATCGAGCGGCTTGTCGAACTCGGGATAACGATCAAGACGAACGTGGAAGTCGGGAAGGATGTCAGTTGGGATGATCTGAAAAAGAATTATGACGCGTGCGTGTTGGCTGTCGGTTTGATCGATCCGAATACCGTGCGAGCGGAGGGTGAGGATAAGGAAGGCGTGCATTACGGGCTTCCTTTCCTTCGCGACATCGGCATGGGGACCTCGAAGGTTAAGCTGGGGCCTCGCGTCGCAGTAATCGGGGGCGGGAATACCGCGATTGACTGTGCACGCGAAGCGCTGCGGCAGGGTGCTGTGGAAGTCACGATGATCACCGTGGAAGGCGGGCCGCACGAAATGCCTGCCGTGCCGGAAGATTTGCACGACATGCTCGAAGAGGGTGTGGAGCTGTTGCACGAGCGTGCGGTTACTGCGGTGCATGGCAACGGAAGGGTCGAGGCTTTGCAACTGCATCCCGCGAAATTTAGCGGAGCGATCAATGCTTCACCGATTGCCGTGGATCGAGAAGCCCACCCGCAGCGTTTCCCTGTCGATGACGTCATTATCGCTGTGGGTCAGCGAGCTTCGCTGAAGTGGCTGCCTGATGAGTTTAAGACTGAACGCGGCACGATCAGGATCGACCGCTTCGGGCGTCTTGGCAATACCAACTTCTTTGCGGCGGGCGACGCGGTGCAGCTGGGTTGCGGTCAGCCGCTGATGGTTGTGAATGCTGTGGGCGACGGCAAGCGCGTTGCGTTCAATCTGGACAAAGTGTTGCGCGGCGTTCCGCTTGAGCCGCGGACGATTCCTGTCGACGTCCTTTTCGATTTGAACCGCATGAACATGACCTACTTCCCGCATTTCCCGCGCGTGAAGCAGGAATTGTTGCCTCCTACCAGCCGGCGTCGGACGCAGGATGAAGTGATTCAGCCGTTTTCGGAAGAGCAGGCGGTGGAAGAAGCTAATCGTTGCTTCAGCTGCGGAACGTGCAATGCTTGCGACAACTGTTATTTGGTCTGTCCTGAACCTTGCATCGTGCGCGATACGCGTTCGAACGGGCTGTATAAAATTTTAGTGGATTACTGCAAGGGTTGCCGCGTGTGCATCGAGGAATGCCCCACCGGATGTCTCGAAGGCGTGCCGGAACTCGACTTCGATACCGGCGTAGTGAGAATGGACACGGCGTTCGCAATTTCCCCTGGGTTGCACGGACGACAGGCTGAAGAGTTGAAGCATCTGGGCGATCGCGCGGCGAAAAGCATATAGATTGGAGTGAACGATGCCAACGGCTACAACTGACCTAAAAAAAGGTTGGTCCGAATCAACGGCTGCGTTGCGTCGGCCCAGGCGGCGAAGTATGCCGATGTGGATGTGATCGCGGCGTACCCGATTCGTCCTTACACTGCGACGATGATGGCGCTCGCGCAGATGGTGGCGAATGGGGAACTCGACGCCGAGTACATCGTGGCTGACAGCGAGCACTCGCAGTTGAGCATCTCCCATGGTGCATCATCGAGCGGCGCGCGCGTGTTTACGGGCAGCTCAGGCGTCGGCGTGCAGTTTGCCTACGAACTCTATTCGCCCATTTCTGGCAGCCGTATGCCGGTGCAGATGATGATCGCGGACCGCACACTCGATCCTCCGGGCGATTTCGGTTCTGAGCACACCGACGCGCTTTCCACGCGCGACATGGGTTGGCTGATGGGCTGGTCGTGCGATGCGCAGGAAGCGTTTGACAATCATTTGATGGCCTATCGCATTGGCGAAGATCGGCGTGTGCTTTTGCCGCAGATGGTCTGCCAGGATGGATTTTTCGTTTCGCACATTACCGGTGATGTGGAATTGCCTGACACCGGGCAGGTGAGGGAATTCTTGCCGCCTTACAAACATCCGTATCCGCTTGATCCGCGGCATCCCGTGTCACATGGTCCGCAGATCATGCCGGAGCAGGGGCCGCCGCTGCAGTTGGAGCGCGCTCGCGCCATGGAAGGTTCGATGGCGGTGATCGAGGAAGTCCACGACGAATTCGCCAAGATTTTCGGGCGCCGTTACGATCCCTGGGTTGAGGAGTACATGACCGATGGCGCTGACATCGTGTTCTTCTTGCAGGGCGCGCATGCCGTGACGGCGCGATTTGCGATTAAGCATATGCGCGACAACGGCGTGAAAGTCGGATTGGTGCGGTTGCGCACCATCCGGCCTTACCCGACCGATCGCGTCAATGAAATCCTCAGCAAGTTCAAAGTGGTTGGCGTGATCGAGACCAACATGGGGCTGGGCAGTGTGAGCAGCGGCGGCGTGCTTTATGCCGAAGCTTGCGCGGCTGTGTACGAAAGCAAGGAACGGCCGCTGGTCATGTCCTTTATGGCTGGATTGGGCGGCGAAGCCATCGTGCTGAAGGAATTTTACTGGATGGCGGAGAAAATGACGGAAGCACAGAAGCGCGGCAAGATCGAAAAGCGCACGCATTGGGTCGGATTCGAAGAGTAAAGGCAATCGAAGAGTAAACGGTATTTGTTCGGCGAGCCTGCGGGTCCCTAAAAAACCACGGTGGCGGACGCGATCTTCGCTTACCGGTTCTGCCACGGGGAGGAACTGAAATGCCAACGATTGAAGTGCAACGACAGTTGCTGCCGATTCTCGGAAGCCCGAATCAAGGAGCGCGATTCTTTAATCCGGAATTGCCGGCGTCCGAGCCGTTCGTCCCCGGACACAGGACCTGCGCGGGCTGCGGACCTTCGATTCAATATCGAATGACAAGCAAGGCCGCCGGCGACAATACGATTCTGGTCGGGCCGACGGGCTGTATGTATGTCGCGAACAGCTCGTATCTGTGCACGCCTTACAACGTGCCATGGGCGCACACGCAGATTGGCAGCTCGGGAAGCTTCACCGCGGGTGTCGCTGCCGCATATGAGGCCATGATCCGCAAGGGCAAGTGGAAGGGCGCGTTTCCAAATATTATTTGCGAGGCTGGCGACGGCAGCGCGTCCGACATCGGGCTGGCTTCCATTTCCGGCGCGCTCTATCGCGACCACGACTGCCTGATTATCTGCTACGACAACGAGCAGTACGCGAACACCGGAATTCAAGCGTCGTCGCGCACTCCGTATGGCGGCATGACTACCTTCTCACCTCCTGGCCCGAAAGTGCCGGAAGGTAAGAAGCTATATCCCAAGGATCTCGCGCGCATGATGGCCGCCGGCCATCCTCACTGCTACGTGGCGACGGCGAGCGTTGGCTATCCAATCGACTTGATGAACAAAGTGCGCAAAGGACTCAACCACAAGGGCGCTGCTTACCTGATGGTCTACACTCCTTGCCAGAAGGGCTTTGTCTATGAGACGCCGCGGTCGATCGATCTCGGCCGGCTCGTGGTGGAATGTGGGCTGTATCCGATGTGGGAGTGGAACCCCGAGAAGCGTGCGTATGATTACAGTTTCCGCCCGCAGAATATGCGGCCGGTGTCGGAATATTTGAAATTGCAAGGGCGATTCGGCCACCTTCATGCCGAGCACGTTGCCAATTTGCAGAAGTTTGCCAACGAGCAATGGCGAATGATGGGTGTCGAACTGCCGGAAGCGTTGGTACAGGCCGCGGATGCGAAAAATCTGACCAATATGGCCGCGGCTTCGGCGGCTGAAGCGGTGGCGCAAACTCTATGAACACTAAGGCACAAACTCCAAGTCCGGCTCCTCCCGTTCCGGACGGGCAGGAAAGCTATGTCGTCAGCGAAGGGAAGAAGCGGGGGTCGACTCGTGAGGTGCGTGACGCGGCGGCGTTCGATCGCTATTACACCGTGACGCGCGTGCACGCTGGCGACGCGATTCTCACCGACAACTGGCACACTAACGAAGTGTTGAATCACGCGCGTAATAACTTTGAGGGCGTTACCTTCGCGATGCGGACGCTAGAAGCGTGGGGCGCGATGGTCGAGAACGATCATCGCGCTTATTACACGGCGGGCGGACGGATCTGGGTGATGGATCTGGAGCCGTGCGAAGGCAAGAAGAAGAGGCTCCCAGGCACTGGGCCGGCCAAGAAGTAGTGCTTGCTTGCGCCGTGTTCTGATCATCGACGATACACCGGAGATTGCCGAGTTGCTGACGTTTTCGCTGCGCGATCACGGGTACGACGTTTTCTCTTCGGGGTACACCGCTGGCGTCAATGAATTGGTGCGGGAGCACCAGGCGGATGCCGTCGTGCTGGATTGTACCGCTTACGAGATGAGCGAGGCGCTGTTCGACGCTGTGCGTCAGAGCGCGGATCACGCCGAGTTTCCCGTGGTTATAATCAGCGATACGCCTGAGGAAGCTGATAAGAGCCTGCGTTCGCGAAAGGCGCAGAAGGTCTTGCTGGTTCCCAAACCGTTCACTGGGTCGCAGGTCGCGCGAGCGCTTGACCAACTGCTGGAATAAATATGCCACTGTGGAGCATGGACGAATGGCAGTACCTCGAGCGCGAGGTGGTTACTGACCCCGAGGGCGTGCAGTGGACAGTGGCGTTGATGGATGTGCTGGGGCAGGAAGGTGATCCCGACTTGCCGAACAAGTTGCTCGAGCTTCAGTATTCGTCGGGAAGGTATTTCACGCTGATCTATTCGGGTAGTGGAGCGTTACAGCGGGAACGTGGCTACGCGTCCTTGCCGGAAGCGACCAGCGCCTATGAAGATATGGTCATCGCTGTGATCGATGGCAGTCTCAAGCCCTCGCAACCGGTTTTCCGGCAAGACCTGGAAGACTGACCAACCGCTGCATTACATTTCCAATAGTTTGAATGCGTTGTGATTTGTTTTGAGATACAGGGAACTTCAGGGGCTACGGCCAGTCTGCGTTCTATGGTTTGATGGCGCGGCTAAAGCCGCGCCCCGAAAGCAATGACACTTAACCCACGAAGCAGTGACGCCAAACCAAAGTGCCGGGCCGAAAAGTCCCGGCTCAGCGCTAAAGCGCATAATAAAATCGGACGTTTCGCGAAGCGGAGACGCTCCTTCCCCCGCATAAATGCGGGGACTCCCACCGAACTGCCGCTCTAGAGCCGCTGGAGGATTTGCTGCCGACGCGTTTATCGGCCGGGGTCCAGGTCTCGCATGATTACATTCAAAACCTGTCCTGTTCTTCGCGCGTCGCTCTCTGACACCTCTTGCGCGCCCCCTGCTGCGTTGCTTGCTTCGTGGTCTCTGTACATGCGCGCGATTGCTGGTAGGCGGGCGCATCCGCCGCGAATTAGCCCGATCTTTTCTGCGACGGCGATGCGCTTCTCGAACGGCCAATCTGCGATCTTTCCTGCGGACGCGCCTTCCGCTGCCAGCGCGTTTGATCGTTTGTGTTCCAGCGCGTCGGTGATGATTGCTTCCAGGATTCCACATGAAGTTCGTAGGGCTGAATCATAATCATGGTGCTCGAGCGCTTGGCGGCTATCTGCGTAGGCTTGCTCCAGGACTGGGCGAAGATCGTTGTTGTGAACGAACTCGAATTTGCGAGGCGCTGGCTGAGCTGATACCGATACGGGCAGGTCTTCACAAGCGGCCGCGTTGTCTTCCATTCCTGAAAGTGTGGCGATGGCTTGCTCGAGTACGTTGATTAACCGTTTCACGATTTCCGTCGGTGGCGCCCCTTGGACTGCGCGGCCATCCGTTGAGCGCATCAGAAAAGCACCGCTGAATGAGCGAGCCAGCCAGTGGGCTTTGCTGCCGCCTGATAATTGATTGATCGTGACGCCACAGTCTTCCTGCCAGGAGCGCGTTAGGGTTATAGCCGTCGGGCTGTTCGGATCAGCTGTCAGTTTCGTCTTGATTTCACGGCCGCGACGGATCAGAGCGTTCAGGTGGGTGACATAGATTCCGATTTGCGTTCGTACGCTTTTATCCATTGGCATTGTTTTCGTAGCTGAGCAATTATCGCTTCACCATGCAATGACTTCTGCCGGCACGACATACAACCGTCGAGCCGCCGTTACAAATGCCTTGCCTGGCGCATTGAACCCGTCGGCCCGTTTGGCGCCCAAGCAAGCTCCAAGCAAGCTCTTGACACGGGTTAGGCCAGGCTGCTAGATTCCCACTCCGCAAGTGGTTCGATAAGCGGACCAGTATATCAGGTCCCCTGCGAACGGAGATATCTTCGATCTTAGGTCACGTGGGACATTTCGGCAAAAAAGGCGGCAGAAGGAACAGCGGAGCAGACGGTGCGTCGCTAACAACTGACGCACCGTCTTGGAGGCATGGCCATGACTGCATCCCCAAGTTCTCTCATTCACCCCTCGCGCATCCCCAATCGCTGGGTTCAGCTAATGGCTGGCATTGTTGCCATGATGGCCATCGCGAACCTGCAGTATGCATGGACCCTCTTCACTAAACCGATACAGGCCCACCTGCACGTTTCACTGGTCGCCGTGCAGTGGACCTTCACTTTATTTGTGGCGCTTGAAACCTGGCTCGTACCGTTTGAAGGATTCCTCATCGATAAAATAGGGCCGCGGTTCATGCTGGGTATCGGTGCGCTTCTGGTTGGGCTGAGCTGGATAGGAGCTGCACGCGCTGAGTCGATCAACAGTCTCTACTTCTGGTATGGAGTGGTGGGTGGTATTGGGGCTGGGATCGTATACGGTGGCACCATTGGAAACGCCTTGAAATGGTTCCCGGATCACCGCGGTTTATGCGTCGGACTGACAGCCGGAGCATTCGGCATTGGCACCGCAACTACGATAAGTCCCATTGCCGCCATGCTCAAATCTTCGGGCTACCAGCACACCTTCCTGGTGTGGGGAATCGTACAGGGAGTCGTAGTGCTAGCTGCTTCGCTGTTCCTAGCCAGGCCTCCGATGGGATGGACGCCGCCGAACTGGAAAGAGAAAGAGATAAAGATCAAAGCGAAAGTAAACACGTCGGCTCGCGACATGACTCCGTGGGAAATGCTGCGGCAGCCATCATTCTACGTTATCTACCTTATGTTGACGATGCTGGCCTTCGGTGGGTTGGTGGTCACTGCGCAACTGAACCCGATGGCGTCGTCATACCATGTGGATAACGTGGTCGTGGTTTTCGGCATGACTGCTCTGGTCCTGGCTATCACCGTCGATCGGATTCTGAATGGGTTGACGCGGCCCTTCTGGGGCTGGGTCTCGGATAATATCGGACGGGAGAATGCGATCTTCATCGCGTTCATCCTGGAGGCAATCGCAGTGTACCTTTTGCTGCAACTGATTAACCGTCCCGTTTGGTTCGTCGTGTTGTCGGGCCTCTGTTTCTTCGCTTGGGGCAACATCTTTTCGTTGTTCCCATCGATTACCGGCGATCTCTACGGGAACAAATGGGCCACCACTAACTATGGGGTCGTTTATACCGCCAAGGGCGTTGCCGCGGCGTTTGCCGGGCCCGGTGCGGCCTGGCTCTTTGCAAAAACTGGGTCATGGACGAAAGTTTTTTGGGCGATGATCGTGTGCGATGTCGTGGCGGCGTTCATGGCCTTGTTGTGGCTGAAACCCCTGGCAGCCAGGGTAGTGCGAAGATCGGAGACGGCCGCTGCAGTTGTAGAAACCGGGACGCCGGTAAAGGCACGAGGCCTCGCGTAAGAAAATTCGTGGCTACGCTTTTTTCGAGCATTCTGCCGCGCGGAGTCGGGCTCTCCTGTTTTCACGTGGGTGTTTGCCAAGCGTGACTCCTGAAGGCAGCTCAGAATGTTGGGGTTAGGACTCTAAGCCGGTAGCGTTTTTCCGCGCGTTTCTGCAGCGAGTGGAATCAAGAGCAAGCCGAGAGCGAAGGCGATCGAGGTCATTGCAACTGGTACCCCTAGCGAGCCGTAATGCCTGACGCCTGCTCCGACCAGGAAGGTGATGCCGGCGCCTCCAAATCGCGCGAACGATGTAGAGAAGGCGAAGGCACTGGCGCGGCACTCCGTGGGGTACTGCTCGGGCAGCCAAAGGGTGTAGACCGCGAAGTTAGCGCCACCCAAACCCAAAAAGAAAAGGCAAACAAAAAACAACGGAAGCGCGGACGGTCCAAGATAAAAGACTTTGCCGAATGTCAGTGCGATAAAGACCAACATCAGGATAAAGAAAATAGCGAGAGCGCCACGTCGGCCGACTAGCTCGGCAACCCGCGGCATCGCCAGGCAACCGAGGATTGTGGCGAACGAAACCAGCATGATGCCCCAGGAAGCGAGTTGTGCGGCTTGCGGACCGACGCTTCCGCCAGCTTCGGCAATTGCGGTAACGGCAGCGGGAACATAAACCGTACCGGCCCACAGCCCGCAGATAGAGACCAGCATGAGCAGGGCATTCACAACGGTGCGGCGGCGCAGGGTTGCCGAAAACAGTATGGCAAAAGGACGCCATACGGCCCACGAACGAATAACACTTTCTTTCTTTTTCCAGGCGGCGGGCTCCGTAACGCCGTTGCGAATCCAGGCGAGCAGCAGAGCCGGCACGCCACCTACGATAAACATGGCGCGCCAGCCAAAGTTGCTACCTATGCCGTAGTTCGCAAGTGCGGCGAGAAATATGCCGACATAATATCCGGTGTGCATCAAACCTGCGCCCGCGCGGCGGCGATCCTCGGGCCACTCCTCGGCAACGAAAGTCCCGCCCATGGCCCACTCGCCTCCAATTCCGATTCCGGCCAGAAGGCGAAGAACGGCGAGTTGCCACACGCTGGTGACGAACGCGCTTAGAAAAGTGAACAGCGAATACCACACGATTGTGAGCATCAGCGTGCGCACTCGGCCGAATTTGTCTCCCACCGGCCCCCAAAGAAACGCGAGGCCCCAGCCAATCAGGAACAGCCCGAAAAGTAAGCCGCCGTAATATCCGATGTTGGCTTTGGTGGCAGCAATGCCGGAGCGCGGAAGCAGTTCGCGCAACGACGGCACGAGGACGAGTGCGTAGACGAAGGAGTCCATTCCATCCAGTGTCCAGCCTCCCCACGATGCCCAGAAACCGCGAATCTGATTTCGGGTGAGAGGTGTAGGGGAAGTCGGAACGGCGTGATTCTCTTGAACGGCTGCGGAGGGTTGCATGTTGGGCGCACACTACATCAAACGAATTCTCTTTGGTATACGAAAGTTAGTTACCCGGTTACCGACCGCGGAGATTCTTGCTCGCCACGAGAAAAAATTGCCGTGGTTTGCCAGTGCCTGTCGAGCCATTTAAGAATGTAACCCTAGCGATGATCGTCGAGCCATTTGATATGTAACCGGAGCGCCGCCGTCGTCGCCGTGGCTGTGGGAAAGTCCTATAAGAGGGAATGTCAAGAGAAAAACTTCTACGCCGGCTCGGTGCCGACACTTTTTTTGTCTCGGCATTCAGCCCCCAACTTTTTGAACGTGTACGCTCGATGCGTGAGTGTATTCTTTCTCCGAAGCGGCAAGACATTTCTCTCCCCCCTGTGGTCCCATGTTCTCTGTCGTAACGACGCCATCCGGGTTTCTGAAACTAACAAGCAGAACGTTTATCCGCGTAATATCGGTAACGCATGGTCCTATCTGAGACTCGTGGCCTAGAGCTTTCTTCGGTTATCCGAGGGGGCATAGGGTGGAAACGGAGACTCCCTTCCACTTGGGGTACGGGGCCTAACTTTCCCATGGATACTCTCCCCCGAACCGAGCGTCTCAAAGAACCCGACTGGCCAGCCGCCAAGGATAGATCCCAGGGGATGGAAAAAGACTTCGGACTAAGAGACGCTCAAGCTGTTTGTTGTTTCAGATGTTTGGCGTCGAAATTTATTCCTTTCTTCCAGATGACCAAGGTGATCGCTGCAATCTTCCTCGCCAAGGTGAGCCGAGCCATCGTTGGCTTGATCCCTTTGGCGAGCAAAGCTTCGTAGAAATCGTGGAACGGTCCTGCGGAGATGCTGGCCTTGATCGCCGCACCCTTGAAGATATTTTTCAGATCGTGGTTATGATCCTGGTTGAGTCCACGAAGTTGCTGCGGTTTCTTGGAACGTCGTAGCTGCCCTTCGACGTAGCGGTATTGCGCGCTGTCGTGCGTCTCGAGCCCAAGACCGCTGTAGGTCCACAATTGCCGTTTGGTGCGGAAACGGTGAGGCGTCTGTATCAGCGCGATCAACTGAGCCGCCCGAACCGGGCCTATGCATGGAATCCGGCGCAGCAATTTCGTCGCGCTATGTTTCCGGCTCTCGGCCAACAGATCCCGCCGCACTTCTTTGCGCAAAGGCTGCAGTGCATCTAGCTGTTGGTAGAAGTGCTCGGCACGACGACGCACACCGGCTTCCGTGATCTTGCTCAACCATATCGAACGGTGGCACAAAGCGTAGACTTGTGTACCTCCACAGGGGATGGCCCAGCTTCTATATAAAGCCTTGATCCGATTCATGACCCGCGTGAGATCCTTGCTGATCGTTAGATAACTACGCGATAGCTCTCGCAACGTTCGAATGCCATTGTCCCCATGGTAGACCGACTTGAGATGGTCGCCGCGCAGCAGGTCGGCCATCTTTCGCGCGTCAATCTTGTCGCCCTTGTTACCGTCTTTCAGCAATGCGCTCTTCCGCGGGTTGCACACCAGAACTTTGGTCACGTGGGGCTTCAGCAAGTCATACAACCAGGCGGCCCAAGTTCCTTCTTCGAACGTGACATTCAGGTCTCCGCGCAGTCCTTGGATGAACTGGACAATGGTTATCGCCTTCGTTTCGATGATGGACTCCATTACCAGCTTTCCTGCGGAGGTCATCACCGCGATCGAGATCGTCTCTTTGTGAACGTCCATGCCAATAAATTTCGCACTTTCCATTTTTGGTGCTCCTTTCTTCTTGAGGCCAACGCTGAAAACTTACCTCAAGAGGGGGCGCACTCTTATAATGCGTGGAAATCGCTTTTTGATTTCCAAGCTCGCGGAGCGAGCGTCTTTTCCACAGCCTTTTCCCCGCCGACTCGTTGCGGTTTCCTGCACCTCTTTCGGGCTCAGGCGCCGATTGGCCAGCCGATAGGTCCGATCCAGTTTGCGATCGATGGTTCTGGCCAGCTGAAACGGGTCCAGACGCTTCCTCCGCTCCTCGAGCTGAGCCACGTGTTCCCGATCGGCCTGTGGACAAGCCCGTACCCGTTCGAACGGCGTTCGTGGCCCGTCATAAACCCGCCGCACTTTCGAGCCCACGCGCACCTTCTTGAGCAACTTCACCGAAGGAAGAAACAGGTTCAGCCACAAGCGCAGCTCGTTCCGGTAGAGATCGTGGATGGCTTCGATCGCCTCGGGTGTGTCATAGCGTTCCCAGCCCAGCAGCTTCCGTACATGCGTCCAGTTCTTCTGCTCGATGTGCGCGTTGTCGTCCTTCTTGTAAGGTCGCCCCCGCGTGAGTTGAATCTCCTTCTGCTCGCACCAACGCTTCAGGTGCCAGTTGATGAACTCCGAGCCGTTGTCCGAATCCACTCCTAGCAGGCGGAAAGGCAACTCTCCGGCGATCTCATTTAAAGCCCGCTGCACAGCCTGTTCGCCGCGCCCCAGAACCGCCGCGGATTCGGTCCAGGTGGTATGAATGTCGGTGACGTTGAGCGTGTGCCCGAACTCTCCACTGGCGGAATTCCCCGAATGCGATACCAGATCGACTTCTGTGAAGCCCGGACTCTGCACATCCCAGCGGTCGGTCTTCACCGGAATGTGGTGCTTGAGCAGATAGCCCGGCTTGGTGCGCCCGTAAATGCGTCGCCGCCTCTGGGTCTTGACCGCTTTCAGCCGCCGATCGATCTGTCGCGGACTGATTTTCAGCAACTGCTTGGCGACTTCCGGCCGCAGACGAAAGCGTTTGCGGATCCAGGGCATCCAACCAGGCAACAGCGCCTTCAATCGCACCGACCACGGATAGCCAGCCGCCTCCCACACTTTGGTCAGCACCTCCAGAGTTTCCTGGTCGTAGCTCACTCCGCGTCGCCGGGGAGGTCTGGGCCGCTTCTCGGGCGGCGGCCCGTTCAACAACCGGATCGCATACTTCCGGTGATAACTAGCGTTGGCGCAAAACTCGTTCAAGATCGCTTTCTTGTCCTTTCGTCTTGCCTTCCGATAACGCTCATAGATCGCTCGCAGATACTCCCATCGTCCCTTGCTTCCCAACCTGACCTCCCTCTCATGGTTTTTTGGTTGGGTTACATTCTAAATGGCGCGACGTTACATCCTTTGGTTACATTCTAGATGGCGCGATACGCAGTGGACCGGTATAGCCGCGAATGTGATAGACTCCGCCGCCAGTTCGCCCCACTCTGTGCCCCGACCTGAGGTGAGAGGTAGCAAATCTTTGCCGCGGTGATTGGCCGGATATGATTTTTTGAACAGCCGTCCGGCTGAAGGGAGATATGACCATGGGGACTTCCGGTCCTGCGACGCCTTCCTCCGCAGCCTCCAAAGCGATTCATGACTCAAGCAAGAAGCCCTTCTACCGAAGATTGTGGAGCCAGGTTCTAATCGGCATTGCGATTGCGATAGTGCTCGGTTATTTCAAGCCGCACACCGCCGTAGCAATGAAGCCGCTCGGCGACGCTTTCATCCGGCTGATCACTATGATCATCACACTGGTGATTTTTTGCACCGTGGTTACGGGCATCGCCAGCATGCAGGACATGAAGAAGGTCGGCAGGGTCGGCGGAAAGGCTCTTTTGTATTTTGAGATTGTGTCGACGCTGGCATTGCTGGTGGGGATGGTAGTCGGAAATGTGGTGCACACTGGCGCTGGGTTCAACGTGAATCCTGCCTCGCTCGACCCCAAAGCTGTGGCTACTTACGCCGGCGCGGCCAAAGCGCAAAGTGTGACTGATTTTATCTTGCATATTATTCCGACCACTGTCGTGGATGCGTTTGCCAAGGGAGATATTTTGCAGGTGGTTTTGGTGTCGATTCTGTTCGGCTTTGCGATGTCCGCCATGGGGAAGTTTTGCAAGCCGCTGCTGGAGTTTCTCGAATCTCTGACGCGTGCGGTATTCGGCGTGATCAATATCGTCATGAAGTTCGCGCCTATCGGCGCATTTGGCGCCATGGCTTTTACCATCGGCAACTACGGAATTTCCTCGCTCGGTCCGCTGGCCAAGCTGGTCGCTACGTTTTGGGTCACGTGCATCCTGTTCGTGCTGATTATCATGGGCGCTGCTGCATGGTTGGCGGGCTTCAGCATCATTCGATATCTGCTCTATATTAAGGAAGAGATTATTCTCACCTTGGCGGTCAGTTCTTCGGAACCGGCACTGCCCACGCTCATGGAAAAAATGGAACAACTTGGTTGTTCCAAAGCTCTTGTGGGACTTGTGGTGCCGACTGGCTACACATTCAACACCGACGGCAGCAGTCTTTATATGACCATAGCCGCGCTGTTTGTCGCCGAGGCCACGGGAGTTCATCTCACCTTTGGGCAGCAACTCACGCTTTTCGCTGTGGCGGTCTTAACGTCGAAAGGCGCTTCCGGCGTGCAAGGCGCCGGGTTTATTGCGTTGATCGGCACGTTGATGGTGATCCCCACAATTCCGGTGGCTGGGATGGCTTTGATTCTTGGCATCGATCGCTTTATGAGCATGGGCCGTGCGACGGTGAACATGCTGGGTAACGGAGTCGCGACATTCATGGTCGCGCGATGGGAACGCGAGATCGACCCGGCACTGTTGCGGCGTAACTTATCTTCGCCCGATGCCTGGCGACAACAGCCGGCCGTCGCCGCGGAAGTTCCAGGGGTATCGGAGTAGAACGCGATTCGCGGATTGGCCGCCCGACGAAACGCGGGAGGCGAAATTGCAGCAGCGGATATGGTCGCTCGCCGTCGCTGCCAGTCAGGCGGATGCGGCACAGAACACCGCGAGAATTCTGCTGCCGGCGTTGAACGACATGATGGACGTCACTACTTCCGGGCCATCGCGCTCGATACGCACTTGCCTGCGCTCAGTTTCGTCTTGTCGCTCAGCGTGGCGCTGTTGAGCGCTTTGCTGGCGGGGCAGGTGATGTCGAAGAGGAAACATCGCAGCGCTTTGTACATTATTTTGTACGCGACGATTATTTCCATCACGATTTATGCCGATGCTCGATCTGGATGAGCCGCGGTCGGGATTGATTCGGCTCGATCGCGCTGACAAGGGACTGATCGAATTGCGCGATCCGATCCGTTAGAGCCGCGACCGTGGCAAAGCCATAGTGGCCGAAGACCAAATCTTGCGGACCCGCCTTAGATAGAATCGCCCGAAGCGCAGGGACGTGCGGAATCCCCTGCATATCCGTCTGAATAAGCGCGTAACCAGCCTAGCTGGCCGGCCATTTCTCCGGCCAGCTACCGCCTGCGGACATTCAGACCGAACAACCCTCGTTTGCGTAGCACCAAGAGTAATTGCAAACTACTTGCACGACTCCGGTACTCACACCTACTAACTCTTCAGTTCGCTTCCGCAAGTGCCCGGAAGTTTGTGGAGCTATTTGCGACTGGCTGAGAATTTATCGAGCTCATCAAGCAGCGATTTTGCCGCCGGAGGAGCAGCCTGGCCACCTTCAACGATGTCCTTTGCGCCGATGGCCTTGCCATACACGGCTTTGTTGGCGTCGTCATCGGAGTCCATGCTTGCACCTTCAAGCGAGACGCCAGCAAACAATCCCTTGGTTCGCGAGTAGGTGGACGCCGCTTCATGAAGCGGCATTGTATCCGGTAGCCTGAGCGCCCGTGGGGCCAGCAGCGGCAGCGGCATCGGCTCCGAGCTTCGTCTTTCCGTTCAGGATTTGCTCCGCGCCATGTTTGTTCATAACTACCAGCACGAAATCAGTCGCTGTAGAACCGAGTTGCACACCGATGCTTCCCTGATCAAGCTTGTACATCGCGGGTGCACCCCAATCGCCATTCATATCCGCACCGTTGCGGCGCACCATGACGCCCCGTCCGTAACTGCCTCCGATGCCGACGGCGACCTTTTTAACGCTGGGGAAAATAACGACACAATCGGCTTGATCGAGGATATTGGTTGGCAAGCCCTTGTCCCCGACTATTTCTCGCAGGACCGTGGCCGAATTATTTAGACGCTCGTCTTCTTTCTTCTGCGCAAACAGTGAAACAGCAGTTGCCAAACAAACGACAATTACCACCATACTTTTCTTCACGATTGTTCCTCCGGGACTGAGCATAATAGCACCTCGCATCCCATTGTTAAATTTAGAGCCAAGATTCCAAGTCACCCATGCTGCATCCCGATTTTTCAGAGTCAAGTACATTACCACCGAACAATGAAGATTTAACAAATCTGAAATCCAGAATGTTCTACAGCGAAGATAGAGGGAATTGCAAGTGTTTACATTAACTGGCACTTGGAATTTCGAAAAAGACTTGTTGTCCTCAGTTCTAGTCGTTGTGACTTCGATCCAGCGTGCGCTTTCCGGGCTGCAAGAAGTCGGACAACGGTCAGGTCGATACGAGTTGTAACCACATTTCCGATCTCGTCAACCAGAGTGAGCTGCCCGGAGACTACCCTATCGCCCCGTTCTGGAAGGGGTTGAGATGCAAAACCGCACAGCAGACCCTGGACCGGATAGCCGCGCCTTGGTAGCCGATGATTATTCAGCACGCCTGTCAAACGTGAATTGAGAAGGGAACTGTAAGCTTTCAAGTGTTGCTTCGGAATTACATCCTGGGGCTCGTATTCCCCACAGTACGCATGGTTCGGTCATGGTGGGTCAAACTCCAGTCATCAATAATCGTTCCGGCCGTGCGATTGGTCCACAGAACCACTGCAACAACGTAACCTATTTGCTTTGTGCTGGTCGTATAAACGCAGCACTCTGCGTATCCAATCAATTGCTCAACGCGGAACCGCTTGCGCTCTGCGTCCGAATGAGCGAGAACGTCAAGGTAATCGACAGGACAACCGGCTGCTGCCAGGTCAGGTGCCTCCGCCGGAAGTCTAAATGATTAGCTTCGCCGGCGAGAAAGTTTCACCGTGCAGAGTGGGGAACTTAGCGTCCAATAATTCAACCAGCCTGCATCTGCCCCTGAGACCAAACGACGGCATATTCGGCGAATCCCAAGACTTCTATTGAGGAAATTGTTTTTGCAATGCGTCTTCCTTCGCTTTCGCTTGCCCCTTATCGATGGTGGCGTTGATTTCATCAGCCAAATCATTTGCGATTTGTGCATTGAACTTCAGATATTCGGGATAGGGCGGGGCCAGCGGTCGAGACTTGCTTTTATTCAACTGTTCCATTGCATTGTTCATGTTGGTAGCCAGGTCATTCGCAAGAGCGGTCACGCGATCAATGGCATCCTGCTGCCATGGGCTGGCGATGGTGCGATGCGATTGCAACCCGCGCATGTTCTCTTGCAGCTTATTGACGTCAGCTTTAATTCTATCCAATACGGCTAAATGGGTTTTCCAGCTGAGCCCACTAGTCTGAGTGTAGGAAACCAGTTCCGTGGCCTCTTTCTTAATTGTCGCTACGATTGG
>CAWJGI010000060.1:0-40558 GCA_963842255.1 uncultured Acidobacteriota bacterium | reverse complement strand
CGACTTTAAAGTGAGATTCGTACCCTTCGAGCTTCCCAGTAATCCTCAAATTTGCCGCTGCGCTGGCAGCAGCGGAGGGCGATGATGGCATTGGCACCGCGCACCGTCCAGAACATACCCGACTGTTTCAGCCTGCCCAGAACGGTCTTGCATCCGGCTTCAATCACTCCGGAGCCTACGAAAAATCCCTGCTCACGAAATTGGGGATAGCGCATTCGTTCTTTATTCCGTTCGAAATAGTTGGCTTCGATCTGCAGGGTCTCCGCCAAACCGGGATGGGAGCTCTGCAGCAAGTGCAGCGAAGCCACCAACTTTTCGATCTTCCCATGGTCCAGTTTGTTTTGCTTCGCCATCACCCAACGATTCTGGGCCGGCGAATCGTTGGGATAGAGTTGCGCGGCTAAGTCCCAGAGGTGTTCTCGGGCATGATAGAGATCGACGATTTGCGTGGCGCCGGAGAAATGCAGATCGGCCTGGTTCCAAACCCACTCCGCGCCGTCCCCCAGAACGACCTTTTTCTTCGCACGCCCCCACCCCCGCTGCCAGGCTTCGGCATACAGGCGGCGGCCGAATTCCTCCGCACTCTCGATGGCGCCTACATAGGTGGTCGAGTCTTCATCCCGTAGGGGATACCCTTCTTGGTCCACCGTGGTCTGCGTGAACACGCAACCCAGCTTGGCTTCCCGCGTGTGGGCGGGTTGGCCGTCCTGTTTCCCGGCACGTCCTTCGGTTTCCTTGCCGACGACCGGAAGACCCGTGCCGTCCATCTCCACGTACAGGATGGGAATCCGTGGCCCCCAGGGGATCGGTAAGCTCAGTTGTAGGGCCTGTTCCAGCTCGCGCTGCTGACCAATTTCAATATCTTCTCCGATCGCTTCGGCGGTGCGCTCCACGGCCTTGGTGGTAACGGATAAACCCGCCAGCAGTTCCATCTGCTGACGCCCCTGTTCGAAAGCCGCTTGCTGACCGACCGTGGCCAGCATGCGCCGCACCCCGGGAGACAGCTCCGTGTTCTCGACATCGAGTTCGACATCGACCGGGAACTGCCCGCGATGGCAGCGCTCGCACAGGAAATACGGGCGCAGGCATTCGGCTTTTCCTACGGCGGTCAGCACGGTTTTCGAGCGTAACTCCACATAATGGGCACTGTGGCCGCAGGCACAAGGCAGCTGCCTCTGTTCCGGGCCAGGAGGATCAAACTGCAGCAGTTCGCTCAGCGCAGCCGCTCCGGCCTGGTGCAAGACGGATCGAATCGCCAGCTCGATGGCTTCGAAATCCAGCCGCCCCGTCTTGCCCCGTTCCGAGAATATGAGCTGCAACAGACGTTCTACTTCGCGGGCGACTTCCTGCTGGATGGCTTCTGCGGTTTTTTTTTCTGCGGCGTCAGCTCTTGTTCGACGGGGCGCGCGCGGCAAATCTTCTCATTGACTTCCAACAACTGTTGCGCCAGCCGACTAAAGCGGTGATAGGCCTGCACCTCTCGCTGCGCCTTGAGCCGCTCGGCCGGGGTGGCAAACGTTTCGGTGACGGTCTTTCCGTTCTGCTTGCGGGTTAGGCGAAAGTGGGGGCCGTGTCCGGGATGGCGGGGCTGATGGCAGCGACAGGAAGGCTTGCCGCAAGTGCCGCGCGTGGCGGTGATCGATCCGCTGCGAAAGTCGGGCAGTCGGACGATTTCCTGGAAGATGCTGCTGCGCTGTTGCTCTAGCTCATCGAGCGATTCGGGCATGGGATCTCTCCAGAAGAGGATATTCCGAGTTGTCCTGACGTACTAATACGCTAGGATATTAACTCAAAAAAAGAGAATTCGCAAAGTATCCACTTCTATGTCGCGCACCCGGGCCGCGGGGCCGCGTGTTGCGCCTCGATGATAATGTCCCCTTTTCTCCTCGATAAAAATGTCCCCCTAAAGTAGACCTCCGGAAGGAGGTCAGATTGGGGCGGACAGAGATGAGCAAGAGGGAGTTGCGACGAGTGGAAGTTCTGGCGCGTGTGCGGAGCAAGCAGTTGCGGATCGCAGACGCAAGCCGATTGATGCGTGTTAGCTATCGGCAGGCGAAACGGTTGTGGAAGCGATATCGGGGTGAGGGCGCGGCCGGTCTGAAGCATCGCAGCGCGGGACGGCCCTCGCATCATGCTCATGATCCGAAGTTCCGCAAGAAGGTGCTGCAGTTGGTGCGGGAGAAGTACGGTGGGCCGGTGGGCGAGCGTTTCGGGCCGACTTTGGCAGCGGAGCATTTGGCTTGCGAAGACAGACTGAAAATCGATGCGGAGACGCTGCGACGGTGGATGCTGGCGGAGGGGCTGTGGAGCCGGGAGCGGAAGGGCTGGCGGCACCGTCGCAGGCGCGAGCGCAAGGAGCACTTTGGAGAGATGGTGCAGATGGACGGGAGCTTTCATCCTTGGCTGGAGGAGCGCGGGCCAGAGGGCTGCTTGATCGACATGGTTGATGACGCCACGAACCGAACGTTGGCGCGCATGGGTGAGGAAGAAAGCATCTGGGCGGTGGTCGATACGTTGCGCGCCTGGATGGAACTCTATGGCGTGCCGCTGGCGTTGTATGTGGACTGGAAAAATCTCTACAAGCGCCGCGCGAATGCGAAAGAGCGGCTGCGCGGAGAAGAACCCATAACGCAATTTGGGCGGATGTGCGCGAAGTTGGGGATCGAGATCATCGCCGCGAATTCGCCGCAAGCGAAAGGCAGAGTCGAACGGATACACGGGACGCATCAGGATCGGCTGGTGAAGAAACTGCGGCGGAAGGAAATCAGCAGTCATCAGCAAGTGAACGTGTTCCTGGAGAACGAGTATTTACCGGAACACAATCGGAGGTTTGCGCGGCCGCCGGCCAAGCCAGAGGACTATCACCGGCTAGCGTCGCGGGCGGCCGAATTGGATCAGATTTTCCGATTGGAGAGCCCGCGCACGATCTACAACGATTGGGTGGTGCGGTATGAGAACCGGTTTTTTCAACTGCAGCGGCAGAGTCGGCATTACGCACCGGCTCGTAGCCAGGTGCTGGTGTGCGAGGGGCGGCACGGTGATATCACCATCGAATATCGGGGCCGGGAGTTGGGTTGGCGTGAGATCCCGGCGCCAGCGAAACCGTGCGAGCCTGCAGTCAAATCCACGCAGAAGTTGAGACTGCCAACGCCGAAGCGGAAGTGGGTGCCCGCGGCGGACCACCCGTGGCGAAAAGCAACTCTAGGAGTGGTGCAGCAGACAGCGGCGCGAGAAACGGTGAGCGGCCGTGACGCCGGTGACGTGCGCAAACGGGGGATGCTATGAGTCGACCGAGTTGAGAATCGTGGCTCCTAGCCGTTCCTGACGCGAAACTTTTCTCCGGAAAAGGGCCGTCTTCAGAGAATGCGCTAGCGAGCGGTCCTTTGTTCGTCGAGGTTGCCCGACGCTGCGCCCTAAGCACTCCGCCCTACGGGCTCCGCAGGGCTTCGCTTCGGACAAGCTCGACGAACAACCAAGCATTAAAAGCAAAATCTAAAAAGGGGCCATTTTAATCGAGGTAAGAACAGGGACACTTTAATCGAGCTTTGACACCGGGGCGTGTCTTCGTTGACTTGCCTGTCGGTGCGACCTAAGATTGCGCCAAGTGACTCTTCCCATGATTGGCCAAACCATCTCGCACTACCGCATCCTCGAGAAGCTCGGCGGCGGCGGCATGGGTGTTGTCTATAAAGCGGAGGACACCAAGCTCCACCGCTTCGTTGCCTTGAAGTTCCTTCCTGACGGGTTCGCGCCAGACTCACAAGCTCTGAGCCGCTTCGACCGTGAGGCGCAGGCTGCTTCCGCCCTGAACCATCCAAATATTTGCACCATCTACGAAATCGGCGAACACAACGGTCAGCCTTTCATTGCGATGGAGTTTCTCGACGGGCAGACGCTGAAGCACCGCATTTCCGGCAAGCCGCTGCCGCTTGAGCGAAGTGCTGGAGTTGGGAATTGAGATTGCCGACGCGCTCGGATGCGGCGCACGCCAAGGGAATCATTCACCGCGACATCAAGCCTGCCAACATTTTTGTCACCGAGCGCGGGCACGCCAAGATTCTGGATTTTGGTCTAGCGAAAGCTGGCACCGGCGGGCGGTGCCGTGAATCTTTCGGCGATGCCCACAGCCAGCGAGCTGGAACAGCTCACTCGACCTGGGCACGGCGATTGGCACCATCACGTATATGTCACCAGAACAGGTGCGGGGCGAAGAGCTAGATGCACGCACGGATTTGTTTTCGTTTGGCGTGGTGCTCTACGAGATGGTGACCGGGGTTCTGCCCTTCCGGGGCGAGACCTCTGGCGTGATTGCGGAAGCGATTCTGAATCGCACGCCAGTTGCGCCGGTGCGACTGAATCCCGACCTTCCCCCAAAGCTCGAAGAAATCATCAACAAGGCGCTGGAGAAAGACCGGAAGCTGCGCTACCAGAGCGCCGCCGATATTCGCACGGATTTGCAGCGGCTGAAGCGAGATTCAGATTCGGGCCGTTCAGCCGCCGCGACAGCCGAGGTCGAGTCGAAGTCTCGCCCGGAAATCCATTCGATGGGGGGCGGTCGCTGGCGCAGCAATTGCTGGTCATCGGACTAGCCGTGGGCGGATGGCTGTTTTTCTCTCGCAAGGCCCACGCGCTGACGGACAAGGACACCATCGTCCTCGCTGATTTCACGAACACGACGGGCGACCCGGTCTTCGACGGCACGCTGCGGCAGGGGCTTTCCGTACAACTGGAACAATCACCCTTCCTGAGCATTATCTCTGACCAGCAAATCCAGCAGACCCTACAGATGATGGGCCAGAAGCCGGATGCGAAGCTCACGCCGGAGATTGCGCGGGAACTCTGCCAGCGGACGGGCAGCGCCGCTGTCCTCGACGGTTCGATAGCGCAGATTGGCACGCAGTACCTTCTGACCCTCAAGGCGGTCAACTGCGTGAGCGGGGAATCGCTGGCGAGCACGGAAGCTCAGGCGAGCGACAAGAACCATGTGCTCGATGCTCTCGGAAAGACAGCTTCAGAAATTCGCAACAAACTGGGCGAGTCGCTGAGCACTGTGCAGAAGTTTGATACGCCGCTTGCCGAGGCCACAACGCCTTCGCTCGAAGCCCTTAAAGCTTTCAGCTCGGGCAATAAAGTTTTGTACGCAACCGGTCCAGCCGCAGCTATTCCGTTTTATCAGCGTGCCATCGAACTCGACCCGAATTTTGCCCTCGCCTACGCATGGTTGGGCCGCATGTATGCGGATATTGGAGAATCCGGCATCGCTGCCGACTACACCCGAAAGGCTTACGAACTCCGCGACCGAACGAGTGAGCCGGAGAAGTATTTCATCTCGGCTTCCTTCTATATGGTGGTCACAGGGAACATGGAGAAGGCCGAACAAACCTGCGAGCTTTGGATACAGGCTTATCCCCGCGCGGAGATACCGCATGATTTCTTGTCGGGGATAATTTACCCGGTCTCAGGACAATATGAGAAAGCGGTTGAAGAAGCCACCAAGGCAATCCGTTTGAATCCGGACTTTCCCATCTCTTACCGCCTTCTCTCAGTCAGCTATATCGCTCTAAACCGCCTCGATGAGGCGAAGGCCACGTATGAGCAAGCTCTCAAGCGCAAACTGGACCACCCTGATTTCCATATTGATCTCTATGGGATTGCCTTTTTGCAAGATGATGCGGTGGGGATGGCGCAGCAGGTAGCATGGTCGGCGGGCAAACCGGGAGTAGAGGACGAACTGCTGGCCTTGGAAGCCGATACAGCCGCCTATTCCGGGCGCCTTAGGGAGGCCCGAGACTTTTCTCGCCGGGCGATGGATTCCGCCGGAAGGGCACAAGAACAGGAAGCCGCTGCAACATACTCTGCGCTGTCTGGTCTGCGGGAGGCCTTGTTCGGCAACGCAGACGAAGCACGGCGGCGTGCCACTTCGGCCATGGCGCGCTCGATAGGCCGCGATGTGCAGTATGGCGCTGCCCTCGCCTTGGCGTACGCCAACGACGACAAGCGAGCGCAAGCTCTAACCGACGATTTGGGCAAGAGGCTTCCCGAGGACACCGTCGTGCAGTTCAATTACCTGCCGACTCTCCGCGCAAAGCTTGCGGTCAGCCGGGGAAATGCCGCAGAAGCCCTTGACAGTCTCAGAATTGCTGCACCTTATGATCTAGGGCAGTCGACGTCCGGCGTATATGCCTGGACCGCCTTGTATCCCGTTTTTGTGCGCGGAGAAGCCTATCTAGCCGCCCATCAGGGCAAAGAAGCCGCTGCCGAGTTCCAGAAAATTCTCGACCATCGCGGAATCGTACTGAACGAACCCATCGGTGCACTCGCGCATCTTGAACTCGGCCGAGCCTATGCCATGCAGGGCGACACCGCCAAAGCGGAGACGGCGTATCAGGAGTTCCTCACGCTCTGGAAAGACGCCGACCCCGACATCCCCATCCTCATCGCTGCCAAATCGGAACATGAAAAGCTGAAGTAATTCGTTGCTCGAATCTTTACGGCAGCTACAAATCGCAAAATCCAACCGCTCATTAAGGCTAGGCAGCCTGCACCGACTCACGCCTGGTACTTAACCTGTCAGCCGCCTTGTACAAACCAGCATCGTCGTCTTGGGATTTTTGATTGCATTTTCCGCAGTGGCACCATCGTTCCAGGCCGCTGACCTCATCAAGGATGCTGGGCATCGGCAGCGTGGCGATTGGCTTTGCATTCCAGAACATTCTCCAGAACTTCCTCGCCGGCATTCTGTTGTTGGTGAGCGAACCGTTCCGACTGGGCGATTTGATCAGCGTTACGGGCATCGAGGGGAATGTCGATGATATTCAGGCTCGGGCGACAGTTGCTTGGCAGGCATCGGAGCGTGTGGGCCGCGAGTGCGCGCAAGTCATTCCGTGCCCTGTCGCGCAACATTCCAAAATGAAAAACGTGAATCACTGGCGACAACGGCATCGGCATACCACTCCCTACGTTATACCAGGCTATGACTTCACCAGGAATCCCGCTGGTTTTGCCTCTGATGTCGCCGATCTCAACCAATCCACAGCAGCTATCCTCGAACAATCGACCGCGGCCATTCAGAAACAGAAGCTTGCGGCAGTAATAAGAGTACTAGATCCAAGTTCCTTCGAAATGGCGTGAGTTCCGCTCACCTGTCGAAATACAAATTTCAACTTGACTTTCCACAAATGTTGCAACTATTTTGCCGGTGGGTTACCCGAACCTACTGTCAAGGAGTCCCGGATGACTGGAGATTCCTGCCCGCCAGAAATTTCTTGTCGGCTTATTCATTCAGCACTGAAAGGAGGTTTCCTTATTATGAAAGTTCGCAAGTGGTTGTTTTGCGCTTTGGCATTTGCAGCACTATCCCTACTGACAACTCAGGCCGCTTTCGCGCAGGCGTCTGTTCGCCAACAATTCCTTCGATGCGACCAACCGAGCGGAATTTTGTGCGCTGAACAACTTGACAATCCCGGCGGCTGGAAGTACGTCGGACACGACGAACCCTCACTACTCTTTTACTCGAACGAGCCTGGTTCCGGATACAGCAACTTTTACAAGGTAAGACTCCCGAAGGATCCGCCGATAAAACCAAAATCGGACGGAAGCGGAGGAACGTGGAACTTCCAACTTCGTCCGACTTTCTGGTTGGGGATGGCGATGTGCGATGACCAGTCGGCTCCTAATCCAGGTGGATCACCATCCGCGGGTCCTAATATTAAGTGCGCCCCGGACAGCGACAAGAATATCTACAACTCTCCGGACCCGACCAAGCCAGGCTATATCGGCAGACACCCCGGCGCGGGATTTACGGAAATGCAGTTCTACCCACCGGGCTGGATTAATGGCAACAGTCTGACACAATGGACCGCCGCGCTGAACATCGACAGTCTTTCGGAGAATTACAACACCGGCCAGGGAAACAACGCCGCATGTGGGGGTGCCATCGAGTATGTCAACTTTGCCTACATCCAGAAGGACGGCGTACCGTTCCCGGCCGGCTCACCGAGTCCACTGGGTCCGTTTGTCCAGCTGAACTCTGAGACTTTGTTCATGAACTCCGGGGACGAACTGATAGTAACCATGACAGACACAGAGCACGGTTTGAAGGTCACCGTTCAGGATGTAACCACGGGCGAAAGCGGGTTCATGGTAGCAAGCGCCGTCAATGGATTTGCCCAGATTCTATTCGATCCTAACGGAACAAATTGTGATTTTGCCACGCACAATCTGCCGTATGATTTCCACCCAATGTATGCCACCTCCAGCGAGCAGACGCGCGTACCTTGGGCAGCACACTCCTATAACATCGCCTTCTCGGATGAGGTTGGACACTTCGAGAATTGCACCACAGTTGCCAGTGAATTTGGCCAATGCACGTCCGATGCTTCGAATGATCCGCCCGGAATAGATGACAATGTCTGCGTCGACTCCGCATATGCGGCGTCGTACGTAGTGCTAGGTCTTCCCGCTGCACTTCCAATCGGAGGTTGCGTCGATGCGGACGAGGATTTCGACGGCATCCCTTATCAGGCGAACAGATGGCCAGGTTCGTTTTGGAATCCATTTGTGGATGCGCTGTTCCACCCGCAACCGGCCATCTTTTCCAGTCCACTATTCCTCGATCGGCGGGGAAACCCGGAGAACTTCAATCGTGTGGCTTTCGAAACCGATTTGCCGCGGATTGAATTTGATACCACCCCAGTGTGTCAGCGACATCTCTCCAATCCTTCTGATCCCAACCCGGGCCAAGGCTGCGTCAATCCTCCTGTAGGTGCAAGTTTCTACCCGTTCTACACTACCCGGTTAGACTTGGACGGCTGTCGCTGGCAGATCGGAGGGCCGTACATTCCATTCACCCTTGAAGAGTTCGGCGGAAGCTCGGCTGCCGAGTATGGAAATTTGTTAGCTTTGTTTTATCCAGCACCGAACGATCAGCCACAATACATCTACGAGGACTTCCATAGAGGTCTTCCATTCAATCCATGTCCCACATTTGCATCTGGTCACTAAGAAAGCGCCTTATGTTAGGCAACTAGAGGGCGGCGTGAGCCGCCCTCTAGTTGCTCTCATTGAATTGCCCAAGTCTCGGTCTCCGTTAATCGCCCCAAATGCGTTAGCAAATCAGCAGAACTGAATTCCAGTCCACCGCGAACGGAACTCGTCGCCGAGCTAGTAAATGGAACTTTCATAACCCGGCCGGGTCCCCTGGCCCAAAACTGTCCCTTGGTCCAGATGACCTAGTCTCCTCGCTCTCGTAACCTCTCGATCACAGCAACCGGACCATTCCCTAGATTGACTCGACCTAAGAAAAAAAAGGCAAGTGACATGGACGAAAAACACCTCCGCAGTGTCAATAAGAATGCCCCCATACAAACTAAAGTGGCCAGTCCAGGCGATTCGCTCGACCGTTCTGACACGCCGCCTTCAGGCAGTCGTCGGAGGTTCCTCGGAAACGTAAGCGGCATTGCCGTCGCTGCCATGACGGCTGGTGCGATCGGCTTGGAACCCATGCTGGGCGGAAAGGAGTCGGTCGCCGACGCGTCGGTCGTACCCTATAATTCTGAGGGCCGCGAGGATAAATGCTTCAACTATCGCGTAAGGACGGCCAACGCCGAGAAGATCGACGTCGGGCAGCAACCAGATAACGGTGATGCGAGGAGATTCACAGACTTCAGCGGCAGCTACAGCAAGGCCTCGTTACACGACGCCCTCGGCGTGCCGAATGCTGCATCCTGGCTTAGTCTAAAACATGCCCTCAGGAGCGGCGAGTTCGAAGACTTCGAAAACATCATTGTTGGGACGCCCGGTGGGGGACCCAACTCGAAGCACAATGGGCCACAGGGTGCCCTTGCACTGGACTTGGAAGGGCCTCGACTCACATGCCACCGTGATCCCACCAGCGCCGAGCGTCACCAGCAACATCACGGCGGCCGAGGAGGTCGAGCACTACTGGGGTGCTCTGCTGCGCGACGTGCCGTTTGCCGAATATCCGACGAATTCGCTGGTTGCTCAGGCTGTTGCCGACATGAATAGGCTGTCCTTCCTCAACAGCAGTCAAAATGTTGAGTACCCCTTCCCGGTCACACCGGGGAACCTGTTCCGCGGGCAGTTCGTTCCGGGCGACGGCAACGTCCAGGGGCCATACATCTCGCAGTTCATGGTTCAGCCGACGTTCTTCGGCGTGCAGCCCCTCAGCCAGCAATACCAAACGTTCCTTCCTGTGGGCGGCGGCGGGAGCGACTTCATGACCTCGGTCAGCGAGTACCAACAGATCCAAAACGGCGAAGCCTCGATTGGCCAGTTGGCTTTTGACCCAACGTTTCGGTTCATCCGAAACGGTCGAGACCTCGCCGCATATACCCACGTGGACGTGCTCTATCAAGGGTACTTTACCGCCTTCCTTGTCCTGTCGGGGATAGGCGCGCCGCCGAACCCGGGTAACCCCTATATCGGCTCGAGGACCGAAAAGGCCTTCGGCACCCTTGGCGGGCCAGACGCCGCAGGGACGCTCGCTGAAATGGCCACGCGAGCACTCAAAGGCGCCTGGTTTCACAAGTGGATCAAGGACCTGCGAATGCGGCCGGAGGAATATGGGGCCCTGGTGCAGGCGAATCTTACCAAGTCTACGCCAGCTCCGCAGGCGGCGGAGGCGCTGCACAAAGACGTCCTGAACTCAGCGGTGCTTCCTATCATCCAGCAGACCTACGGCAGCTTCTTGCTGCCACAAGCATTCCCGGAGGGTTCGCCGACCCACCCATGCTATCCGACGGGCCACGGAACGGTCGGAGGTGCGTGCATCACTGTGCTTAAGTTTTTCTTTGATGGCAGCCAGAAGATCCGGCCGCTGCTCACCCACGCCGAACGGGACGTGGTCATGCCGAGCACGGATGGCCTCTCGCTCAACTCCTACACCGGCGTGGACCGAGACGATCTGGACATCAACGGAGAGCTGAACAAGCTGGCATACAACATCTCTTTTGGTCACGGGATTCACTCCGGCATCCACTTCCGCAGTTCAACCTACTGGTCAATCCTGCTGGGGGAGCAGATTGCACTCGGCGTGCTGCGGGACCGGGCCCGATCCTACAACGAGCCCTTCACCATCAGTATCACGAAATTCGACGGAACGACCGCAACCTTCACAAATCAATAAACGCAATATTACCACTCACGTTTGTCATCCGGGGGCGAGACTAAATCGCTCAATCATGTATGAAATTCAGGCGACGAGGCAACAGAACAACTATTCTGCTCGGACCAACGCGGAATCAACACTCTCTGTAAAGTTTTTGGCGTCCCCAAACTGTAATTTATTACACTAACGCGCTCTTTAAGCCGGGGGGCAGTTTCCCTATGCGAATAGATTTGAACCGGCGTTCGCAGAAGTTTGTTCATTTGCGAGGAATTTCATCGCCTGCGACTTATCGTAGCCATGACCAGAGTTGCATACCGAACTGAATTGAATTGATTGGCTCTGAAGCTCATAGCTTGGGCGTCTCCGTTCCCTGCGCTTTTTCGGCGGCTCCCGATCGTGGCAGGGCGATTCCTACTTGCATCGTGGTGTTTTTAGGGAATGTAAGTTCTGGGCCGCGGGCTACGAAGTTTGTGTAAATCGAACGCACTGCGCCGAATGATCCCATCGCCATGCCCAAGCTTTGCGAGTGCACTGCTATTCCTACTGCAATGCCGACCAACTTGTAGCCACCCGCCCCGCCCGACGCACGCGGGCCTGTATCGCCGAACGTGTCCCCCAAGAACGAGGCTGCGCCCAAGCCGACGGCGATTGTTGTAGTCAGGAATCGTGATTTCGGCGGAGCAGCTTGCGCGCCGCCTTCTGCGTCGAGCGTCACGTTCTGGCCGCGGTCTGCTTGAACGCTTTCTAGGCTCGCTTGAACTTGTTGCTCTACGCCGTCTTCGAGAACGATGTCGTGGAAGGCAATTCGCAGTTGGCCACTACGACTCAGGCTCGCTGCAGCTTTTGCCTGCAAAACGGAGCCTTTCAGGTACGTGCCTTGCGGGTAGATCAGGCGTCCGCTATCAAAGAGCGGCTGAGTGATAATCGCTACTACTTCGTCACCGTTATGGGATGTGGCGGAACTTAGCGGCGTGATCAGACGCGCGTGCACGAAACTGCCGGGGGGTGGCGCCGCGCCAATTGACGATGCTAGCTCTGGGGTGAGTGGCTCGCTGCCGAAATTAAGCGCCTCCCGGAGTTCCGCGAAATAGACGGTGCCAGCGTCTACATACTGCGGATGAATCGGGAGCTGCGTGATGGCGTAGTGTTCGAAGCGTCGGATTTTTCCCGGCTTTTTCACTTGCTGCATGGCCGCATTCCATTCATGTTTTGCTGCTTGTCTTGCTTCTTTGGCTTTTTGGGCGCCTGCGTCCTTTGCACCGTTCTTCGTGTGTTCGTCGGCGCCCGACACGAAATCGAGAACGTGGCCGGATCCCGGGGTGATGTTTGCTTGAAACGGGATGTGCTTGCCGTCGGGGAGAATAAGCTCGTCAAAGGCGACTTGAAATTTGTGGTTTGGCGAAAAGTTGGCGTCGAGCGCTGCTGTTGTGCGTTTTTTTGCCGATATCGGATCGATCTGTGTAACCTTGCCGTTCACTTGTGTGCCTACGGGAATCACCAACTTATCGAATGCGTAGACGGGTTCGACGATGCGACCGTGCAGGGACTGCCCTGTTTTTTGCAGGCGAACTTCTTTATCCAGCGCGATTTGCAGCGGCGTGTCTTTCGATACCTTTAGCTCGATCCTCTGCGAGGGCGCGCGACTCGAACCCGCGGCTGGCGCTTTTGCTTGTGGAAAAACTCCGGAATAAACGGGCGCGTCCGCGGCAAGCGTATTTTCTTGAGCCTGTACGGCGGCGGCAAACGCCCCGGCCAGTGCCAGTAAGCCGAGCACACACGCGGTTCGCGTCCCACATTTCATCCGGTGGCGATATTTGTCTATGCATATGACCATTGATTTGGGTGCGTCTCGCCCGCCAGCATTGTAGACGGCTAATTCCATGATAGCTACGAGGCCTAGCGAGAAACGACTTACAAAGCTCTGACAAGCCAGACAACCAAACAGATAATGACTAAGGTTCCTAACAGTCCGTATCCCCACATTCGTAGCCTCCTATGAATCGATGTTCACTTCGCATTCTCGATTCATTTAAGCATTTCCAAACTATGCGAGCGATAAAGTCAAGACTGTACTTATGGGGGGGGTAGTCCGGAGTACTGAAAATTTGAGGCAGTCCAGCCTCGTACCTTTGAACGTATATGCGACCTTGGCCTGCAGATGGGAGATGCCCTTGCGTCAATCTGAAACCATCGGTTCGACGAAACGCCGTTAACCGCTGTTATCTTTCGCGTCCAACACCTCGCGCACTTTGCGCGCCAAGGTGCCGAGAGCGAACGGCTTTTGAAGTGTAACTCTGTCCGGAACTGCTAGCTTTCGATTGTCTTTAACGTATTCCGCAAATCCCGACATAAAAATAATCTTCATATGCGGACGCAGAACTGCGAGGCGGTCCGCTAATTCGGGACCATCGAGATTGGGCATCACCACATCTGTCACCAACAAATCAATCTCGTCCGGATACCCTTCCGCCGTCCGAAGCGCCTCAGATCCATCTTTTGCTTCCAGTATTATGTAGCCACTGCGCTTGAGAAATTCGCTGGCTAACTCGCGGATACCGTCTTGATCCTCAGCTAGCAAGATCGTCTCAGTGCCCTGCAGACGATCGCAGACCGCCTTGTTATGGTCTGCTGGACGAATGCAATGATCGACCTGCGGCAAGTAAACCTTAAATGTGGTTCCTCGTCCGGGCTCGCTGTATACCCAGATCCAGCCGCCGCTCTGTTTGACTATTCCATAGACTGTCGCTAAGCCCAGTCCCGTCCCTTTTCCTAACGCTTTCGTAGTAAAGAATGGTTCAAAGATTTGCGCCTGCGTTTCCGCGTCCATCCCGGCTCCGGTATCGCTCACGGCCATCAACACGTATTGGCCCGGCTCGACGCCGGTTCGCCGCTGGGCATAATGTTCGTCCAACGAAACGTTTGCCGTCTCGATGGTGATTTCTCCTCCTTTGGGCATTGCGTCTCGGGCGTTGATCACCAAATTCAGTATGACTTGCTCGATTTGACTCTGATCGGCCCTAACAGCGCACAACGACGTGTCTAGCACGGTGTCGAGATTTATGTGTTCACCAAGGATGCGTCGTAGCATTTTGGCCATCTCTCCCACCACAGTGTTTAGGTTGAGCGAGCTGGGCCGCAACACCTGCATCCGACTGAAAGCCAGAAGCTGCGCGGTTAACGAAGAGGCTTTGTCCGCTGCTTTGTCGATCTGCGTGGCATTATGTACCAAGGTCTCATCCGGTCCGGCGCGCTCAAGCATCAGTTCGCTAAAACCTTTGATGATCGTCAACAAATTGTTAAAATCATGAGCAATCCCACCGGCCAGCCTGCCCACGGCCTCCATCTTATGCGCTTGGCGGAGTTGCTCTTCGAGTTGCCTGTGATGCGTAATGTCGTGAATGACCCCCAGCATGACCTTGCGTTCGCCGGACTGCTCCGTCATCACAGTGGCCTCGTCCCGGCACCACACAATTCGGCCATCGCGCTTGACCATACGGTATTGCGAGCGGAAAGGCTCGCCCGTCTCCTGACTGCAGGCCTCCTCAGCTAACACACGGCCTCGATCGTCGGGGTGAAGACTTTCTATCCAGGCCTTGGGGTTGGCCACCCATTCGGTTGGCGAGAACCCCAGCAGTGATTCAATTTGGGGGCTGACGTAGCACCACAGACCTGCTGCTCCAAACTCAGCGACGTAGGTGATGGCTGGTAACTGCTCCACCAAGGTCCGAAATTTTGTTTCAGCAGCACGGAGCTCTTCTTCCGCCCGCTTTCGCTCTATGGCGACTGCGATTTGTCCGCCGACTGATGCTAAGAACTCAAGGTCGCGCACGGAGTAAGCGTCGTGGTTCTCGTAATGCTGTGCTACCAACACTCCGATCGTTTCGGTAGGCGTCTTGAGCGGCACTCCCACCCAGGTCGGCCCAGGCGTCCCTACCAGCTCGACTTCACCTTCTTCGGCCAATCGGTCAAAGACTTCTTGAGTGATAATCATTGGGCGGCCCATCCGAAACACGTACGCAGTACAGCTCTTTTCTAACTTCTGCGGTATGGGCGGTGCATCAAACTGGTCCACCCAGAAAGGAAAGGTGAACAGCTTACTGTTCCGGTCGTGCAGCGCAACGAAGAAGTTCTCGGCGAAGAGTACCTTTTTGAGCGACCGGTGAATCAGTTGGAGGAGTTCATCGAGATTGGCGGTAAGGTTGACTCCCTCGATGATCTCGAACATGACATGCCGCTCAGCCTCGGCTCGCTGGCGCTCGATGGCAATGGCTGCAAAGTGGGTGGCCCTCTCAATTACCTGCAAGTCTTCCGTGCTCGGACTACGAGGCTCGCGGTAGTACATTGCAAATGTTCCCAGCACCGTTCCGTCCCGGGACATGATCGGCGTCGACCAACAAGCCCGTAACCCATGACTGAGCGCGAGCTCTCGGTATTGAGTCCATAGAGGATCGCAGGCAATATCCGAGGAGAAGACTGCCTCGCCGCGAAAAGCGGCCGTGCCGCAAGAACCGACATTCGGGCCGATGGCTACGCCGTCAATTGCCTCAACGTAACTCTGCGGCAAGCTGGGAGCGGCCGCGTGTCGCAAGGTTTTTCGGTCAGGATCGAGGAGAAGAATCGAGCAAAGCAGCCCAGAGGATTGTTTCTCTATGGTCTCGCTCAGAACAGACAGCACATCGGAGGTCGCGGCCCCGCTACTAATCATCCCTAACATTGCGTTGTCCAGCGCGGACAAGAGCTCGAAGATTTCGGGGAAGGTATTGTCGGATCTACTGTGCTTGCTCATCCGTTTCGCTTGGACTGTTGAGAAGAAGCTTGATTCGATTCTAGTCAGTTTGGCAGTGTAGCGTCACCGTGCGCCTGTCTTCGTGCGCGAAAGAAGCACCCCCTCGGATAAACGCCATTTGATGCGCACCAAAGACCTGCGGGCAGTGTAAGTTAGCGCGGTTTCCGTTCCTGAATCATCGGAGAGGTATACTGCTCAAAACCCTGAACCCGGATTTGCCGGTCGCTCGTTCGACCTACTGCAACTTGGCATATTCAGATTTGGCAGCCATGAGGACGGGAATATCTGGGTCGGCATCTTCCAGGATTGCGCCGGCAGCTCACCATGCATGCCAGACAAAAGCTGCTGTAATTGCACAAAAAGGACAAACAAGTTCCTTTGACCGTCCTTCGCTGGGACGATAAACCGTTATTCTTCAGCGAACCCCACAGCGGCAGGTCAGGTGCTGAGTTCTAGTAGTACCAAAAGTCTTGGCTCAGTATCTCGGTCTCGGACTAGTACCGCTGGCGAAGGGGAGCCATGGGTCCACCACATTCGCATGATCGAAATCAACCCCGACGCATCGCATTCGCCCTTATGACCTCGCACGCATTCTCCCGAGTCTTGACGAATCTCTCTCAGATGAACATATCAATAATCGTCCGCGCTTCCTCCCCCCTGGCATCCACGAAAAACGGGCACGAGTGCAACGAATCAACACTATCGAAGAGCACCCGCCGGGAAACGGGCGCGCCGATGATGAGGGCTAGCAAGGTGAGACAGAGAGACCGCGAAGCAGGGCAATCCCTGGTGCTCGTGGGAGTGGGAATGGTGGTTCTGATCGGAGTCCTCGGTCTGGCCATCGACTTTGGATATTACAGGTACGTGAGGCGCGAGCTGCAGACCGCGGCCGACGCCGCGGCGCTGGCGGGCGCCATGGACCTCAGCTACTTGGATGTGACTACGGCGGCACAGTCAGCGTCCTCAGAGAATGGGTTCACGAACGGGGCGAACGGCGTGACGGTGACGGTCTATAATCCTCCGCACGATGGGCCCTACGCGAGTTCGAATTATCCCACCTACGTCGAAGCGGTCGTAACGCAGAATAATGTGCCGCAGTTTTTCTCGCAGATTCTAGGAGTGAGGCCCATCACGCTCTCGGCTTCCGCAGTGGCTGCCGGGGGCATCAACTGCATTTATGGGCTCGATACCGGCTCCGGCGCCCTGACCGTATTCCTCACAATCGTACAGTCGGCTTGCGGCGTCGTCGACAATGATAACTTGAACTTGACCGTCGCGGCCCTTTGTGCGCCATCAATCCAACTCAAGGGGTCACAGACGGGTTTTCTCGGCTTAGCCTGCGGGCCTGGTTTCCGGAACGAGGCACCCGTCAAGGATCACCACGGCTGTACCAGACCCGCTGGCAAGCCGTGAACCCGCCGGCTTACAATGCCCCTACGGCGTGCCCGGGAGGTGGGACTAGCGTTCTAAGTATCACGGCGGCCAACGTCGCCGCTAATAACCCCTTGACCCCGGCATTAGCAGCGGGCCACTGCGGCGGAGTGAAGATCACCGGCGATCACTGCGGCCTCCAATTTTAAGATACAGCCGGGCACTTATTATGGCACGTTGAGCGCGGCAAGCGGAACCGATGCGGTCTTCACGATCGTAAATTCAAGTGTGACCTTTACTGGGGGGGGCACTTACAACCTCTACAACACCAACACTAGCACCAGCTCAAATCCCTCGGCGTGGGGCATCCGGATCAATTCAGGATTCTTCGGCCAATCCCAAGTAAGCTTCGGGGCTGGGAGTTATGACGTTGTTGGCGGAATTACGGACGGAGGAGCGGGCTTCTTCGGGTCCTTCCTCAACTTCAACAGTACTGCCGGTTCGGCCAACATCATCATTCTGAATGGCGGCGGCTTAAATGTGGTCGGAAGTTCAGGCACGGGCGGCGGCACGGCCGCACAGGCCAGCGGAGGAGTTACCTTCTATAACACCGGCACAGCCGCTCCGACCGGTGGAGCGACGAAATACGGGCCCATCAATAGCTACTTCGACTTCTCGGGAGCGTTCTGCGGGTCCCGCTGTGCGATGCAAGCGCCAACGTCAGGAGCCTTCGCGGGCATTCTTTTCTTCCAGGATCGCGCCAATTCATCCGCAGCAACTTTCGCTGGCGATCTGAACTTGAATCGAGGCAGCGGACTCGTAGCCCACACAGGGGCCTACTACTTCCACGATGCGACGGTGAACTTCGATTTTGACTTCGGCGCCGGCGCGCCGTACACGCTTCTCGTGGCTAAGGATGTCACCTGGATTTTCAACTTTACGTTTAACAACAATTTTGCGTCCTTGCCGAACGGCTCGCCGCTTCGGCAAGGAACCGCGGTTTTGGTGCAATAGAGAAGAAGCGAATGCCGACGAGGAAAACAATGAAAGCGAACGCCGAGCCAAACGTGGCGTCCGGAAAGTACGGGGCGTTCTTTTCCGAACGGGGCACTAGCATTTTGGAAGCATCCCTGCTGTCTTTCTTCGTGCTGATTCCGCTGCTGCTCGGCGCGATTGACTTTGGCCGGGGGTACTACGTGAGCATTGAAGTGGCCAACGCCGCGCGGGCGGGGGTCCAGTATGGCGCGCAGAATCAGGTTACCCTGCAGGACACGACGAATATCGTTAAGGCGGCGGAGAACGAGGCGCCGGACATCTCCACCACGTGCGGCGGCGGGAAGAATGCGTGCTGGGTGAGCGGTTATCCTCTGGCGCAATGGGGCTGCGAGTGCTCGAATCAGACGTCCGCTTCGGGGGGCACTTTGAACAGCAGCTCGTGCAGTTGCCCGAGCGGCCACGCCGTGAACTTCGTTTGGGTGCAGACCAAGGCCACCTACACGCCCATGTTTAATTTCCTCAGCATTTTCCCGGCCATTACTCTGAACTCCGAGGCCAGAATGCGGTTCTCGATTCCATAAATGAGGATGTTCGTGCGCCCCCAAAACAGCAACGACAAAAATAATCAGAGGAAAGAGCGAGGCGCTGCGACGCTCGAGTTCAGTTTTGCCATCGTTCTTATCTTATTCCCTTTGATGTTCGGGATCATTGATTTCTCGCGTGCGCTGTACGCGTACCACTGGGTGTCCTACGCCGCCCGGGAAGGCACTCGATGGGCCAGCGTGCGCGGCGCCGCCTGCCCAACATCGAATCCGTTGCCCGGCGGATGCCCGGCGACGGTAGCGCAGATACAGACCTTCGTCCAGAGTATCCACCCGCCGGGAATGGCTTACGTGGCCGGCAGCTGTGCCACTCCCGGTTGTGTTTCTGTATCCACGAGTTGGCTTAACCCCTCGACCGCCTACGGCGGGAGTGCGGCAGATTGCACCAACGGAGGCAATCTCGGGGTTAACAGCCCGGGATGCATTGTGCAGGTGCAGGTGAACTACTACTTCGGCTTCAGTCTTCCATTTCTCGAACATGTCACCGGCACCACCTTGGACATGCAGAGTACGTCCCAGATGGTGATCTCACAGTAACTTCCCGTGGACCATCGCCATGCTCCCCGTGGCCGAACACGCAAACCATACCTTGAACGCAAGACCTGGCTAGGCCGGCTTTCCCTTGGCAAATCATCAAAGAACTGCCTTCAAGAGAACACATACAGAGGAAGATCTCCTCAGCTGACATTATTTACGTGGGTGGGAAAACACGTTATTAGCGATGCGTCTTTGGAGGCGATTGAATCTGGAATCCTTCGCTCCGGCCGGTAAGTGGGAAGCATACAAACCGTCCGAGAGCAGTCTTAAACTCGGATCTTAGAGAACTTTTTGGTCAATTTGAGAAGTGCTCGAAACTTCTCTCCGCTTCACGGTAAGAACGGAGAAGCACTCGTGAAAGTCGAGGGCCAGGCTCGAAACGGAGTACTAGCGTCTTGAATCACATCCAATTTGTACACAAACATACAAGAGACAGTCATTTTCGATAAAATAAATTGACAAACGCTCACGATAGGGCTAATTACGTGACCAATCCCGGCTTAGGGCGGCTCGCGATGTCGGATTTTGCAGGGCGATCGACGACTATCTGGTTTGTGCTCAAGATGAGCGTGAAGGGCCACTTGAATTTTGACTCCGTGACGGTGTTACAGGCGATCATATCCGGTTTTCGTACAAGTAGTTGGACCTCGATGGTGTTTTTGTTCGTCCTATTAGCTCCGTCGGCCCGGTCGGCGTACGCAGCGACCTACTACGTTTCCGCTAGCGGCAATGACGCAAATTCCGGATCGATTACCTCGCCTTGGCGAACAATTCAGCATGCCGCAAATTCCGTTAAGGCCGGCGACACGGTTTATGTGCGCGCGGGTGTCTACAACGAGGTCGTCAGTATCCCTGCTTCCGGTTCGGCGTCGGCAGGATCGATTACATTTTCAAGTTATCCCGGTGAATTGGCCTCGATTGACGGCACTGGGTTGTCAATTCCTAACGCTCAATGGGGCCTGGTTACAATTGAAAATCAGAGCTACATAACCATCAATGGTTTTGAGATTCGGAACTATTCCACTTCAAGCACGAAAGACGTTCCGATTGGAATCTACATTTTGGGCGCTGGCCGCTATCTTCAAATCACCAACAACCACATCCACAATATCGCGACCACGGCTAAAGGCTGCGCGGCGAATGCCTTCGGGATGACGGTCTACGGAACTCAGGCCCCCAATTCCATCAGTAACCTGATGATCACCGGCAACGAAATCGATCACACCACTACGGGTTGCAGCGAAACACTCTCCGTGGACGGCAACGTGGAAAATTTCACGATCACCAATAATCTGATTCACGACGATAACAACATCGCAATTGGTGCAATCGGCTTCGAAGGTGTCGCACCGGTGGGATCGATGTGCGGGTCTGAGTTGTGCGACCGAGCGCGCTATGGCGAAATCAGTCACAACATCGTCTACAACATCACCTCGAATAGCAATCCAGCGTACGGTTCAGGGAGCAACAATCACAGTTACGGCGCCGACGGCATCTACATCGATGGCGGTACAGAGATTACGATTGAGCGCAACCTTGTGCACAACACTGACATAGGCATCGAGATGTCCAGTGAGAATCCCGGCAAACAGACCCCCGGAGTGGAGAAGGCGGACTACATCACGACTCGCAACAACGTCATTTATCAAAGCAATTCTGTCGGCATTACCATCGGTGGTTACGCCAAAGGCAAAGGCGGCACCGACCATTGCAACATCGTAAACAACACTTTGTATGACGACGACACCGCTAAGACCGGCGAAGGTGAGTTTCAGATTCAGTGGTATGCGACTAATAATATTTTCGAGAACAATATTCTCTACGCCGGTGCGCAGGGAATTTTTGTTTACGACTACACGACCTCAGAGCCTAATCCGGCTGTACTGGATTACAACCTTTATTACTCGACTGTCGGAGCGTCCAAGGGAATGTGGACCTGGCAGAAGAAAACTTACACCGGGTATTCATCCTATCTCTCGAGCACGGGAAATGACTCACACTCGCCGCCTTTCTTGAACCCGGAATTTATCAGCCAGGCATCCCAACCGAACCTCGATCTCCGGTCGAACTCACCCGCTATTGCCGCTGGGGCAAATCTCGGTTCTAGCGTCGTGGGGACTGTGGACTTCGCCGGAAATCCACGCGTTCAAGGCGGCGAGATCAATATCGGCGCTTACGAACAGTAGCGATATATGCCTCTCCGTGCGTTGGGTGCGGTAAATCCGAAGATTCGGCCGGACTTGTATTTGGAGCCCTAATGAGGAAAATCAGTGAGTGAGTGTGGGAAAAACATCAGGCTGAACCGAATCGTTCGCGCCGGCCAGAAATCTCTGGTTGTGGCGTTCGATCACGCTTTAGTTCTTGGTCCTATTTCGGGCACTGAAAATCCGCTGGAGCAGATCAGGCGCTTCACCGATGCCGGAGTGGATGCGGTACTACTGAATCTTGGCCTCATTCAACGCTGCCAAGATTCGCTGCTGGGGCCTGCAATGCCTGGAATCATTGCGCGGATTGATTGGACTACTTTGTGGGGAGCCCCCGGCGGAGATGGATCGGGGGAACTTCGAAGCTGCATGCTGGCGCGTCCAGAGGACGCTATGCGTGACGGGGCGGACGCGGTGCTGACATATCTCGCCGTGGGCACCGGGGATTCCGATTTTGAATCGAAAGAAGTGGCGCGCAACGCCGAAGTGGCACGCGAATGCGACCGGATCGGCATGCCCTTTATTATCGAAACGCTGGCGCGAGGCAAGAACGTGCAAAACCCTTCCGATCCAAAGTGGCTCAAACTTCACACTCGAATGGCAGCCGAACTTGGTGCCGATGCGGTAAAGACGGATTACGCAGGCGATCCCAAAACGATGCGCGGCGTCGTGGAAAATTGTCCCATTCCGATTCTTGTTCTGGGCGGAAGCCGCTACTCTTCGGATGGAGAGGCGCTGGCTTTGATTCAAGAAGTAGCTGCAGCGGGAGCGGCTGGGGTGTTCTTCGGCCGCAATGTTTTTCAGGCCGACGATATGCTCGCGTTTTTGCAAAATGCTCGCGCGGCTCTGGATGAACGCGAAACATCTCCTGCCAAGCGACGATGAGGAAAAAAGTCCGGGCGGGACGAATCTCGATGCGGCACGTGAACGATCTTCTGGACGGCCGCTCCGGTTATCGATTGAGCGCGCCTTGGGGCCATGTTTCGCTCCTCGAAGGCGGCGGGCACATTTGTGAATTGAATTTGAAGGAGTGCGATGGCGTCAACCCGTTGTGGCGTCCACCGTGGAAAACAATCGATCCTCAACGATACGACGCTGCGAAGCATTCGCGCACCTATGGCCCTCTTCCGGATGGAAGGCTGCTTGCAGGGATCGCAGGTCATAACCTGAGCTTCGATCATTTCGGGCCACCCTCCAAAGAAGAAATTGCCGCCGGACACAGCACGCACGGTGAAGCGCCTTCGGTGAAATGGAAGTTTAACAAGGCATCGGGCGCCTCAACCACGACACTTTGCGCCAGCGCTCTGTTGCCGGAGGCCCAAATTAGACTCGCGCGACAGATGTCACTCGAGGTGCGCGATCCCGTCGTGTACTGCGAGGAATCAGCACTGAATTTATCCACGTTTGATCGGCCCATTTCCTGGAACGAACACGTAACGTTTGGTCCCCCCTTCGTCGAGCCCGGCGTTACGGTGTTTGATATACCTGCGACTCGCGCAAAAACTTGCTCGCCTTCCTACAGCACTCGGCCTTTGGTCAAAACAGACACAACTTTTACCTGGCCCAATGCACCTCTAAAGCGTGGTGGACGCCTGAATTTACGAACAGTGCCGAACGTTAATTTCGAACATTACACCGCTCAATTGATAGATCCGAAGGACAAGCTAGGTTTTATATCGGCGTGCAACCCTCGCGCCGGTTTGCTTGTGATTTATGTGTTTCGTCGCATGGACTTCCCTTGGGTAGGAAGTTGGATGGAGCGCTTTCATCAGTCGCACGCGCCGTGGAGTGGCCAAACTTTTTGCCGAGGCATGGAATTCAGCACAACAGCCTTCTCCATTCCGCGACGAGAAACCGTGGAACAGAATCGCTTATTCGGCGAATTGGTTTACCGCTGGCTTCCGGCCAAATCCGACGTCAAAGTGCGATATATGATTTTGCTGTTTCAAGTGCCGAAAGATTTTCGGGGCGTTACATCCGTGTCGGTTGATAACGGCCGTACCCAGGTCACCGAGAGCGGACTTAGCCCGCGGAAGCTGGTGCGCCGCGTAAAACGTTTTCTCTAATCTCGATGGATCTGTTTTCTTGTTTTTGGCAGCGCATCAAGCAGTGCTGAGGAATTTGAGCATGCCCAGTGCACTTGTCTTTTCGAGACTGTCCGAAGCTCTGCAGCAAACGGATTTCCACCGAATGCTGTGCCAACGGTCGAGACGGTTACTTTTTTTTTTGAGTTTTGCATTGATGGGGTCCGCGGCATGCCAACGATCACCCGCCGTGGCACGCCAAGACCAGCAGCCAGAATCCGCAATAACAGTGAGCGTTCAACCGGACGGGATTTCTATCAAGACAGCGACTGCGGAATTTCAAATTCTTCCCTCTGGCTATCTGCGTGGCTATCTCGACGTGAACGGCCGGCAGTTGACTCTGGATGATCCGCAACAAAAAGATTCGAGCGATGCTGACTACGTCGTAATTGGCGGCAAAGAGATCCACGATTTTGAAATGGATCTCGCTCACGCCAGGATTTCGGACGCTTCGCACCGCCTCGGCCCGCTGGGTAAGCGAATCGAGATCAAAGGACAAAGCAAATCTCAGCCCGACATCGAGCGGACCGTGTCAATCGAGTTTTATGACAACTTCCCGTCTCTCGTGGTGACTACGGCTGCATACAAAAACGTGGGCACACAGGCAACAGAGCTCGAATCTGCCACAACGCAGCGTCACATACTCAATGCGAGCTTGATTGATCCCTCGGTTCGCCCCTTCGCGATGTGGTCTTTCTACGGATCGAGCGAAAAATGGGGAAAAGATAATGTGTTGCTGGTTTCGCGAAATTTTGCCCGCGAAAACCCTATGGAACAAGTAATGAAGGGAGATCCTGGAACCGGCGGCGGAATCCCGGTTGTAGCCTTCTGGACGGCGAAGATGGGCGAGGCCGTTGGTCACCTGGAAACGTTACCGCTCGCACTGGATATGCCTGTGCGCGTCGTCCGTGATGAACACGTCGACGCATCGGTTGAGTTGAAACCCGAACAAAAGCTGCAGCCAGGAGATATTTACTCGACGCCAGTGACTTTTCTCGCTTTGTTCCGCGGAGATTATTACGAACCGCTGCGTATGTACTCCGATGCATTAGGTGCGCAGGGCTGGAAAATACCGAAGCCAAATTCCGCCGATTACCAGGCGAACTGGTGTGGCTGGGGCTACGAGCTGAAGTTCACGCCTGCGCAAATGATCGGAACCATTCCGAAGTTGCAAGAACTGGGCTTGAAATGGACGACGCTCGATGCCGGCTGGTTCAACAATCGAGGTGACTGGATGCCGCGCGAAAGCCTCGGCGTCGATGGCATCAAGGAGATTGTCAATGCCTTCCACCAAGCTGGATTGCGGATTACTTTGTGGTGGATTCCCATTGTGGTCGAAGATGGGCAGCACATTGATATGCTCGACAATCGTCCGTACAAACTTGCGGATATTGTGAAAGGGCATCCTGACTGGCTGATGCTGGATAAAGAAGGCAAGCACGCCCGCATGACAAGCGGGCTTGCAGGTTTGTGCCCAGCAGTGCCAGAAGTTCAGGAATATTATCGCCAGCTCACCAGGCGAATCATCAGCGACTGGGGTTTCGACGGTCATAAGCTGGATTTTTCCTTTGCGGTTCCGCCATGTTACAACCCGAACCACCACCACAATTCTCCTTACGATTCGACGCAAGCGATGGGTGAGATTTACAAAGTCATTTTTGAAACTACACGCGCACTGAAACCTGAGAGCGTTACTCAAAGCTGCCCGTGTGGCACTCCCCCCAACATGGCCTGGCTGCCGTTCATCGATCAGGCCGTGACCGCCGATCCAGTGGGCTCGGTGCAAGTTCGCCAACGGATCAAAATGTATAAAGCTCTTCTCGGATCGGAAGCTGCAGTGTATGGCGATCACGTAGAGCTCACAAAAATTGCCGGGGCTAATTCGAACAACGAACAGGATATCGGCCGCGACTTCGCATCAACAGTTGGGACAGGTGGCGTTCTCGGTACAAAATTTACCTGGCCGAATTACGGCCCGAAACTCAAGAACGTGTATCTGACCCGTGACAAAGAAGCTGAGTGGAAGAAATGGATCACAATTTACAATCAGAAAATGCTGTCGCAAGGAGACTTTCGCGATCTTTACATCTACGGTTATGACTCACCCGAAGGTTATGCTGTGGAAAAGAGCGGAAAGATGTATTACGCGTTCTTCGCGCAATCTACATCGTCCGAATGGCGCGGAACAATTGAGTTGCGTGGACTCGCACCTGGAAAATATCGATTGACCGACTACGAACACGACAGCGAATTGGGAACGATAGATGCGGCAGTATCCAAACTCGCCACAAAGTTTCGCGAACATCTGCTGCTTGAAGCGACGAGACAGTAAGCCGGAACAGTGAATGAGCCTGCTGGCCATCGATATCGGATCGAGTCAATGCAAAGCCGTGTTGTTCGCGGCGACCGGTGAGGTGATCTCGCGCAGTGTTGCGTCCTATTCACCCGATTTTCCTCGCCCGGCCTTTGCCGAAATGGATCCCGCCACGTTTTGGCACGCCGTTTGTAACACCTCTCGGAATGCAACGCGTGATGCGCAGCGCGACCCGGTCCAGGCTGTGTGCCTGAGTTCGCACGGAGAAACGTTTATTCCGGTGAATGCCCAGGGCCAGCCCATCGGCCCGGCAATTCTGAATATCGATAGTCGCGCCACTAAAGAAGCGGAATGGATCGCGAAAACGATTGGATCGCGGCGCATTTTCGATATCACTGGCCTTGTGGCTCATCCCATGTACCCGTTGCCGAAGATTCTTTGGCTGCGCCAGCATCAGCCGGATCTCTATTCCGCAGCAAGCCGGTTTCTTAGCGTCACGGATTTCTTGCACACTAAACTCGGGCTGCCGCCATGCGCCGGATATTCCCTTGCCTCACGCTTCCTGGCTTTTGACGTTCGCAAGAATTGCTGGTCGGACGAAATTCTCGTTGCCGCCGGACTAAAAAGCAACCAGCTTCCCATTCCCGTTCCACCCAGCACGAATGCCGGCAAACTGAATTTGGATGCAGCCACAGCGTTGGGATTGGCTGTCGACACGCCGGTGGTCGTTGGCGGTCATGACCAGGCCTGCGGCTCTTTGGGCGTTGGTGTGATTGCAACTGGCCGAGTTTCGGATTCGATGGGGACATACGAATGTCTTGCTGCGGCATCCGATGAACCTGGTCTAAATGATGCAGCCTTTGCCGCGCGCTTGAACTCGTACTCGCACGTTGTTCCCGGGCAATTTCTTACGCTGGCGTATTTCCCTTCGGGGATTATGGTGAAGTGGTTTCACGATCTCCTGTACGGCGGTGACAGCTGTTTCAGTGGCACGTCGGAGGAATTGCGCGAAGTGGAGCGTTATGCAGAATTGGAAGCGGCTACTACCGATGCCCCGACCGGACTTTGTATCACCCCCTATCTGATCGGCACCTGCAATCCGGATTTTGATCCTCGGGCTCGTGCGGTGATTTATGGCCTGTCATCTGATACCAATCGAAGCCAAATCTATCAAGGAATTCTCGAAGGAATTTCCTGCGAACTGGCTCAGGTAGCAGAACTGCTGGCGAATGCGGTTGGCGAATTTACAGACCTTTATGTTACGGGAGGCGGGACGCGGTCGATACGCGGACTAAAATTGCGCGCCGCCGTCACAGGCCGACGTTGCCACGTGATGGGATGCGGTGAAGCTGTTTGCCAGGGTGCCGCGATCTTGGCCGGCGCTGCTGTCGGGGTTCATGCTGGAATTACCGCCGGCGTGGAGCGCTTCGTGCACGAAAAGGAGATTGTTGAGCCTGACGCGCGAATGGCTACTGGGTATTCCAGCCAGCTCAAGAAATATCGTCGCTTATGTACCGCGTTGAAACCTTTGCGTTCCGAAGATTTGTACACCGTAGAGAAGGAGAAATCGTGATTCAGCCAACGGTGGGATTCATCGTTTACGGAGTCCATAAGGACGGATTAAAGGATCCCATGGATCGTCCATTTATCGACGAATCCATCGTCCGCAATTCGAAGAGAGCGTTGTCTTCAGCCGGACTGAAAATCATCGAACACGATGTCGTCATAGCGACGAAAGAAGAAGCCAAAGCCGCGCTGAAGGCGATGAAGTCAAATGACGCGGTGGATGCCGTGATTCTTTTTTCTGGCACATGGGTTTGGGCAGCGAATCTTGTAGGCGCTGTTCGTGATTTCGCCGCAACCGGCAAGGCCGTTTTATTGTGGACTCACGACGGATCGCAGGGCTGGCGGCCGGTAGGCGGACTGGTGATGCATGGAGGCCTTCTCGAAATCGGAGTGGCGCACAAATTTGTATATGGCAGCTCGGAGAATCCGGAGACGGTGGAAAGCATCGTCAGCTATGCTCGAGCCGCACATCTGAAAAATTTGTTGAATATGTCTACTGTGGGAATGTTTGGCGGCCGCGGAATGGGCCAAACCTGCGGAGCGGCCGATCCCTCGCAATGGATGCGAATGTTCGGTGTGGACATCGATTCCCGCGATACCACGCAACTAGTACAGTCAGCCGAGCGCATTCCGCCTCAGAAAACTGCGGCGCTCGAACCGCGACTAAAGAGACTCTTCGGCGCGGCACCAGAGAAAAATGTCGTCAACGAACGCTCGATCCGGCTGTATCTCGCGCTAAGAGAAGCGGTCGAGGCGGAGAAATTCGACTTCTACACGATCCAATCATTTCCCGGAATGGGAGATGATTACGCTGCGACGTGCTTTGCGCAGAGCATGATGCTGGAGGATGGCTTTGGTACTTCAACCCTCGGCGATTTGAATACCGCCCTAACAGTTTTTCTTCTTGGAAAACTAAGTAACGAGCGCGTTTATTACGGCGACCTTCAGCATATCAACAAAAAGACCAAAGAAATAAAAATCATCGGCGACGGCGCCTGCCCTCCATCCCTGGCAGGAAAACTCGGCCCCGCCGGGTTCGCTACCCACGGAATCCCGACCGAAGGCAAGGCGGATGGTGTTTCGGTGAAGCTGATCTGCAAAGTTGGCGAAGGTGTGCTAGCGCGGCTCGGTCGAATCAACGGGGCATTTCAAATGGTCATTGCTCGCTGCAGCATTTTTGAACCGCCCGCCGATCAGGTAGCGCAGCGTCTGAACGAATGCGGAATTCCATTCTGGCCGCACGGATTCGTCACCGCGCATTGCGATATCGATGCGCTCATACAAAACTGGACCAACGAATATGCCTGCCTCGGGTATGGCACGGAACTCTATCCAGCTTTGCGGGATTTTTGTGAGCTTACCGGGATCAAACCGATCCCGTTGTAACGGAGGGCGATCATTCTCGCAATCTGGCGGCCAGCCCATCACCGTGAAAACTGAATCGCCAGCCCACCTGACGCGCGGTTTCGGCCTGCTTCACGCCACCGCGCTAAACATGTCCAACATGGTTGGCATCGGGCCGTTCATTACCATCCCGCTGTTGATGGCTTCGATGGGCGGGCCGCAGGCGATGCTGGGCTGGTTGACGGGCGCGCTAATCGTAATTTCCGATGGGCTAATCTGGAGTGAACTGGGCGCGGCGCTGCCGGGTTCCGGCGGCAGTTACCATTTTCTGCGCGAAGCGTATGGCCACCAGACTTGGGGCCGCCTGATGGCTTTTCTTTTCATCTGGCAATTTGTCCTAAGTGGGCCTTTGGAAGTCGCCTCCGGAATGATCGGATTCGGAAATTATTCCGCTTATCTCTGGCCCAGCTTGACCGCGCGGGGCCAGCAGTATGTGGCCGTGACTGCGGGACTAGTTGCTTTGTTCCTGTTATGCCGGCAGATCAACTTCTTGAAGAAAATCACGGTGACGTTGTGGATCGGCACCGTGCTTGCGATGGCTGCCATCGCCGTCACCGGCTTTCCACATTTCAGTTTTCGCCTGGCATTTGATTTCCCTCCTGGAGCGTTCGCGTTCAATCGCGGCTTTGTGCTCGGTCTGGGCAGCGCGACTCTGATCGCCGTGTTCAATTACCTTGGCTATTACGACGTCTGCTACATCGGCGACGAAGTCAAAAATCCCGGATACGTGGTGCCGCGTTCGATTCTGTACTCGCTCGCGATCTGTTGCGTAGGGTACCTGGCCTTGCACCTCGCCATAATTGGCGTGGTGCCATGGCGGGAAGGAATACACTCAAACTTCATTGTCGCTGATTTCATGGAACGGCTTTACGGTCGCGGGGCCGCGATCGCCGTAACAATTCTGGTTCTGTGGTCCGCATTTGGCTGTGTGTTTGCACTTCTGCTCGGTTACTCGCGTATCCCGTATGCCGCCGCTGTGGACGGTTACTTTTTCCGTCCGTTTGCGCAGCTGCATCCGACGAAAAACTATCCGAGAGTCTCACTGCTCGTACTAGGCGCGGTATCTATTGCCGCAGCATTTCTGAAACTGGATCAACTCGTCAGCGCCCTGATCACAACCAGAATCCTGGTGCAGTTTTTAGGACAGTTGTTTGCCATTCCTTTACTGAGACGACATTTGCCGGACAGCTCGCGGCCCTACAAGATGTGGTTTTACCCAGTGCCAATGGTTATTGCGTTTTTCGGATGGGCTTACATATTCCTGACGTCGGGTTGGCTCTATATCAAGATCGGTATGCTGACGCTTCTCACTGGCGCACTTGTGTTCTTTGTATGGGCCAAGTGGAAGGCCACTTGGCCCTTTGATTCAAAATTACATTCCCGCTGAGGCCTACTCCCTTCCTGCGGCTTCAGCGTGGCTGCTGCTTCATACCGGAACCTGTGGCGCGCGTACCGGAGCGGGACGGTTGGCGCTGCCAAGGATGCGGCTCGCCTCGCTATCTCGAGATGCATCACATGGTGAAACCGAGCCAGCCAGGAAATGATGCAGACGCCAAACTGATAACCCTATGTACAAGCTGCCACCACCACATTCATCTTTAGGAATCGATACAAATTCTTACACGGTTAGCGAAGTAAAATCCCTAAGGAGAACACACCAATGGACGATAAGAAGTCGAATGCCAAACCCGCCGATCCAAGGGTTTGGGACAAGCCAAGACGATCAATCATCGCGACCGTCCCTATTTACAAGAAGCCGGTTAGCAAGAGCGACAAAAAAATTGAGGTTGGTGCATTTTTCAATCAGAGTTCTGCTTCCCCCGAATTTTGCTTTGGGTCCAGTGAGGGAAGTGAATCTGGCCTTCACGATAGACGCTTTAAGGATGAACGAGTTGCCGTAGAATTGCCATTTCGAAGGAAGGACAAAGTTGCAGCTTTTCCTTAAGTTTTTGTCGCGTTCACCTGCAAAATCGTGTCCGAACTTGAGACCAAGCTGACGGAGGATGAATTCAACGTGCAACCGATCATAGATATTCACGTTCACATCATGCCGTACCACATGATGAAACCTTCGGCGCTTGAACTGATCAAACGCGGACGCAAGGACTTCGCCGATGTGGAACGCTATTCGGCCGATCCCAAAGCCTTTCTTGGATTGCTCGACAACCTAGGAGTTGAACGCGCCGGCTTGATCAATTACGTCGCCCCGACGATCATCGGGTTTACGCCCGAAGTGAACGACTGGGTTGCAAAGTACTGTAGGACGGCGCCGGACCGTTTAATCGCGTTTGGCGGCGTTCTTCCGGGGACGGTGCCCGATCCCGCCGCGGAAGTGGATCGAATCGCCAAACTCGGGATTCGTGCCATAAAAATGCATCCTTCGCACCAGCTACTTTCGCCGAACCAATATACGACCGGCAATCGCGGCTTGGCGGCGGTCTACGAGCGCGCGCAAGCCAATGGCTTGCCCTTGATGATCCACACTGGCACTTCCATCTTTCCGGGCGCCAGAAACCTTCATGCGCAGCCGCTGCTGTGTGACGACGTGAGCATCGATTACCCGAACCTCGTGGTGATCCTGGCGCATGGCGGAAGACCGTTGTGGATGAACGAGTCGTTCTTTCTTGTCCGCCGTCACAAGAATATGTATATGGACATCTCCGGCATACCGCCGCAGAAGCTCCTCGAATACTTTCCGCGAATCGAGGAGATCGCTGACAAGGTGTTGTGGGGTACGGATTGGCCAGGACCCGGCGTGCCGGAGATCAAAGGCAACATCGAGAAGTTTAACGCGTTGCCCATTCAAGAGGACGCCAAGCGCAAGATCCTGTATGACAATGCGGCGCGGTTGTTTCCCCGCTGAGGAAGAAGCGCGATGATGTAAAGACGATCTCGACTAACCCGTAGAGTGCGGCTTCGTCTCTGGCAATCTGCCACCCGACAATCTGCGTTTCCTTTCTACAAACGGATTCCGTATTTTCCGAACGTCTGTTCAGCTCCTGAACAGTTGTTCAGAAATCGTTGACACAGGCCCGAAAGGCGTGCTACTTGTCATCGGATCCAGGATTCGGAAGTGTCAACCAGACAATCCAGATTGCAGAGCAACGGTCGCGTTCAGGGGCGCCGCCTGGCGCGACGGCTCGAGATCTTGCGCGCAGCCGGGAGAAAATTCCGGCTACACGGTTTTGCGGAAACCGGGATGCGCGATATTGCCGAAGCTGCCGAACTGTCTTCCGCCAACCTGTACAATTACTTTCGCGGGAAACACGAAATTCTGTTCTTCTGCCAGGATAGTGCGCTCGATCGCATGCTCGCTGCGCTCGACCAGGCGCGCCGCATGAAAGCGAGCTCCGCCGAGAAGCTGCGCCTGGTGATCGTGTCTCATATGCGATGCTTGTTGGATGAGGTGGAGGGATCCGCCGCGCATCTTCTGCCCACCGCGCTGCCGCCTCGCCTGCAAAGACGACTGATGGCGAAGCGCGATCGTTACGAGGAGGGCGTTCGTCAATTAATCGAACGCGGGATTCGGACGGGCGAGTTCGTTCCCTGCAATCCGGCGCTCGCCGCACGCGCGGTTCTGGGAGCTCTGAACTGGAGTGTGCGGTGGTTCAATCAGGAAGGACCTTTAACCGCGATGGAGATTGCGGAAGGATTCGCTAGCTATTTGATCCGCGGATTGCTGGCGAATCCTCGTACGATCCAGCTTCCCTTGTCGGTCGACGGAGAAACATGCCGATCTCCGAAATCTTTTTCGTGAGAACGGAAAGAGGGCCGCGCCCGTCGGACGAGATTTCGTCGAGGAGGCAAGATGACGACGTTGCCCATCGCATCACAGAAGACATCCCACATTCGAATGACGCTCAACGGCGAGGAAGTGGACGTCTCGTTTGCCCCCTACAAGACGCTCCTCGAAGTTCTCCGTGAAGATCTTGGCCACACGGGAACAAAGCACGGTTGTGAGCTGGGTGAGTGCGGCGCCTGTGCGGTCCTCTTGGATGGAAAGCCGGTTGTTTCCTGTTTGATTTTGGCACTCGAGTGCGATGGTAGAAACATTCTGACGGTGGAAGGGCTCGCAAGAGACGGGAGTCTTCATCCGCTGCAGGAGGCATTCGCAGATCTGGGTGCCGCGCAATGCGGCTATTGCACGCCCGGTATCCTGGTAACGGCCAAAGCGCTATTGGACCAAAATACCCATCCCAGCAGGGATCAGATTCGCGATGCGCTTTCCGGCAACCTTTGCCGGTGCACGGGTTACCTTCAGATTTTCGAAGCTGTTGAAGAAGCCGTCTTGAAGATCGCGGAACAAGGGAAAGCGGCAACATGAAACTTAAGTAAGTCGCTGGGCGGTTGGAGGCGCCACAAGGACACATGCCAGAAGAAAAGGATTTTCCGGCCGCTCCCGCCAAGGGATTGCGAACGAATGACGAGGAGCTGCGCGTGATTGGCGTACCTCGGCGAAGAGTGGATGCTCGGGCCAAAGTCACCGGACAGACGCGCTTCGCCGACGATATTTCCCTGCCCCGAATGGTGCATTGCAAACTCTTGCGCTCGCCGCATCCCCATGCGCGCATTCGGAAAATTGATGCTTCGCCTGCCCTCGCTCACCCCGGCGTTTATCTGGTTCTAACCGGGAAGGAGCTGCCGATTCAGTACGGGATTCTTCCCGTCAGCCAGGACGAACAAGCTCTTTGCGTCGATCGCGTCAGACATGTAGGAGATCCTGTCGCTGCGGTCATCGCTCGCGAGGAACTGACGGCCTTCGAAGCTCTGGACTTAATTGATGTCGAGTACGAACTCCTAACCACGATTTCCGATTCCGAGCAGGCTTTGGAGACTCCGGAACCGCGCATCCACGACTACGGCGAGGAAGGAAATATTCATAAGCGCGTCGCACTCGAGTTCGGCGACGTCGAGGCAGGCTTTGCCGAGGCGGACGAAATATTCGAAGACACTTTCTTTTACCAAGGTAGCACGCATCTTCCGATCGAGCAGCACGCTGCAGTTGCGATCAAGGATCCCGATGGTAAGCTGACGATCTGGTCGAGCACCCAAACTCCTCACTACCTTCACCGCGCTCTTGCGAAAGTCCTGGAAATGCCACCGGGACATATTCGCGTGATCGCTACTCCAAACGGCGGAGGCTTTGGAGGCAAGAGCGATCCCTTCCAGCATGAAATCGTCGTGGCAAAGGCGGCACTTCTTCTGGACCGCCCGGTGAAAATCTGCCTGACTCGCGAAGAGGTTTTCTACTGTCACCGCGGGCGTCATCCGGTCCTGATGAAGTTCAAAACGGGCGTGAAGAGAGACGGTACGATCACCGCGATGGATCTGCAGACACTCCTCGACGGCGGAGCCTACGGTTCTTACGGCGTCGCCAGCACGTTTTATACTGGCGCGCTGCAAACGACGACCTACCATATTCCCCGGTACCGCTTTAGTGGCTGCCGCACGTTTACCAACAAGCCGCCCTGCGGCCCCAAGCGCGGCCACGGCACCGTACAACCGCGTTTTGGCCAGGAAGTGCAGCTCGATAAGATTGCCGAAAGACTCCAGATCGACCCCGCCGAACTCCGGCTCCGCATTGTGGAGTCTTCCAACGCGGTAACCGCCAACTTCCTCAGGCTGGGAACCGTGGGCCTCGCGGAATGTATTCGCCGCGTTGTGCAGATCTCCGACTGGAAGAACAAATTCGGCAAACTTCCCAAGGGCCGCGGCGTGGGGCTAGCCTGCTCAGCCTATCTCACCGGTGCGGGACTGCCTATTTATTGGAACAAGATGCCCCATTCAGGAGTGCAGCTAAAACTTGACCGCGGCGGCGGCGTCACGCTTTTCTGCGGCGCCACCGAAATCGGTCAGGGCTCCGACGACGTGCTGGCTTCCATCGCCGCCGAATTGCTGGGGATAGAACCGTTCGATATCCGCGTCTACACCGGTGACACGGATCTCGGACCGGTCGATCTTGGATCGTACTCGAGCCGCGTCACTCTCATGGCGGGCAATGCGGCCATGCAAGCCGCCGAGCGTGCTCGTGCGATGCTGGCCGAAGCAGTTTCAAAACATCTCGAAACACCGAAAGAGCGGCTACGCTTTGCCAATAAGCGCGTATTTGATTCCGCGGAGCCGCAAAAGAGCGTGTCTTTCCAGGAAGCGATTTGTCTGGCAGAAGCGCAATTCGGCACCATCGGCACCGTCGGTTCGTACACGCCACCGAAATCGCCAGCACTATACAAGGGCGGCGGCGTGGGGCCATCTCCAACTTATTCGTACTCCGCGGCTGTTGTGCAAGCCGAGGTGGATCCGCTAACCGGCTGGGTCACAATCCCAAGAATCTGGATCGCGCATGATATCGGCCGAGCACTGAACCCAGCGCTGGTGCGCGGCCAGGTTGTGGGTAGCGTATACATGGGACTAGGAGAAGCGCTGATGGAGGAGCAGGAATTTCGGCGCCTTCCGAAGAGGCTTTCTCACGCGCTCGTGCACAAGTTCCCTTCCATGTTGGAATACAAGAGCCCGACCTCGCTCGACATGCCCGAAGTGGTCACGGAGTTGATCGAAGACCCCGATCCCCGGGGGCCTTTCGGAGCAAAAGAAGTCGGGCAAGGGCCGCTGCTGCCGGTGATGCCGGCCGTGGCCAATGCCGTCTTTGATGCCGTAGGCGTAAGAATCGATGAGGTTCCCATCACCCCGGAGAAAATCCTGAAGGCGCTCGCGGAGAAAGAAGCGGGCCGCATTCCTCGGTACGGACCGAGCTATTTCCCATCGATCCCTTGGCCTGAACAACCCCTTCGTGTTCCTCCGCCGTGGGAGGGAGGCGACGGCAACGCCATCAATGAAACTCACCGTCCTGCGAGATTGCAGCCGGTGGAAATGAAGGTACCCAACCCATGATGCGGTTGCCCGTTTTCGACTTTCGCGCGCCACGCACGCTCGAAGAAGCGGCGCAGATTCTGAGCGGCGAGGGACCCGCCGCTCTGCCGCTCGCCGGCGGAACCGACCTCCTCCCCAACATGAAACGAAGGCAGCAGGTCCCCCGAACGCTGATCAGTCTTCGTCATATACCAGGGCTGCGGCAGATCTCGATCGATCCATCCGGCTCGCGGATTGGCGCGTGCCTCACGCTCAGCGAAATCGCGGAAGATTTGCGCTTCCGGAATGGCATGACGGCTTTGTGGCAAGCAGCGTCGCAGGTGGCCACACCGCAAATTCGCAACATGGCCACGCTCGGCGGAAACCTCTGCCTCGACACCCGCTGCAACTACTACGATCAGAATTACGAGTGGAGGAAGTCGATCGGCTTTTGCCTGAAAAAGGACGGCACGACCTGCTGGGTAGCCCCGGGCAGTCCTAAGTGTGTGGCGGTGTCCTCGACCGACACCGCACCGGCACTCATGGCGCTCGGCGCTTCCGTCCGGTTAGTTTCGCCCTCGGGAGAGCGGTCAGTTTGGCTATCTGACCTGTATGACAATGACGGCGTGAACTACATCCGGCGAAAGCCGGATGAAATTTTGGCCGAAGTACTGCTCGATTCTCTGCACGGCTGGAGGAGCACGTACTGGAAGCTAAGGCGCCGAGGCTCGTTTGATTTTCCGGTTCTGTCCGTGGCGGCGGCCGCGCGCATTTCCGACAAGGGCGTTGTGGACGATGCCCGGATTGTTTTGGGCTCAGTATCCTCGCACCCTCTGGTTGCCGGCAACGCCGCAAAATCACTTCTGGGTCGTTCTTTAAATGCGGACTCGATCGCGGAGGCTGCCACTCTTGCTGCACGGATTGCCAAGCCGCTCGACAACACGGATTTTGATCTAACCTGGCGAAAGAAAGTGACGACTCAATTTGTGACCTACGCTTTGCGTGAATTGCGTGGAGAGGATATGCGAGCCGAGCGCGAGCGCATTACCAAGATTTACGCGGCCAGTTGAAGAGGGCTTGGCGCAAGGATGTCAGCGAAGAGCGCGTCCCCTCGCTGCACAGGCTAGCGAGTTAAACGTTGCTCTGATTCATAACCGCAGTACGTAGCTGTGACATAATCTGCCAAAACTGTTGAGGGAGGCTTTCCGAATGTTAGTCAGTCAGAAACGCATCCTGGTCGAGTATGGGCACTGTGGTCTCGTGGGCATCGTCTATAGTCCTCAGTACATGAAGTGGTTCGAGGCCTGCACTTGCGCTCTTTTCGACAATGCTGGGCTGCCCCTGCCTCATCTATTCAAAGAACAGGGAGTCGTTGGCATTCCCGTCGTTAAGCTCGAGACGCGCTTCCTCTCGCCAGTAACTTACGGCGAAGAACTCCTTGCTGAGTCGACAATTAGACGCTGGGGAAAAAGCAGCTTTGTGATCCATCATCTCTTCTCGAAGGGTGGCGTCCCTGCTGTGGAAGGATTCGAAACGCGCGTTTGGACTGCACGCGACCCCGCCAACCCCGACCGAATTCGGTCCCGACCCCTTCCTTCCGAAGTCGTAGACCGCCTTTCTGTTCCTCGGACCGTGGTTGCAAACACGTGAGTCGGCGCGATCGCGCCCGCACTGACCGCGCCAGCCGGAAAGCTGTCGAGCTCGACCCGGAATCAGGCGAGGCTCACGCATCCCGTGGCTTGGCTGTCTCGCTGAGCAAGAACTTCGAGGAGGCGGGGAAGACTTGCATCGTCAAGCCGCAGGACTATCAGGCGCCCACACTCCTCGGCACGGTGTATCGTTCACTGGGTAAGACTGCCGAGGCAAATGCGGCCGCGCGGCGCGCGTTACAGATGGCGGAAAAGCACCTTGAACTCCACCCGGATGACGCACGGGCGCTCTATCTCGGCGCAGGCAACCTCGCCTATAATGGCGAACGGGACCGTGCATTGGAATGGGTGAGCCGCGCCTGGCGATGGATTCCGAAGAACCTTCCATTCTTTATAACTCTGTCTGCGTCTTCTCTAATATCGGCAGCGCCGACAAGGCCCTCGATTGTTTGGAAAAGGCTTTGGCGCCTTCGAAGGGGCACTGGTATCGGCAGTGGGCAGCGAAGGATTCCGATCTCGACTCTTTGCGCGACCACCCGCGCTTCCAGGCCCTTATGAAGACAGAGACTGACTCGTGATCATCCGTGGCCTGTTTTTCGCAGAAGCTCAGCGATGAACGCTCAAACTCGGATAAGTCCATCAATGGGAGCGCGATAGTCGTTTTGTCGAGCTTGAGCCATTGCTGGTGCGAGGTCCGCTCAGGGCAGTTTTGGCGAGTCGACCGATTTGCCGCCGGGCCAAACTGCTCACGTCGTGCTGCTGGCTCCCACGATGTCGCAAGCCAGAATCGCTTTTCTGCGCTCTTCTCCGATCCTCCGGAAGAGTATCCGAAGAATAACCAAGAACGAGGTCGAGCTACCTGTTCATGTTGCCTCCTGTTCTGGAGGCCCTGACCTTGCTTGACTGAGCTGTCCGGTTTTAGCAGCGCACACTACGCATTCTTCGCCACTATACCGGATGATGCATCCAAGAAATTTGCAGCGTTAAGACCGTTTGCCATCCATGTTAACGACGATAAAGGATTGTCTGTCGCCGCTGAACAGTTCTGTCTGATAACATTTGTTGTAAGGCACGAAGTTTATAGGGGTTTAATCGTCGTGACAAATGTACCAGAAACTGCCTTGATTTTTGGCTTCACTGTGCGACTATACTTAGAACCCTCCGGGCGCCCAGCTCTTTGTGTCTCTGTGAGTGCTTCCGCAGTCGTAGGAGCCTGCTATGTTAGATGACGAAATTGGGCAGCCGTCTCGCAGTTTAGAGGAATACTGGGCCATCGCGCGTCGCCGGCGATGGTACATTCTGCTTCCCGTGTTTATTTGCTGGGGGCTCGCCTGGACAGGAAGCTGGCTGGTGCCCTCAACCTTTCAGTCCGAAGCACTTATCCTCGTAGAACAGCAAAAAGTTCCCGAGCAATATGTTGTCCCGAACGTCACCGTAAATCTCCAAGACCGTTTACAGAGCATGACCCAGCAGATTCTTAGCCGCACCCGCCTTCAATCAACGATAAACCGTTTCCATCTCTATGAAACACGCCGACGCATATTTTCCCAATCCGAGGATGCGGTCGAACAAATGCGCAAAGACATCACCATCCAACTGGTAGACGCGCGTCGGCCAGGCAGCTCACCGCACCATCAAAATTCCATATCGGCGACACGTCCAACTGAACAAGTGAACACGAGCTCACTTCGCCTTCTATCAGAATCTGTCACACCAACTTCTCCAGTACAACAGCTTTTCTCCAAAGCCAACTTGCGGATGCGAGAACGAAACTTGAAGAACAAGAGGCAAAGGTCCGAGAATTCAAGGCCAGTCATTTCGGAGACTTACCGAGCCAAGTAGAAACCAATGTGCAAATCCTGAGCGGCTTGCAAGCTCAGCTGCAAAGTATCCAGCGAGATTTAGATGCGGCGAACCAGCAGAAGCTATATCTGGAGTCACTTCAGCAAGAATATCAATCGATTGAGTCAAGCTTGAATAGCGGAACCTCAACGGCAGCAACTCCAAATACGTTGAACAAGGAGCTAGCAGAGTTGCGCCGTCAGCTTCAAGAAGCTCGGTTGCGATATACCGAAGACTACCCCGATGTTGTGCAGTTGAAGGACAAAATTTCTAAGATGGAGAAACTCAAAAAAGACATAGGTTCGGAAATCACAGCTAATCAAGAGCCAGCGAAGACGAGCGATATCGACCCCGGTGCAGCCGTAGAGGTGCAGCACGGATGAACGTCCGCCATGATGCAAATCCAAAGCCAAACAAAAGCCAATCGTTTGGAGATTCAAAATTATCGGCAACACCAGAAGAAGATCGAGGCAGATATCGCTACCTATCAGGCTCGTTTAAATCTAACGCCCGAAACGGAGCAGGAACTAGCGGATATCTCTCGAGGATATGAAGAATCAAAGGCAAATTACGAATTCGCTTCTCCAGAAACAGAATCAGTCACAACTCGCGACAAGTCTGGAGCAGCGCCAACAGGGTGAGCAATTTCGCATCCTCGATCCGCCGAGTCTGCCGGGCAGGCCCTCGACTCCCAATCACCTGCTCATCAGTATATCTGGCTTAATGCTAGGGTTCGCTGTAGGAGTCGGTTTAGTGTTCATCGTGGAATTGACAAATGTTCGAATTCGGCAGGAGAAAGATCTTCCGAAGATGCAGTGCCTTTGAAGGTGCTCGTAGGAATTCCCCATTTAGATATTCCCGGAGAAGACCGGTTTCGCGTTCTGTCGGATACAATGGAATTCGTCACAGCGGTAGTGATGGTGATTTTAATACTGGTCGGGAATCTTTACGCGTTCTATAAGAGTTAAACACGATGTACAAAGCCTTTTATGGATTGATGCGCGATCCGTTCGGGGTCAGCCCAGATCCGTATTTCTTTTATCCAACGCCGTGCCACTCTGAGGCGCTTGCGAGTTTGGCTTACGGTGTGCCCCGTCGACGGGGATTTGTGGTTGTCACCGGCGAGGTTGGCACGGAAAAGACGTTATTAATCATGCCTTCTGGAGGTTCTCAGCAAGCATAAAGTAGCATTCGCGTACGTGTATCAACCCAATGATTTCTGTCACGGA
>CAWJGI010000059.1:0-28299 GCA_963842255.1 uncultured Acidobacteriota bacterium | reverse complement strand
CAGCATAGGCTCCGGCGATTGCGCTGATGGCGCTTAATTCACCTACACCATAAGTCGTGTTGAGTGCAGCGATCCCGTGAATGCGAGCGTACCCGTCGGCCGCATACCCTGCATTCAGCTCGTTGCAGCATCCTACCCAGCCGATACCGGGAAAATCCACGATGGCATCCTCAATGGGAAAAGCGAAGTCCCCGGCAACGCCAAATACCTCGGAAATTCCGATGGCTTTAAGCCGCGCGAGGACATGCTCGACAACTGTCCTAGGCACTGCTTTTACTGCGGGTGCTAATCCTTGTGACATCGGTTTTTCTCCTTGAGTTCTTGACGTCTCTACGACTAGTCGCTCAGTCAATTTCATCTCGGAGTGCATCCTGTCTCGAGTTGTAACGGATGAGTCAACTTCCACGCGCGAGTGCTTCCAGCACGGCTTGCGGCCGGATTGGCAGATGACGCACGCGTGCACCCGTGGCGGCAAAGATTGCGTTTGCAATCGCGGGCGCGACCGGCGTCGTCGCCGGCTCGCCAAGCCCGACCGGTGTTTCTGTGCTCGGAAGAAATTCAACTTCGAATTCGGGCACGTCTCCCATGCGCAGCACCCTGTAGCTATCGAGATTCGTATCCTTCGGCTGCCCTTTGATGAACTCCGTTCCTTCATGGAGGGCCAAACTCAATCCCCACAAAGCCGCACCCTCCACTTGGGCTTCGGCACTGTCGGGATGAATGACCGTTCCACAGTCGATGACAAGCGTCAGCTTCTCCACCGTGACGTAACCGTTCGTCCGGTTGACGCGCACGCGCGCGGCACAGGAGATCCATGTCGGCATCCCGCGTTCCTGCCCGAAGGTCGACGCGATTCCGAGGCCGACGTCCTTCGGCATCGTGCTACCCCACCCTGCCTTTTGCGCGCAGCGGGACAGCACTGCCGCTTGCCGGTGCGCGCCGCCCACCGAATTCGGCGCCGAGCCGGCGTTGCGGCCCGTACCATCGAGTAAGCCCAGCCGAAACTTCACCGGATCGACACCGGCCTCGTGGGCTGCCTCATCCATAAAGCTCTCGACAGCCCAATTGGTCCAACCCGCGCTGACGGATCGCAGATAACCAGACCGGAAGGTGCGATCGGCCAAATCATTGTGCAGCGCGCGAACACGCTGCGCACCTACCGTGTACCAGTGGTCGGCACCCTGGATCGCGAATGGATCGTACAAATTGCCTTTGGCGTCCTTGGGCTGGAAATAAGGAGCGATAGTCGCTGTGGGCCAACCGGCTGCCGCGTGGTGATCCATGGCCGCAACGCGGTTGCCGTCTGCCCACGCCAAACGCACGACCTGGGTGGTGGCGGAGCGCGGGCAGTCGAAGCGCATGTCGTCGGGCCGCGTGCAGACCATCTTGACCGGCTTTCCGACCGCCTTGGCGGCAAGGGCGGCCGCGACGGCATAATCGCCGTCAAGGCGGCGGCCGAATGCCCCACCAAGTAAATAGCTGCGCATGACTATCTTGTCCTGGCTGCGGCCTAGCGCTTTGGCCAGCACTGGCAGAATCGCCGATTGCCATTGATTCCCGGTGTGGATTTCAAAGACGCCGTTCTTTTCGAAAGCAAGTGCGTTAATTGGCTCGAGCGCGAAATGCATGGCGGTGGCGGTCGTGTACGTCCGTTCAATCTTCCGTTTTGCCGATGCAAGCGCCGCGTCAACGCCCGGGTCGTCAACCAGTAAGGCGCCTCCCTTCGGATCCGCGATGAGGTCGGCCGCGCGTTTCTGCAGATCCCTCTCAGAGACGTTCGCCGACGGGCCCGACTGCCATTGCACCTTCACGAGGTCGGCCGCTCGATTGGCGGTGGTGAAAGCTGTTCAGCGTAAACCATCACCCAACCAGGAGTCGTACCCGATGGATCATCGAGAGCCAGGCTCTTGATATAACCGAGCATGCGTCTGGCTGCCGAATCGTCGATCGAGATGACCTTGGAGTCGTAACGGGTTGGTGGAATCTTCGGACGTGCCGTAAATCATTCCGTCTACCGCTGCATCGATTCCGTAACGGCCGCTGCCGTTCACCTTGGATGGAACGTCGAGGGCTTGCCCACCTTTGCCGATGAAACGCCGTTCCGCTGGCGTCTTGATCGGAATCTTCTCTAACTCCTCGTTCGTGTAACGACGCCGGAGGTCTCCGCGTGCAACGATCTCGCCATACGAGATTGATCTTCCTCCGGCGTGAACCGCGCCATTGCGCGCCGTGCAAATTTTGGGACTGACGCCGAGCAGTTTTGCTCCTTCGTCAATGAGCGCGATCCGTCCCGCAGCACCTGACCGGCCTAGCACCGGGAAACTCTGCCACACTGACCAACTCCCGCCCGTGATCATCAATCCCCACTTGGGATCGCTATCAACAATATCGATTTTCACTTTGCTCCAGTCGGCTTCCAACTCGTCCGCTACGATGCGGGCGAGGGATGTGCCGACGTGCTGGCCCATTTCGGCGCGGATAATGTTGACCGTGACTATGCCGTTCGTATCGATGCCATACCAAATCGTCGGTTCGAACAACTCGTTGGGGCTGAGCGGGGCTTTGGCCTCTTTCGCCAGAAACTCTGCGGCGGCCCAGCCGACGCGCGCGTACCCCAGCATGACGCCTGCGCCGACCATCGTGATCAGGAAGCCGCGGCGCGATGAGTCGTAAGGCGCCCTGAATCCGTGAGGAGACAAGCCGCTATTCATGGGCTGCTCCTCGCATCTGCGCCGCTGCCAGTTTAATTGCTTTGCGGATTCGAACGTAAGTCATGCAGCGGCAAACACTGCCGGCCATCACCGCGTCAATGTCGTGGTCACTGGGATTGGGAAAATCCTTCAGCAGCGTGGCTGCCTGCATGATCTGTCCCGGCTGGCAATATCCGCACTGGGGAACCTGCAGATCGAGCCACGCGATTTGCAGCGGATGCTTGCCCTCCGGATCGAGGCCTTCGATCGTCGTGACCTTTGCCCCGGCGACCGCGCTAATCGGGGTAATGCAGGATCGCGTTGCGCGTCCTTCCACATGCACCGTGCAAGCACCACAAAAACCGATTCCGCAACCGAATTTCGTTCCCGTGAGACCAAGCTCGTCGCGGATTACCCATAGCAACGGCGTGTCGTCCGGACTGTGCGCCGAAACGGTGCGACCGTTAAGATCGAATGTGGTCATGATCGTCTGACTCCTCTCGCTTTCTGTCAGTGGTATGCCGGCCCCTCCCGTCGGATGTCGGCCACCTTTTTCTCCAGATCGTTCCAAGGCGGCAATTTCGTGCGGGTGCGACGCAGATAAGCCGCAAGGCGGGCGATTTCGGCGTCGGTCAGTGACGACTCGTATGCAGGCATCACCAGTCCTGCCGCACCTTCCGAGTTGTTGTCGGTCTCGGTGTTGCTGACACCGTTCAGCACCACCTGAACGAAATTTGTCGGTTCCGATAGCGCTAGCGAACTGTTAAGCGCCAGTTCCGGACGAGCGGCAAGCGGAGTTGGCGCACGATTGTAGTGGCACGACATACAGGCAGAGGCGTATAGCTCAGCGTCGGGATCGTTCCCTTGATCACTGCCAAGATAGGAAGTCGCGAGAGCCTGCTGTGTTGCCGCCTCGATGTCGTTTGCACGAGCGCTCGCGTGGTCCATCTCGCTGAAGTAGAGAGCGATAGCGCGAATATCGGAGTCCGGCACGACCGGAAGAGCTAGGGCTCGCGAATCACCAGAGTCATGGTGCTACCCGTCGCCCCGTGCAGCGGCGTGACACCAGTGCGCAGGTAGGTGAACAACTCTTCTTGCGTCCACGGAACGGGCGAAGGATTGGCGTCGGTGAGCGCGGGCGCGATCCAGCCCTCGATTAACGCAGCCTGCATAGGGGTGTCTGCTTTCCTCGCCGCCGAGGGCATTGCGCGGAGTATGACAGCCTGAACAATCGCTGAGCGCGTTAGCCAGATAGGCTCCGCGATTCCATTCGGCGCTCTTGGACGGATTGGCTTGGAACCTCCGCTCCTGAAAAACAGAATCTTCCAGCCTTCCTGGAGCGCGCGTATTTTGAGCGAGCCACGGAATCGTGTTGGCTGGCACGGTGTTGCTCACTGCCGGCCGCGTCATCAAATACGCGTATAACGCCTTGACGTCATCGTCCGACAATTTGGTAAACGCGTAGTAGGGGAACGCAGGCAAAAGATGGGAACCGTCGCGAGCAACGCCCTCTCGCATGGCACGGGTGAAAGCTTCGAGCGACCAAGCCCCTATGCCGGTTTGCGGGTCGGGACTGATGTTGTCGCCATAAATGATCCCGAACGGCGTGTGCAGCGGGTACCCACCAGCGAACGGCTGTCCGCCTGGCTGCGTGTGACACGCCGCGCAATGTCCAACCGCGGAGAGAACTTCTCCCTTCGCGACCAAATCGGCAGGAAAACTTCCTGGTGCCGGAGGAGCAATGGGAGCTATTGAGGGGCGCCATGCCACGACGAAGAAACCCAGTCCTGCGACGAGGACGGCAAGGAGACCCCGATCAAGACGCGGCGAGTCTTCGTGATTCTTCCTCGAATCGGTTCCGGAGTTTCTATTAGAACTCGATTTCATTCGCTCACCATTTCCGTTATCGCCGCAGCTCGTAGAAGTCCGCCGCACGCGGTCCGGGAAACAACCATCTTCATGTCAGCGCCTATGGTGCTGCGGATGAGGTCATTGGTCGCGACCTATCAAACTTCTCGGCTCAGTCCTGTTTCCTATTCTAGCCCCGACACTTGGGCTGGCTTCAGTGCCGCAGCGCCGAAATTCACGCTGAATCGTTTGCACCAAATGGATACCGCGCGATATTTCGCCATGTCCAAATCACTCGGAAGTATGTAGTTTTGGTCGCCGACGTTTCCTTTGATTACGCCCAAGTCGACGAATCCTGCGCGCTCCACTGTCGCCGCATCCTTCGCATCGTCCGCGGCGACCATGTAGACGTGTACATTCGGCCCGTTCGACGTACCGAAATGCGTGAACCGGAGCATGTGCGTCCCGTCCGCCATCTTATAGATCGTCGCCGTGCCCGATGTCGGATGCAGAATCGTGTAGAACGTTCCCGACTCGATCGGCAGGGCAGCCGCCGCGCCTTGTGCCGCTGGCATCGCTTCGTCCACTCTTACATTGGTGAAAAGCCGGTCCGGCCGGAACCAGTACAACAACCCGACGATCAACACCACGACCACCGCAATCGCGGCTTTCATCCACGTCTTCATCTCTATCTCTCCTTAATTTCGCGGCGCCGGAACACACCCAACCGCACGATCCATTCGCAAGGGCCGTTTCATGCAGCGGGGAACTGTCTGATGAGCGCCGCCATGTCCTTCGGGCTTTCTTCCGGGAAGAAGTGCCAACCCTTCATTGCCTCGCCGTGAGCGCGCGGAGCCCACCGGCGCCAGATTCCCAGCGGCCCACCTGAGACGCGTGCTCCGTTCCAGCGCTCCAGAGACGCCTGATTGGTAAGCGCTTCGACGATCTTGGGCCGCGCTGCGCCAACCTTCAGTTCGTGCTGAATCTCCCCCATGTAGTCTCCTTTATCAGAGGAAAATCAGGCCCTTTGCGAATGGTGATCATGATACACAAAGCGTATAAATTGTTCGAGCGAGGAGATCCCGCGAACATCGGTTCGGTTCAGGAAGAAACGTTTAGCCAAGGAATTTTGATCTGCCTTTAGCAGAGTAATTAAAGAGAGACGCACTTCTCGTCACTTTACTCCCGGTTTGTCGGCAAGATACTTGCCGACTTCGCGCAGGCGTATCTCGTCGAGCCAGCTAAATACTAAATAGAGGTCCATGTCTGCAGAGCATCCGGCTCTGGAGTCCCCACTCTCCGCCAAAATTTTGTTACCGTTTTTGGCATACTTTGGTGCGATTGGAGACGAAAGTGGGGGAAAGTGTACTAAAGTCTCGGTCGCTCAAGTGGAAGAAAAAACAAGGACTTCCTCAGTTTTGTTGGCTTTTTAAATCTGGCCTTTTGTGATCCCCCCTCTCCGCCAGACTACCTTCAGCCCACGTCCGGTACTGGTCGAATGGGGTCTCGAAATAGATATGGGAGATCGTGGTGAATCCGAACAGAAGCGCCGCAGCAGTGATCCGGAGCAGCGGATACCTCCGGCTTAACGCCACTGTAGGTAAACGGCGTGACTTCAGGGCGAAACGGCCAGCCGCTATGGTCGTAACGAAGCACGTGGTCGATGTGGTGACAAATGCCGAGGACGAAGCTGGTCGCAAGGTACTTCTCGCCTCGGGTCCATGCCATAGGGTGAGAATTATATCGCGCGGTCAGTCACAACCTGCAACTTGTAATAAGCGCACCTGCCCGCGCGGGATGGCGAACCGCACTGCGCCCGCCGGTCAGACGAAGCAGTGCTCCCCTCGACTCCAGTCGCGTCGATTCTAACCCCGAATCAAATGTGAAAAGGCTGAAAATTCAATCGAAGACGCGCTTTAAATTTCTCGAGAATACGACGCAGGCTGCGGCGGACATTCGACGAGAGCTAGCCGAGCTTTCAGTCTTCTTGTGAGCTCAGCCTTCGCTGGCGCTCCCGGATGGTCAGGAGCACGCCGGCAGCCGTCAACACGACAGCGGGAAGCAGCGCGAAGGCCGGCAAGCCGAGTGTGCAGACACCGCCCAGTAGCGCGCCGGCAGCAAAGCACAGCGAAATTACCGTGCCAACGATGGCCTCTCCCCGAAGGTTGGGATCTGTTTCTCCCATTGCGAGTTGCACCCAGCCGGATACGGCGTTGCGAAGGTTGACGGTGGTCATGGTGCTGTTGAACTCCCATGAACCGATGTTGGAAAAGCTCGTGTTTTGCAGGGCTGAAGAAAAGGCGATCAGAGGCACGGCGCAGAAATCCGGCACGAATTTCCCGAAGAAGAGAAGCACTAGCAGAACGATCAGCTCCAGGGCCTGACAAATCAGAGTAGCGCGAAAGGTTCGTTTTTGAGGGCTGACCCTAAGAAGACGGGCGACAACCACGCCACACATGTATGCGAAGATGGGCGGCAGAGTCTGCCATGCCGATGTCCAGTTGCCCGCGGCCGCGCGGACCCCGAACAGAACGACGTTGCCGGTTTGCGCGTTAGCGAAGACTCGGCCGCGCGCCAGATAGGAATAGGCATCCAGAAAGCCGCCGACGATGGCGAAGAGGCTGGCGATCCCAAACATTCCTGAGTGCGGGCTTAAGGAGAGAACACGGTCGATGTCTGACGCAGGTTCGGCCATGGGAATCGAGACAGCTACATGATACTCGGATTGGATGTGGCGGCAGTGATGGGTTCTGTGAGACGAGTGGCACACAGTTGATAAATCGCGTTATCGCAAGCAACCCCAGGGAGTCACAGTTCCTTGTGATAAAGCCACCGCTGCCCAATTTCTCAAGGATGCGGTAGTGCGAAATCGTAACCCCAAGGAGCGCGTCAGGTCCTGCCATAGCTCTGCCAGCCATTTGCGTTGACAGCTCCGTCCTGGCCTGTTCCGCCACTATGTATGCGCCGTACCAGTCGGCCCAATTCTTGTGCTATCTGATTTAGTTCGCCGGCACCAATACGGGAGCGCCTTTATCCTTAACCAGGAACACCACGAATTTCGCCGGTTTGGTTTGGCTTGCGTTCTTCCCTACGACGTGAACATCATCGGGACCTTCGTAGAAGGTCTCACCAGGTGTCAGGGTCACTTCTTTTCCTCAGCTGCATCACGATTGTGCCCTCAAGGACATAAACAAACGCATGCGCGTTGTGGCGATGTATTGGGTCCGAAGAACCCGGCGGATACTCCACCGTTATTCAATCACACCCTCCTTGCCGGGAAAGTCCGCCAGGTCTTTCGAGAAGAGCGGCGTCACCTTCGCCTCTTTGGTTTCCAGCGGCAGGGCCATCAGACAGACCAGCACCAAAACTAGCTTTGTAATCGTCATAAGCAAACCTCGCGAACAAACCTCACCAAGATTTCGTTCCCCTAGTGGGTAGCCGCCGCCACTTTCGCTCCGGGCTGTTTGAGCCAGTCCGCGAAACGCGTTTGGCCGAGCTGCGCGCCATCGTCCGGAATAAGTGTGCGCTCGCTCACCTCTACGCCGTAGTAGCGCGCGTGCGGGTCAGCAACAACCTCGCGCGGATCCTTGCGTGAGGCTAAAGCTTGTCGGACGAGTTCATCGAGTCGAAACTTTTCGGGCCCGCCTACTTCAACCGTGCCATTCACAGGCGCGCCCATCGCCACCTTTCCGACCGCACTAGCTACTTCGTCGGCCGCCATGGGCTGGAAAAGCACATGTGGCAAACGCACCTTGTCGCCATCGGTGGAAATGTCGGCGATGCCCTTAACGAATTCGAAAAACTGCGTCGCGCGCACAATTGAGTAGGAAATTGACGAGCCCCTGATCAAATTCTCCTGAGCAATTTTTGCTCGGAAGTATCCGCTCGTGAGCATCCGGTCAGTCCCCACCACTGACAACGCAAGGTGATGTCCCACGCCTGCGGCCGTTTCATTGGTAAGGAGGTTGCGGGTTGATGTCTCGAAGAACTTCATCACAGCCGCATCTTCCCACGCCGGAGCATTCGACACATCGACCACCACCGACGCGCCTTTCAGTGCTTCAGCCAGTCCCTCGCCGGTGACGGTGTTGACACCGGTATTCGGTGACGCCGCTAGCGCTTCGTGTCCGTGCTCACGAAGCTTGGGGACGAGCTTTGATCCTATGAGTCCAGTTCCGCCAATGACTATGATTTTCATGATTGTCTCCTTGATTTCTGGCCTTTGCATTTCGAAGTGCCGGTCGTTCCTAGCAAGGCCGAATGCTCACCTGTCCGCAACAACAAAGGCATTAATTTGTCCGCAGCGAAAAGAGTTCTGGAAGGAGTGGTGATGAAAGAACTACGTCCGAAGAACAGAATGCAGGATGAAGAGACTCTCTACCTGAAGTGAGGCGCGCCCGGGAACCGACAGCAAGGAACGCCATGAAGTATGCTGCTGAGCGATGGTCACGAAGAAACTGGAATCGTGTCTAAGCGAGTTTAATGTCTGGATGCTTTTGAGAGAAGTCGAGGGTTGGAACGAGTAGTCGTTTGATGTGTCGTTCGTGAGCGTGAGTTGCTCGGGGAGTTCCGAAGCGAAAGCAGCACAAATAAGCACACACGCAAGCGTGCAGAGGAGAAACCGCACGACTCTAGATTTGTGACGAGACATTACATAATCTCTACGGCCGTCATGAACTTTGTATACGGTTATTGAGATAATGGCAAGGATTTTACGTTCACGCGTTAAACGTTCCTAGCAATCTTCAACAATGCCCTGGAGTTCGTCTTCTTTCCGACCAACTTCCGCTTGTAGCCGGGTCTTTTGCTGACGCATTCCGGCGAACTTCACTCTGAAGCTTGCTATGCTACCGCGCGATCAGTTTTTGACTCCGCTCCGGTATTACAAGTGAAAGATCGAGGCCGATCCGTCGGCGTGGCTAGAACAGAGGTACGCAGTGAACGAGTTCGCTAGCAACGTCGAGCGTCATCGCCGCCAACTGCTGGTCCACTGTCACCGCATGCTTCGGCTCTCTGACGGACGCCGAGGACGCGGTGCAGGAGACGTTGCTTCGTGCCTGGCGGTATCGCGACAGCGTCAAGGAAGGCGCGCCGTTGCGCCCATGGCTCTACCGCGTGGCCACGAACGCCTGCCTCGAAAGTATGTTTGTGGTGTGGTTCCCAGCATCGTCCGAAACATTTCAATGAAGGCACTTACACTGTCGTAACCGACTGCGATAGCGACCTCCGTGACAGATTTCCTTTGTGCCAGCATCTCAAGGGCAGCAAACAACCGCGCCTGCTGTCGCCAACGGCCAAACGACATGCCTGCCTGAGCCGAAAACGCACGCATGAAAGTACGGCGGGCCATTCCGGCAACATGCGCCCAAGCGTCCAGCGTGCGGTCATCCCCGACATCATCCATCAGAGCATCTGCAACTCTGGCCAGTCTTTCTTCTCTTGGTATGGTCAAACGCAAGGGCTGCTGGTCAGTCTTTCGAATCTCATCACGAAGCGTTGTGATTAAGTGCTTCTTCGCCGTGTTGAGCGGTTGACGGAGGTCCCAACCGAGCATGCGATGAACTATGGCGAACAATAGCTCCGATGAGTTGAACATGCAGGGCGTCTTGGGTAGTCCGCGGCACATCTCCGGAGACAAGTCAACCATCGAGCCAGCAGCGCCTCCGACAGAACGCGCCGCGTGCTTACAATTTGGTGGAATCCATGCGCAACGCTGGGAGGGAAACATCCATCGTTCGCTTCCTGCTTCCACGATGAGCAACCCCTGGGTGATTGCGACGAGTTGCCCGCGCAGGTGAGTGTGCTCTGGCGTCCAGCCCTCGACGGTCCGCCTCGTGAAGGCAAATGCCAATACTGGCGTATCGCTCTCGTAGAGACGGCGCAGTTCTTCCACATTCTTCGGGGCTAAGAACATGGATTTACGAGATTGACCCTTTTCCGACATATATCGCCACTTTCCCGTTAGCGGAACAACCGAAACCTAGCTAGAGTACGCGGCAGAACAACGAAAGACAACACGGGGAAATAATCAAGCAGTGCGAAGAAAGTATGAATCGAAGAAAGTAAACGTTCCCCAAGTGCTCGGCGAATGGAAACTTGGTGAGTTTCCCGTCTGTCCCGTGCGGACGCGACTTTCCGCATGCCGCCCGATTTCGGCGCAATCGAAGGCCGTGAAGCGATGTTCAAGCTATCGATCGAAGAGGGATTTGGCTCCGAACGATTTGCTCGCGTCCGTTGCGTTGTGACCCACGCCGATCTGCAGCCGACGGTCGCAGCTTACTTGCGCCGGCCCGGCGATTCCCCCTGGCGGGCCATGGTGCTGGACGTTCTTCGAATCGAGGACGGCTTGATCACGGAGATCGTGGTGTTCCCACCGGATAGTTTCCCGGCGTTCAGGCTCTCGATGGTGATCGACGCGCCGCCGGAGATGAACAAATGTCATTGATCTACTCGATGCGGCCTTGCCTAATAAATGCGGAAGTGCCCCTATTTATTGGGCAAGTAGTCGAAATTCTTTGGACAAAAACGAGAAGGGGCTTCAGGCGGTCTTCGTCAGGGTTAAACTCAAAAAAATGCTAAGGTTGAGCAAAATCAAAACTTAAAAGGAAGTCAAATGAGAAATGTGATCTTCGCAATCAACATCACCATAGATGGCTGCTGCGACCACACCAGTACGATTGCTGATGAAGAAGTACTTGAATATTATACGCACCTGTTGCGAGAGGCCGACCTACTCGTTTATGGGCGTAAAACCCATGAATTGATGGTTCCTTATTGGCCGGATGTCGCAAAAGACCAGTCTGCGACAAAAGCAGAGAACGAATTTGCCCGGACGTTTAACTCCAGCAACAAAATTGTTTTCTCACGATCATTAGACAGCGCCGAAGGAAATACGAGAATTGTTCGAACGAAGCTTCAAGACGAAATACTTAAATTGAAACAAGAACCAGGCAAAAATATTTTAGCCGGTGGTGTAAATATTCCCTCACAACTTATAGAGCTTGGCCTGGTTGATGAATATCGTTTTGTCGTTCAGCCAATCCTTGCCGGAGAAGGAAGACGGTTGATGGAGGGCGTCAGCCTGCCCGAGAAATTGCAATTGAAGCTGGTTGAGTCAAAGCCTTTTAAATCAGGATGTGTTGCGCTTCGTTACTTGAAACAGTAAGAGAGAACTCTGCAAGGCTCTGCCGGCACGTAGCAGACTGGCGTTTTCGCCCGCGGGCTGGCGCGCTTCTGCTGAGCCCAAGGCGACTTAAACTTTACCGGAGACGTTGGCATGAAAATCGTCGTGCTAATTGTGAGATTGCTGCTCGGGCTGGTGTTTTTCGTCTTCGGCCTGAATGCCTTTCTGCAATTCCTCAAGGGCCCTATATCCGGCGGCCTCGCCGGACAGTTTCTTCAGGCTCTATTCCAGTCGCACTATGGGTTGGCGATCGGCACAGTGCAGGCGGTTGGCGGCGCGCTGCTGCTGATCAATCGCTATGTTCCGCTGGCGCTGACGATTCTTGGGCCGGTAATCGTAAATATTCTGCTCTACCATCTGCTGCTCAATCACGAAGGCATCGGGGGCGCGCTGATCGTGGCGGTGTTCTGGTTTGTGTTGTTCTTCCACTATCGCCAGTACTTTTCCGGGATCTTTACCGCAAAGGCTTCGTCTGCGTCGTGACTGCGAACGCTTGCGGGTTTGCCCGCAGTCCGAAGCCGTTTTGCGCGGACCTCAGGCGCTGAAGCGCGGGTTGTCTGCGTTGGCTGGGTGTCACGAGGTACGCCCGTTTAACTGACAGAGGATCCGACGGAGCAAGATCCAGTGTTCGCGCGCTTAGTCGCTAAATAGGGGTGGCTGTGAGGCGTTAAACAGATCAGCGAGGACTCGAAAGGAACTCAGTCATGAGAGAAAGCTAATGTGCTTGAATTTGTCTCTCTTGATGGAGTCATACAAGCCCCAGGCGGGCCAGAGGAAGATACCAGTGGCGGCCTCGCGTATGCGAGACGAACTACAATTCTGTGCATTTCCTTGTTGTTGAGCCTGACCTCATCAGCCCAGCAGAAGCCTTCTCCGCTTTCACCCTATGTGAAGGAAGATGCACCGGTGCTGGTGCTGGAGCATGTGCGCCTTATCGACGGCACCGGCTCTGCACCCCAGGAAGACATGCGCATCGACATCGCTGGCGGCAAGATCACAGCTGTCCAAGCCGCCAGTGCGCACAGCCCTTATCCGGCCAACGCCAAGGTGCTGGACCTGACGGGAAAGACCGTGATCCCCGGCCTGGTCGGCATGCACGAACATCTCTTCTATCCGACGCCGCAGCAACCCCAGGGTGGCGTGGCGTTCTATGGCGAGGCACCGGATAGCGCTCCGCGTCTCTATCTGGCTGGCGGCGTGACGACAGCGCGGACTGCGGGCAGCGTAGAGCCGTACACCGACTTGGAACTGAAGCGAAAGATCGACGCGGGACTGCTGCCCGGACCAAAACTCGACGTGACTGGCCCCTACCTCGAGGGCAAAGGCAGCTTCGCTGTCCAGATGCACGCGCTTGCGGATGCGGACGACGCTGCGCGCACGGTGGATTATTGGGCCGCCGAGGGCGTGACCTCGTTCAAGGCATACAACTACCTCACGGCGGATGAGCTGAAAGCGGCCATCGACCACGCTCACGCTCATGGGCTCAAAATCACCGGGCATCTTTGCTCCATCGGATTCAGGCAGGCGGCCGCGCTGGGCATTGACAACCTGGAACATGGCCTGTCGGTCGATACCGAGTTCTTCCCGGGGAAGAAGCCGGACGAGTGTCCCGGTCTTCTGGCGAATTTGGCATATATCGAGAAAAGCGTGGAAGTGGAGGGACCTGAGGTGCGGGAGACGATCCGTGACCTGGTAGCGCACCATGTGGCCGTCACGTCGACGCTGGCGGTGATTGAGACGTCTCGGCTCGAATCGTCCGCCCATGGAGCGGGAGAGCGCGGCTCTCAAGACGCTCTCGCCGCAAGCCGCGAAGGAGTATCTGGTAGGCCGCTCTCAAGTGGCCGAGCACGACGTGGGCGGGCCGATGTTGGCAAAAGAGATGAGATTTGAGCGGGAGTTTGTGGCCGCGGGCGGACTGCTGACGGCGGGATGCGATCCCACCGGCTACGGCGGCGTAGTGCCGGGCTTCGGCGACCAGCGCAACATTGAATTGCTGGTCGAGGCCGGCTTCTCACCGGTCGAAGCGATCCGCATTGCCACACTGAATGGCGCAATCTACATGGGCAGAGAAGCGAGCATCGGATCGATTGCGCCGGGCAAGGCCGCCGATTTGGTGGTGTTGGGCGGCAACCCGGCGGAGAAGATTGAAAACGTGGAGAAGGTTGAGCTGGTCTTCAAAGATGGCCTGGGTTTCGATCCTGCGAAGCTGATTCAATCCGCCAGCGAGTTGGTTGGCTTGCGGTGAGCGCGCGCAGAGGCGCGCGATTGCAGGTTGACCCGGTCTCCCTGTGTCTGATGGAACGCCGGGACGAGCGCCCTCACGCGCTCTTTCTGACGGCTGGGCGGAAATCGCTTGGTTCTTGTTAGCTCGGCGATACCATGGAGGCTCGCCCAAAGCAGTTCCGATACCTGTTCGCCGATGTAGTTCGGCTGTTCGCCGGAAAGACCACGCACTTCGCGCTTTTCGAGAGGACCGCCAGCGCCGAATAACCCGGCAATCCTGTTGTGACTTGGTTCGCGGGGCTTTGTTGACGGTTCGCCCGGGGTGTTTGCGGTCCGCACGTCTTCATCGATATCGGTAATCACTTCTACCTGTTCGCCCATGATACCGGCTAGTTCCAGATCCTGAACGGCGGCTTCCGCATCCCCGTAGCTATCAAGAATTCCGACTATTACGTATTGCATGGCGGGACTCCCATAAACTCGGCGCTCTTAGTTTACTTTTATTGGAAGCGGTATCCTAATTCTGTAGCGTTGTCCCCGCCGCAATTATTTTTGCAGATGATCTGGCTCGGCTCGGTAGCGATGATTTCCGGTACGCCCCGATAAAGTTCGATCTTGCCGTTCACGCACACTTGAGAATCCCGATATTTCGACTCGGGCCTGCCGAACTTCGCTCGGTCGCTGCCCCAGATCAAAATTGTGAATATTTCCTTCGGGTAGGGCTCGTCCAGATCTAGAAATGTAGGCTGACCTTTACTGCCGGTAGCGTAGTGCGTGCTTGCGACCTTGCCGCAGACAGTTCGAACCTCGCCGATGTGGTCTTTTGCTTCCCGTGCAGTAAGATTTGCATTTTGTGCCGTGGCGCAGAATGCGATGGCGAGAATGACTGAGAGAGTTTTGCGGATCATCAAACTTCACCCTCCACACAGAACAGGACCAGATCCCGATGCGTTCTTGTCGGGTCGGTTTCAGCAAATGGTATGTTCCTAAGATGGCAATGTCGATGGCATTTTGTAACAGAATCCAGTATGCAAGCGGGGGAAACGGTGAACGACAAGTCGCCGTTAAGCAGCGGGAGTCGCCACCACACGCATGATGAGGGACCTACTGACTGGCTAGCTTCCCCGGAGACATCCAATATCACCGCGTCGCAAGATTCACAGCAGACGATCGTTGATGTGTGCATGCTCGGGTGGGACGTGTCCGTCCCACGTTGAACGCACTACAATCGCTGCTTCAGCCAATCTGATACGTGCTTCGATTTTGGCCCAATCCGTCTCTAACACAGCCTGTTTATAGGGCGCCCACCAATTGTCCCTGTTGCATTAAGACACTCCGACCAAAAGTTGGTGCCAGTTTCGTTTCATCTAATAAATCCCGAATACATATCTCCCGATTCGTCGACCAAGGATGTACCGTCACGATTTCTTCATATCTGAAGCAATAGGATCGGATTGGCATGGAAAATTCCACTTTAGTCAGACGTGCTAGAGTCGTTCGTTAGGCTGTGATTCTTCGCTTGACTCCTTAACTTGTGGCGCGGCATCTTTGATTTTGTCCGGAAAGCCGGTGATGAACCTTGTGGTGGGGCGATGCGTCGACCGGTGGACGTTATGAAGGGAATTTCTACGAACCCACGGTAGCAGCCGATGTGACTCCAAACATGGCGGCATTCCGCGACGAGCTTTTTGGTCCCGTGGCCGTCGTCAGCCGCGCGAACGACGCCGACCACGCGCTCGCCTTAGCGAATAACTCCAGTTACGGCCTTTCGTCTGCAGTTCTCACCAACGATTTACAACTCGCCCTGCGATTCGCACTCGAATTGGAAACGGGCATGGTTCATCTGAATGGGCCCACGGTCCATGATGAACCCACCGTGCGTTCGGTGGCGTCAAGGATTCAGGAAGCGGACGCGAGGGCGGCCGGTGGTCCGTCGAAGAAATGACCGAGATAAAATGGGTGACGATTCAACTGGGTCGTCGGCATTATCCGTTCTGAAGAAATTACTGCCGCGGCTCGTTTGAATTCACATTCCGCAATCGAAGAAAACGGTCTCCTCCGGCCCTTGCATTACTACGTTCCACTCCAGCGTTCCCGGTTTTCCTTCGACCTGGCGTGCGATCAATGTCCCGCGCCGCGCTGATTCGACCAGATTCAATATAGAATCGCTGGAATTTGCGGGCTCATCCGGAAAATAAATCCGCGTTACTAATCTTCGCAACAGCCCTCGCATAAAAACGGAGACCGCAATGTGCGGAGCCTGCATTTTACCGTCGGGACTTGGAACCGCTCCCGGCTTTATCGTCGTAAAACGAAAACTCCCGTTGTGGTCCGTCGGGATTCGGCCGAAGCCTTTGAACCCAGGCTCCAGCGGTTTGTCCTGGTCATCTTCCGGATGATTGTATTTTCCGTACGCATTTGCCTGCCACACTTCGATCATGGCGTCCGGAATTCCAACGCCATCGCCATCCAGCACTCGCCCTTCGATCGTCACGCGTTCACCGGAAACGCCAGGCTCAGCCAAATCGGCGCGGCTCATCCGAGTGCAGCCGATCGTGAAAAATGGCCCAACCGTCTGCGATGTAGTCGCGCGCAAAGTCATTCTACTTTTCCATCGGCGTCGATTCGCGGCCGCTCAATATTATGTCGAATTTGTAACCCAACGCGGTTCCGGGAATGGTGGTCTCCCAATCGAAAAGCGAAATCAGGCGCTGGCGCGCAGTTTCATCCGCCGTGCAATTAAAAATCGGATCGAAGGGAATGAGGGGATCGCCGGGAAAGTACATCTGCGTCACAAGGCGCGTCGCAAACGCCGGACCAAACAACGAAAAATGAATGTGCGCAGGCCGCCAGGCATTGTGATGATTGCCCCAAGGATATTCACCCGGCCGAATCGTCACAAAGCGATAGCGCCCCTCGCTGTCCGTCATCGTGTGGCCACAGCCAGTGAAATTCGGATCGAGCGGCGCGTGATGCTGATCGATTCCGTGCAAATATCGGCCGGCTGCATTCGCTTGCCACACCTCCACCAGCGTATTTCGCACCGGCCGGCCATCCTCGTCCATCACACGGCCGCTGACGACGATACGCTCCCCAAGGGCTTCCCCCGATGGTAGCTGCGTTAAATCGCAAGCCTTCACGTCCACGCATTCCGGTCCAAAAGTCGGCCCGGTAATTTCCGAAAGCGTTTGCGGCAAATAAATCAGCGGCTGGTCGGCGCACGCTTTATAGATGACTTATAAGGCGAATGCAAATGATCCGGCTGCGTTCCAGGCATAGGCCGCCGGTATCGTGCCGGTGATGCCATTCGCCCAAGTCCTTTATCGATTGCGCCAGAATATAGCGGTGCAACCATTCGTTGCGCTGTACCGAGGGAATTTATGTAAGCAGCCCCAATCTTGTCAAGGCCGATTATCGAAACTACGTGCGCCTATCGCCCAATTCGTGTATCCTGCCGCATTTGTGGAGGGAGTCTTACAATGCCTCGCGCGAATTCACGCAAGTCCATGGATAAAAAACCTCGCGACGTGGCGTCATTGCCGCCGCCCGCAACAACACCTACACCTTCCGCGCAAATTGACGCACTTACCGGCGATCCCGATTTCATGACGTCGCTCGCTCGCGGTCTCGCCGTCATCCAGGCCTTCTCGCAAAAGAAACGTCAGCTCACCATTTCGCAAGTAAGCACTAAAACTGGCTTCTCTCGCGCCGCCGTCCGCCGCTGTCTCTACACCCTCGCTAAACTCGGCTTCGCCGGCTCCGACGACAATCGCCACTTCTTATCTGCGGCCGCGCGTCCTCGCGCTCGGTCACTCCTACATTTCTTCCATGCCGCTCGCCACCGCCGCGCAACCCGTCCTCGAACACTTCAGCCGCATGATGCACGAATCATGCTCCATCGCCACTCTCGACGGTCTCGATATCGTTTACGTAGCGCGCGCCAACGTGACGCGCATCATGGCCATTGACCTCGGCGTCGGCAGCCGCTTGCCCGCCTTCTGCACCTCCATGGGCCGCGTCCTGCTCGCGAATCTGCCGCCCGACGAACTCGAATCTTTACTCGCGCGCATTCAGTTCACGCGCTACACCGATCGCACCATCGTCACCGCCGACAAGCTGCGCCCGGTTCTGCGCACTGGTCTGCGCAACGGCTACGCCATCGTGGATCAGGAACTCGAACTCGGCCTGCGCTCCATGGCCGTCCCGATTCAAAGTCCCAGCGGCAAAGTAGTCGCCGCCGTGAACGTCGGCGCGCACGCGCAGCGTGTCTCGAATCAGGACATGCTCAACAAATTCCTGCCGCACCTGCGCGCCGCCGCGCAGGAACTTTGCATGCTGCTGGATTAGAGCATGGATTACTCGAAGCGTACGAAAACACGCTCGTCGCCATCCTATTCCTCACCTGGGGCACGGTCTTTCTGGACCGCATGTCACAGCTCTACCTCGCGCCCTACATCGTTCCCGAATTTCATCTCACTCACGAACAAGTCGGCATGTTGGCTTCGGTGCTCGCCATCACCTGGGCCGTTTCGACACTGCTTTTTTGGCGCGCTCTCCGATCGCATCGGCCGACGACCGATTCTCATTCCGGCGGTCTTCGCATTTTCGATCTTGTCCTGGTTGTCCGGCATCGCGCACAACTTCCATCAACTGCTGCTCATTCGCGCGCTGATGGGCCTCGCTGAAGGCCCCTGCTGGTCCATCATGACCGCTCTAATCGAGGAATCTTCCACACCCACCCGACGCGGACGCAACATCGGCATCGTCGTCAGCGCTGGTGCGCTCGTCGGCCTGGCCGTCGCCCCGGTGTTAACCACGCAAGTAGTCGCGCGCTTCGGCTGGCGCTGGGCATTTTTCTTAGCCGGTGTGCCGGGAATCCTGATGGGCCTGCTGATGTGGAAATTCGTGAAGAGCCACATCGAGACGACGCGCAGACGTGCGAACGCCGCCATCGACTGAAGCTTGGGGATTACTTCACCATTTTGCGCTACCGCAACATCGGGCTCTGCTGCATCGGCGCCGCCGGTTTCATCTCCTGGTTGTTTCTCTCGAACGTCTTCGCTCCGCTCTACATCACCGAAGTCGCACATCAGAACCCACCACCGCCGGATTTCTACTCGGTGCTAGCGGCCTCGGAAGTTTCATCCTCGGATTTCTCTTGCCATCTCTCTCTGATCGTCTCGGTCGCAAACCCGTGCTGCTGGCAATGGCGGCGATGTCCAGCCTGGTTCCGCTCGTGCTGTTGATTTCTCCGCTCTACGCGTATCCGCTGACTGCGGAGCAGAGAGCGCAGTTGCTCGGAATTGCCGAGAAGTGCCCCGTCCATCGAACGCTGAAATCAGAGATCGACATCCGGAGGTGGCTCGCATGAGTTCCAGAAGCCGAGCTTGGAATCCGGTTCCGCTGAGAAGGAGATTAGTCTGCCCATATGAGTTAATCAACTTCATTGTTGAGCGAGTTGACGAGCGCACCTGGCCCATTTGTACACATCGAGGAAGCGATTGCGCGCATACGCGCGGGCAAGATGGTGATCTCAAAACCCCCGCAGCGTAGTTCATTCTTCAGTAGGACGTCCAAGACTTTCTACGCGCGGAATGATAGACGCGAGGAATGATTCACGGCAGTTCGGTGCCACCCATTTCGTGATCGAGCATGTGCTTTCGTAGTTTTTCCAGACCTCTGTAGTAATGGTGTCGTACATTGTTGACGGGTTGCCCTCGCTTCTCGCCGATTTCCGTCAGTGTGTAACCCTCGAAGAAGTGTAATCGAAGTGTTTCCCACTGATCCAGCGTCAACGCTAGGAGAATTTGATGCCACGCTCTTCTGCCAAAAATGGCTTCCGCCGATCGATCGTAGCCCGCGATATCCGGGCTTGGGATTTCTTCCGCGCCGCTTCGCTCTAGCTCAATTGAATCGTAATGACGGCGTGCGGCCAAATGCATCCGGCGATGCAGCGCCATGTAGTAGCTCGTTTGCACTATCCACGATCGAGCGGAACCTCGGGAGCTGTCGTACGAGGTGCATTTCTTGTAGATGTAGAAGAAGACTTCTTGCACATGATCTTCCGCTTCCGCCTCATCTCGCAGAATCCGCCTCCCGATTCCACGGACCAGACCTCCATACCTTCGGAATAGGATTGATACTGCTTCTTTATCCCCCGCACAAATCTGAGCTAGCAACGACTCATCGGAAACGACTTCACGTGTTACGCCTGTATTCGAAGTAGCAAGCCTAGCAGCCGCTTTTTCTTCCGAAAGCGCAAAGTGGGCTAGGCGCGGTGCGACGGAGAAGCTCATGTCGAGCGCCCCCCCAATAGATAGTATACTTTGTGGAACCATATACTGAGCTGAGCCACGATCATGCAATTGATGGCTCGGCTTAGTAAAGATAACGAACGCGGGTACCTCGAGAAGCGAGCGTTTGCGCGCGTCCTAATGACGCTGCGCGAAGAACGCGGTATGACGCAGGAAACGCTAGCCTTCGACAGTGGATACCATCCGAAGTACATCAGCCTACTCGAGAGAGGCCAATACAGCCCATCACTGACGGCAATCCTTGAGATCTCGAAAGCACTGGAGATCACGGGTGCGGAGCTAGTGCGTCGCGTCGAGAGTCTCCTTCCTGGCAATCGCAGGCGCCGCCGCGAAACAGGCTGACCTAGAAAATTGTTTTTTATTTCTCGGTACCCGCAAACTATGCGCCAAAGAATTTCCTAATAGATAGTATACTTCCTGGAACTATGCTCTACAAGATCTCATTATTGGGCCGTTTATGGCGAAGAAGCGCGCTACCACGGCCAAGAAACCGCACAGGAAAGACCCGGTTGTACGGGCGGCCTTCGCGAGCATCATTGTTCAACTTCGCCGAAAGCTTAGGCTCAAACAATGGCAGGTGGCTGAATTGAGCGGTTACAGCGAAAAATACATAGGGCTTTTGGAGCGGAGAAAAAATACGCCGTCTTTGACGGCGGCCATTATGGTTTCTACGGCCTTACGAGAGGATCCAGCAAGCGTTTTGAATCATGTTCGGTCTTTGATGCCTCGGTTTAAGCGCCTAGAAGGAAGGGATCCCGAAGCAGCAGACATATAAGTCCATTGCGAACTTGAGGCCATCAACCATCCCTCCGAGAAAATTCAACGTAGGCGCCCTACAATTCGCATCGGAAATGAAAACAAAATTTTCACCGCAAGTTGCACCGCGGGCCGCCCGTTTGGTAGAGCGCGTTCAATCCGCCGATGTTGTTGTTATTGTAAGAGTGGATGTGGCGACACCAAAACTCCTCGGCCCACTGATCGAAGGTGATGCGCTTTCGGCTAAGCGCTCGACGGTTTCCGTGACGGTCGAAAGGCGTCCTTAGCTAGCGAGAGCGGTCCGGTCGCCAAGATGATTGCTGGCGAGCGCATGAGAAAATACTTCAGCAAAGAGAGCGCAAGATCTCTTAAGAAGAATCCACGTGAACAATCTCGACCACATGTTACAGCGTAACAAAGACTTCGCTGCTCAGCAGTCTGCTGCGGGCGCGCTTATGCCATCGCTTCCTCAGGCGATGCCAAATGTAAAGGCGATCATCATCGGTTGCGCTGATATGCGCGTGGATCCGGCTCATGTGCTGGGAATTAAACCGGGCGAGGTGGTGGTGTTGCGCAACATCGGCGGTCGAGTCACCCCGGGGTTGTTGGAGCAATTGGGTCTGCTCGGGCGAATCGGTGAGGTTGCCGGAAGGATTCCGGGAGGCGGCCGGGAGTTTCACATCATCGTGCTTCAGCACACCGATTGCGGCATCACTCGTCTAGCGGGCGACCCCGGCTTGCTCGGACACTATTTTCAAATACGGGAAGCCGAACTCAAAACAAAAGCGGTCAGCGATCCCCGCGCGGCGATTGCCGTCGATGTCGCCTCGCTTCGGGCGATTCCTGCATTGCCGAGCGAGTGGTTTATATCAGGACTCCTCTATGATGTTGCGACCGGACTTGTTGAGATCGTCGTGCCGGCAGCGCCGATTCGTGCTGCGTAAACATTAATCCATCATCCTTGGTCTCAAACCAGCGAACTCATCGGCGGATATATGATCGCCGCCTTGGGAGACGGTAACACCTTGAGTGGACGTGTCCTGGCGCTCACGCTACTCCTGACGGTTCTGGCAGCATCTCGCCTCTACTTCCTTTTTCGCGCTTAGGAACCTGGAACAACCCTATGAGGCGAACCTGCCTTGCATGATCTGAAAACGCCGCGCTTTAGATGGGTCAACGAGGTGGACATCGATTCGACAGGCTCATCGTGGTGAAACTCAGCCACTTCGACAAGTGAAAACGCCCAATGTGGAAGTGCGAGTGCGGGAGCACGTGCATCGCTTGATCGCCCGAGTGGTCGAGAGCAGCGTCCAGCCGAACTAGCCGACACCGTGTTACACTCCCGCCGACCGGAGGTGACGTGAAAGCATCTACTTTTTATCGCATAGCCGCTGTCCTTCTCCTCCTTTTTGCCATCGGGCATACAGTGGGCTTTCGTCAGTCTGATCCCACATGGGGAGTAGACATGCTTCTTGCCTCAATGCGGTCAATTCACTTCGAGGTCCAAGGGTTCAACCGCACTTATTGGGACTTCTTTGTTGGCTTCGGGCTTTTTGTCAGTGTATTTCTTGTATTAGCGGCGGTATTGGCGTGGCAGCTTGGCGGACTTCCGCCAGCGAACTTGGCGCTCATGCGCGGTACTGCATGGGCATTCGCTCTGTGCTTCGCGGCCATCACAGTGCTGAGCTGGAGATACTTCTTCATCCCACCTGTCGTTTTCTCACTGGTTATTACGCTCTGCTTGATTGTTGCGGCATGGCTTTCAGCAAAGCCTAAGAACGCCTGAAAAGAGTTTCATACCTACGTATTTATAGGCACAGAGGAAGCGCGCCGGTTCGCGAACATCACCAGGGAGACCAGCCCGCATTTCCGAACGCCGGACACAGGAACTGCGCGGTGGGAGCATGCCGGGCTCTTAAGATGGTCATGTCGTAACTATTCCTCTTGAAACGCCTCCCACGCCAACATAGCGGCCAAGCCTAATCCGCGACGCTGGGAATTACTGTCATAGCTTCCGGATTGCGCGTTTGATCAGGGCTTTATCGGGGACCTGCGCGACGCTCCGCTTGCATCGATAAAGACTGAGCAGCTTTTGCGCCCACGGAAACCACACACAATGCAATTAAGACGTTCCGGACAAAACTTGTAAGAAGAATTAGTACAAACCGCCTGCTATGCAATAAATACAAGCCCGTAATCGCATGCACCGTGTGGCTCTCGATAATTGCTGCTATGAGGCTACCACCCAGGACCGCAAGCCATAAGCAGGATCTCCAAGATGGTCTTGACCATATCCACGGCCGAAACCCCGCCGCCTTCATCCATCTATCGTAGACATACAGGAGGAGGCAGAAACCAAGGACGGACGAAAGATATTGAAGCGCCATGTAAACGGGGATCCTGGTTCCGAAGGGCGTTTGTCGAAGAAGCGCAACTCGCTCCACTATCCATCCCGTTCGATGCGTGAATGAATCCCACAGGACGTGTGTTGCTGCGCCAAGAGCGATGCCGGAGATTGCTATCAAAACCTCACGTAAAGAGAATGCGGGAACCTTGATTCTGGGCTGAAGAGCTTCTCGGTGCGGGCTGGGCAGCAAAAAGACAACCGCCGGCGCAATCCAATAGAAGATCAGCAAGACGATAATTCCGGCTGGAAGAGAGAACAGAATCGTTCCCAGCAACGTGTGGGCGTTCTCTTTGAAATGGTTGGGCATCGGCAAGTAGTACCCGGCGTCTGGAACTAGGCTTCCTATCACAAGAGGGGGCAGCGAAATCCATTTCTTATATCTGAAATGAATGGGAAGGATGGCTGCTGGGTGGGAGAAAGTGAACGGCATCTCTCTATTAGACTAACAAGGCTTTAGTTTTTCAAATTCGACTGCGCTTCGGATTTCAGCATCTCTTGCCCATACGTCGTTTTTGACGCGAGGCCGGTGCCGGTTGCAAGGTGCGAGCCTGGAGCGCGGCGCGTGAGTCCGGATAAGCGTGCAGTGCTCGCGATGTTCGGTTATCATCGCGTGCTCATGAGGAAATGGATTATAGCGGTTTTGCTCATCGCCGCTGCTGCGGCCGCCCAGCAAACTCACAATCAATACGAGCCGCCCAACGCGGCGGGCGCCGGTCAGAAGCTGCTCGCGCAATTCGCCGGCGAGTGGGATGTCGTGAAGACGTTCTTCCCGATGAATGGAGAGCCGATCGTGACCAAGGCGACGTGCAAGCAGTACATGATCCAGGACGGCAAGTTTCTACAGTCCGATTTCACGTTCTTCAATTCCGGCGGAACGAAGAGCACGGGTACCGGAATCTCCGGCCTCGATCCGAAAACGAATCGCTTCACCACGGTGTGGTACGACTCGCGGCAGACAACCATGTCGATTCGCCAGAGCGACGGCACGTTCGATGGCAAGAACATCGTTCTGTGGCCTACGGCCCTTGATCCTGATCGTCCCGGGCGCAAGACCGTCGCGCGTGCACACCTTGAGCAAGACGGCCGCCTTCTCCTTCATCGCCATTTCCTGATCGATGACAAAGGGAACGAGCGGATGATGATCGAGCTGAGGATGATGCGCAAGTAGCAATCCGGCGATTAGCTTTCCGTAGGGATTCTCGGTTTGAACATGACGATTGGCGTTGCAGGTTTCGTCATTCAGCACGAGATACGCAGCGTCTCCGTGAAAGACAGCAATAATATCGCCTTGCACGTTCCAATCACTGAGGTTGCTGGCCAGCAGAAAGCTTCAGGAGGTCAATCTCATCGCAAGACATTTTGTCCTGGTCGAGGTTGGCTAGAATCGTGAGCAACCGCCTTGGGCAACGAGGTAAGGAGTAGCTTTCGAGCCAAACCCGGCCGAGCGAGACTATCGCCACCCACCCAGAATTGCTCCCATCAGCACCAATGCGACAGTCAGGTAGCCTCCGTTTATCAACACATAAGTCCAAGGCCGTCTCTCGAAAAGAGAGACGATTCCTAGTCCCATCGCGACCCATCCGCAACCTGCGAGGAAGCCGGCCGTGGCTCCCCAGACTAACGTGGTCTTCGGATCGTTGAGGAACATTGCCAGATTTAGCGCCATCACCAGACTCAGCACGAAACTGATGGCGAAAATTTTTGCGTTGGGGGCCGGTGGCTCGTCGCCGCTGAAGCCGTTGACTTTTTTCCAGGCACTGCTGAACAGAAGCGGCGAATACCAAAGGCCGCCAAGCACGAAGGCCGATGCCGCCGCTGCAAGAACTGCCCAAAGATTCAGAGTGTGAAAGTTCATGGGAAACGCTCCTCACGGAATCGAATCGAATCGCCACCAATTATTTGTTCCAGTCGATAGGGCCGCTGACGAAGCGGTGATGCAAAGTCGCAAGAAGTTAAGCGTTCCCGGCGGTGAGATACTCATACGCTCGGTCCCACTCGTCGCCATCTTTCAATCCCGTCTCAGTGAGTTGCACCAGGGTAAAATTGCCTTGGGCTTCGAAGTGAAAGCGCACCGTGGTTCGTTGCGCGAACAGTGGGGAATTTGTCGGGAGCCAGGGCGGACATCACCAACTCCTCTTGGGGAACAAAGCTCAGAATCGTGCCGCCGCCGGTGCTTCCGCCGGGAAAGTGAGCGGTCCATTCGCCGCCCGGGCGGAGGTCAACGACGGCGCCTGGTATCAGCCATGTACGCAAACCCTCGCTGGTCGTAAAGGCCCGCCAGACTTGCGAACGCGGCGCCGGAATGGTGACTTCCAGCATCAGGACCTTTTCGGGCGTGGCGGGGGCAGGATGACTTGCGGGACTTTGAGAGAAGGGCGCGATAGCGACCAGAAGCAGGATGAGGCAGAGAGGTTTCATGAGAGGACCTCTGGCTTAGTTGGTCGTTCAAGTAAACTCTAGTAGACTGACAGTGTCAACAGGATTTTCAAATGCCCAAAGCTCTTCCTACTCGCGAGCGCCTGATTGAATCGGCCCGCTATCTGTTCTGGGAGCGAGGCTATGCCGGAACCAGCATGGCCGATCTGCTGTCTCATGCCGACGCCAATTCGGGCAGCTTCTACCACTTCTTCGAGAGCAAAGAGGCTCTACTGCGGGCGGTGCTAGAGCAGTACCTTTTGGCGCTGCGTCCGATGGTTGTCAATCCTGCCTTCGAGCAGAGCGAGGAACCGGTGGAACGCATCTTCGCTATTCTCGCGGGTTACCGGGAGCGGATCACGCAGACAGATTGCAAGTATGGCTGTCCGCTGGGACGGCTCGCTTTGGAGATCGATCCAGAGAATCGTCCGGCGCATGCACTGATTGCGAAAAACTTTCAAGGCTGGATTGGGGCGGTCCGCGAATGCCTGGAGGAATTAAAGGAACAGATGCCCACGGGGACCGATCTCGATGCGCTGGCTACGTATGTTTTGGCGGTAATGGAAGGGGGCGTTATGCTTTCAAGGTCTTATGGGTCGGTAGAGCCCTCTGATCGTACGATCAATCAATTGCGACAGCACTTTCGCTTGCTGTTAGGATCTAAGCGAACCAACGTAGAATAACGCTGACAATCTGTGTAACAGTCCATCCCCTGCATGGTCTCGCCCTCTCACAGCCAGAGAACGGACATTTCACTTGCTAATTCAACCGGGCATATCATGTGCTACCGACAATACTGGTTGCACACGTTGACTTACATTTGGGCGCGGCCTAACATTCAAAGCCACGGACTGATCGCGACCATGACTGGTGGAACCATCTCCGGCTACCGCATGGTGTAAAAATCATTTAGCCACTCTTCACAGGTCAGGACCTGTGTCAAATTATTCGTTTTTGCTGCGCCCTGTTGCTTTTGCTAGAGAACTGCGACAGCAGAGCCATCCGCTTTCCAGGAACAGAACGGCTGGTTGGCAGCACTATTACGACCGCAAGTTTATCCACGACGCCGTGGGAGTAGTCTTTGTATTACTTTGGCCGGGGAGGTAACGCGAAAATGAGAATCGCTCAATGGTCAGAAGCTATCTGGGCTGACCTGAAATTCGCGGCCCGCGGCCTGCGTAAAAGTCCGGGATTCCTCGCGGTCGTCGTTCTGTCCCTCGGTTTAGGAATCGCGGCCAACAGCACAATTTTTAGCGTACTGAACGCTCTTCTGTATCGCCCCCTTCCTTATCCTCAACCAGAAAATCTCGTAGTAATTTGGCAGATCGAACAGGCGCACCCGGAGTCGCGGCAACCGCCGCCCATCGCGGAAAATGTCGAGGAACTGGAAAAAACAAGATCACGTCTTCGATGATATCTCGCTTAGCAGTTTCAATGACCGCGCGATCGTTTCCGGTGTCGGCGAACCAAGATCGCTTTATACGCAATATGTAACTCCCAACTTTTTCGGAAATGTTGGGAGCGAAACCCATTCTCGGCAGGATTTTCCTTGCCGAAGAAGCTCAGGACCGTTCTCAAACTATTGTGATCAGCAATGAATTCTGGAAGCGCGAGTTTAATAGCGATCCTGGCGTGCTGGGGAAAACACTCAATGTCGAAGGCGTAATCTCCACCATCGTTGGTGTGATGCCTCCTGGATTCACTCCGTTCTACGGGTTCCCGATCGATTTCTGGCAGCCTATCAATCCCGCAAGCGGCCGCTACAACGCGCGGTTTGATCACTGGCTAATGCCGGTAGCGCGACTGAAAGCAAATGTGACGTTGGCCCAGGCGCAGGCGGACATGGACGTGATTGCTCGCCGCCTGCAGCAGGATTATCCGTCCACGAATAAGGAACGGAACGACAAAGTGATTCCCCTGCACCAGGATCTCTACCGAGGGGCGGGAAGCGCGCTGTACCCACTTCTCGGCGCCGTGGCCTTTGTCCTATTGATTGCCTGCGTGAATGTCGCGAACCTCGTACAGTTCCGTGCCGAGACACGACGCAAGGAGTATGCTTTGCGCGTTTCGCTCGGCGCCGAGCGCCGCCGCTTGATTCAGCAGTTGGTGACAGAGAGCGCTTTACTGGCGCTGACAGGTGGCGTGCTGGGCGTATTAATGACCGTTGTAGGCATCAAACTGTTCCTCGCGCTCGCCGGAGATTTCCCGAACGCAGCGACGATTACGCTCGACAGCAGGGTACTGCTGTTTACCCTCTTTATTTCGCTTCTTACCGCCGTCCTTTTTGGACTAGCTCCCGCAATGCAGGCCTCGCGTCCCGATCTGAACGCCGTCTTTCGTGACAGCGATCGCAAAACAACTTCGGCATCCGGCCGCCTGGCCCGGCATGCCTTAGTAATCTGCGAAGTTGCTCTTTCGATGGTTCTTCTGGTGGGCGCCGGCCTGATGATTAACACCCACTAC
>CAWJGI010000058.1:0-62052 GCA_963842255.1 uncultured Acidobacteriota bacterium | reverse complement strand
ACCGAGTCCTCGAGGTCCAGAAGGATTCCACGCTCAGCGATGACGTGAAGGACCGGAAGGTGCGGGAGATCAAGAAAGAGACGCGGGCCGAGGTTTGGGGAGTGATGACTCCGGACCAGCAGCAGCAATGGGCCAACGAGCAGCGCGCGCGACGAGAAGCACGGCGCGCAGAAAGCAAGCCACAGGAGTAAAGTCGCGACCGGCAAAGGGCCGCCAACCACAAGTCGCGACTCGAAGGGAAAGTCGCCAGCGCCGCGCGAGCGTTCCTCTTCAAGAAATTTTCACTTTTCCGCAAATTTCTCTTGCATCGAGTGTGAATATCCGTATTCTGCATTTTGCGAACTCGCTCCGCGTGCACCGCCGGAAGAGAGCGAGGATCGCTGATGGAGGACGCGACAAAAAATTGAGCACTTTATCCCTCCCAGCCCAATTTCCCTCCCGGGCAGTTACTTCCACAAAGAAAAATGCAAAGCTCACACTCTGGCCGCTGGTGGCCGCGACATTTTTCATGGTGTCTGGCGGCACCTACGGCACCGAAGACATCATCCACGGCGCGGGTTACGGCCGCGGGATTTTGCTGCTGCTGCTGACGCCGCTGCTCTGGAGCCTGCCGACCGCGTTCATGATCGGCGAGCTTTCGAGCGCGCTGCCGGCGGAAGGCGGCTACTACGCGTGGGTGCGGCGCGCGATGGGAAATTTCTGGGGCTTCCAGGAAGCGTGGCTGTCGCTGGTCGCCAGCATCTTTGATATGGCGATTTATCCGACGCTATTTGTGGCGTATCTGACGCGGTTGGTGCCGTGGTTCGCCGTGGGCCATCGCGGATGGATGGTGGCGCTGGGCGTGGTCACCGTCTGCACGCTGATGAATATCGCCGGGATTCGCGTGGTGGCGATCAGCTCGCTTTGGCTCTTCTTTCTGCTCTCGCGCCGTTCGTGCTGATCGTGCTGATTGCACCGATGAAAATTGGCGCGCTGACTGGCGCGGTCACCGCCCCGACCACCTCAGACGTCGGCTTGATCGGCGGCTTGCTGATCTGCATGTGGAATTACATGGGCTGGGACAACGCGTCCACAATCGCGGCCGAAGTGAGCGGCCCCAAAAGACCTATCCGCGGGCGATGCTCCTCGCGGTGATGGTCGTTGCGCTCACCTACGTACTGCCCTTCGCGGCGATGTGGCTCACGGGCGTCCCGGCAGCGCGTTCGAGACCGGCTCATGGGCGGACCTGGCCGGCATGATGGGCGGACTGGTCGGCGGTCGCTGTGGCGCGCGGGTTTCCGAGTGGCGCTGGTTCTGGGCGGAATGATGAGCGCGTTCGGAATGTTCAACGCGCTGGTGATGAGCTATTCGCGCTTGCCACTGGCGATGGCGCAGGATGGGCTGCTGCCCTCGGTATTCGGCAAGCTGCAGCCAAAACGCGCGCGCCCTGGGTCGCGATCACGTCCTCGCCGGCTGCTGGGCGCTCTGTCTGGGCCTGGGATTCGAGCGGCTGGTTACAATTGACGTGCTGCTGTACGGCATGAGCCTGTCGCTCGAATTCATCGCCTTGATTGTGTTGCGCATCAAAGAGCCGAACTTCGCCGCCCTTTCAAAGTGCCGGGAGGGATGTGGGGCGTCATTCTGTCGGCGTGTTCCCCGTGTTGCTGCTGGGATTTTCGATCGTTCACGGCGAAGGCGAAAAAATCCTCGGCATGACCGGGCTGCCTTCGGAATGCTGCTGATCGCCGCGGGTTTCCTGGTGTATTGGGCGACGCTTCCCTGCGGCGCGAGAGCTGGAAGCCCATGGCGCTAAACGAGCGCGAGCGCGTAAGGTTGCGCGGTCTGGTGCCGCACCCAATAATCCCGCCGATTTTCCCACCGCGACAAAAGGTTGCCGCTCGGCGCTAGATAGCATTTAATCCTAGCACCCTTCAATGGCGCCTGACGGCCAAGCATACGACTACATTATTGTGGGAGCCGGCTCTGCCGGCGTGTGTCCGGCGGCCGCGCTCTGACCGAGGAGCCACGCACGCGCGTACTGCTCCTCGAAGCCGGGCGGCACGGACAACGCGCGAGAGATTCACATCCCGGCTGCATTCTCGAAACTCTTCAAGACGGCTGTTGACTGGAACTATTCCACCGAGCCGGAAGCCGCAACTTCACAATCGAAAGCTCTATTGGCCGCGCGGAAAAGTGCTGGGCGGATCGAGTTCCATCAACGCCATGATTTATATCCGCGGCAATCCGCTGGATTACGATCACTGGCGCGACCTCGGCAATCCGGCTGGGGATTCGCCGACGTTCTTCCGTACTTCAAGAAATCGGAAGACCAAGAGCGTGGTGCTTCGGACTTTCACGGCGTCGGACGGGCCGTTCACGTGTCGCCGATCCACGCTGCGTGAATCCGCTGACGCGCGCTTTCCTGGCCGCGGCAGCGAAGTCGGAATTCCCAGCAATCCGGATTTCAATGGCGCGGCACAGGAGGGCGCCGGGCTTTATCAACTGACGCAGAAGAACGGCGCCCGCTGCAGCGCGGTGGACGGTTACTTGAAGCCCGCGCTCGGCCGACCGAATCTTACCGTGCTCACCGGCGCGCACGTCGCGCGGGTGAGCATCGAAAACGGTCGAGCAAGCGGCGTGGATTTCCTGCGCGACGGTGCGCTGAAACGGCGCCGCGCGGATGCCGAGGTGATTTTGGCGGGCGGAACGGTCAATTCTCCGCAGATGCTTAATGCTATCGGGTGTCGGCCCCGCCGATGAACTGACGGCGCTTCGGAATTGACGTGGTCCACGATTTGCCGGGCGTCGGGCAAAATTTGCAGGATCATCCGATGGTTTCCGTCGGGTACCTTTGCACGCAGAAAATCAGCCTGGACGGCGCGGAAACCCTGGCGAACCTGCTGCGCTATTTGATGTTCAAGAGCGGACCGCTCACTTCCAACGTCGCCGAGGCCGGATTATTCCTGCGAACGCGCGTCGGAGCGCAAACGCCTGATTTGCAATTACTCTTCGGTCCGGCGTATTACCGCGCTCACGGGCTGGTTCGGCGCAAGGAGCACTGCTTCGGTTTCGGCCCCACGCTGATCACGCCAGAGAGTCGCGGCACGGTCGCGCTGCGCTCCACGAATCCGCTGGATGCGCCGGCCATTCGCGCCAACTATCTTTCGACAGACGCGGACCTGCAGGACGATGATCGAAGGAGTGCGTCTGGCGCGGCGGCTGGCGCATGCGAAGGCGTTCGATCCGTTTCGCGGCGACGAGTTGCACCCGGGACTAATGCGAAATCGACGACGATATTGTCGAATTCCTGCGCAACGAACTCGAAACTCTCTACCACCCGGTCGGGACTTGCAAAATGGGGAACGATTCGCTTGCGGTTGTGGACGCACGGTTAGAGTGCACGGTATCGAGCGGCTTCGCGTGGTGGATGCTTCGATCATGCCGGTGGTTCCCGCGGGAAATACCAACGCGCCGGTCATCACGATCGCGGAAAAGGCCGCGGACATGATCCGCGAAGGTGCGCTAGTCCCCCGAGTTGACCGCAATAGCGCACCACCTAGAGTTCGAAGGCGCCTCGTAACGTGACTCTCCGCTTTGCGGCTGACGAAACAATTGCTCTCTCGGTCTTAGCCAGCAGCTATCGACAGGTGCCGCGCGCGAGGCCGTGACGCTACATCTAAACCTTTCCGACCGAATACGATTTTGATTTCGCATTATTACTGCCAAACGCTCGTTCGAGCCGCGGCAGTTTCTGCTATCCTTTTCGGCGTGCCGCGTTGGTTTTTGCCGTTACTGGCCACATCTTTGATCTTTGCTGCGGGCTTGGTTCCACGCGTACACCTGCTGGGGCGAACAGGAACAGTCTCAGACTCCCGCGCAAGTTTCGCCTCCGCCGCAAGCTCCCGCCCCCGGTCCCGCCGCAAGCCGCTCCCGAACAGAATCCTGCGATTCCGGCCGCCCCGCGCGCATTCGGGTCCGGTGATCGTCATCAATCCGGCGCACGGCGGAACGGATAACGGCGCGCGCGGGCCAAACGGCCAGGTGGAAAAGGACGTCGTCCTGATTTTTGCGCGGATGGTGCGAAGTGAATTCGAGCGTCAGGGTTATCGCGTGGTGATGACGCGCAACGACGATTCCAACCCTTCCTATGAAGATCGCGCTGCAGTCGCGAATGCCTACCGCGATGCAATATTTATCAGCCTGCACGTTTCGTCCACGGGGAAAATTGGGACTGCGCGCGCTTATTCCTACCAGTTTGCGTCCGCTCCGGCCGGGACCGCGACAAACCAAGTGGGTGTTGCGGTTGGCCCTACCGGGCGTCCGATTAGTCTGATTCCGTGGGACAAAGCGCAGCAATCCTTTATGGAAGCCAGCCATCGTCTGGCGGACGCGCTGCAAGCGCATTGGCCCAGAGATTCAGTGGATCGCCAGCGGTGTCCACGCGATTTGCCGTGCGCGAGTTGCGTTCCGTAACGGCAACAGCAATTGCCGTTGAAGCTTCAAGCGTCTCGGTCTCCGACCCCAATACCCTGCTAGTCATGGGCGCACCGCTGGCAATGTCCATCGTGCACGCGGTCGCAACCCTGAGGCCGCTCGGCTCGGCCGCCGTCTCATCCCCAACGCGTGGGCCGGCAGGCACGAACTAATGCCGCGCAACCTGCAAATCACGCTCGGCGTTCTGGTCGTTGCCGTGCTGATTGGGCTGATCAGCCTGCGCGGGCTGCACAAACGAATCGAGAATCTCTCGGAAAATACTGCCTCAGAAGAACAAGAGCGACGCGAACTCCTGAAGCCCGCGATTTCAACTCCTACCGACGTTCTGGTTGCCGCGAAAATCTTCTGGGCCGCGGGGCCGGACGCAGTAGCTCCCAGTGAAGTGGATCTGCCGCTCTCCTCAGATCCGGGCACGCGCGGGCGTCAGGTGCTTGACGCGCTGATTGCGAAATCTCCGAGCCCTGAACAGCGGACGCTGCCGGCCGATGCGATCGTGCTCGGCTTCTACGTTCTTCCCGACGGAACCGCTATCGCCGATTTTTCCGACGCGCTGGCGTCCGAAACGCCTTCCGGGATCGAGAGCGAACAATTGGCGGTGGACTCGATCGCGCGCACCTTGGAAGCCAATCTTCCAGCAGCGCACCGGCTGAAAATTCTAATTCACGGCCAGGAGGTGGAGACCTTAGCCGGACACGCGGACCTGACTGGCTTGTTCGATTTGAATCCGCCGGTCTTGAGGGCGACCGCACCCTAGGCAGCAGCAAATCCCGTTACCGCGCGGCCGGCACCGACTGCGTCGGGCGCTGCGTTGAATCCTTCTCCGTAAATTGTAGCAACCCTGGCTCAGCAGGAGTGGCATCGCGCCTTTGGAAAACTCCGCAGCGCAGTCTTTCGCGCGGTCACGGGGGAAGCCTGGTACACGAACAGAATTCGAACATGAGCTGCAGTGCCGCGCTAAGGTCCGTGCGCTACAGTTTAAAGCTTGACGGCGTGCTCCTCGCTATTGTTGACACTTTCGCGCACAATCGTCACACTAGCTGCGCCCGAATTTCCGCTGATCATCCAATCGAGACGTAACGAAGGGAGATTCACCATTGCGAGCCGATGGACGCGTGGCCGACCAACTGCGGCCGGTGAAAATTACTCCGGATTTCATTCCTCACGCCGAGGGCAGCGCGCTGATCGAAGCCGGCGATACTCGCGTGATCGTGACCGCGACCATTGAAGATGGCGTGCCGTCTTTTTTGAAGGGTTCCGGGCAAAGGATGGGTCACCGGCGAGTACGGAATGCTACCGCGCTCGACTGAGAGCCGCACCCCGCGAGAATCGAGCCGTGGCAAGCAATCGGGACGCACGCTCGAAATCCAACGCATGATCGGCCGAACGCTTGCGCGCCGTGACGGACCTGAAGGCACTCGGCGAACGCACGGTGTGGCTCGATTGCGACGTAATTCAGGCCGACGGCGGCACCCGCACAGCCTCGGTGACCGGCGCATTCGTGGCGCTGGCGCTTTCGCTCGAACGCATGGTGGCGGCGGGAATTCTGCGCAAGGTGCCACTGATTGATTTTCTGGCGGCTACCAGCGTAGGGATCGTCGAAGACGAACTCCTTCTCGATCTCGCCTACGAAGAAGACTCGCGCGCGCAAGTGGACATGAACGTCGTAATGACCGGGAGCGGCGAGTTCGTGGAAGTGCAGGCCAGTGCGGAGGGGCGTCCCTACACGGACATCGAACTTCAGGATCTGCTGAAGCTCGCCGCTGGCGGCATCCGGTCGCTGGTGCGGGCGCAACAGGAACTGTTGCAAATCAAGTTCATGGTTCGCGGCAAGTAAGACCACGCGAAACAGTGCGCACCCCCATGAAGCTGTTGCTGGCGTCCTCGAATCCCGGAAAACTGCGAGAATACGCGGAGATGGGACGCGGCGCTGACCTCGAGCTCGATCTGCATTCCCGGCTTTGTTGAGTTCCCTGTTTTCGAAGAATCAGCGCCAACGTTCGCTGAGAACGCGCGGGCAAAGTGTCTGCATTACACGCGATTTACCCACGAAACCGTTCTGGCCGACGATTCTGGACTAGTGGTACCGGCCCTTGGTGGCGCTCCGGGAGTTCATTCAGCACGTTACGCTGGCCCCGTTGCAAGCGACGCCGAGCGGGTGCAGAAGCTGTTGCGGGAAATGAGCGGAAAGGAAGGCGAAGCGCGCCGTGCGAAGTTCGTCTGCATAATAGCCTTAGCCCGGCAGGGTCACCCGATTGCTGTGGTTTCAGACTTCGCGCGCGGCGTCATCACAAAAGAGCCTCGCGGCACTGGCGGGTTCGGATATGACCCCGTTTTCATGTTCGAAGAACTGGGCCGCACCTATGCCGAATTCACTCCCGAGGAGAAGAACCACTACAGTCATCGCGGTAAAGCCTTCAGGAAATTGCTGTATGTCATTTCGCCCGCGAACTGCTGGTATCTTCTAGCCTGCCTCAGCATCTAACCTGAGCTGAGACCAAACAGCTTACCGACACGACCGATAGGCGGTATAACCTCAGCCGCAGGGGGAGGCTAAATGGCTTCGCGCGCTGTACTGGAATCCGAGTCTGCCCTCTTGTCGCGGATGGAAGAAGCACGCGCCCGGACGGATGCGCTTTTCGCCCTCTTAACTCCTAATTCCTTTTACGACCGCCCGATCGCCGAGCGTCACAGGCTGATTTTTTATCTCGGTCATCTTGAAGCCTTTGACCGCAACCTGTTAAGCGGTGTCCTGGGCCTGGTCTCCGAGGACAGCGAGCTGGACAAACTTTTCGCATTCGGCATCGATCCGGTTGGCGGCGGGCTCCCTAGCGATCAGCCGGAGGATTGGCCGTCCATAGCACAAGTGGAAAACTACAGCCGCCAGGTTCGCGAGAAACTGGATGAGCGGCTGCACAATCCGAGCGTGATTCGCGCCGCTGACGCCTCACTTTCTGACGGCACCCTGCTGCAGGTTGCAATCGAGCACCGCTTGATGCATGCCGAGACGCTGGCATATCTGCTGCACGGTCTGCCGCTTAATCACAAGAAGCGGCAGCCCGCACCAGAGCCCGATTTGCGCTCTGCGCCTTATCCAAAGCAGGTGACGATACCTACCGGCATCGCCACCCTCGGCAAGTCGCGGTCCACGCGATCGTTTGGCTGGGACAATGAATTCGGAATGCAAAAAGTCTTGGTGCCAAGCTTTTCCATCGATGTCTTCCCTGTCAGCAATGCGGAATATTTGAAGTTCGTTCAGGACGGCGGCTATCAGGATAGCAAGTACTGGCGCAAAGAAGATTGGGAGTGGCGCCGCAAAGAGAATATCGAGCATCCGCATTTCTGGATGCGCTCTCGCTCTTCGGATTCTGCGGCGCAGGGCTTGGGCAGATGGGAATATCGCGCCATGTTCGGCTCGATCCCCCTGCCCCCATCGTGGCCGGTCTACCTAAGCCACGCGGAAGCTTCGGCATATGCGCGCTGGGCGGGAAGAAAACTGCCCACCGAAGAACAGTGGCATCGTGCAGCATACGGGACTACGGCGGGACGTGAGCGGCAGTACCCCTGGGGCGACGAACCGCCCGACGAGTCGCGCGGAAATTTTGGTTTCAAACGCTGGGATCCCACTGGCGTCGACGCGCATCCCCAAGGCGCAAGCGATTTCGGCGTCCACGATCTTCTGGGCAATGGCTGGGAGTGGACTTCGACTGTGTTCGGTCCCCTGCCTGGATTCGAACCGTTTCCTTTTTACAAGGGCTACTCCGCCGACTTTTTCGACGCAAAACATTTTGTGATGAAGGGCGGCTCGCCGCGCACGGATGCCTGCATGCAGCGGCGCTCCTTCCGCAATTGGTTCCAACCGCATTATCCGTACACCTACAGTACATTCCGATGCGTGGAGGATTGATCCATGGGCATCGCCCCAAGAATGGCTCGTGCCAGTGCGCCGCCCGAGGTCGCGGCTGATTTTTCTGCCGATGTTGTGGTGGGCCTGAGCCAGCCCGGACAAAAAGAATTGCCGTCGAAATATTTGTACGACGAATTAGGCTCGGCGCTTTTTGATGCTATCTGCTTGCTGCCGGAATACGGACTGAGCCGTGCGGGGATGCGCTTGCTGCAGCTCTATTCGCAGGAAATTGTCTCGCTGTTGCCGACACCGGTGATGGTGGCCGAGCTCGGCAGCGGAAGCGGGCAGAAGACCCGACTGCTGCTGGAAGCTCTGTCGCGGCGCCAGCGCGTCAATTACTATCCCATCGATATTTCGGGCAGCGCGCTTTCGCGTTGCGAACAGGAAATCGGGCAGATCGATAGAGTCAGCATTGTTGGATTTGAGCGCGCTTATCTCGATGGTTTGCAGGAAGTGGCCGCACGCAGGCGAGACGGCGAGCAGATTCTGGTGCTTTTCCTGGGCAGTACTATCGGAAATTTCGATCGGCCCGCCGGAGAGCAATTCTTGCGGGGTGTCCGTGGCATATTGCGCGAAAATGACGCCTTATTGCTGGCGACGGACCTGGAAAAGCCTATCGCCAAGCTGTTGTTAGCCTACGATGACCCCACTGGCGTGACGGCAGCTTTCAACATGAATCTATTGGGCCGCATCAATCGCGATCTGGGTGCGGACTTTGATTTGAAGCAATTCCGCCACGTGGCGCGGTACGACGAATCCGAGCGGCGAGTGGAAATGCATCTGCTGTCGAAAGTATGGCAGCACGTGACGATTCGAGAAGCGGGTCTCAGATTCTACCTGCGCGAAGGCGAAACCATTTGGACTGAAAGTTCCCACAAATATAATACTGACGAAGTGATCCAGATGGGAGTGCGCACTGGTTTCGACTGCGTCAAGCAGTGGATCGACACGGAGTGGAATTTCGCGCAGAATTTGTTCTCTGCCGTTTAGCAGCAAGACTCCAGGGGCGTCATCGGCGGCTTTTCCTTGCCTTGTGATATATTTTCGCTCGATGGCTAAGCCTACTAAACAAAAATCCAAAATAAAATTGTCAGCGAAGGCCCCTTCAGGTTTCGCCAACCTTACAGAAAAAGCGCCAAAACTGGCTGTGCGGCGCCGTGGGCCGACCAGAGGCCTCGAATTCGGCCGCGGTCCCAATCCCGCTCGCGTGCGCGCTATTCTGAAAGGCCTGGACGATGCGTATCCCAAGGCAAACTGCGCATTGATACACGAGAACCCTTTTCAGCTGCTGATTTCCACCATACTGTCGGCGCAGTGTACCGACGTTCGGGTTAACGAGGTAACCGCGGAATTATTTAAAAAATATCCGGACGCCAAGGCTTTCGCCTACGCCAATCCGGCCGAGCTCGAGCAGGAAATCCGCCCGACCGGTTTCTTTCGCAACAAAACGAAGTCGATCATGGGCGCCAGCAAAAAAATCGTGGAAGAGTTTCACGGCGAAGTGCCGAAGACCATGGAGGAAATTCTCACGCTGCCGGGCGTGGCGCGAAAAACCGCCAACGTCGTCCTGGGCACCGGCTTCGGCATATCATCAGGTGTAGTCGTAGATACGCACGTGATACGCCTCACCAAACGGCTGGATCTGACCAAGCACTCCGAGCCCCCCAAAATCGAACGCGACATGATGAAGATCATTCCGCAGGACCGCTGGGTTCTCTTCTCCCATCAATTGATATGGCACGGCCGCAGGGTATGCAAGGCTCGCCAACCGCAATGCCTGGAATGTAACCTGGAACGGCTCTGCTATTCGAAGGATAAAACGGTCTGAAACAGAGCGGCAAATCAGCCCGAGGCGCAGGTTTAGAGGTAGCGGCTTCTAGCGCGGCAATGCTGCGCCCCGGTCACAACATGACTGCCTGTTCGCCCGAGAACAAGCACACACCCGGGGCCGTAGCGGGAGACGGCCAGCGCGACCGCCCGCCTTCCGCCTTAGCCCCGCACAAGCGCCTCATATTGTTCTTCGGTGAGCGGTACGACTGAGAGCCGGCCTTGGCGAACCAGAGGTGAATCGGCGAACAGTTTGTTGGCCTTGATTTCCGCCAGAGAGATCGGCTTGGCAATGGCCTTTCCGGCTCTTATCTCGACAGCAGGATTCTTGGGATTGGACCCGTCCACGGATAGGACCGAGGCAGTTCCGACCACGCTCTTGTGGTCGCCCGTCTCGTAGATCACAAGCTTCATCCCTGGCTTCATCTCGCGAAGATTCTTCACTGCCACAGGATTCGAAACGCCGTCCCAGAGTGTCTGGCCGTCTTTTTGCAGCCGCGCGAAGGAATATTCCGAAGGTTCGGTTTTAAGAAGATAGTAGGCAGACACGGCAATTCACCTCCTTTTGCTTGCCGCCATTCTACACGATACGGAGGCGTCGGAATTCGCGCCGAGGAAAAGCAGCGGCTCGGTGACCTAGGCCGCGCCTGCCTCTTTTCAGCTTTGAGTCAGTGCAAAAACAAGAAGGGGGCAAGCCGCCAGAGCTGGTCTTGCCCCAATGGGCGAAGCGTTTATGAGGGTATGACTTGAGCAACGCTAGCAGCCGGCTGTAAATAGGAATATCCGTAATAAACCTTAGAAACCCTGGTATTGGACCTTAGGAAATTGCTGCTGTTTCCCCCTTGAAACTGGGGTCCAAAAGCCAAACCGGGAGTTTCTTTCGCTGGCACGGAGGGAAATCTGCTGTAACAATAGAAAGTCCAGCCAAGCTGGAACCGATGCCCGTCCCTGTCATTCGTTATCGTGCCCTTAGGTCCGTCAAAGCCCGCGCGATCCTTTGCATTTCGATTCTGTGCGTTTCGCTGCTTTGCGGTGCGAACCCGTTCCGACCGGCAATAAATCACAATACCGGAGAACCTATGGCTGCCCAGGCTGATTCACTTGCGCGCATTGAGGACTACATTTCCCACGCTTGGGACTCGCTGATGCGGTCACTTACCGATTGCCGGACGTTTGGAGATGTCAAAACCAACAATGAGGCAGTTCTTTATCTGCCGGCTGAACTGAACGACGCACCCCTGGTAGCCGAAATGCAGAAGCAGTGCCGCGTGCGCGTCGATCATCTGCCGGAGAGGATTAGCAAAGGCGGCGAAGTCGACGTTTCGAAAATCGAAACCGAGGGGCTGCTGTACCTGGAACACCCCTACGTCGTGCCCGGCGGGCAGTTCAACGAGATGTATGGATGGGACAGCTATTTCATCATTCGCGGGCTGGTGCGTGACAATCGCGCCGAACTTGCCAAGGGGATGGTGGAAGATTTTTTCTTCGAGGTCGAACATTACGGCGATGTGCTGAATGCCAACCGCAGCTATTACCTGACCCGCTCGCAGCCGCCATTTCTCACGTCCATGATTTTAGCTGTGTATGAAAATGACAAACCGAAAAGCGCGCAAGATCGGGCATGGCTGCAAAAAGCATATGGATACGCCCTACGCGATTACCAGCAGTGGATTCAACCGCCGCATCTGGCTGGGGACACGGGTTTATCGCGTTATTTCGACCATGGGGATGGTCCTGTGCCCGAAATCGTCGGAGACCCCAGCCTTTATTACCGGGGAGTCGCGCAATATTTCGCGCTTCATGGAGGCAGCAATGAAAAATACCTGGTGCGTGTCGATGACGCGCAACCCACACCGGAAGTTCTGGGCAGCGTCTTTGCGCTTCCTGATTGTCACAATCAGCCGCGGCATTCCTCCGCCGCGGGTTGCAATAAAAAAACTCACGTCGCCCTGACCGCCGAGTATTACAAAGGCGATCGCAGCATGCGCGAATCTGGATTCGACGTTTCGTTCCGCTTCGGCCCGTTCAGCGCGGATACCCACCATTACGCGCCCGTGTGTTTGAACAGCCTGCTGTATAAGACCGAAAAAGATTTGGAAAAAATGAGCGAGCTGCTCGGGCGCCCGTCTGACGCTCAACAATGGAGCCAAAAAGCTAAGGAGCGCCGAGCCAAAATCGACAAATATTTTTGGGACGGCGAGGCAGGATTGTATTTTGATTACGATTTCAGCACTCACAAGCGCTCAGACTATAAGTATGCAACCACGTTTTACCCGCTCTGGGCTGGGCTGGCTTCAAGGGAACAAGCTGATGCTGTGATGCGTAATCTCGCGTTCTTCGAAGAGCCCGGGGGAATCGTCATGAGCAAACGCGAATCCCAGGCGCAGTGGGATTACCCGTATGGCTGGGCCCCCATTCAATTATTGGCAGTCGAAGGGATGCGCAAATATGGGTTCGAGGCTGAGGCAAACCGTATCAGTTATGAATTTCTGAGCATGGTCATGGAGAATTTCGAGCGCGATCACACCATTCGCGAAAAATATGACGTGGTCACTAGGACGTCAAAAACCCACATTATCGAAGGCTATAAACGCAACGTGATCGGCTTCGGCTGGACGAACGGAGTATTTTTGGAACTGACGCATCAGTTGCCACCCGATTTCATCGCTCGTCTCCGAAAAGACTGACGATCGCTTCAAGCGTGCCGGTCTCTATGAATCTCATGCGGCAGTTCTAAGTTCGCTATCTGCCGGGGCTGGCATGGCAATGCCCGCGGTGGCTCGGCTGCGCCGGACCGGGCGGCCACAAACTCAACAGCAACTAAGGCCACAGCGGCGGCGGGCCTGGTATTGCAAATTCTAGTCGCGCTCACTTTGATTTATTCCTTCAAGAGACTTACAACTCCCGCCAGTGGAATTCGCACCCAATCGGGACGGTTGTTCAATTCATAGTTCAGTTCATACAGCGCTTTCTCCAGCAGATGGATTCGCAGCAGATTCCGCAGTTCGTCTTCGCTGTTTGGAATGAAAGGGGCATTTCCCGCTTCCTTCAAATATGCTCTCAAGAAGCGAGCAGTCACCCAGGCCCGCCAAGCTTCAGCGGCACTTGAACGCTGCCTGGCATTTTCGCTGTTCACATCTGCGACCGCAGCCGTCGTGGGTTCGGCGGAGAATGCGGCGTAGTGGAACGATCGCAGCATTCCAGCGACATCCTGCAGAGGAGAAAGCTTCCGTCGCCGTTCTGACATTGGCCGCGCCGGCTCGCCTTCAAAATCGATGATTACAAAATCCGACCCGGTGTATAGCACCTGGCCCAGATGGTAATCGCCATGAATTCGCGTGCGCACCGCAGATATTGGATGGTCCAGCGAGGTGCGAAAGGTTTGCAGGATCGTATCTTGGGCGCTCATAACCTGATCCGCTTGCAAGCGCAAGCTGTTTGGCAATTTTTCGACCCGCGAGCGCAAGAGCTGCAAGGTATTCTTGGTTTTTTCTGCTAAAGACTGCGCAAATTGCTTTTGAAATTCTGGCGTATACGGTTCGGGTGCGAACGCGGGGTTTAGAGAATCAGAAGCTAAGGCCAAGTGCAGTTGCGCGGTTCGTTGTCCCAGCAGTGCCACAGAGTCGAGGTACGGACCGCATAGTTCTCGTGCAACATCGGGAATAGCGTCATCGGTCGCTTTCACCGAATACAAACTCGGCAGCTTCAGCGACGAAAGTTCCTGCAGATGCTGGTCCGCTTGCCGCCAGAAATGAGACAGAGATTTCAGCGTGAATGCCCAAGCGTCGCCCTCGTTCGGCACGAACTGCTGAAGAATGCCGAGGGTGGATTGCCGGCCATCGTTACCTGCATATTCCAGCCACCCAACCACCGCCGGCATATGAGGAAATCGTACCTTCTCGGTGAGAAAGAACCCGATCTCCAGGTCCGGATTGATTCCCTGCTCTAGGTGGCGGAACATTTTCAATACCAGACGATTGCCGTAGACGATCGAGCTGTTGCTTTGCTCGACCTTCATGGGCACGGGCTTCAGGCTGCCCGCAGCAGCCGGACTGAAATTGCGATAGTTGCTGGCTTGCTCGGCGCGCACTTCACCGTTGAGACCAGAAAAGACACGCCGCCCATCGATCGCCGAATGAAGGGCCAGCAAGAATTTCTCATCGCGCAACGCGTCGCCCAAAACCAGACTTGCACCGCTCTGGCCTTTCAGCCTCAGCGTATGAATGCTGTCCTTGAATAGCTGGTCGCTCCCCGAAACAGCGACCAGCGGCAGAACATACACGTCCTGAGGACCGGCGTCATACTCGACACGCGCGAGAATCACAAAGGCATCTGACTCGGAGGCTCCGAACGGAATGACGTCCGGAACGCCGGTGCCGCGGATTGCTCGCGGCCTTCGCTCCGAACCAGCGTTGCGCCGTCAGAAAATCGGGCAACAGCGCCGGCAGTATGTTCTGCAGCTCCATGAATTTTTCTTTTTGCATTCCCGGTGCGCTCACAACGTCCTCCTCTGACAACTGCTGATCGGCAGGCTGGCTTCCCCGGCAGGTCTTATTCAGAGATTTCAATTTCACAGCGGCGACGGTTCTTCTTCCTTTTCCTTTTCTTTTTCCTGCTTGTGGCTGTCACCAAGATATCTCTCGAGTGTGTGACGCGCCAGATCACGTCCGCCAATTCCGAATGCGATCGCCAGTGCGAACATAAGTGCGCCGAACACGATCGAAAACGCGGAAATCACGGTCTGGTTGGCCAATCCGATCTGTTCGAGCGCCATGGATATGGCCAGAATCAAAATTACGAAGCGCGTCGACCCGCTCCAAACCCGCGGGGATTTGAATCCAGCATTGACGGCCGCCAGCAATGCCGCCCGCGAGAGGAAATTCGCGGCTAGCACGCCCACAAAAAGAATAAGGATCGCGACAAAGATCTCCGGCAACAGCTGAAACAAATGTGAAATCTGCTCGTGGAGTTCCGGTATACCCAAAATACTGATTCCCACGAGAGTAAACCCCAGCCACGTAACCCAGAAGACCGAGCGGGTCAGGAGGTCTGTAATCGTCGGCAGCGCGGCATTGCGCAATACCTGCGACGCGCCGGATTCCTCCGACAGCCGATTCAGTTGGGTGAAGCGCAAAATCAGCCCGAGAATACGTTTCAGCAGGAGCGCGACGATCAACCCAACCAAAATGATCAGCACCATGGCCACCAATCGCGGCAAAAACACCGAGATCATGTGCACCAGATTCTGGTAAGCCTGCTCCAGACCCTGAAGGATCAGTTGTTTCATGAAGTCACCTCACTACTTCGCCTTCCATTTCTCCAGCAAGTACGGTTTCTGTTTCTCGAATTCATGGCATAAATCTTCCGTGTCTTCTTCCATTTCCTCAGGGGTGGAATTGTGATGCTGCACCAGATAGGAATAAATTCTTCCACGATAGAGCGGGACCAAGGATTGCAGCAAGTGGTCCCGATTTATCACGGTGTGGTGAAAGGCGGACGCAAATTCGCACACGACTCGCGTCCACAGCTCGTTGCTGATGCGGCATTGCTGTTCATCGAGCGCGGCCACAAGTTCGATTTCCGTGCGGGTCTCATCGCTGAGAATCGTCTTCAAAATGTCGGACAGATCGCTGACACCCTTTTGAAACAACTCGTAAATCCGCTTGCGATTGATTCGCACGTTCTCCGTGGTCAGTTGATGGTCCGGGCCGAAAGTCGGGACGGGCTGTGCCTTAACCGCGCCCATCCAGTAGTCCTGGTGCGACTCGAGCGCCCAGAACAAGGGCCCGACCGTCTCTCTGATGGCGGCGACAACGTCGGTGCCCGAGCCGGCGGAAGGCTGTACCTTCGGTCCCAGAAAGGTTTGACAGGTTTTTAACCCCGTGGTGACCGCGGAAATGACCATCCAGGTTTCGGGCGAGGTGCGGACGGCATCTTGCGTCCAAACGTCCTGCGCAAGGCAGTAGGAACCCAGTTTTCCAGAGAATCCAAAGTCGGTAGCGTGCAGCTCGCGAATTCCGCAGCACAATAGCGCTCGCGTCATCGGATACAGCAGGTTGCGCGCCAGCAATCCTTCGAATTTGTGCCGGCTGTACAGGGGGGCCACAAAATCGAAGTTATCGTGATAGGCGGGCTGCAAAAGATTCTTGATCCATCCGGTGTCGAGAGTGGGAGCTTGCGGTGAAACCACCGCGCAGGCTTTGGCCCGCACCAGGTCGGCGGCTTCGAGAATGGTGCGTAGAGCGGCGCCCGGCGAAGCTCCTCCCGGATAGCTCGTCGATATCCGGTGTATCGTGCGCAGCGAAGTAAGACCGCGCAAACTCGGATGAGTTTCAGCGATCGGCTTCAAAACGGCTTCAGGCGTCCCATCCCGCGAGCCGCCATCGACGTTTACGATGACTACCCGATCGCGGGTAAAATTCTGGCGGTAGCTTTCCTCGACAGTCGCGATTACCGTTGCGATTGTTTTAACATTGTTGTGCGAGGGAATGCCGACAAGCAGATCCACTTCCCCTACGCTCATCAGCTGGCGCAGAAAATCGTCCGATAGCAGTGTTTCTTCAGGCAACAAAATCTCCCAGAAGATTTTCTAACAGCATGGCGCCGAATGCCAGTTCAGACGGCAAGACCAAAAGCGATTGCAGCGGGGCTGCAAACCACCGCACCCGGCAGGAAAGCAGGTTATATCTCGCCTGCACAGAGTGAAACTCTTTCAGGTTATCAGAGGCGACGCAATCGGAACCAAAACGATTGATAAGGACCTAGGGTCATAAGATAAGGCAGCTCGCCAATCCGTGGAAACAGATTTCTGCCAGCCATTTCGACCGGCACAGCACCCTTGTAATCTTTGCAAATCCAGCTCTACCGCTTGCGCCGAACTCGACAGATTATTCACGGTCAGCACCCGCTCCGCGCCGAGCTTTCGAATGTATGCCAGAACGCGGTGATTCGAAGGCTGCAAAAACTCAATCGATCCGCGGCTGAAGATGCGCGAGGATTTCCGAATCTCAATTAATCGCTTGGTCCAGGCTAGAAGAGAGTGCTGGGAGCGCTTTTGAGCCTCGACGTTGATCGCCTGGTAGCCGAAGACGGGGTTGGATATCAGCGGCGAATACAGGCGTTCGGGATCGGCGCCGGAAAATCCCGCGTTCCAGCCGCCATTCCACTGCATTGGCGTTCGCACGCCGTTGCGATCACCGAGATAAATATTGTCACCCATGCCGATTTCATCGCCGTAGTAAATCACCGGAGTTCCCGGCAGCGACATCAGCAGCACGTTCAGAAGCTGAATGCGCCGGCGATCGTTGTCCATCATGGGCGCCAGACGGCGGCGAATACCCAGATTGAGACGCATGGTCTTGTCGGTCGCGTAGGTGTCATACATGTAGTCGCGCTCGACGTCGGTGACCATTTCCAAAGTGAGCTCGTCGTGATTTCGCAGGAACGTGCACCACTGGCAGCTCTCGGGAATTTGCGGCGTCTGCTCCAGAATTTCGATGATCGGCTTGCGGTCTTCCAGTTGCACAGCCATGAAAATTCGCGGCATCAACGGGAAATGAAAGGCCATGTGGAACTCATCGCCGTCGCCGAAGTAGGCGCGCACGTCTGCCGGCCACTGATTCGCTTCGGCGAGCAGCATTCGTCCGGGAAATGATTCGTCCAGGCGTTTGCGCAACCTGCGAATGATCGCGTGCGTTTCGGGCAAGTTTTCGCAGTTGGTCCCGTCCCGCTCGATCAGGTAGGGGACCGCGTCCAGCCGGAAGGCATCGACGCCCATTTCCAGCCAGAACTTCATCACGTCCCACATTTCCTCGAAAACGGCGGGGTTGTCGCAGTTCAGGTCGGGCTGATGGCTGAAAAATCGGTGCCAATAATAGGATTTCGAAACCGGGTCCCAGGCCCAATTGGACAATTCCGTATCGAGAAAAATAATCCGGACTTCCTTGTAGCGGTCGTCGGTATCGCTCCAGACATACCAATCGCGCTTGGGATTGTCGCGGGAGCTGCGCGATTCCTGAAACCAGGGATGCTGATCGGAGGTGTGATTCAGGACCATCTCGATGATCACGCGGATGCCTCGCGCGTGAGCCGCGGCTAGGAACGTCTTGAAATCTTCAAGCGTTCCGTAATTCGGGTGGATGGCACGGTAATTCGCGATGTCGTAGCCATCGTCGCGCAAAGGCGAAGGAAAAAAAGGCAACAGCCAGATCGCATTGATGCCGAGATCCTGCAGGTAATCCAACTTCTGCATCGAGCCCGCCGAAAATCGCCGATTCCGTCGTTGTTGCTGTCGCAAAAGGTGCGCACATGCAGCTGGTAGATAACCGCGTCCTTATACCAGAGCGCCTCCTCGGTGACTGCGGCCACTTCTAGGTTCTCCTCTCGCGACTCCAGCCACAGCATCGAACCGATTATCGATGTTGGATACCGCAGGCAAGCTTCATCGCAGTTTAAAGATATGTGCCGGGACCTTCGCAGGATTCAATTCAATATAGTTCCGCGGGCCGTGCCAGGTGTAGCGCGCGTCCGCTAGCAAATCGTGCACTTCGAAGGGCTGTTGTGGCTCGATCCGAAATTCGTCGAGCGGCAGCTCCACAAACCCGGATTGTGTATAGCGCGTGTCCAAATTCACCACGATTAGGATAATGTTCGACCCGTCCGTCGTCGATTTGCTGTAGGCGATCAGCTGATCGTTGTCGATCCGGTGAAACTTCAGGCTCCAATCGCTTTGCAGCGCGACATTTTCCTTGCGGATTTTGTTTAGGTGTGCAATCAGCTGCTTCAGGCTGTCGGGACGATCGATATCCCAGACCCGAATTTGATATTTCTCCGAGTCCAAATATTCCTCACTGCCCTGCACTACCGGCCGATTCTCGCAAAGCTCGTAAGCCGGACCGTAGATTCCGTAATTCGCGCCTAAAGTCGCCGCCAGAATCACACGCGTTCATGAATGCGGGGGGCCCGCCGGCCTGCAAATATTCGTTCAGGATGTCTGGCGTATTCGGCCACAGATTCGCACGGAAAAATTCGCGCACCGGTGTCTGCGTCAGCTCGGTGAAAAGTTCGGTGATCTCGGTCTTGGTGTTCTTCCAGGCGAAATACGTATACGACTGCGTGAATCCAAGCTTCGCGAGACGGTACATCATCTTTGGTCGCGTGAATGCTTCCGCCAGAAAGATGACGTCCGGATTGGTGTTATGAATTTCGGCGATCAGCCATTCCCAGAAACCGAAGGGCTTGGTGTGCGGATTATCGACACGAAAAATCCGAATTCCCTGCTCGATCCAGTATATCACCGACGCTCTTCAATTCCTCGCAAAGCTGCAGCGCCTGACGGCTTTCAAAATCGAGCGGATAAATATCCTCATACTTTTTCGGCGGATTTTCAGCGTACTGAATCGATCCGTCCGGCCGGTGCGCGAACCATTCTTCATGCTCTTTCACGTAAGGATGATCGGGCGCGCACTGAAACGCGATGTCCATTGCGATTTCGATGCCCTAGCGCCTGGGCTTTTCGCTGCAGCTGCTTAAAATCCTCGAGTGTGCCTAACGCCGGATGAATCGACTTATGTCCCCCCTCGATGGAACCGATTGCCCACGGGCTGCCAGGATCGCCGGGCGCGACCTGCAAGCTATTGTTCTCGACCTTTGCGTCCTACGCGGCCGATCGGGTGAATCGGCGGAAAATAAAGAACGTCGAACCCCATGTCCGCGACGTACTGCAGCCTGTTGGCGCAATCGCGAAACGTTCCGGGCTTTTGCGGATCGATGGTGCACGATCGCGGGAACATTTCATACCAACTGCTGAACCGCGCCTTGGGGCGATCAACCCAAACCTTCAGTTCTTTTTCGAAGGTAGTCGCCCGGGTGCGATCCGGATAACGCTCCATCAACCGGGTGAGATCTTCGCTTTGCGCCAAAGTCAACGCGGAACTCCGGTCGGTTTGCGCGAAACCACGCAGCTTCGCCGCCAGATCAATCAGCTTTTGTGCGTCCGACACAGGAGCGCGCGTGGCGGCAAAACGCGCCAGGTTGGAGCCGGCGATAATGTCCAGACCGATGTCCTGCCCAGCATCGGCTTTCTTGATCAGATCGCGAATCCAGGTTTTGTAGGGATCGACCCAGGCTTGCACGGTGTAAAGGTAGGGCGTGAATTCGGTAATTTCGAAGGTCCCCTGCCAGCGGTCGTTTCCCATCGGACGCATCGCTGATTCATGCCAGGATCGTTCATCGCGCTTGCGAAAGCAAACGACGGCGCCCAATACTTGATGTCCATCAGCAGTAATGTCAGCCTCTATTGAAACCCGTTCGCCAACGACCCGCTTGATCGAAAACCGTCCGCCGTCGACTTGCGGTGTCAAACGTTCGATCACAACCCGGCGAAGCTGTGGCAGGGACACTTCCGTGGCGGTGTTTGAAGATTGCAAGATAAACCCTCCGCGAGCATCAGAGTCAGCTCGTTCAGATATCCCGCAGGGCTGGGTGCGAGAACCGTATCCCGCACTAGCATTATACGATGTACCGCTTGCGAGATAGCAAGTTGCTAGTTCACCGTATGCGCTGATCTTACGACTCGTGAACCCGGCGGCCTCGCTCAAATTTACTGTATAATGATTTCCCAGCCCGAACGGAGCGGCTCCCACCGATTTTTCGTAACGCGCAACAGCCGGATCATCCCCCCATGAGCGTTCCGCTGCGAAAATCCAAAAAATCAGAACACCTGGACCCAAGGCCCTTGGGGCACATTCCTCTGTCCTGTTACCGCTTGCAATTTAGTAAGAGTTTTACTTTCCGTGATGCCTGCAACATTCTGGATTATTTTGTGAAGCTGGGAATCACGGATATTTACGCATCTCCTTTACTGCAGAGCCGCAGCGGGAGCGGCCACGGCTACGATGCCACCGATCCCACGCGCATCGACAGCGACCTGGGCAGCGAACGACAATTTGAGGCCTTTCAAGCCGATCTCAAAAAACATCATCTGGGCTTACTGCTGGACATCGTTCCCAACCACATGGCCGCCAGCGCCGAAACCCCCTGGTGGATGGATGTACTCGAAAATGGCCCGGCTTCGGCATATTCCTCTTACTTCGATGTGGATTGGCATCCGCCGTCACGAATGTTCGATAACAAGATTCTGCTGCCGGTGCTCGGAAGCGTTTACGCCGATGCCCTGGAAAATCAGGAACTCGAACTGATTTTCCGCGACGGAAGTTTTTACATCAAAAACTTCGATTCGTTATTTCCGCTTGCGCCAAAATCATACCCGTTGGTTCTGACTCACCGGCAGCACGATCTGGAACGGACGCTCCACAGCGGCTCCACCGCATTTCAGGAATATCTCGGGATCATCGCCACACTTTCGGAAATCCCGCCACGCGAGTACCTGCCCGGCGAAGAAGCTGGACGGCGGCGGTTGCAGGTAGAAGCCGTCAAGGAACGCCTGCGCAAGCTTTACGACAGCCAACCGGGATTCAAGAGTTTCCTCGATTCCAACATAAAGATTTTCAACGGGAAGCGCGAAGATCAGGCCAGCTTCCAACTGCTCGATCAATTGCTTTCAGAACAGGCCTACGTCCTATCCTACTGGCAGAATGTGAACGCGGAAATAAATTACCGTAGATTTTTCAGCATCACCGATCTGGTGGGGATGCGCGTAGAAGACCCGGTAGTGTTCGACGCGACGCACAGCATTATCTTCAACCTGATCGAGCGCGGCGCAGTTACCGGCCTGCGCATCGATCATATTGATGGACTGAAAGATCCGCTCGCTTACCTCCGCCGCGTCCAGGGGCGTGCGTCTAGGGAGCCAGAGAAAGACGCGACCAGCCAGTTCTACGTAATTGTCGAAAAGATTCTGTCCGGCGCGGAACAGCTGCCGTCCGACTGGCCAGCCCAGGGCACCACGGGCTACGAATATCTGAACGCTGTGAACCGCCTGTTCCTGCATTTGGAAGGCGGACGGGCCATCGAGCAAATCTATCTTCAGTTCGTGAAGAACAGAACTCCATACCAAGAACTGCTCTACGAAAAGAAAAAACTGGTCATGGCGACTCTCCTAGCGGTGGAAATGCGATATCTCGGGCGCCAGCTCGGCATTTTGGCAGAGCACGATCGCTACGCGCGCGATATCCCGCGCACGGAAGTGGCACAGGCTATCATTGAGGTCACCGCGTGCCTTTCCGTGTATCGAACGTACATTCGCGAGATGAACGTTTCGCCGGAAGCGAAGAAGTACATCGAAAGCGCAGTCGCCGACGCGCGGAAACGCAAGCCCCAGATCCGCCGCGCGTGTTTTGATTTCGTGCGAAATGTATTGTTGCTCGAAGGCGGCAGCAAACTCTTCGCCCAACAGAGAGAAGAACGGCTTGCGTTCGTAATGCGCTGGCAGCAGTTCACCGGACCTATCGTCGCCAAGGGGCTGGAAGACACTGCGCTTTACGTTTATTGCCCGCTGGCTTCGTTGAACGAAGTTGGAGGCGATGCGCGTCCTTCTGCCCCTTCCCCCTTTGAGTTCACGCGGTTTATCCGCGACCGACAGCGGCGATGGCCGTACGGTTTGAACGCTACCACCACACACGACACGAAACGCGGGGAGGATGTTCGCGCTCGCATCAATGTATTGTCGGAAATTCCCGATGAATGGGCGCGGCACTTGAATGCCTGGGCCCGCTGGAATGCCTCAAAAAAGAAAAACATCGATGGACAATCGGTTCCGGACCGCAACGAGGAAATATTTCTTTACGAAACGCTGCTCGGCGCGTGGCCGCTGAGGAGCGATGAAATGCCTTCATTCGAAAAGCGCATGAAAGAGTACGTCATCAAAGCCACGCGCGAAGCCATGGTCCACACGCGCTGGACGCGCCCCAACACCAAGCACGAAAACAGATTGACCGAATTCGTCGCCGTCATTCTAAAACCGGGAAAAAGTAATCGCTTTCTTGCCGGGTTTTCACAATTCCAGCAGAAGATAGCGTACTTCGGTATGTTGAATGGACTGGCGCAAGTCCTGCTGAAACTCACCAGCCCGGGCGTGCCGGATTTATATCAGGGATGTGAACTATGGGATTTGCGGCTGGTCGACCCCGATAACCGGGGGCCAGTCGATTTCGATCTTCGCAACCGGCTGCTTGAGGAAATCGAAAATACCATGGAAGAGAGCACAGACGGTGAGTTCAACAAACAGTTGCTGCACAACTGGCAGGATGGACGGGCCAAACTTTTTCTTACATGGAAAGTGCTGAACCTGCGCCGCCAGCACCGATCGCTTTTTCTCGATGGCTTATTCCACCCATTGGAAGTCGCCGGCAAACGCTCGAAGAATTTGCTGGCCTACGCGCGCCAGCAGGAGAAGCAATGGGTCCTGACGGTTGTGCCAAGGCTGCTCGCGCATAGCGGCGCCCCAACAACATGGGATCAAATGGCGGATTTCTGGCGTGACACAAAGATATTGTTGCCAGCAAAATCGCCTGGCAACTGGCAAAATGCTCTTTCCGGTGAATCAGTCGAGACCGGCCGCGACCGCAGGGGATCCTGGTTGCAGGCTCAAGACATGCTTAAGAACTTCCCGGTTTCATGTTTGAGATCGCAAGCTAGCGCGCCATAACACATAACTCGACCAGCTCAACCCCAATCAAGGAAAATTTCATGACACCAAGCAGTACTCGGCGGGCAAAACATATCCGGCGAACAATCCTAACGGCATTCTTGGTTTCTGCAACGTCGCTCGTGGTTTCACACGGCATGAAAGCCGACCAAATCGATCGCGATGCGGTGCTGCACCATCTGAACGAAATCATCACCTGGTATCGCGACTCCACCACGAAAGTGCAGGTCGTCGGCCTCCCGAGCGACGCCATGTATCAGGACACATCAGAAAACTTAGCGCAGCAAGCCGTACGATTAGCGTTTCAATCCGCGCAGGCAGCGGCCGTGCTAGCACCGGCGGGAGGACAATCAAGCGCCCCCAACGCCGGCAGTTCCGACTCATCCAGCCAACAAAACGTCGCTCAAATTCAGGCGCAAACGAAGGCGCGCATCGATCAGAACCAGGCGAAAATCGGCGGTCTCGACAAGCAGATCGAATCCGCCCCTCGCAGCCAGAAACAGGCCCTGATTTCGCAAAGGGAAGCCCTTGAGGGCGAGGTTGCGCTGGACCAGGCCACTGTCGAAGCTATCCAGAAAATGACCAGCTTCCTTAATAACGCCGAGTCGGGAGTCGGAGGATTCTCGGGGAGCATCGCCGACCTGGCGCGCACCGTCCCGGATGTGTTAGGAGGCGCCAGCGCTCCGAAGGGCGCGGCCGCTAAAACAAACTCCACGACGCAATCGCCTTCTGCCACATCATCCGGTTTGATCGGCCGCGGACTCGCACTTTACGCGGAAGTCCGCGCCATGCATGAGATCGATCAGATGGCAAACGAAACCGAACGCCTGCGGCAAACCGTCATGGAACTGCGCCAGCCGCTGCGCGCCAACCTGCTCAGCATCATTCAACAGGGCCGCCAGTTAGGCACCGAGACGCCGCCATCTGATCCCGCACAAGCGCAAGCAATGCAGCAACAATTGCAAAGCCTCACCGACAACTTCAAGAAGCTTTCAGACGTAGTGATTCCTCTCAGTCAGGAAATCGTAATTCTTGATCAGAGCCGCTCCAACTTCCTGAACTGGCGCAATTCGCTGGCCAAGGAATCAAAATACGCGCTGCGCTCTTTAGCTGCCAGTGCGGGGGCAATTTTCCTGGCCGTCGGCGTGCTCTGGGTCCTTTCCGAGGTTTGGCGGCGTTGGACATTCCGCTACATTCACGATGTTCGCAGACGCCGCCAATTCATGCTGCTGCGCCGTTTTGTAATGGGTTTCCTGATGGCCGCAGTCCTGACGCTCGGAATTGTGAGCGATTTCAGCTCCCTCGCTACGTTCGCCGGATTCGCCACAGCCGGCATCGCGGTGGGTTTACAAGCCGTTCTACTCTCCGTTGCCGCTTATTTCTTCGTGATCGGGCGTTATGGAATCCGCATCGGCGACCGCGTCAGCATCGCCGGTGTTACCGGCGACGTGATTGATGTATCGCTGGTGCGTTTCTATCTGATGGAATTGGCAGGTCCTGATGTGAACCTGTTCCCGACGGGTCGCATCGTGGTGTTCTCGAACTCGGTTTTATTCCAAGCTACTACTCCGCTATACAAACAAATTCCGGGAACGGACTATACCTGGCACGAGGTTGCATTGCAGTTGGTACCAGGCGCTGACTATCAGCCACTCGAAGAAAAGGTGCTGGCTGCTGTGAACAAGGTCTACGATCGCTATCGCAAGGATATCGAAAGCCAGCATATCGATCTCGAGCGCCGCATTGAATTCGAGATGAAAGCTCCAGAGCCGCAGGCGAAATTGCAGTTTGCCGACACCGGGCTGGAATTTTTGGTGCGCTATCCTACGGAAATTCGCTCGGCGCCGGGCGTGGATGACGAAGTCACCAGGGCAGTTCTGGAAGTCATCGAAAAAGAACCGAACTTGAAGAACCTGGTATCGGGGTTGCCGAGGATCCGAGCCGCGGTGAAATCCTAATCTGCTGCTATGCGACGGCTTGAGGCCCAAGGATCTCAAAACCGCTCTTGGCCGGCGGTCTGGGATGCAATCGCAATGCCCCGATCTCGCGTGCTTAGACCGGCCGCTACAAAGGCTTGGCCGCTGAAGCCGCGCTCTCCCTAAAAAAAATGCGCTTCAGCTCGCTCCCAGCCAAGCCGCTGTTGTGCGAAGCCCAAGCGCCGTAGGTGTGAACCAAGCTCATGGTTTGCGGTTACCCGAAGATTTTCGGGATTCGGCCAGCGCCTCAGGAGGGACTGCTGGAAGCGCCGACCGGATCCGAGCTACGCGCGCAACGCGCACGCATCATTCATTTCTTAAGCTAGGTCCTGTGTTTCGGTGTCCTCGCGTTGAGTACGGCAATCATGGTTTGCGCTGCAGGCGGCGGTGGGACAGCGTTTTGAAGCACGATTTCTTTAGCGCCGACCTTCTCACCGTAGATTCTCTTGTTGGCGTCGCCGTCTGGGCGAACGGTTGAGCCTTCCAGAGAAATTCCCGCGAAAGCACCACGTGCGCGCGAGTAGCTCAGAATTTCCGCTCGCATGCTGACGTCGGTTTCCGCCGATGTGGTGCGTCCTACAGGGCCTGCCGCCACCGACGCGTCACCGCCGAGTTTTACTTTGCTGCTGAGGATACCATTTGCGCCGCTATCGTTCATCACCAGCAAGACAAAGTCGGTCGCCTCGCCGCCGATCTGAAAGCCGAAGCTCCCGCCTTCCAGAGCCATCATCGAAGGAGCACCCCACGGTCCATTGAAGTTCGCGCCCGAGCGGCAGGACATGGCTCCGCGGCCGTAGCTTCCTCCGACCACGAATGCAGCCTTCAAGACCGAGGGGAACACCACAACACAGTCCGTCTTGTCTAGCAGGTCTTGTGGAATATCATCGGGGACGTCCAGAATCTCTTTCAGGACGGTGCCGCAGTTAGCCAAACGATCTTCATCCTTTTCTTTATCGTCACCACGGCTGGCGGTCGCAAGGACTAAGACCGCTACGCACGCACACATTAAGACCTTTTTCACGTAAGCCTCCAGAAATTTAAAGTACCGGGCCGAATTTAAAAATTTCGATGTCGGGAAACCGAAGTAGTTACACGCGAGCTGAGCCGCCACGCGTCAAGTGCATTATGAGTGTCACCACGAAAATCACCAGAAAAATAAAAGAAACAAATCTTCGCAATTCCGGCAGCAGCGAAGGCTACTCCGCCGAACCCCAGAAAACCCGCAATCAAAGCAATCAGCAAGAAAAGCAGCGCATAATAAAGCATGTCGAATCCTCCGGTTGGTTCCCATGCGAAACTGAACGACTCGAAGCTTAAACCGTGCAGATTCTAGTTCTTTGATGTCCGAGAGAACCATACTGCGAAGACCGTAAACTGTTGTGAAGTTTCCGGTACCGTTCGGGCGCGCACCGTGTAGATTCGCTATTAAAGTTTGCGCCTCAGGGAAAGACCTTAGGAACCTTGTGCGCCTGCCCATTCAAAGTTACATGAAATCCTGGAGAGGGCCGGCCTGTCCGGCCATTAAGTCGCTGATTCTCGGCAAGTAGCGAATTCAAGTGGAGTTGGCTGCCAACATGCAACTGCTACCCGCAGGAGGCACAAGAACATGTTCGACGTTTTCAAAAGACTGCCGGATGGCAATTTTGTATGGATCTCCCAACGAGCGAACCTGCAGGCGGCTAGAGACTGCATCGCGCGTTTGCGCAAAGTCGTTGACGGCGACTACTTGATCCACTCTCAAACACAGGGATTGATAGAGCCGATCCGCGGGCGGCACGCCGTGTAATTTCATTCGAGCCACTCGCTCGGCTCGCACCGCACATTCCAGGTGCGCACCGTTAGAACCACGCGGTATTCCCCGAATCAATCCTCGGCAATTTCGGTGAGTTCGCTTTTGATTTCCAGCCTCGTTTTTGCCTGCCTTAGGCGCTTAGGCGCATCTGAGACCAGCAGGTTGCTTAAAATCTCAGTCTGCGATTCCCGTCACGAATCCCCTGCGGTATTATGGCAAGTTCAATTTAGGATGAACCGGCTTCATTCTGAAAGGAGCAACAGATTCGTGCCTGCGAGAACCAATATCGCTGTTTTGACCGGCGGCGGCGACGTGCCCGGTTTAAATTCAGTGATCAAGTCCGTGGTATACCGCGCCACCGAGATGGGCCGCAAAGTAATCGGCATTCGCAGGGGATGGAAGGGCCTCACCCACATGAATCCCGGAGAAAAATTGGATCCGGCCTACGCCTACGAATTGACGCGTGAAAATACGCGCACGATCGATCGCACGGGCGGCACTGTGCTTCACACATCGCGGACCAATCCGAAACGCGTCGAAAAAGAAAAAGTTCCCGCGCACTTATCCGAAGCTCAATTAAGCAAACTTCCCTTCGACGGCAAGACGCGCGATTTCACTTCGATCGTCATCGAAAACCTCGAGCGCATGGAAATCGGCTGCCTTATAGCGATTGGCGGCGACGACACGCTAAGCTTCGCAGCGGCGCTCTCGAGCAAGGGCTTTCCGGTAATCGGCGTGCCAAAAACGATGGACAACGACGTGCACGGCACGGAATATTGCATCGGATTTTCCACCGCGATCACCCGGGCGAAAGACGCGATCACGCGTCAGCGCACCACGCTGGGCTCGCACGAACGCATCGGCATATTCCGTATCTTCGGGCGCGATGCGGGTTTCACCGCGCTTTACACCGCCTATGTCACTTCCGCGCGATGCCTGATTCCGGAGCATCCCTTCGATCTCAACCGCATCTGCAACCTGCTCCTGGAAGATAAACGGAACAACCCCAGCAATTATTCCGTTGCTGTGGTTTCTGAAGGTGCAGTCTGGACCGAACGTAATGTTGGAGAAGTGGGCGAAGCCGACGCCTACGGCCACCGCAAGAAGGTCGACATAGGCCACGCGCTGGCAGAGGAAATCCAGCGTCGCACGGGCGAGGAAACTGTCGCCAGCGATCTGACCTACGATTTGCGGAGCGGCGATCCCGACGCCATCGATAAAATTGTGGCCATTACGTTTGCAAATATTAGCCTGGACTTGATCCGCGACGGTATTACCGGACGCATGGTCGGAGTGCAAAATGGCTGCTACTCGCACGCGGCCCTGCCGGCCTCATCGGCCGGCGCGCGCCGGATTGATGTAGCGACGCTGTATAACACCGAGCGCTATCGGCCTAATTATGCCTCCAAGCTCGGACAGCCAATTTTCCTAAGCCGCGCTGACGGATAAATAGAAACCGCGACGCAGACTTCGAGCCAGAATGCCGCGAGATCATGGTGAATCCTTTACGCGACCGCCGGCTTAATCACCGGTGCTGCGGTATACCTCCTGGCTGAACTCCGGCGTCAACGCGGAAAGTCCAACTCGCAAGCGAATGTGATGGACAACTTATGGCACATATCCACACAGGATTCACCAAGGAGCAGCGATGAGCAGAGTGCGAGTACTCGTCGGCACGCGCAAAGGAGCGTTCGTGTTGACATCCGACGGCAAGCGCAAAGATTGGGAGGTTAGCGGTCCGCACTTCGCGGGCTGGGAAATTTATCACCTCAAAGGCTCACCGGCTGATTCCAATCGCCTCTATGCATCGCAGACCAGCGGATGGTTCGGCCAACTCATTCAGCGTTCCGATGACGGCGGCAAAACCTGGGAGCCGGCCGGCAACAAATTTGTCTACGACGGTGTGCCGGGCACTCACCAGTGGTATGACGGCACGCCACACCCGTGGGAATTCAAACGAGTTTGGCATCTCGAGCCATCGCTGACCGACCTGATACCGTCTACGCAGGAGTTGAGGACGCAGCGCTGTTCGAATCGACCGACGGTGGCCAGAACTGGCAGGAACTTTCAGGACTGCGCGGCCATGGCTCTGGCCCGCGCTGGCAACCGGGTGCCGGCGGAATGTGCCTGCACACGATTCTTCTCGATCCGATCCATCCGGACCGAATCTACATTGCGATTTCAGCGGCGGGCGCATTTCGTACTGACAACGCCGGGAAAACCTGGCAGCCGATCAATCAGGGTTTGCATTCGCAGTACATTCCCGATCCGAATGCCGAGGTCGGCCACTGCGTTCATCGCATCGCCATGCATCGTTCGCGTCCAGACGTTCTGTACATGCAAAAACACTGGGACGTGATGCGCAGCGACAATGGGGGCGGACTGTGGCGGGAGGTCAGCGGCAACCTCCCGACCGATTTTGGATTTCCGATCGACGTCCACGCGCACGAGCCGGAAACAATTTACGTGGTGCCTATAAAAAGCGATTCAGAACATTTCCCGCCAGAGGGAAAGCTGCGCGTCTATCGCAGCCGTACCGGCGGAAATGATTGGGAGCCTCTCACGAAAGGCCTGCCGCAAAGTAACTGTTATGTGAACGTGTTGCGTGACGCGATGGCCGTCGATTCTCTTGATTCGTGCGGCGTCTATTTCGGCACCAGCGGCGGCCAAGTCTATGCTTCGGCTGACGCCGGAGACAAATGGGAGCCTATCGTCCGCGACCTTCCCGGCGTGCTGTCTGTAGAGGTGCAAACGCTGTCATGATTCGCGTGATTCTTCCCGCGCATCTGCGGACGCTGGCGCGCGTTGAAGGCGACGAAGTGGAACTCGAACTTGCTGGTCCAGTAACGCAGCGCTCCGTGCTGGACGCTCTCGAAACGCGTTATCCGATGTTGCGCGGCACGATTCGCGATCAAGTCACGTTGCAAAGGCGGGCTTTCCTCAGATTTTTCGCGTGTGCAGAGGATATGTCGCACGAGTCCCCGGATAGTCCCCTGCCCGACAAAGTAGCCGCAGGAGCCGAACCGATCTACATCATCGGCGCCATAGCCGGCGGCTGAAGCCTCAGCTCGTCTACTCCATGACAATCGTGGCAGCAGATTCTCAGCACTGCATACAGTCATTCAAAATTGCCGACCCACGATTTTGCTGAACCGTACGTCTAAACTGCCTGAGGGTACCGACACGCAACTTTCGCTGCGGCCAAGCCTTGCTTTTTGAAAGGTGATCTCGACAGGCGCGGCTAAGAAAAACAAAATGCATCGGCACGTGCGCATCTTCCTCAACGATACTCATTCCCTATTCTTAGCGCTGTTCTCCGTTCCGTTAATCGGGTACCGATGCTATTTGTGCTGGTGCTGGATTCGAATTCACTTGACCCCGGCCTACTACGGTTCTGAGTACGCAACCATCGAGCTGATCTTGTTTGGGTTGGGATCGCTTAATCTCTGGGCTTGCTTGTACGGAGTCTGGAGGCGCAGTTTCACGGCCTCTTATTTGCTGCTCCGGTGCTTATTGGCCTAGCTTCTGCAGTGCATATTCCTTGCATCACCCCGCGCTGGTCTTCCTACATCACGGACTCAACTTATCTCTCGCATCTGGATCGGTCCCTCTGCGGATGGCACCAAGACAATCGCCGATTCCCAGCGAACGAATCTGAATTTAGAGAAGCATTGGAAAAAGGCGCGCGTCACTACAGCGACAGTCATACGCCCCTTAGCAACTACAACCAGGGCGGCCGCCCTTGCCGTACGAAATCATAGTGGTGAACAATGCAGGCGGGCCGAGAGTCAACGATGTGACTAAGCGGCCCGGGGTGATTTACTACTGCGTTTCGAGTGACCTTCAAGAGTTTTGGGGCACGATGACAAGTCTTCGGTCGATCGTAGCGCCAGCCGCATACTTGCGATACTTGGCGGACTCGCCAGAGCGTGGACTGTCGTTGGTCCACGGGGCAGGCGCCGCCTCACCTGCTCTGCACCGTTAGTTATTCGCTTTCTCCTTCGCGCTTCTCTACCTGCCGCACCTGTGCGCGAGTTTCCGTCTACGCTGCAGCGATGTATTTTTTCAGCGGATCCCAGTATCTCAGCGGCCATCCGGTATTGAGATGGTCGAATTCACCCTCGGGGAAACCGGTGTGGTCCAGCACCAACACAGTTTCAGGGCCTTGCCCCTTCAATTCAAATCTCACGACTGAATATACGCCCGGTTCCCAGTGCGTCGGCCGCCAAGCCTGCACGATACGTTGATCCGAGATCAGCTCGACGTTTCGCCCAACAATCAGCCCGCCGAACATGGTAAATGCGCCGCCCACATTCGGATCAATTTCGGCAGGCATCCCGGTGACCACAGCGAACTGTTTCGAATCGAGCAAAATACTGTAGATATGCTGCGGCGTCGCCCTGAAATTGGTTTCCTGGTGGAGAAAGGTGCGCTTGCTGTTCGCGGCGGTGGCGGGCGCTTGCTGCATGTTCTGCTGACGAGTCCGAGCCCAGGACGCGCGATCCAGAAACGAAGCTGCGACCGCAACGACGCTGCCGCGAAGCAGTCGACGCCTAATTTGCGACGGGGCTGGACAGCCCTGAGTTGCAACGTCACTGGGCAGGCTGGCTGCGTTCGATATCTCGCTCACATTGCTCCTCCCGAAATGTATGTTCTTGCCAAGCTGGGGTGCGGCAGGCTGCGCTCTGCAAACGCCGGAAAGTAGGTTCAAGGCCGTAATAAGAACACGCAGCGGCTCGATAGGCAAGTCACATTATTATTAACTATTAGATGAGATGAGAATGGCCGGTCTCACGCGGGATGCGTTACGCTCCCAGTGAACGACGCGCTCGAGGCGCAAAAAGGAGACCGGCAATGAGAAGATTCACTATGGCGATTGAGGGGATCCAGATTTTCAAAGGGTGACCACTGACGATCGGTTTGGATCCGGGAGATCGAACCAGCCGCGCCAGAAGCATGGCCTCAAGCCACCATTCATCCGCCTGAAATTACGTCTTTTACTGTATCGACGGCGTAGCGCGAAACCCACTAGCATCGGTTCCGTCATTGAAAGGGGGCCATAGACCGAGGATTGACCGGAGCCAGGTGGCAGCACACCAAAAGACCAAGTCAACAAACGGCAAAATCAGATACGCGGTGGTTGGTCTCGGTTACATCTCGCAGGTCGCGCTGCGTCGCTCGTTCGCTCACGCGCGTCAAAATTCCGAACGAGCTTCCCTGGTATCCGGCGGCCCGATCTAAGTCAGGAAAGAGAATCACGCGCCCGAGCTAGCAAGAGCGGCGGCCGGGTGCCCAGAAGGAGAATCTCGTGGCGCGATATGGAAAAGCAGCAGGCAAGAGCGTTAAAAGTGCGATGCACAGAGAAAAGAGCGGGACGCTTAAATCCGGCAAAGGAGGAAAGGGTGGCCGCGTGAAGAGCAGAAAACAGGCCATCGCCATAGGTCTGTCCGAGGCCCGCAAGAAGGGCGCGAAAGTTCCACCGAGGAAGCAGCGCTAGACTCATGCCGAAAAACAATTCGCGGAGAGGGTCCCTGGCGGATCCCACCCTTCTTGCGCCGCTCGATGCTGACAGCCAGAGCACGATCCAGGTCATTATCGAAACTCCCAAAGGCAGCCGCAACAAATTCGCTTTCAATGAAGAACAAAAAGTTTTTGAGATACAAAAGGTCCTGCCGGCAGGGATGGTGTTCCCACATGACTTTGGCTTCATTCCCTCAACGATGGCGGACGATGGCGATCCGGTGGACGTTCTGGTTTTGATGGACGAGCCGGCCTATCCCGGATGCCTCATAAAATGCCGCGTGATCGGCATTATTGAAGGAGAGCAAGGTAAAAAGAAAAACAAGCAACGCAACGACCGGATTATCGCCATCGAGCAGGAAAATCACAGTTACGCGCACGTCCGGCACATTCGCGACATGGGCAAGAAATTTGTCCAGGAGCTCGAGGAATTCTTCGTGAATTACCACCGTCACTTAGGCAAGAAATTTCACGTACTGGACGTGCAAGGACCCTCCGAAGCGAGGCGTCGCATTGCGGAAGGCATGAAAGCAGTTCACCGCAAGGCGCGATAACGTTCTTCGGGGTGGGTCCGGCCGCGAATCGTGCCCAGCCTTGCGAAAACGCGATGCCTGCGCAGCCGCCAAATCAGAATCGCAATACCCAGCCACACGGCAAGCGCCACAAAAAGTGTCAGTGGGCCGTTCCACCTCGCCAGAAATTTCCACACGACAATCGCGAAACCAATCAGGCCCAGGCTGCCGATGGCCGCGCCGCGCGCATCGAGCGCGGCGCTCTGACGCCCGCGAATCGTATACAAAATTCCCGCTCGCTGTCTCCCCTCGCGCTCGTGCTTTTCTACCAGCGTGGCGCTGGCCGGAAAAATCGCGGGAAAGGCGAGGAATAATCCGCCAAATACCGGGCCATAGTGTTTGGCCAACAATCCTGTAGCGACGGTAATTGCGCCGCCAAAGAAGAAGCGCACCGCCAACTGGTACCACCTGGTTTGCTTCAGCGCGGAAAAGCCGGCGGATATTCTCATGGTAATGCTCTTACCTCAGCGCCAGAGCCCACAGCCCAATCGCAACAATCATCCACAAGGACAGCGCAGAAAATGCGGCCGAGCCCGCATGCCATTTATGTTTCATGATCAGCCAGATTGTCGCACATGCGTACAAAAAGAATGCCAGCGCGCCGGCAATCATGGACCGCGCTTGCTGCGCGGCAAACATTTTGCCTTCGGTCGCGATTGTCAAACCTATCGTTGCGAGGGCGACCGAAGGTGCGGCCCCAAACAGGCCAGCAAAACTCTTAGGCTTAAGCACATCTCCGAGCGCAGCAAAAAGCGAAACTACAATTCCTCCTATCAAGAAGCGGATGACCAGTTGCACGTTCCCTTACTCCTCATAGGGGGCTCCTCAACGGCACGAAACGAGTCTTTCTTGGTGTAGCACGGGATTTTGTGAGCGCTAATAAGCGGTTAACAGCAGATACAGTCTTTACGGTATGCATCGGTTTCCTCTTCGCTGCAATAATCTACCCGCTTGGCACGGTCAGCATTGTAAGCAGTACACTCGGCACAGGAGAGCGAATGAGCGCAACTAATATTTCGTCGCTGGACACAGAGAATTCCCGAAAACCCGGCGCCATCGATCCTCTCGTCCCCGCTCATATCGTTCAGTTCTACAAAGAAGATCGAGCTCTGATAACCGCCGTTGCTCGGTACATCGCGAGCGCATTAACTGGCGCTGACCGAGTCATCGTAATCGCAACCGAAGCGCACAGCGAAGAACTTGCCGGCGAACTCTATGACAACGGCGTGGATCTGGCGGCTGCGATAGAGCAGGGCCGGTATCAATCAATCGACGCCCGCGAGGCCATGTCACACTTCATCGGCCGATGGGATGCCCGATGGTCCCCGGTTCATTAGAATGATGAGCGCCGTTATCGATCGATCTCGATCTGCTTCAAGGAGCGAGCATCCCTGTGTCGCGATTTTCGGCGAAATGGTTGCCCTGTTGTGGGCGGAAGGCAACCAAGCAGCAGCGATCCGGCTTGAAGAACTATGGAACGACCTGGCTAAGGTGCAGTCGTTTACACTCCGCTGCGCGTATCCCATGAAAGGTTTCTCCAGGCAAGAACATGGCGAGCCTTTTCTGAAGATTTGTGCGGCACATTCGCACGTAATTCCGGAAGAGAGTTATATGACCCTTCGTGAGGATGACGACCGTCTTCGCAGCATCGCAGCACTGCAGCAGAAACTTGAAACTCTCGAAGCTCAGAACACATTGCTGGAAACTCAGCAGCAATTGCGGGTGCTGGTAGAGGCGGTTCAGGACTACGCCATTTTTATGCTGGACGCGGAAGGCCGAATCAAAACCTGGAATGCCGGCGCAAAACGCATCAAGGGCTACGACGCTTCCGAAATCATCGGCAAACACTTCTCCTGCTTTTACTCCGAAGAAGACGTCAAGAACGAAAAGCCCAAGCGCGTGTTGGAGCTTGCCATACGAGATGGGCGCAGCGAGGACGAAAGCTGGCGCATACGTAAGGACGGCTCGCGGTTCTGGGCCAATGTAATCATCACCGCGCTCAAAGACAGCCATGGAAAGCTCATAGGATTTGCCAAGGTAACCCGAGATTTCACCGAGCGAATGCTTGCGCAACGTGCCATCGAGGAATCCCAGCGCAAATTGCGAGATTCGGAAAAATCTCTCCGGCAACTTTCACTGCATTTGCTGCGCACTCAGGACGAGGAGCGGCGGCGCATAGGACGCGATCTGCACGATAGTCTTGGCCAGTACCTTTCCGTTCTGAAGATGAAACTCGATTCTCTGGTCGGCCGGATGAACGGAAACTCCTCGGCGGAAGCCGAAGAACTAAAGGACTGCGCAAAGCTGACGGAAGACGCCGTCACCGAGGTTCGCACCATCTCTTACCTTCTGTATCCTCCGATGCTGGAAGAAATGGGCCTCAAGTCGGCGATTCCCTGGTATGTTGACGGTTTTACCAGCCGCAGCGGCGTCAAAACTTCTTTTGAAGCTTCTCCCGAGTTGCAACGCCTCCCGCGAGAAATTGAACTCGCTCTGTTCCGTGTCTTGCAGGAAAGCTTGACCAACGTCCACCGGCACTCCGGCAGCCTCACGGCCGCTGTTCGTTTAACTTTGCGTGACGACGAAGTCCTGCTTGAAGTAAGCGATTGCGGCAAGGGAGTGGATTCTTCGGAAATGCGATGAATCAGGACAGGATTATATCGGCGCTCTTGGAGTAGGATTACGCGGTATGAGCGAACGCATGCGTCAGCTAGGAGGAAACCTTGAGTTGTCCTCGACGCCTGGAGGCACGACGGTTGTGGCTAGAGTTCAGGTACCGCAAGCGGTAGAATCGGCAACAACGTAGTATGCGGTCGCTCTCGCTCAAGGCGCACTTGCCTTACACGTTTTCTCCTAACCAGCTCTCGACGGAGACCGTTCGTGAACCCCAGAATCCTGTTAGTGGACGATCATGAGATTGTGCGTGAAGGAATTCGCACTCTGCTGCAGCGGGCGCGCCCTGAATGGATAATCTGCGGCGAAGCTTCGAATGCCGGGGACGCTCACAAGGCGGTGAGAGGACTCGATCCCGATATCATGATCCTCGATATCACCATGCCCGGAACGAGCGGGCTCGAGCTTGCCAAGCAGTTGAAGACCATGAATGTTCGCACTCGCATCCTCATTTTCACGATGCATGATTTCAGGCGGCTGGCGATGGATGTGCGCGACGTAGGGGCTCAGGGTTACGTGTTGAAGTCTCAAGCTGGCCGCGATCTTATTGTTGCCATTGAGCGCGTCCTGGCAGGGGGAACGTTCTTCGGCCCCTCCAACGAATCACAGGCCCCGGGCGGGTCGGAAAGCTCTAAGTCGGGCACTCCCGAGCCTGGAACCGTGCTGAGGGTGAAATTGGCGTTCTAAGGTTTTTGTCCTGGCGAACCAGGCTTAAACGCGGCGGCGCGGTCTTTAACGCCACAGATTGCACGGAGCGCAAGCGGCTAAGGGTCCCCCACAACGACCAACGCGCATGGTGTTGCAGTTTGCGGTATCCTCTGGATATGAAGTTCCGCTGCCCTATCTGCAAAAAGCCAACCGACTTGGATTCCGATACCGAGTTTCCGTTTTGCAGCGAACGCTGCAAGCTCCAGGATTTGGGCGCGTGGGCCAGCGAGAAATACGTCGTCAGCGAACCGGCTGTAGACGAAACTTTATTCGAGGATGTCGACCGTAACCCAACTGATGAACACAAAAACTGATCCCGCCCGATCCGGCGACTCCGCAGCCACGAAATCAAGCGAGGACGGCGCTATATGCGCTGCGCCCGCTGCGGATGTTCCACCGAATCCGAACCTCGCGCTTTGGATCGGGACGGTCGGCGGATTGGGATACATGCGGTACGCTCCGGGTTCCCTGGGCTCCCTGGTGGGCGTGGCAATTTACGCAGCGTTTGACTTTTACTATCCGCACGCCGTCGCTCCCAGTTCCAGTCACGAGCTTTGGATCCGCGCATTCTGGGCTGGCGTCTCGATATTTCCGATAGCTCTGCTGCTAGCGTTTTTAGGCGTCTGGGCGTCCGACCGCGTCGCGAAACGTTTCCGTGAAAAAGATCCGCAGTACGTGGTGATTGATGAAGTCTCGGGGCAACTCTTCACCTATATCTTTGCGCTTGCGTTCGGCAACTGGAAATATTTGCTCCTGGGTTTTATACTTTTTCGAGTGTTCGACATCTGGAAGCCGTTTCCGGTGCGTCAGGCGGAATCATTGCCCGGCGGCTGGGGTATCATGGCAGATGACTGGGTCGCCGGGATGTATGCAGCACTCGGGTTGTGGATCGCGAGGGCGGCCGGGCTTTAGCTGCATCGGTGATGTTGCGGCAAGCGCTAGGCCGGCCGCTTCAAGACGGCTATGTTTAGTATGGGCCTGAACTGCGTCGCGGCAATGATTCAGCACTCATTGTTGATATCAGGCGCAAGGATTTCGCGCCGAGGCAACTTTGTTTTTAAAGGTGCAAGGCCATCACACAAGGAACAGCTTTGACTCCAAGCACCGCCCCAAGAATTGAAAGCGTGAAACCAGCCGCGGCATTGCCTGGCGGCGAAGTGACAATCCACGGCAGCGGCTTCGGTACGCGCAACCATACGCGGCCGCAAGTGCAATTCGGCCTGGCGGAAGGTTCTCTTATGCTCGCCGCCGATAATTTCCTGATCGCACGCGTTCCCGAAGGAGCTGCGGGCGGCGCTGTGCGCGTAAAAATGGGCAACATCGAGAGCGCCCCATTCCCGGTGGCACTGGGCGCGCTGGTTGCCGATAACCTGCACCCCGTAGCCAGTCCGGCAGTCGACGGCAGCGGGAATGTTTACGTTACATTTAGCGGCCAACGCGGCCAAAAAGTTCCGGTGTCACTCTACAAGATCGCTACCAATCACGCAGTCAAGCCATTCATCACGGAAATGATGAATCCTACGGGTCTGGCCCTCGATCACGAAGGCTACCTGTTCGTTTCCAGCCGCAACGATGGCGCCGTTCACCGTGTTTCTCCAGACGGCCGCTCGATGCAATGGATTGAAGGCATGGGCATCGCCACGGGCCTCGCGTTTGACAAAGCGGGCAGCCTTTACGTGGGCGATCGTAGCGGCACGATCTTCAAAATCGGCCCGGACCGCGAAATTTTTGTTTTCGCCACGCTGGAGCCTTCCATGTCGGCCTACCACCTCGCCTTCAGCCTCGCGGGCGAGTTGTACGTTACCGGCCCCACAACTTCGAGCTTCGATCAGGTCTATCGCATCAATCCCGCCGGTGAAGTCAGCACATTTTTTCGCGGTTTGGGCCGCCCGCAGGGTTTGGCGTTCGACCGCGCCGGTAATCTCTACGTGGCCGGCTCTCTTGGAGGCAAGCGCGGCATCATCCGCCTGACCCCGCAAGCCGAGCCGCAGCTAGTAGTGAGCGGATCGAACATCGTGGGTCTCGCCTTGCTTCCTTCGCACCGCGCCATGATCACAACAAACAACGCGCTGTACTCACTTGATTGGGACGTAGAAGGTCTTCCGCTCAACGGCTGACAGCACGCCATATACCCTGGCGAGACTTGTGCTGTGCCATTGCTGCTGACACAGTTCGCAGGATTTTCATAACCATTCGCGGAAAATTCGCGTATTTAATTGTGTGCCCGATAATCCGATGCATGCTGCGGAACCCAAAAACACGATTGTCACTCCTAGACGTGCACTGATCGCTTTACCCTGGCATACGCTTTCGATCCTGCTTGTTTTCGCAATTTCGGATCCCGCGCTTCGCTTCGGTCGGACCTACTCGCGCCTGAATCCGCCCAAGCATCGGTTTCACACCACGCGGAACTTCCGAAGTACACGCTATTGATTCTTTCCGAGTGGGGAATGGCCTATTGGGCCTGGGGCCGGAGTGCACTGGAAAGGGCGCCACTTGCGCGATCTTAGCGGTGGGCCATGGGAGGGCTGGCGCAGCCTCGCTATCGAGGTCGCGATCGCAATCCCGTTCTGGGGTGTGTGGGAGCTCACCGCTTGTTTTGTCCATCTGGCGGTCGAGCGAGTGCATGCTCCCACGGCAACTTACCAGCCGCTGACGGGCGCCGATCAATTTCTACTCAGCTTCCAAACGACTGGACGGCTCGGCGCAAGATACGTTTAACACCGCCGCAACAATCCATTAACATCCGGTAAAAGGGACAGGTGTCATAGAATCCCGTCCCCCGGACTGTCTTATATAAAAGCCCCAAAGGAAATCGCGCGAATGCTTTCTCCTAAGCTGATTCTGTCGCCAATCGATTTCAGTGATTCTTCCCTGCAAGCCTTAGAGGTCGCACGAGACCTCGCCAAGCGCTACGGCTCGGAGCTTCTACTTATGTACGTCGTCCCAGTAATCCCGAAATTGCCGGAAGACGTCTCCATTTTCAGCGAGGAATCCTACGAGCAACAGTTGATTAAAAATGCCAAGACCCGCCTGGAGGAAATGACGGAGGAAGTGAAGCAGGCTGGCGTGCGCGCGCGGAACACGGTAGGACTGGCCAACGATACCGGCATGGAAATCCTCCGCACCGCGGAGAGCGAAAAAGCGGACCTGATCGTTATCGCCACCCATGGAATGACCGGCTGGCGCCGTATAGCGTTCGGGTCAGTCACCGAAAAGGTCGTCCGCACAGCGGAATGCTCGGTGCTGGTGCTGCGAACCACAGGCAGCACCCGTTTCGAACCAATGGCCGTTTCGCTGTAGCGATCCCCGACTTGCGCAGTTCCCTGCTCATCGAGTACAACATTTCTGGATGAATGCAGAGATAATCGCCGTCGGGTCCGAACTGCTCACGCCCTACCGGATGGACACCAATTCGCTCTGGCTCACCGATCACCTGAACCGGTTGGGCGTTCGCGTAATTCACAAATCCGTCGTGGGCGATTCCCCCTCCGAAATGTTTTCCACGTTTCGTCAGGCTCTGGATCGCGCCGATGTGATCGTGGCCTCCGGCGGTCTTGGCCCCACCGATGATGATCGCACGCGGGAGACCGTGGCCGAGCTTCTCGGCAGAAAACTCCATCGCGACGAAGAAATTCTGCGCGGCATCCAGGAACGCTTCCGTTCCTTCGCGCGTACTATGCCGGAAATTAATGTGCGGCAGGCTATGGTTCCGGAAGGCGCAACGGTTCTTCGCAATCCGCGCGGCACCGCCCCCGGATTGTGGCTCGAAGCCAACGGCCACATACTGGTCCTGCTTCCCGGCGTGCCCAACGAACTGAAACACATGTTTGAAGAAGAAGTTGGCCCGCGATTGGCGAAAATGGGTCAGGACGAGCGGCTCTTCACCAGAGACCTGCGCGTCACGGGCCTCGGCGAATCCGACGTGGAGACGCGCGTACGTCCTCTTTACGAGTTATATCCGGACACGGAAACCACCATCCTGGCCTCGCCAACCGGCACACAGCTTCATCCGCGCACCTGGTCGCGCGATCCAGTTAAAGCCAAAAAACTCCTGGACGAAATCACGAAACGCATGGCCCTAGCACTGGGCGAGAACCTCTATTCCACCCATGGAGAAGCCCTCGAAGAAGTCGTCGCGCGCGTGCTTACTGAAAATCGCGCCACGATAGCCGTCGCCGAAAGCTGCACTGGAGGCATGCTCGCCGAACGCCTCACCAACGTTCCCGGCAGCTCGTCCTATTTTCTGGGCGGAGTAATCTGCTATAGCAACGATCTTAAGAGTTCGCTCGTCTCCGTGCCGCAACCACTGATTGAAGCAAAAGGCGCGGTGAGTTCCGAGGTAGCCCTGGCGCTTGCCGACGGCATTCGCAAACGCACCGGCGCGACCCTAGGCGTTGGAGTCACCGGCATCGCCGGGCCCGGCGGCGGAACGCCTGCGAAGCCAGTCGGCTTGGTGCACATCGGCCTTGCTGACGAGCACGGAGCGCGCGAACGCGCCTATCGTTTTCCTGGTGATCGCCAACGCATTCGCCAGCACGCCGCGCAGTCCGCGCTCGACGCCGTCCGCCGCTATTTTCTGTTCCCCGCCGCGGGACGAGTCTAAATCCATGCGCCTGTTTGTCGCCCTCGATCTGCCGAAAGCTGTTCGCGGCGCCCTCGGCGAGCTGACTGCGAAACTGAAGCCTAAATCGCAAGTTGCGCGCTGGGTTCACCTTGAATCGATGCACGTGACACTGAAGTTTCTTGGCCATTCGCCGCCCGAAAAGTTGAATTCCATCCGTGATGCGCTCAGGTCCATCCATTCTAGCCGCGCAATCGATCTTCACTTTCGCGGTCTAGGTTTTTTTCCAAACGAGCGCCGTCCCAGCGTGATCTGGTCTGGCATCGAAGCATCACCGAACCTTCCTGAAATAGTCGCTGCAATCGAAACCGCCGTCGAGCCCCTTGGCTTCGAACGCGAATCACGCCCCTACTTTCCTCACCTCACACTGGCGCGCTTCAATTCCGGCAGTGGCGCGAAAAATCTGATTGCAGTCGCCGAAACCATGAAGTCGTATGATTTTGGATCGGCGCGCGAATCCGAGTTTCACTTGTTTGAAAGCGTTACCAAACCTTCAAGCGCCGAATACACCAGGCTCGCAACATTCTGGTTTGTGAAAGGGTCCAAGTGAACTTCACCTGGCTGATTCCGCTGGCTGCTTATCTGCTCGGTTCCATTCCGTTCGGATTGCTGATGGCGAAAGCCTTCGGTGGCCAGGACATTCGAGAAGTCGGTAGCGGAAATATCGGGGCAGCAAACGTCATGCGCAATATCGGCAAGCTCCCCGGCATTCTCACTCTAGCCCTCGACGCAGCCAAGGGATATGTCGCCGTTTGGCTAGCCAGTCATTACAACGCGGGGAATATACGTTGGATGATGGTCGCCGCTATCTTTGCCGTGATCGGCCACATGTTCCCGATATGGCTCAGCTTTCAAGGCGGCAAGGGCGTCGCAACGGGCCTCGGTGTATTTCTGCCAATCTGCTGGCAGGCGGTTGCGGCCGGTATCGTGCTTTGGCTGCTGGTGGTGGTTTTCTGGCGCTATTCCTCGCTCGGTTCAATCGCCGCGGCAGCCGCGCTTCCCATATTCGTTTACCTGCTTTACGCGCCCGGACACGCACCTCCAGAAATTGTCAGCTTCGGGACCGTGCTGATCGCGGTTCTTGTCATCTTCAAACATCGTTCAAATATCCAGCGCCTCATCGCTGGGGAAGAGCCCCGGCTCGGTTCAAACTCAAAACAAGACGAATAGGTGCACCGGCCCTAAGTCTCAATTGCTCTGTGGCTTATTCGCCAACCCCGGTACTTTGGTCCCGTTGTTTCGCCTATCTTAGTTCGCTAGCATTTATGCGTCGGGGAAATTGTGCCCATTCAAGCCCTCAAAGAATTAACCACGCGACGGCTGCGCATCCTCTGGATTGTGCTCGGCGCCCTTTTGATAGTCAGCGTCACGCCGCTGTGGCTTTACCACCGCCAAGTACTACGCCTGAGCGAACAAAAACTCCAAGACACGGAGCGGGTACAGCAGTCCGAAATTACACGTTCGCTGGCCAGCGAAACGTTGCAATTCGAGCAAAACCTGCGCCAGCAGCTTCTTAGTCAGCGCCAGGTGCTGGCGCTAACGGGCTGGATCGAGGACGTTGACGATCCCACCCACGCACCTCAACTCGCGCGTCTGCTGCAGAATTTCGTCGAAAATGATCCCAATATCCTCTACGTCACTGCCGTAAACAAGCAAGCCAAAGGTCAATCGGCAGGCAGCGTCAGCGCCGACCAGGATCCCTTTGTAGGGGTAGCCCTGAAGCGCGCTTTCACTGCCAGCATTCAGGGTCTCAATTTCGTCAGCGAACCGTTTGCCTTGGGAAAGGACAATCGTCCGGCTTTAGTCGTTTCCGTGCCGCTTTACGATCAACGCGAATTCAGCGGCATGCTCGCCTCGGTAGTTTCGATTGATCCTTTGCTTAACCGAATCCGCGATGCCAGCGTGCGTGCGCGCGTGGTTTTTATCGTCGATGGACACGGCAAGATCGTCGCTCACCCTGATACCACCGACATGGTCCCGGGCTTGGACGTCACCGCAAATTCGCCAATCGTCCGCCACCTCAAGGAATTGCCTCACGAACTACGCGCCACTGAAACCATGCAATTCTTCGAGCCGGACAAAAGTAATCGTAAAGTCGAGATGATCGGCACCTACAGCACCATCCCGGAGCTGAGCTGGACGGTGATCGCGCAACGCAGTCTGGATGAAGCGCGCATCGATGCGGGGGTGCAGGAGCTCACCGCGCAGGCTTTGAGCTTTGTTATGGTCGTCACACTTGTCGCCCTCTTATTCGGATATCTGTTTGCCCTCGGCATTACCCGTCCAATTCGCGGTCTGGTCGACTCCGTCCGTGCCATCAGCCGCGCGGAATTTCACGAACGCGTGCCAACTGAGGGAGCGGCGGAAATCAGCGAACTCGCCGAAACCTTCAACAGCATGGCCGGGCACATCGAGCAGTACGTCGAGCGCCTAAAACTGGCCGCCGAGGAAAATCGTGAACTCTTTCTGGGCTCTATCAAAATGCTCGCCGCCGCCATCGACGAAAAGGATCCCTACACACGCGGCCACTCCGGGCGCGTCGCCAAATATTCCGTGGTCATCGGCGAATATTTGGGTCTGGGTGCGGAGGAGCTCGATAATCTGCGGATCTCGGCTCTGTTGCATGACGTCGGCAAAATCGGCGTCGACGATCGCGTCCTGAAAAAGCCCGGCAAGCTGACCAACGAAGAGTTTGACCTCATGAAGCAGCATCCATCGAAGGGCGCCAACATCATGCGCCCCGTCGCGCAACTGAAAGACATGCTTCCAGGCATCGAGCTGCACCACGAACGCTTGGACGGAGCAGGCTACCCATACGGCCTGGCCGGAGATCAAATTCCGATGATGGCCCGCATTATCGCTGTAGCCGACACCTTCGATGCCATTACCACAAATCGTCCCTACCAGTCCGCGATGGACTTGGAATTTGCTGTAGAACGTATCCGCTCGCTCACCATCTCGAAGTTCGATCCAGAAGTAGTCAAATCGCTCGAAGCCGCAATAGCGGCAGGTCGTCTGCGCCTGACTGCAGCATTGGTCGAGGTCTGACTGCTGGTTTTGGGGTGATGAGTAGGAGCCACTGCCGCCCCCCACCCGACCTTTCCATCAGCACTCAGCAATCACGAATCGCCACTCACTAGCCAGCATTCGGCGCCTGTTTGCTACAATCAAGTGCTCGGCAGCTTACGCCGACCCTATGATTTCACTCTTCGGACCACCCGAACCGACACTGCTCGAGCGGCTGAAAGATTCCGTCAGCAAAACGCGCACCGAGCTTTCCGCGCGCGTCGAACAATTGCTTACAGGCGATCGCCCCGTCGATCCAGAGCTGCTGAAACAGCTCGAATCCGCGCTGCTGAGCGCTGACCTCGGCGTGCGCACAACCAAGGAAGTCCTCTCCGCGCTCCGCGAGCAGGTCAACGCGCACAAATTGAAAGAGCCGGCGGCGCTAAAGCGCGAACTGAAAAATGAAATTTTGAAAATTCTCACTGCACCCGCTGCCAGCGCAAATTCCGACGGGAAACCGACCCACGAACCGCGGGTGCTTTTTGTAGTCGGCGTCAATGGCACCGGCAAAACCACGACCATTGGAAAGCTCGCCAGCCGCCTGAAAAAAGAAGGTACCAGCGTACTTCTCGCGGCCGCCGACACATTTCGCGCCGCCGCAATCGAACAATTGGAAGTCTGGGCGCGCCGCTCCAACCTGGAGTTGATCAAGCAGAAACCGGGCGCCGATCCGTCCGCGGTAGTGTTCGACGCGCTCACCGCAGCGCGCATGCGTGGCGCCGAACTCGTCATCGTGGACACAGCTGGCCGCCTGCACACCAAATCAAATCTAATGGCTGAGCTCGACAAAATGAAACGCACCGCCGCCAAAGTAATCCCGGGCGCGCCCCACGACGTGCTGCTGGTCCTGGACGCCACCACCGGCCAGAACGGCTTAAATCAAGCCCGCGAATTCTGGAGCCACGCCGGCGTCACCGGCATCGTGCTGACAAAATTGGACGGCACAGCGAAAGGCGGCATAGTGGTAGCAATTGCCCGCGAACTGAATCTGCCGATCCGCTTCGTAGGCACAGGAGAAAAAATCGACGACTTGGTCCCCTTCGACGCAAAAACCTATGTCGACTCACTCTTCGATTAACGATGCGAATCAGGGAGAACCACGAGGCGATCTTTGCTCCTGAATTTGTAGCGGCCGCCTTCAGGCGGGGCCTTTGGTTTTATCCGCCGGAGAACCATCGTCTTTGACCGCCACCGAATTAAGCGACGCGAAATGGATGGCCCGCGCACTGCAGTTAGCGCGCCGGGGAATCGGCCTGGCTCACCCCAACCCGGCGGTCGGCGCGCTGCTCGCCAAAAATAATCGATGCATCGGCGAAGGCTTGCACCTTTACGACCGCCTCGACCACGCCGAAATCGTTGCTTTGAAGAAAGCCGGCAAGCGAGCGCAAGGCGCTACACTCTACGTCACGCTTGAACCGTGTTGCAGGACAGGCCGAACGGGCCCGTGCACGAAAGCCATCGTTGCAGCGGGAATTAAGCGCCTCGTGGCGGCGATGCGCGATCCCAATCCCTCCGTGTCAGGTAAAGGCTTCTCCGAGTTGCGCCGCGCAGGCGTAGACGTGACTTGCGGCGTAATGGAAAAAGAAGCGCAAGAACTAAACGAAGATTTCGCTTGGTGGATCCAAACCAAGCGCCCCCTAGTCACCCTCAAGGTCGCGTTAACCCTCGACGGCCAAATCGCCCAACGCGCTGGCAGCGTCACCTGGATCACCGGCGAGGAATCGCGCCACAAAGTTCAACGACTGCGCCACCAAGCCGACGCCCTGCTTACCGGGATCGGAACGGTTCTAGCCGACAACCCTCACATGACCGATCGCAGCGGAAAAGCCCGGCGTCGTAGACTTCTGCGCGCGATTGTCGATTCTCGTTTGCGACTGCCCTTGCGCTCGAACCTGGTGAAGGAGGCGCAAAACGATGTTGTGGTGTTTACCACCGAATCCGCTGACTCGACGAAAGCGCGCGCGCTTACGCGGGCAGGCATCGAGGTCCGCCGCCTGCCGGCACGTCGCGGTCACGTTGAATTGCACGCAGTGATCAAAGAACTAGGCAAGCGCGAAATACTGAATGTCCTTCTTGAAGCCGGCGCCGGCCTTAACGGCGCGGCCCTAGAGGCGGGCATTGTGGATAAAATGATTCTCTTCTATGCTCCCAAAATCATGGGCACGGGCGGAGTCCCGATGGCCAGCATCCCGTCGCGCTGGTTTGCAAAATCGCCAACGCTGCAAAATCTCAAACTGGCAAGGTTTGGCTTGGATTTCGCAGTAACAGGATATTTTCGCGATGTTTACAGGCATCACTGAGCAGGTCGGCAAAATTGAATCGCTCGACCGCGGCACGGACGGCGGTCGCCTTCGCGTCAGTTTCGACCAACGTGCGTCGGATCGAGGGTCTGCGTCGATCTCTGCCGTCGCATCCGGCACAAAATCCGGCGACAGTATCGCCGTCAACGGCTGCTGCCTTACGGTAGTCGAATTCGACGCCCACTATTTTTCCGCCGACCTCTCCGGCGAAACGCTCCGCCGCACCAACTTCGGGGAAAAAAAGGCCGGGCACCTGGTGAATCTCGAACGCCCGCTGACCGCGAGCGCCCGCCTGGGCGGGCATTTCATGCAAGGGCACGTCGACGGCATCGGCCGCATCACGCGCTTGGTCCCTGAAGGTGACAATTGGTGGCTCTCCGTGCGCGTCCCCGAAGACCTCCGCCGCTATGTAGCCGAAAAAGGCTCCATGGCGATCGATGGCATCAGTCTCACAGTAGCTCGCTGGCACCAAGGCATCGCGGACATCGCCATCATCCCTTTCACCTACGCGCACACAAATGTTCAGGCAGTGTCGGTCAACGACGCAGTCAACATCGAAGTAGACATCCTCGCCAAATATGTCGAAAGCCTGCTGAAAAATGAAACATCCGCAGCCATGTCGCGCCTTACAGTGAAGCAACTCGTCGAGGAAGGCTTTTAGTGCGCCAGCGAAGCGACGCCAACGACTCCGGTCGTAACGCCGGCCTGCGCCGAGGCAGCAGGGCCTCTCGCCGGCTCCTTGCTGTGACCGTATCTCGCGCTCACCCACACCATCGCGCCCATGAGTAAACAAAAATCCTATGACGTAGCAGTAGTCGGCGCCGGAGTCTTCGGTGCTTGGACGGCTTACTACCTTCGCAAATCGGGCGCCACCGTAACGCTCATCGACGCCTACGGCCCGGCCAACTCTCGCGCCAGTTCCGGAGGCGAATCGCGCATCATCCGCATGGGCTATGGCTCAGATGAAATGTACACGCGCTGGTCCCTGCACGCGTTACCGCGATGGAAAGAACTGTTCGCCGAAGCCGGCTGCCCCGAATTATTTCAGCGAACAGGCGTGCTCTGGGTCGCGCACGATAAGTATCAATACGCCGTGGACACGCTCACAGTGCTGCAAGCACATAAAGTGCCCCACGAGCGCCTCTCTCTGCTGGGCCTTCGCAAACATTACCCGCAAATCGCATTCGACGAAGACGCCTGGGGTATCTTCGAACCAGACGGTGGGGTGCTGATGGCGCGTCGCGCAGTGCAAACGCTCGTCGAGCAAGCCCAAAAAAGCCGCATCGATTATCGTGTAGCGGCAGTTTTAGCCCCCGAAGGCACCGGTAAAATCAAATCCCTGAAAACAACATCCGGCGATACTATCTCAGCCGCAAAGTTCGTCTTCGCTTGTGGCTCCTGGCTCGCAAAATTGTTCCGCGCAGTCCTTGGCAATCGCATCTTCACCTCCCGCCAGGAAATTTTCTTCTTCGGCATTCCGTCAGGCGAAACGCGCTTCACACCGCAAGTGCTCCCCGCGTGGCTGTACCTGAAGGACGAATTTTACGGAATGCCCGATCTCGAAGCGCGCGGCTTGAAAGTCGCCGACGATCGCCACGGACCACCAGCGGATCCAGATACGCAATCGCGCGTCCCAAGCCCGGAATCGTTAGAAGCCGCGCGGAAATTCCTAGAGCGCCGCTTCCCGACTCTGAAGAACGCGCCCATCGTCGAGACGCGCGTCTGCCAATACGAGAACACTTCGAACGGAGATTTTCTGATCGATCAGCACCCGGAATACGAAAATATCTGGCTGGTAGGCGGAGGCTCAGGCCATGGATTCAAGCATGGCCCGTCGCTCGGAGAATACGTAGCAGCGTGCGTAACAGAAACGCGCGCCGCCAGAAACGAAATCGAGCCGCGCTTCTTGCTCGCAACAAAGAAAACCGTGCAAAACCGCTCGGTCCACTAGCTGAACGACTGTCTCGAACATGGTCCGAATCACATCACGGTGCCCTCGCGACAGTGCTCCAGCCATGTGAGGTCGAGCCCGAACTTATTGACATTCATGTAATTCTGAACGGTGTACCGCACCTCAGGGTGGTGAACATGCCCCAGACCGTGTAACGCTGCGCGTTGCGCTTCAAGGTCTGCTAATTCGAGAATGCGCTTCATTGTTTTGAACATGACATCCAGTAGCACGTGCGACTCTGAATGCAGTTTCGACGCATCGCCGATATAGGTGCCCGGGGAACGAACGGCCTTGACGGCGTCCAGAAGCCGTCCAAAACCAAATCCCAGTACATGAAGAAACCGGTCAAGCTTGGGTCCGGGTCTTCTTTCGATTTGCCGACAAAATCAGAATAGACAAAGTACGTCGAACGAATGCATTCCAGACGGTTCTGCAAAGGAATCGAGGCCTCGAACAAGAACCTATACAACCGGAGGCGGGCGCCCCCAATTGCCCAAATCGCTTGGTCGACTTGGGCTAGCGAATACTTGTTCGCCATCTGAGCGAAGTTCGAGAACAGCTTGGTCATATGCTTTACGAGTTTGGTGGGGTCGGAAGGAACAGCCTGGTGGTATTGCTCTTGCGCCAAATCGGTCGGGAAATAATCAAACTGTTCTTTACCCGCTGCAACTTTGCGAGCGAAAAAAAACTCCACGAATTGATCGAAAGATTTAGAAGACAAAAAGACAAATCAAGGTTTCTAGACTCGTCCGTCAGGGACGTACTCCATCGAGAACTACATAGCGGTCTCCCGGGCCTTTGCCCGAGCGCCGCGAAAATACAAAATCAAACCCAGCAGAACCGAAACTACCGTTCCAATCACTAGTTTCGCAACGAACAGAAATTTATTCATCGACTCCGCCGGAGGAATAAGCGAAAGCATAATTCCTCCCATCAGCACAGCCATCCCTAACAGGCTCGCAATCCACACACCCACCTTCCCGCCGGGAATCAACACCGCAGTCGCATTTGCGCCGCGATCTTTCCGATAAGCCAGTTTGATCGCCGCCGCATACATATACATGAGTGACACGAAATAAACGATCGTGGTCGCATCTACCAATATCTGATAGGCGCTGTTCGCTGTCTCATTAATCTGCGTAAGCAGCAAAATCACCGCCGAAACAACCGCCTGCACCAGGATCGCTACGTGCGGCGTTTTCCATCGCGGATGGATTTTCCCAAACGCCGACGGCATGTAGCGGTCAATTCCGACTACGAAGGGCACGCGCGAAACGCCCGCGACCGTGCTTCCTACCCCGCCAGCGTTGCCGAGCGACACCAGCATTGCCGCCAGCACGCCCACAAATCCGACTCGCAGCATGGTCGATCCCATGGTGATCGCTTGAAACACACCGCTCTTCGGGTCGACCTGCTCGGCCGGTACCAGCGACAGCAGCGCGAACGTCCCAACGATATAAATCATCGCGATCAGCGCACCCGAAGCGAAAATGGCGCGGGGAAATGTGCGCCGCGGATTGCGAATTTCCTCGCTCATCATTGACCCAATCTCAAGTCCCGTAAACGCGAACGCAATCTGCGGCCAGAAATTCACCGTGTCCCAATCCCAATGAGGCATCATGTTGGCCCAGGTGAATCGCGTCACCGATCCGTGGGCGCGCCATAAAATCACCGCAATCGCCGTCAGAATCAGCAAAGGCAAGTAAGTCGAAACCCCGCCTGCGTTCTGCAGCCACTTCCCTACCTTCAGTCCGATCAGATTCAGGCCCACGGCGACCGCCAGCAAGATAAATGACCCAATCAGCAAGAACGTGCGGTCTTGCGCAAGTGGGGCGCCGCGCGGCCCCAATACGTATGCGCTCATGGACGCGCTGGCCAGCAACAGCGCCGGAAAATAAAAAATCGTGTAGATCCAATACGTCCAGCCGGCAATGAATCCGTGAAAATCTCCAAATGCCTCCTTGGACCAGGCATATAACCCGCCTTCTTCTGGGAAACGTGATGTCAGTTCCACCACCACCATAGCCGTCGGCACAAAAAATCCCACAGCCGAAAGCACCCATAGCGAGATCGAGGAAGTGCCGTTGTGCGCCGCAGCCGCGATCCAACGAGGTCCCAGGACCGCCGCAATATTGAAAAGCAGCAAATCCCAAAAACCCATCACGCGGGGGAGTTGATTTTTAGGGCTGGTCGCCGAAGTCGAGGTCACGCAGTGGCATCCAGTTCGGGGATCAGTTCATCCTGTGCGAGGAAATTGCGAAGAAAAGGCTCGGCGGAATTTTCCAGTTCCTGCCAAGTGCCGAAGAAACCAAGCCGTCCTTCTTGCAGGAAGATAATGCGGTCGGCGAGTCTCTTGGCCAAATGTGTGTCGTGAGTCACGACGATCGAGGTCTTGTGCAGTTTGGCCTTCAATCGAGAAATCAAATCGCCCATATGCGCGGCCATCAGCGGATCGACCATCGTGGTGGGCTCGTCGTACAAAATTGCGTCTGGTTCCTCGGCGAGCGCTCGCGCAATGGCCACGGAACGTTTAGCGCCAGTACTCAAATCGGAAGGCAATCGGTCCGCATACTCGGTAATCTCCAAGTCCTCCAGCAACTTCTGCACAATCCCGTCGATCTTTTCGGGATCGCCGTCGCCACTTGCGCCGTGGGTCTGCAACGGGAAAGCTATGTTTTCCGCCACAGTCAGCGAATCGAACAGCGCTCCTGATTGAAACACCATGGTCACGTGCCGCCGGACCTCCGAGAATTGTTCCTCGGTCCAATCGGTCACATCATGCCCGGCCACGATAATTCTTCCTTCATCGGGCTGCAAAAATCCCAGCAGCAGTTTCAGCGACACAGATTTCCCCACGCCGCTGCGCCCCATGATCGCCGCAGTTTCGCCCTGATCGACGAAAAAACTCACGTTTTTCAGCACGGCATTGTCGCCGAACGATTTGCACACGTTCCTGAATTCGAAATAATGCTCGCTCATAATTTCGCGCGCACCGCCAGACGCACCTTTGCTTCTTCATAATCAGCGGGTGTGTTCATATTCTTGAACAATAGCCCATCGGAATCAAAACATTTCCATTGCGACGGTTCCAAGTACTGGACGCGAACGCGTGCCAACCCCTCGGTCACCTTCCTGATCCCAGTCTCGAGCGCTGTGCGGAATGCAGGTTCGCAGTGCTTGCGGTACAGGGCACAAAGCGGCTCGGCGCCTCGTTCATTCATGGGCACCACGGCATGGGCATCCGTATTCGCAGGGCCCGCAGGCGAATCGCGCCTGTCAGCACGTTGCGCCAGAAATTCAAGCCACGGTTGTGTCAGGTACGGCAAATCGCATGCTACAATCAGATTCCACTCGCTATCTGAAGCCCGCAAAGCGGTAGCAATTCCGCCTAGGGGCCCACAACCCGGATAATCGTCGGCAATCGCGCGCAGACCGAGCGGGCCAAACAATTCCGGCGAGCCGACAACGATCGAGTCCCCATCGTTTGCGCCATGCGCAATCGATTTCAAAAGTCGAGCAGCCCGCACAATCAGCGGAGCACCGGCAATCTCCAAAAATGCTTTGTTCACACCCATGCGCGAACTCTCGCCGCCGGCCAAAATAAAGCTGACAATTCGCCCAGAGCGGCGCGCCGTATCGAAACTCGATGTCGGCCTAGTCTCGGTCACCTGGTTTGACTCATACGGATTCTTAGCATCTGCATCCTGGTGAAGTCACTGCACTCAATTCGTCCGCATTTTCGCTGAAAACGGCGATCAGTCGCCAATGAAATTCGACGGTCGGGCGGAGCTAAACTTCAAACCTGCCGAGCTAAAGGCCGCAGCGCTACATTTGAACCTTGAGCAGCCTACATTAGGCAATACACCCCGCCGAAGCGCCCGTAGCGCCAAGATAAGCGTAAACACCTATAAATAATGAACTTACAAATGATTTGGCCGTAACGAGAAATGTGAGCGCCCAATTATCATCCTTTTCTCTTGACACCATTCCCCCGCGTGTTAAATTAGCACTCGCCCGTGTGGAGTGCTAATCGGTCGCCTGACCGTTGAATCTCCCCGAGCAAGACTCAGCACACAATCGGAGGAATTGCACAATGGCAGTGAATATCACGCCCCTGCACGACCGCGTGCTAGTGCGGCGCCTGGAAGAGAAGGAAACCGTAAAGGGAGGCATCATCATCCCGGATTCGGCGAGAGAGAAACCCCAAGAAGGTGAAGTGGTCGCGGTGGGCAGTGGCCGCCGTGAGAAAGGCGCACTGATCCCGCTCGACGTGAAGCCCGGAGATCGCATCCTGTTCGGCAAATATAGCGGCAACGACATCAAGATCGATGACGAGGAATTCATGATCCTTAAGGAAGATGAAATTCTCGCCAAGATCGGTCCCGCCTCCAAAGCAGCCGGCGGCAAAAAGTAACTTCCGGCCAACGCGCAGCGCCCATTTTCAACGGGGCACGCCAGCCGGATTAACCATCGAAAGAAATCGAAAGAGGAGAAAGACAATCATGGCAAAGCAAATCGTAACTGGTGAAAATTCTCGCCAGGCGATCCTCCGCGGCGTCAATCAATTGGCGGACGCGGTAAAGATCACGCTGGGCCCCAAGGGCCGCAACGCGGTCATCGAAAAGAAGTTCGGTTCGCCCATCATCACCAAGGACGGCGTCACCGTGGCCAAGGAAATCGAGCTGCAGGATCCGCTCGAAAATATGGGCGCTCAGATGGTTCGTGAAGTCGCTTCCAAGACTTCCGACGTCGCGGGCGACGGCACCACCACCGCAACCGTTCTCGCGCAGGCCATTTTCAAGGAAGGCGTGAAGGCAGTAGCGGCCGGCGCCAGTCCCACGGCTCTAAAGCGCGGCATCGAAAAGGCTGTCAGCGTCGCGGTAGAAGAAATCAAGAAGCAGCACAAAGACGTGAAGGGAGAAATGATCGCGCAGGTCGGCACGATCAGCGCCAATAACGACAAGCAGATCGGCAGCATCATCGCCGAAGCAATGAAAAAGGTTGGCAAGGATGGCGTCATCACCGTCGAAGAATCAAAGACGATGGAGACGAACCTGGAAGTCGTCGAAGGTATGCAGTTCGACCGCGGCTACCTTTCGCCTTACTTTGTCACCGACCCCGAACGCATGGAATGCACCCTCGAAGATGTCCGCATCCTGATCCACGAAAAGAAGATCTCCTCGATGAAGGACCTGCTTCCCCTGCTCGAGCAGATTGCCAAGATGGGCAAGCCGCTGATGATCATCGCCGAAGACGTTGAAGGCGAAGCTCTGGCGACTCTGGTCGTGAATAAACTCCGGGGCACGCTGCAGTGCGCTGCGGTGAAGGCTCCTGGCTTCGGCGATCGCCGCAAGGCTATGCTCGAAGACATCGCCACCCTTACCGGCGGCAAGGCCATCACCGAAGACCTGGGCATCAAGCTGGAGAACGTGAAAGTCGAGGATCTCGGCCGTGCCAAGAAGGTCACCATCGATAAGGACAACACCACGATCATCGAAGGCGGTGGCAAGGCTTCCGAGATCGAAGGCCGCGTCCGTCAGATTCGCACGCAGGTCGAGGAAACCACCTCGGACTACGATCGCGAAAAGCTGCAGGAGCGTCTGGCCAAGCTCGTCGGCGGCGTTGCGGTAATCAAAGTCGGGGCTGCTACCGAGACGGAGCTGAAGGAAAAGAAGGCTCGTGTTGAAGACGCCATGCACGCAACCCGCGCGGCTGTCGAGGAAGGCATTGTTCCCGGCGGCGGTGTGGCTCTGGTTCGCTGCATCCCGGCTCTCGACAAGCTCAAGCTTCAGGAAGATGATGCCATCGGCGTCAACATCGTGAAGCGCGCGCTCGAAGAGCCTATCCGCCAGATCGCGCACAACGCAGGCCATGAAGGCGCAGTGGTTCTCGGCAAAATCCGCGAATCCAAGGAAGAGAATTACGGATTCAACGCGGACACCGCGGACTACGGCGACATGGTGAAGGCAGGCGTGATCGACCCAGCCAAGGTAACGCGGCTAGCGCTGCAAAACGCAGCTTCCATCGCGGGTCTGATGCTGACCACCGAGGCTCTGGTGGCCGATATCAAGGAACCGAAGGAAGCAGGCGCAGCTCACGGCGGCGGGGCCCCAGGCGCAGGCGGCATGGGCGGCATGTACTAAATCGACGAAAAGCCGATTTAGCCTTGAGCTCGGCGGTGCCGAGCCTCAGGCTAAACCAAAACGCAACTCCAAAAAAGGGGCGTCCCGACGAGACCGTCAGGACGCCCCTTTTCCTTTTAGTGTAGCGTCGGCCCCCAGCGCCGCATTCTTCAGATGCAATGCCCTGCCCCAACATCGACTTGCGCGCCCCAAACAGAATTATTGTGCAAAATTTTGCATGTCGACATCTAGGAACGTGCATCAGCCCGAAACATTTTACCCTGGCCGCTCGCTTATATATCACGCACGCCAAGACTTAGAAATCATCCTCGGTTGGCAACGTTGCTGGATCCGATGGAACTCCACTTGCCATGAAATCATCAGGTGGCTATCTCTGTGTCCTGGGGGATGCATGAAAAAGTTCCGGCTGTTCGTCGCCCTTTGTGCTGTTTGTGCTCTCGCTCTGTCTGCTTCCGCTAATTCGGTGTCGGTCCACACCCGCTCATCGTATGGAAATGACCCTTCGACAATCTTAGCTACCTCCACATCAACCAGTGATGGCGTAACCTTCGCCACGCAAGAGTTTTGCTCAGATGCCAACACCAATTCGGCCAGCGGATCCTGTCAGCTTGGATTTACGTTTAAAGTCACTTCTGCGCTGCCGTCCAGCATTCAAACTCTTTCGATTACTTTGCCGGTACCAACCGGCGCTGTGCTTTTGGATGCTACACCAGGCGAACTCTCGGCTGGCATACTTGCCAACGACCCTACCGGCAGCGCCAATCTTGCTGTCTCGACGAATTTGTCGATGGCCGACGTGGTGGCATTGCCGGCGGGCGCCATCATCTTCGGATTGGACGCGTCGGGTAATCCGACTTTTACCCTAAACTTCCCGCTTATCTCAACGACCCAGGCGAGCGGGATAGCTCTTTTCATGGACGTAACGGATCCAACTTCTCTTGCGGGCGATGGCTCCTTCTGCTACACGACCGGGACGACGCCTGGTACCTGCACGGGCAAAGATGTGCCGCCGTTGCCGACACCCATGGCCACGGTTACGACGTCGGTGACCACAGCACCTGAGCCTGCGAGCCTTTTGCTTCTGGGATCGGGACTGCTCGGGCTGGCGGGGCTCAAACTACGCCGCCGAAATAGCTAGCTTTAATACTTCACCGAGTTCACTTGGCCAAAGCGCCCGCTTTGCGGGCAATCAACAAGAATCCAGAACTGTTCGCGTCGGACTCAAGGCGCTTCGCTTGAGCCTTGATCGCAGGCGTTGAGCCATTCGCTGATTCCAGTTCTGCTTCCGCAAGACGCGCTTCCAGTTCATACCTTTTCGACTTCAAGTTTGTCGCTTTTTGAAGCACCTCTGCAATGATCCTCCGCGCCTCGGATTGCTTCCCTTCGTGCGCGTTCACCTGGGCCTCGACGATGGCGAGTTCCAGCTGAGTTCCCCGGTCTTGCGCGGGCAGACCCTTGGCGCGATCGATTGTGGTGCGCGCATCGGGCAGCTTGTTCTCAGCGATCAAGGCGCGGCTCAGCGTTGCCAGCGCGTCGACCTGCAGATCTGAATTCCCCTCACCCTGCAACGCATCCGCTGCTTGTCGCGCGCCCGATTCAGCCTTCGCCGGTTGATTCTGTTCCAGAGCAAGCATGGCCAGCGCGGCATTGTTCTGGGCCTGGCCTGGCGTATTGCCTAATTGCTGATTTATTTGCAACGACTCTTGATAGTTCTGGCCGGCCTTGTCGAGTTGGTTCTGGGTCACATTTATATCTCCGAGCGTGGTAAGGAGCGCGGCGTAGTCGCCCTTCATCCCGGCGTCCTGGGTCCTTTTTATCGCGTCCGTAATTCGCTTGCGCGCGCCGGCTAGATCGCCCTGCTGAAAAAGTACCAGGGCCGTTCCGTGAAGCGCCAAAGCGGCATTCTTATCGTCTCCCACTTCTTTGGCGGTCTTCAGCATGTCGTCGTAAATCTGTAGCGCCGCGCCGGAATCGCCTGATGCCAGCAGATCAGATGCGAGTCCTCCTTCGGCGTCAACGATGCCTTGCTTGTTGTTAATTCCCCGAGAGGTCTCCAGCGACTCCTGAAAATAGGCGTGTGCTCCTTTTAAATCGCCTGCGTCATACATCAGATTTGCGGCATTCAGGAGCGCGCCGGCAATATCCCGCTGCGCCCCGATGCTGCGCGCGAGCTGCAGCGCTTGTTTGTGGCATTCAAGAGCTTGCGCCGACTTTCCTTGATCACTCAACGCGTAGCCTAAACCGGTAAGACTTCTCGCCTGCAGTAGTGCGTCCTCTACCGCCTTGGCCGAATCCCGCGCTGTTTCGCATGAGCTTTGCGCTTTTAGCGCATCGCCCAAATTGACCAGCGCTGTACAGCGGTGCCACTCCGCGCTCGCTGCCAGCCGCCGCGATCCTTGTGCCTTGGCCTTCTCAGCGGCCCGCGAAGCCTCCGCGTCTTCTGACTTGAAGTCCCCCAACATCTCCGCTGCTTCAGCGGCCCGCAGATCGATCCGCGGATCTTCGCCTGCCGGGCCTGCAACTGCTCGCAGGTCAGCGATCGTGGCCAGTGCGTCTTTTGGTTTGCCCCCGCGCACCTGGGCATTGGCCTGGCGCAGTCCGTAATCCAAATCGTCTTGGTACAGCGTTCGCAGCGAAAGATAGTAGGTTGCAGCCTTATCCCACTCGGACTCGAGCTCATAAAGGCGGCCCTGGATCAGTCCCCGATCCTCAGCCGACAGTGAGCCTGAAAGCGAAAATGCTTTTTGCTGTTCGGCGCGTGCGCGATCATCGTAGCCAAGGATCGACCAAGCCTCCGCCAGCGCAGAATGCGCCAGAGCATATTCCGGCGCTTGCTGAATAGCTTTCTGCAACGGGTCAATCGCGTCCTTCGCGTCCATGCCTCGCAGTTTCTCGATTCCTTCGGAATAGAGCCGGGCTGCGGTGGAATTCGCGGGTACTGAAGTTTTCAGGATACCCTCGGCTGCAGGCGGGCGCCCTTCCATCCCCAATTTCTGGCGCAGCTGCGCTCCTGCGCGCCCGATTAATTCGACGAGGTCATCAACGCGCTCTCCGGCGCCAGTGACGCTGATCGTGTCCACGGTTTCGCCGGTCCGCGCGTTCTGTAATTTCAAATCGAGCCGCAGCGGTCCGGTTCCCGTTGCAATGTAGGATCCTGTCACGACGTTCCCGGCTCCCAAGATCATCCCGATGCGCTGAAGAGTTTCGCTGCCGTAGCTGTCCGCATCGGGTAATCCCAGGTCCGACTTCATGCGCGCCACCTCTTCGCCTGCGATTGTTCGAATATTGCCCCCGGCGCCCAGTTCCGTGGTCAACATCTCAGGAAGCGTGGTCGACAGCCAGGCTTGGTCCGGCTGCTTGGAAGCGTTTACAAAGGAAAGTACGGCGATCGCCGGCCGCGCTGAAGGAATTGCTGTCGTGGAACGGTTCGCGTTCGAGGCTGGACCATGTGAGGGAGACTCGCCGGTTTTAAAATAGCCGGCGCGATATACGATAACCGCACCAAGAATCACCAGCAAGGCGAGCGCCGCCGCCCCCCATTGCCAATGTGCGGCCTTGGGTAACGCACCGCTTCTAACATTGGCCGGCGCATCACGCCGCGCGTGAGCCGAAACGTCTGGCCCTGCCGGAGTCGCGCTTGAAGCAGCCGCTACAGCCGCCTCCATCCGGCCGCTCCCAGAAGAAGCGGCTGTCAGTGTCTCCAATGCGATTCTGAATTCGCGCGCCGACTGGTAGCGCTCGCCGCTCTGCTTGTCCAGCGCTTTCATGATTACTGCTTCGAAACCCGGTGAGAACCGCTCGTTGAGTTGCCGCAACGGGGCAGGCTCTTGATGAAGAATGGCTCCCATCAATTGTATGGGTTGGCTTTGCGGAAACGCTCTCGAGCCGGTGGCCATTTCATAGAACACCGCCGCCGCCGAATAAATATCGCTGCGCGCGTCGGCAGGTTCCCCGCGCAGTTGCTCGGGCGACATGTAGGGCAGTGTCCCTTCTACTCGTCCAGGCACCTCCGTGATGGACCGGGTAATGTCGCCGTCCTCGTTTGGCCGAAGCAGGGTGGCCAGGCCGAAGTCCAAAATTTTCAGCCGGTTGTCTGCGGTAATAAAAAGATTGGAGGGCTTCAAGTCCCGGTGAATGACGCCTTGATCATGCGCCGCAGCCAAGCCTTCGCACATCTGCACGCCCAAACGCACTACTTCCCGCTCGGACAACGGGCCGCTGCGAAGTTTTTCGTTTACAGGTACGCCGGAAATCAACTCCACGGCCAGGAAATCGATTCCATCCTGGCTGCTGAACGCATAGATCGTTTCGATGTTGGGATGATTCAGTCTTGCGAGCGCGAGCGCCTCTTGCCGAAACTGTTTTCGTGCAGCTTCGTCCGCCAGGGTGCCGCTGGACAAAACCTTCAGCGCAACCCTCCGGTCCAGCTGCTCATCGAGCGCGCAATAAACTACTCCCATACCGCCAGCGCCAAGTTGGCTCAAAATCCGGTAGTGCTGTAGCTTTTGACCAATCACGCGGCACCCTGTGGCCGCATGTTAGGGTGGGCATGAAGTGATGTCAACGTTTGCTACGAACACGTTTGCTACGAACACGTTTGCACACTCGACGGGGTAACAGTGAAGCATTGGCCGCCGTGAAGCAACCAACAGAGGCACAGCCAATTGCTGAACACGGTTTGCAGGAATGTGCGTGCCAGTGTACATTGCAGCGCACTTGGAGGTTCGTGATTATGAGGCCGCGCATATTCTTGTTTTGTATGCTGATCCTTGCGGTTTTCGCGTTGGCGTATCGCGGCTATGCACAGCGCGCCCCGCGCGGCAAAGTCCAGTCGCTGCAGGCGACCTCCGACAAGGCTGGGGCACATCCAGCGACAGCGACCATCACGGGACCCGCAACCGTCACTTGCTTGAACGCCGTTTCTGAAACGCCTGATGTGCAGCCGCCGCCCGCCTGCCGAATTGCCGGCCCAGGTTTCAGCGGAATTTTGGTCAAAGGAAAAGCCGCAAACTTGACTGGCCTTGGGGACGTGACGCTGACATGCAGCGGTCAAGGATTCCTGCGCTGCGACGCGCGCGTGGACATCCCGCCGCCCACGAAATAGTTTCGATGCTCTGAAACGCGTGCTGCCACCCGCCACGATTTTGCTCGAGCGAAGCTTTAAGATTTAACTGCAACGCCGCACCGCCTTTAGCGTGGTATTTTGGCTCTGCCGCGAGCCCCCAAGGTCTTGTTTCTCATCCAGAAAAAAGGTGCGGACCGCTTTTCCCGGTCGGACCATTCTCAATTTCAAATCTGCCGCGCTAAAGGCCGCTACATTCAAATCTTTGCGGCATCGCCTTCTTGCGACTTTCGCTTCCCTGCCGTGTTTATCCCAGTAGGCGCAAATTATCCCCGGCTGATTCGAGCGCCAGATAAATAGAAGTGCGTTGCATTTGCGATTGCAAGGAGGACATCATGCGTATGATTCGCACCAGTCGTTTGTTACTGCTCGCGCTCGTTCTTGGGCTTGTTCCGATGTTGGCTATGGCGCCCGCGGCCTCGGCGGGATTTGGCGTTGCTATCACCATCGCTCCTCCGGCGCTTCCGGTGTACGCGCAACCTGTTTGCCCCGGTGACGGCTACATATGGACGCCTGGCTATTGGGCCTACGGTGATGCTGGATACTTCTGGGTTCCTGGCACCTGGGTTCTCCCGCCTCGAGTCGGCGTTCTGTGGACGCCCGGTTATTGGGGCTGGGGCGGTGGCGGATATTTCTGGCATGCCGGATATTGGGGACCGCACGTCGGTTTCTACGGCGGAATTAATTACGGCTTCGGTTACTTCGGCGTGGGCTTCCAGGGCGGGTACTGGAACGGCGGACACTTTTTCTACAATCGCGCCGTGAACAACGTTAACGTCACGAACATTCACAACGTCTACAACCGCACAGTAGTGAACGATCGCACCGACGTGAATCGCGTCAGCTTCAACGGCGGACGCGGCGGCATCGGCGCGCGTCCAAGCGCTGCGGAAATGGCGGCGAATCGCGACCAACATATCGCCGCGACCGGAATGCAGCGCCAGCAGGAGCATTTCGCCAGCACCAACCGCGCGCAGTTGGCGTCGGTGAATCATGGTCAGCCGGCTGTAGCGGCCAGTGCGCGCCCCGGTGAATTTTCCGGACGCGGCGCAGTCGCAGCAAACGGCGCAACGCGAAACTCGAACAGTACCATAACGTCGCACAACATCGAACGCAACACGCAGCGTGACAATTCGTTCGCGCGTTCGCAAAACCATTCGCAGGGCAACATCTCGCGCGGGCAGCAGTCCAATACGAACCGCTCGCTAGCCACGCGTTCGAACGGCAACTCAACGCACGTGCAGCAGAACAACGCGCGTCAGTTTGACTCACGTTCGTCCAACTCTACGAATTCACGACCGTCCAATAGCTCACGCTCATTTAACACACAACAACGCAACAACACGACGCGCCAGCAGACCGGCCCCGCGTATCGCCAGAACACCTCGCGCCCGGCGGCCGCGCCGCCGCAAAACCGCACGGCAAGCCGAAGTGAATCACACAGCAACGCAGCCCCGCGGCAAAGCACTCCCTCGCACAGCAACAACAATAACTCGCGCGGGAGCAGCGGCGGGTCGCACGCCAGCAATGGCGGTGGTTCGCGTGGTGGCGAGGGCAACAGCAATCACGGACAGCACTAGGAATTCACCCCGAGGATCCGGTTGCGGAGCACTGACGCAGCGGGCCCACAAGCAAACGGCGCCGCGATCATAAGATCGAGGCGCCGTTTTATTTTCCGCTAGACGAAAACTTTAGTCGATGCCGCGGCCGAACTGCTCGCCGCATTTATCATCTTCTGCATCTTACTCGGTGTATTTGGAATCGCTATTCTTGCGTCATTTATGTTAGGTCACTA
>CAWJGI010000057.1:0-102223 GCA_963842255.1 uncultured Acidobacteriota bacterium | reverse complement strand
GGAACCACGAGGGAGAAACAAAGACGGAGGCTCGGCAAGCCGTTGTACTAGGCGCACCAGCACAGCGAAGGCATCCCGTATAAACCGCTGTGCGGCGAAATCGGGATGTGCCTGTGAGTGGGACGGATGAGGCCGATTAAGCGTTGAAAGGTGTGCCGATTACGTCACTAAGAATAAGCGTCGCTCCAAAATCAAACTGCTTAAACAAGCCGACCAGGCGTGGGAAGAGCTACCATTGGCGAAACGCAAAAGCTAGAACGACTGGCAGTGGTTTGCCAAATGGGTACGACGCCAATCCCAAGGCGGCTTCAAGATTCAACCGACATGGGCCAGGAGCGAACTCACAAAAGAAAAGGAGGGGACGATGAAGAACACGGTTTAACGCAAGGCAGCCCCTTGTTGATCAATTTCACTAAGGAACCAACGTTGAACCACATGTTGCCGAACGACGAGCTTGCGCCCAGAGCTAAATGCGCGCTTATTCCCAATCAAACGCCCCTCTTTCTCTAACGTGGCGCGAATCTCTCCTTACGCTCGATCCACCTCCAGCACCGGAGCGGAACCGCCATTCCAGTTTCGGCTGGGATCGCCGTCGTGCTCTAAGCAGAGGGACGAACTGCGCCAAAACGATTTTGACGCGTCTCGCTTCCTCTAAGAGTTAGGGGGAGCGCAATGGTCGCGACGAACGAATCAGCGTTGCCGTACGTGACCGCAAAGCCTGTACGAAAACGCTCTCGCCGGTGGCGTTAAGAAGCACAACGCAGTCAGCCGGACGAAGACCTTAGATAAGGAAAAACTGAACCGTTATGTTCCGTGCGGCCCGCTCATTGTGATCGCGTGCCCCCGCCGGATAGTCCTTCCCAGGCTTAAACATTAAGGCTTCTTGCGCGTAAAGTAAACTCTGGAGATATGCAGGTCCCTCTTCCCTGTAGGATTCAGCGGCGCCCGCTAGCAGAATTTCGCATAGCTGCGCCAGACTCCTGCCTTCTTTCTTAGCGATTTCAGTCAGTGCTCTCTTCAGTGCCGCAGGGACTCTGATTCCAATTGTTTCGTCTTTTGTCATCCGCTAGCGCATTCTACGGCAGTCCATCGACCTTCTCAAATCCCTTGCTTGACAGGCACTCGATTGATGGGTACCATTGTTTCTCAATGGTAACCATAGAGAACCATTATGGCAAAGAGGCTTAGTAGACCGGTGAAATCGAATTTTGGGCAGGTCCGAGCATTTATCGCGCGAGGCGCTAAAACGCTATTGGACTAGGAGAAGATCATGAATTTAACCAAGATGTTCCGTTCGAATGCGAGGCACACTCGAGCCATCTGGGGCGAGCTCTCGAAGCCGATAATTCACGGTCTTAAGAATCTCACAGCAGAACACGGTCTATCCGTAACCGCCGGTGATCTCCAACTCTTAGAGGGCCGTTGGTATGTAACCCATGCTGGTCTGCTGCGAATAAGCACAAAACGTCGGTGCTTCGGAATCCGGAGCCTCCTCTGCGACGCAAAGAGCTGACAATCTTGGCCGCGACCAATCTAGCCGATGGAGGCATCTTGGTCCTCTTCTTTGATGGGAGATGCAGTCGAAGTTCTTCGAAGGCCGATGGGATTTGAAGCTTTATTCATTAGTCCGCGCTCGCCGCTTGTCGGAGGACTTTGGGCGCTGACGGGACGGTTTGCGCGACGCTCGTTTTCGGCTGACTATCCGGCCCGCACACGTACTCGGGGACAATTTCCTTCATTTTTGCGCGGATAGGGGCTGCACCATCAATGCTCATGGACGCTCTGAGTTCCTCTAGATGGTACTGGATCTCGGACCAACGGTTTTGTGCGCCACGGATTCGCTTGATCTTCGGGAAAGAAGTGGGTTGAACTTCTTCCCTCGCGTAGAAAAGCTCCTCCACTAACTTCTCGCCCACTCGCAACCCTGTAAACTTGATTCCTACCTCATCCTCGGATTTACCGGACAAGCGAATCAGCGTCCGGGCAAGATCGACGATGCGGACAGGCGTGCCCATATCCAGCACCAAGGTGTCTCCGTGGTTTCCAATCGCAAAGGCCTGTAAGACTAGGGACACAGCCTCGCGCGTGGTCATAAAGAAGCGCTGAATCTCTGGATGAGTGATAGTTAGGGGCTCGTTACTTCGCAGCTGTTTCTGGAAAACGGGAACTACACTTCCGTTCGATCCGAGGACGTTTCCGAATCTCACCGAAGCACAACGCATGGAACTGTTCGGCCTTGCGGCGATAATCAGCTCTCCTACGCGTTTGGTGGCACCCATAATGCTCGTGGGATTAACTGCCTTGTCGGAAGAGATTAAGACCAAGCTCTGGCAGCCGCCCTCCTCGGCGATTTCAAGCAATGTGAGAAACGCAAAGACATTGTTTTTAACCGCTCCCTGGACATTCCACTCCATGACGGGCACATGCTTATAGGCAGCCGCGTGAAAAACGATTTGGGGAGCGTGCTCTAAGAAAAAGCCTCGCATCCTTTCACGATCCCCAACATCTCCGACGTGGAAAACCAAGTCACTTCCGCTCTTGTTCAGCTCGGAAAGCTCAAGCTGGAGATAGAAGGTCGCTCTGATCCACACAAAGCAGCCTGCGCGGACTGTACTGCAAGATCTGCCGACACAGCTCTGAGCCGATTGTGCCCGCGGATCCAGTTACGAGCACCACACGCCCTTCAATCTGCTTGCTCACGGTCTCCAGATCAATTTCGACTGGATCTCGACCAAGGAGATCTTCCAAGCACACGTCGCGAAATTGTCTGATGCTTACCCGCCCGGTAATGATGTCCTGCAGCGCAGGCAGAGTCTTGAACCTTAACGCAGCTCGCTCACAAAGGCTGACAAGTCTCTGCATTTTTGTTTCAGTGGCCGAAGGAACGGCGATCAGGATCTCATCGATGGCTCGGGTGGCAACGAACGTCGGCCGTTGATCGACGCTATCAAGTACGGGCACGCCGTGAATCTTGATTCCCTCCTTCGATGGATCATCGTCGATACACCCGACAATACGATAGTGGCTCCCGGGCCGCTTGGTTTCTCGGATAACCATTTGTGCGGCAAAATCAGCGCCAACGACGATTACCCTTTTTGTCAGATCATCTTTCTGGGCGGATTCGGAAAGCGCACGAGAAAACGCGAATCAGGTTCTTTCCCCAATATCCTGCGCCCGCTACCGCTATTCCAGGTTTTGCGTCCACGTCTCTATCCATTTCTGGATCCCTCCCGAGAAATATTGTTTGGGAATCAGGAACGCCGCGATGTTCTCCACTACGAGTTTTTGCTGGCTCGCGGTTAATTCCGGGTAAACAGGTAGAGCCAGGACTTGCTCGCAAGCCGATTCAGAGTTCGGGAAATCACCATTCCGATAGCTGGGAGAAAGAAAGGCCGGTTGCACGTGAAGAGGCGAGGGGTAATAAATTTCGGTCATGATCTCCTTGAGTGCCAGAGCAGATTTTAGCTCATCACGCTCCGGCGTACGTATCACGTATTGGTTATACACATGAGCATACTCGTCTGGACATTTGGGCAGCTGCACAACACTCGCGATTCCGCAGTCCGAAAATAACGATTCATACCGATGAGCGTTTCTCTGCCGTGCGGCTGTCCATTCCAGCAAATGTTTTAATTTCACACGGAGAATGGCGGCCTGCAAAGCATCCAGTCGACTGTTCATGCCCAGCAGTTCGTAGTGATATTTCCGCGGGGATCCATGGTGTCTCAGAATTTTCACTCGTTCCGCGATTCGAGAGTCGTTGGTGACAACCATCCCTCCGTCACCTGCGCCACCCAGATTCTTCGATGGGAAAAAACTGAAACAACCGATATCGCCCAGGCCCCCCGTCGGTTTGCCGCGGTATTTCGCTCCGATTGCTTGAGCCGCATCTTCGATGACAGGCAGATCGTGTCGGCGGGCAATTTCCAGGATGGAAGACATATCAGCGGGCAATCCAAATAAATGCACTGGCATGATCGCCCGCGTTCGAGGCGTGATCGCAACCTCGAGTTTCTCAGGATCGATATTGTAAGTCTCGGGTTGAATGTCAACGAAGACGGCACGCGCTCCAAGCCGTAATATCGAACCGGCCGTGGCACCAAATGTGAATGGTGTCGTTATCACCTCGTCGCCCGGACCGATGTCAAACGCCATCAAAGCTAGCAAGAGAGCGTCCGAGCCAGACGCGCATCCCACAGCAAATTTGCAATCGACGAAGTCTGCGATTTCCGTTTCTAGCGACGCTACTTCGCTCCCCAGAATAAAGTGCTGACTTTCCATAACCCGAGTAATCGCAGCCATCACTTCGTCTCGAATACTTGCAAATTGCGCTTGTAGACCCAAGGTGGGTATTCGCATTACGCTCCCATTCGCTTGGGCCTGCCCTTGGGGTTGTTGAATTTGTTTTGTGCTCACCATCTTCTCCAGATTAGCATTTGTACGAACGCCTCAGAGTCAGTCGACGGAGACGCCGCCGAGCCCACATTTTTTCATCGGCTGCCGAAGAACCATGCGAGCGCGATAGCGAAAGCCACTCCCCGGACACCGAGAGCGGTCTGCCATTGTTGCGGACCGCTTGCTTGGTTCACGAGTCCCGATCCGAGGTCGCCTTAGGCAACCGGTCGAGATTATCACCCTGTTTGCTCAGACGCACAATCGAACCCGCAAGTTTTGTGACCTTCCCGTTCGCCCAGGAAACGTCCGGTGCGAAAATCACTTGGGAAATTCGCACAGGAAGACGCATTCAGCCACTCGCGCTCGCCCCTTTTGGGCCTTTCCGCGCATCTAAATGTGGCGCGCCTAGGAGAGGCTTAAATGAAAGCGCTTTCACGAAAGATTAAGACGTTCGCGAATTCAGTGGTAGCAAAAGCGGACGGGCGCGAAGCAATGGTTCTTGCAGTGGCTCTGCTCACAACGGCACTGGCAGTGATTCTGGAATCGAGGAAACGCGGCGGCCCCGTTGCCACGTCCATCGGTTGCGACCCTAAGGTGTTTCATCGCCGGTTGGCACGCACCCTCGCCAACATTTCGTAGGCGGAGCCGAATCGGCGGGATGACTGATACGATACGTTCTGGAAGAAGGTCATGGCTCAGATTTGCGCGATGACGTGCCGGCAGCGCAAGGGCACAACATCCAACCTTAGTAAGCCCGAAGGAATTTCACAGCGCAGTAGAAGGAGCGAGAACAGCTGGCGGCCAAGCGTTTGACAAAGTCGGTCGTAGGCTGCGATTTTTGGTGTCGGGTCAGCAGCGTGGGCACAAAGTCAAGGTCAGCAAAACAGCACCAACGAAACCGCGATAACGACTGCGCAGACCTATCAAGACAATCTCAATCCGGTTCGCACGACGCAGAGCCAATCGAAGTCCGGCAACCAAAGTGTGGACAAACAGAGCGTGGAAGTGCTGGGACCAGACGGCCGCTACCAGCCGAGTTTCGATACCGAGACGGAAACTGTGCAAGTAAATGACACAACGACACGTACAGTCGTGCGCACCTACAACTGGGATGCAAATGGACGAAGGAAACTGGTGGAGATAAGGGAACAGGAAACACGCACCACGGCAAGCGGTGATGCTCAGACGATGCGCACAACCTCAAATTCTGACCTGGACGGAAATCTTTTCGTTGTGCTACGTGAGGTCGAGGACACCAGAAAGACAAGTCCCGACGCTCAGGAAACCAAAACAACCGTTTACGCCGCGGACGGCAACGGCGGATTCACTGCGGCCCGGCAGACAGACGAAGTGCAACAGCGCAACGCCGACCGCGGCGTCGAAGTTCACAAGACAACGCTACGGCCGGATGCTAACGGCAACTTGCGACTGGACGAGGTAAGTAGGAAAACGAGTCAAGGAAGAAGACAAGACTCGAATCACCGAAGAGCGCATTTCGCGCACCGATTTAAATGGCAAACTTTCAGAAGTCGCGCGCACCGTTGGCCAGGAAACAGAAACCCCCGCAGGAAGTCAGAGTACAGTCGATACATATTCCGTGGATATTCCAGGAGTATCTCGCGAAGGTAACCTGCACCTGGGCAAGCGAGTGATTACCGTCGAGAGGAAGGATTCAGACGGAGAAACAACCGAGCAGCAGGTCGAGCGGCCCGATATCGGCAATCCGAGTGACGGCTTGCAACCAAGCGCAAAAACTAAATACATTGTTCGGTATAGTTTCTCCGGTGCGCAGCAGACATCCACCACTCGGGCGCCCGACGGCAACGGGACTTGGAGCGTGGTTTCCGTCGAGACGAAAGAAAAAGAACCCGACGCACCCCGCTGAGAATGCACTCTCGACCACAAAGTTCCCTAGCTTGCGAACACCGCGCCCTGCTGATCTCAAGCTTGCGGCCGGTAAACCGTTGGCCGATTTGCCGGGTGCGCTCGAGCGGGCCGTAGTTTACGCAGCAGAGGATCGCAGTTGCTGTTCATAATGCAGCTGCGCCGGCCCAGGCCATCGTCTTGCCTGGGCGATACAAATGAAATGAAAAATCATCAGCAGCGGTACGGCAAAAGTTGGAATCAAGCTCAACGGCAGCATGGTCATGGCGCTTGTCGCAATTCCATGTGGAGCGATGAGCCTGGACATAGTGCCAAGGGTGACGGCCGTCAGCAGGTCTAAGATTCCAAGCGCTTGCCACAGAATGAAGCCAGTGCGATGCTCCGAACCGGCAAGCTTTGCCGCGACCAGAGCTGCTGTCGCTCCGATGAACACGTCGCCCCACCCCGCAGGAAGAGCGAAAAAGCCCGGCAAGATGCGGTAGGTGTACAAGACCAGGAATACGAACCCGGCAATCCTCCAGGATTGCAGCGTCGTCAAAGTACGGGGGTTCAAAGACAGCACAAATTCTCTAAACTCTTTCGAAACACTACACCATGCGACGAAAAGAACGATTGGGGTTAGTGCCGCCAGTCCAAGCGCGAGCGGCGGACGGCTGGCATCGGTTGCGAACACGTGCAAGGCCGAAGCAACAAGTGAAAAAACGAACCAGATAGCAATCAGGCCAGCAGTGAGCTTTCCATAGGCAACTGTTGTCATGATAAGCCTCCTTTCGTAGCTACCTTCGTCACCTCATTCGTCAACTGCAAAAGGCTGTCCCAGCCTTTTGTTCCAAATCGCAGCCGCAATCGCGCTTGCACTTTCTGCCAACGCGGTAATGCACCTTGCAATTGAGCTTCGCCGCCACCGGCCAACCGCAGCCATCGTTCACGCCTGTCCTTGCCATGGCGCCCCGCGATCCAGCCGTTCCGGGTCAGTATCTCGAGCGTGCGAGTGAGAGTAGTGCTGTCCATTGCCAGGATCCGTCCCAGTTTTCCCTGGGTAACTTCACCCGCGAGCGAAAGGGCTTGCAAAACGGTGAACTGGGTGGCCCTTAGCCCGAGTGGGCGCAAGGCCTGGTCGTACAGCAGGGTCAGCGCTCGCGAAGCGCGTCGAAAATTGGCGCACAAACAGGGGAGGGTCGGTATAGGTGGCTCAGTCATACCATATGGATGCATATACATATAATCTAGATTCACAACATTTGGGTAGAGCTACAATCAGGTCATTGAGGGAACCAAGGTCTATCGGTCGCATACATTGTCTTGCTGTTCGCTTAGTTCCCTACGCCATGCGTTAGGAGCTCAGCGAACAGTCGAGCAGCGACAATTCCACCGTGCGTGATAACCGGGGAGAGAGTCTGCGAGCGATCTTGCGCGAAGGTGGGCATTGCTTCGCGAATGCCGAGAAACGCGATCAATAACGCCGGAACGAATAGGAACTCGAATTCCAGTTTTCGCCGTCGAACTTCTTTCCTCCCACTAAGTTCATCTGACTGGAACAAAGAAGCGAAGCCGATAACCGTTGCCCACATCAGTGCATCGCGGCTAGAAAAGGTAGCGCAGGTGCGGAGACAAACCGGATAACGTCCTCTTTTCAGATAATTTTCATATTTAGCTGCCATGCTCTTGACGAGGGCAAGGGATACCACGGGCCTGTCTTAAAAAAGCATGACCGAAAGGTTTGAAACGCACATGGGGAAGTTTCATCTTGCACGCTCGACGGCACCGGACCTATCGACATTTGTTTTTGCCGAAATCAGGCGTGCCAGCCGAGGAACCAAATTAGCACTGGTTGCCATCCTGATTATTGTGCTTGCTGCTTCGCCGCGACGCGCCAGGGCGCAGGAAACACAGTCTCAAACGACAGAATCGTCAAGTCCGAATTCGGACTTGACGATACCTTCTGCGACCGAATCCCATGCCCCTGCCGATGCCGGTGTTCAGCTTGTGGAACCACCGCGTGTTAACCGTACCGCTCCCCCGGTCACCGTGACTTTGCAAGATGCCATCGAGAGGGCTCGACGCTTCGAGACCCAAGCTCTGGCCGCGACGAGCGAAGCGAAGATTTTGCACGAAGACCGCATGCAAGCACGCAACGCGATGCTCCCTCAGATAAGCGCCACGACGCAATACCTCAACACTGAGGGCGATGGCGGCACGATTTCGAACGGACGCTTCGTCACCAACGACGGAGTACACGTTTATCGAGCCTGGGGCGTGTTTCATGAGGATCTTCGCCCACGACGTACCTTGCCACGGGCCTGCATCGCGCCGATGCCGCCGCAGCCGTGGCGAACGCCAAGGCTGAAATCGCCCGCCGAGGCCTCACCGTCACGGTGACCAAGCTCTACTACGCGCTCGTAGTGGCGCAGCGCAGATACGCCACCGGTCAGCAGACGCTACAGCAAGGGAAACATTTTTTTGACATCGCGCAAGACACCGAGCGGCTGGGGCAAGCTGCGCACAGCGACGTCATCAAAGCCGAGATCCAATACGACCAGCAAAAGCAAGCATTTGAGGAAACGCGTCTGGCATTGCAGAACGCGCGGCTGGACCTTGCCGTCCTGCTCTCCCCCACGCTCGACGACAACTTTGCGGTGGTGGATGATCTGAACTCGAGCGCCAATCTGCCTCCATTTGAAGAAGCGCAGAACATGAGTGCAAAGGACAATCCGGAACTGCGCGCGGCGATCGAGTCCCAACGGCAAGCACACTACGAAGTGTTAGCGGCGAAGGCTGCATTTCTTCCCACCATGACCATAGACGTCGATTACGGAATCGAAGCAAATGCCTTCGCACTGCGAAGTCCCGTTGCGGCCGAACGCGCCAAGGGTCCGGTGCCGAATCTTGGCTACTTCCTTACCGCCGGTTTTTTCCTGCCAGTCTGGGATTGGGGCACGCTGCGCAGCAAGCTGCACCAGGCGAAGTACAAAGAGGAGCAGAGTCAGGCTGAGCTGAGCCAGGCGCAACGCCGGGTATTGAGCGATCTGTATTCGTTTTACAACCAGGCAGCAGTGGCGCACGAAGCGGTGGAAACAGCGCGTCACACCTCGGAGTTGGCGGCGGAGAGTTTACGGTTGATCAATTTGCGCTACCAGAATGGCGAATCGACGGCCTTCGAAGCCGTGGATGCGCAGAACACTTTTATCGTCGCTCGAGGTGTGTACGATGACGCAGAAGCACGATATCGCGTGGCGCTGGCTAATCTGCAGACGCTCACGGGAAGGTTTTAAAATGCAAGAAGCTGCCGGCACGATGATTCGCACCATTCCATCGGCCTTTTTTGTGGCGGTTGCCTTAATTCCGGGTCTTTGTGCCTTGTACGGATGCTCGTCAACTAAGGAAAGCGAACCCGAACCGACTGTGACGGTTCAGGCTGCCACGGCGGAAAAGAAAGCAATCCAGACTACGGTTACGGCGGATGCGATTCTGTACCCGCGAGACCAGGCAGCCATCGTACCGAGGATCAGCGCGCCCATCAAAACGTTTTACGTGGACAGAGGAAGCCACGTGCACGCCGGGCAACTGCTAGCGGAACTCGATGACAGGGATTTGCAGGGAGCGCTGACCGAAAATCAGGGCGGCTATCAACAGGCCGAGGCCGCGTTGCAAACGGCTGTAGCGAAAGCGCAACAGGACGCGACGGTGACGAAACAGCAGTTGGAGCAGCAGAAGAAGATCTACGAAAGCCGTCAGGCTCTCTATAAGCAAGGCGCCGTCTCCGCCAGGGATGTTTCCGATGCACAAATCGCGCTGACACAGGCCCAAGGTCAGTACGAAGCCGTACAGAAGCAATACGATCTGAAAGCCGCAGAGGGTCAACTCACGGCGGCAAAAGGAAAGAACGTCAGCGCAACGGCGCAATTGAGCTACACCAGGATCGTCAGCCCGATCAATGGAGTCGTGACCGACCGGCCCTTTTATCCCGGAGAAACAGTGCCGGCCGGCTCGCCGATTCTTACGGTAATGGACCTGTCGCGAGTGGTGGCGCGCGCCCACATCGCACAACAGGAAGCGGTGGAGCTGAAGGTTGACGATGCAGCCAAGATTTCACTTCCCGGTGAGGATTTGGATCTCGCCGGCAAAGTGAGCCTGGTAAGCCCGGCGCTGGATCCGAATAGCTCCACAGTTGAAGTGTGGGTCCAGGTCGAAAATCCAAAGGGCAAATTGAAAGCAGGGAGCAACGTTCGAGTAGCAATCGTCAGTGAAACGGTGGAAGACGCAATCGTCATCCCGGTTTCGTCGCTTTTGACAGGCTCCGAGGGCTCAACCGTAATCACGCTCGACTCATCCAACACTCCGCACAAACAGACCGTAACAGTGGGAGTTCAGAACAATACGAACGCGCAAATTCTCGAGGGCCTCAAGGAAGGCGACCGGGTGGTCACAGTGGGGGCGTTCGAACTAGACAAGGAAGACGACAGCGTCCTGGCGAAGACGAAAGTCCAGGTGGAATCATCGAAGGCGGAAGCGGACGACAGCGGAGTGAAAAAGTGACCGCCGGCGAACCCGCTGCCAACACTCCGCACGAAGATCGGTCGCGATACTGGTTCGCCCGGCATTCCAAATCGGTCATTCTCGTCGTGATCGTTTTGGCCATCGTGGGCATTTACGAGGCCCTTTCAATTCCTATCGCAGTTTTCCCTTCGACCAATTTCCCGCGAATTATCATCGGTGTCGATAACGGCGTCATGCCGATCGATCAGATGGAAGTGACCATTACGCGTCCTATCGAGGAAGCGGTCAATAGCGTGCCGGGGCTTGAGGATGTTCGTTCGACGACCAGCCGGGGTTCGGCGGAAGTAGATTCGTTTTTCAACTGGAACGTTGATATGACGCAGACGCTGCTTCTCGTCAACGCCGCTTTAGGACGCGTGCAGGCAACTCTTCCGCCTACTGCGCAAATTGAAACGAATCGGCTCGATTTTGCCAGTTTCCCAATCCTGGGCTACAGTCTCACGTCCGACAAAGTTCCGCAGACTCAACTGTGGCAAATCGCAACATATCAATTGCGCCCCCGTCTCAGCCGCCTGAGCGGTGTCGCTAGCGTGCTGGTTCAGGGAGGACAGGAGCCGGAATTTCAGATCGTTCCGGAGGCGGCGCGCATGCAGCGATCCAAAGTGACCGTGCAAGATATTCTGGATGCGGTCAATCACACGAACTTGATTGACTCCCCCGGCCTGCTGAGCCAGAACCATCAGCTTTACCTTGGCCTGGTAACCGCACAAGCGACGACCCCGAAGGAAATCGGCAACGTCGTCATAAAAAACGTGAACGATGTACCAGTGCGGATCGAGGACGTGGGAACTGTGACGCCTTCCACCAAACCGGTTCACACCGTGGTTACCGCCAATGGCAAGCCAGCCGTTTTGCTGAGCATTAATCGCCAGCCCAACAGCAACACCGTGCAGGTCGCGAATGAAATGCAACAGGAGATTGAGAATATTCGCCGGACTCTTCCGCCGGGAATCGAACTGACCGTTTTTTACGACCAGTCGAATATCGTCAACGCTTCCATCGATAGCGTGCGCGACGCAATCATCATCGGGCTGATTCTGAGCGGTTTGACCATCTGGCTGTTTCTCCGCGATCTGGGTACGGCGGTAACGGCTGGCGTCGTGGTTCCTGTCACGATTTGCATCACCTTCGTTGCCCTGAAGATCATGGGGCAGAGCTTCAACATGATGACGCTAGGAGGGCTTGCCGCTGCTGGCGGACTGGTCATCGACGATGCGATTGTGGTGGCGGAAAACATCGTCTTGCATCGCGACGCAGGTGAGGCACCCTTCGAAGCAAGCAGCAAGGCGCTCAAAGAGCTTACCCTACCGCTCATAGGCTCAACACTCACGCCGATCGTTGTCTTCATTCCTTTGATCACAATTACCGGTGTGACGGGTTCATTCTTTCGGGCTCTAGCCATCGCTATGAGCGTGTCCCTGCTAACTTCACTGGTCCTGGCGCTCGGGTGGACTACTAACCTGGGCGCCTTTGTAATACGGCGCAGAAGGATGACAATTTCCAATTCCGAGGCAACCGAACCCCAACAGTTGGCGCCACATGTCGCCTCGGAATGGCCATCGGCGGAGCTGCAGCGGTTGTCGCAAGAAGATGAAATGCGACGGCTGATGGCTGCCGAAGATCGAACCTTGCGTGGGGGGGTCTTCGAACGGATCATGACCTTCTACGAGAAGTGGATGCGATGGGCTCTGCGGCATCCCGCATGGCTCGTCGGTCTCTGCGCAGTGTTAGTGGTTGTGTCGTACGTTTGTTACAAGCAACTCGGAAGCGACTTGCTTCCCGCCACGGACGAGGGCGGTTTCATTCTCGATTACGTCATGCCCGCCGGCAGCTCGCTCGAGGAAACAAACCGAGTCATCGCGCATGTTGAGAAAATTATTCGAGCGGTTCCCGAAGTGGAAAGTACCTCGCGGCGAACGGGACTGCAGTTGGGACTTGCAGCCGTAACCGAGCCAAATACGGGAGATATTTCCGTAAAACTGAAGGACAAAAGAAGCCGCGACATCGAGCGGATCATCGCAGAAATCCGTGCTGAGGTGAAGAAACAAGAACCGGTTCTGGACGTCGATTTCCTGCAAGTTTTGCAGGACATGATCGGAGATTTAACGGGCGCGCCACAACCGATCGTGGTGAAGCTTTTTTCACCGGACGCAAGCTTGCTTGCTGTCTGGGCGCCTAAAGTCGCCGATGCCCTCGGAGGCATCACTGTGAACAGTAAGAAACCCGTGGTCGACATTCAAGATGGAATCGAGAATACGACTAGCGGGCCCGCACTGATCTTCTCCGTAAATCCGCAGGCCGCGTCCAAAGCCGGTTTTACCACCGATCAACTTGCTGTCGCAGCGTCCGCGATCGTTGACGGTGAGCCCGTTTCGACCCCGGTGATCGTCAACGACCAGCCCTACGTGCTGCGTGTGCGCTTTCCTGGAAGCAATCGGGCCTCACTCGAAGCGATGAGCAACACGCCACTTGTCAATTCGTCCGGCGGTACGGCGACTCTGGGATCGCTTGCCACCGTCAGTGAAGTGGCTGGACAAACCGAAATTCACCGTGAAAATTTGCAGCGCGACGTGGAAGTTACGGCTCGGCTGGAAGGACTCGATCTGGGAAGCGGCGTGGCGGCGGCCAAGAAAACGATCGCTGCGCTGCATCTGCCCTCAACGATTCAAATTCAGTACGGCGGCACTTACCAGGAACAACAGAAATCGTTTCACGATCTTGTCGTCGTTCTCCTGCTGGCAGTCGTTCTGATCTTTTTAGTGCTGCTTTTCGAATTTGGTACCTTCACGGCGCCAATCGCAATTCTTGCCTCGGCTGTCCTCGCGAGTTCCGGCGTATTTTGTGCGCTGCTGATCACGCGGACTACATTCAACGTCTCGTCATTTATGGGACTCATCATGGTGGTAGGTATTGTCGCGAAGAACGGGATTCTGCTGCTTGATGCCAATCACAAATTTCGTTCGGTGGGATTTACGACTGAGGAAGCCCTGGTGCAGGCAGGGCGACGCAGATTGCGGCCCATTCTGATGACGGCCATGGCAGCCGTAGCCGGAATGATCCCGCTGGCCCTGGCTTGGGGCGCAGGATCGCAGATGCTGCAACCGCTGGCCATTGCTGTGATCGGAGGAATATTCATCTCCATCGTACTCTCATTGATAATCACGCCAGCCGTACAGTTTTATCTCACTCGCAATCATGCCTCCATGTAACCCAGGGCCTTTCGGAGGGAACGCCGGAGCATCCCTTTTCGTATATATTTCAAAAGACCCCGAACGAGCAACAGATACAACGCGGAAAGTAATGCGAGTCCTCATCATTGAAGATGACCGAAGCATGGCGGCTCTGCTGAAGAAGGGCCTGGAAGAGGAAAACCAGGTCGTCAGCGTGGCCTTCAATGGTCATTCTGGTCTTGAGCTTGCCCGATCGTATGAGTTCGATGTGATCATTCTCGATTGGATGCTTCCCGAAATGGACGGCGTCGAAATCATGCAACGGCTGCGAAAAGCCGGTAATTCCACACCCATTCTGATGCTCACAGCCCGGGATGCAATCCCCGATATCGTGAAGGGCCTCGATACCGGTGCGGACGACTACCTAACCAAACCGTTCTCCTTTTCGGAATTCCTGGCGAGACTTAGAGCACTCGGGCGTCGTCCGAATGCCGTGCCCAACGCCAAGCGGTTCCGGATCGATGATTTGGTGATGGATCTCGGCCACGCACCAGGTATTTCGCGGCGAACGCGAAATCCAACTGACGCCTACTGAATACAAATTGCTCGAATTCTTAGTTCGCCGCACCGGGCGAGTGGCTTCTCGCCAGGCGATTGTCGAGGCCGTCTGGGGACTCGAATCGGACGTGGAAGAAAACACGTTGGATGCTTTCGTCAGGCTGTTACGAAGAAAAGTAGACGAGCAACACGACGTCAAACTCATTCAAACAGTTCGAGGCTTCGGCTACCGCGTCAAGGCGAAGGAAGCAGAATGAAAGCGTTGCCGATTCGCATCCGGCTCACAGCGTGGTATTCGCTGATTCTGGCACTGTCCATCGGCGTTTCCGGCAGCATTTCTTATTTCGCGATGAGCCATAGCATTAACGCGGCGATTGACGCGGGACTTCGCCAGCGGCTTGGCGGCATCCGCACCATTATTGCTCAGACCGCTCCGCAGGGAAGAGCAGCGCTCGTAGACGAACTCGCCGAGTTCGACGAGGGGCAGGGAGGCCGCGGACTCGTGAGTGTGGCCGACGAGGATGGCGCAATCTACTCCTCAGCGGGCATAGCTGAGCTAAGCGCGCGGGACCGGCGCGCCAACGCCGCGAAACCCTTTTACGCAAAATTGCACAGCGAAGAATTCAGGGTGATGGAGGAGCCGGTACAGGTGGGTGCAAAGACATACCAGATAGAAGTGGCGACCTACGCGGAGGATTTTGACCGCGCAAGCGACCGTTTCCAAAAAGTCCTGTATTCGATTGCGCCGGCTTTTCTGATCCTGGCCGCTTTAGGCGGTTATTGGATGAGCCGCCGCGCGCTGGCGCCTGTGGACGAAATCATCGTCGCTGCGCGGCGGATTGGAGTGAAGGATCTCTCAGAGCGACTGAGCGTTTCGCAGACGGGCGACGAATTGGAAAGGCTGACCACCACATTAAATGAAATGCTCGACCGCCTGGAGGCCTCTTTTCAGCGCATCACTCAATTTACCGCGGACGCGTCGCACGAACTACGCACGCCCATCTCCGTGATGCGCACCAACGCCGAAGTCACACTGCGTAAATCGCGCAGCGAAAGTGAATATCGCGAGGCGATTACCCAGATCCTGGAAGAGTTAGAGGATCTTTCGGCACTCGTCGAGCAACTGCTCGATCTCGCGCGAGCTGATTCCGCTACCGGATCGTTGATACCGGTTCGCACAAACCTGAACGAGGTCCTCGAGAAAGCGTATCGGCAAACGCAAGTTCTTTGCGAACAGAAGCAGCTGAAGACCAAAGCCCAGACGAGTGAGCAGCCCGTCTGGGTCCAGGGTGACCCTGCCGCTCTCGAGCGACTTTTTTTGATTGTCCTGGAGAACGCCGTTAAGTACACACCCCCCGGCGGCCATGTGGATGTTGAGTTGAACGCTCATGACGGTCTCGCAATTACTGAAATTCGCGACGACGGAATAGGAATGGCCCCGCAGGATATTGCGCACATCTTCGAACGCTTTTATCAAGTGGACCCAGCGCGCTCGCGCGAGAATGGTGGGCGCGGTCTCGGGCTCGCCATCGGAAGATGGATCGCTCAAACCCACGGCGGCGATATCATCGTTGAAAGCGAAATCGCAAAAGGTTCTTGCTTCATGATCCGTTTACCTCTCGCTTCCTAGCAGCTAGGATAAGTAACTGAACTTACCGGCACGAACGCTGCTGCTGCCTGTTTCGTTCCGTCATTCAAACCAAAGGAAACATTGAGAAATTGCGGGAGGGGTGTCGGGTTTCGAATTCACCGTGCCTTTTGAGCGGAAGGCTCATTATCCTTAAATATATGCCTCCTAAATACATGCCTGGTAGCGATACTGCTGGAGAAGATGGTCTGAGTTTGTAACCAAAACCCGCTTCTTTCATCAAACAGACATGACTGATGGATGAAAACCTAAATCAGCTCATTCCATTATGGTTTTGGGCGATTCCGAACGATCGTGAACCAAAGGGGTGAATATGCCGCAAGCGGCCCGCAATGACTTAGCTGTTTCCGTGCTTGATCTCGTAGGCATGCGACCAAATGAAACTGCGGGCAGCGCAATTGCCCGGTCGGTGGATCTGGCGCAGCATGTCGAGCAACTGGGTTACAAGCGCTACTGGCTCGCAGAACATCATTCGATTCAAGGGCTGGCTTGCTCGGCTACATCGGTGCTTATTGGACACCTCGCAGCAGCGACTGAGACAATCCGAGTGGGCAGCGGCGGAGTCATGCTTCCCAATCATGCGCCACTCCTGGTGGCGGAACAGTTTGGAACGCTGGAGGCGATGTATCCCGGAAGAATTGATCTTGGGCTGGGGCGAGCTCCCGGAGCTGATTTTCAAACCATGCAAGCGCTGCGGCGTGACCTCAGCCAGAATGGCGACGATTTCCCAGCGCTTCTGGAAGAGCTGAGAAAATACTTGGGGCCAGAGAAGCCGGGCCAAGCAGTGAGAGCATTTCCCGGGCAGAACAGTAATGTGCCGATCACATTGCTTGGATCGAGTGGCTTCAGCAGTCAACTGGCAGCGAGATTGGGCTTGCCGTTTGCATTCGCTGCACATTTCGCTCCGGAATATCTATATGTGGCCTCCGAACTGTACCGCGAGCAATTCCAGCCAGGCCAGACGCTCAAGAAGCCCTATTTGATGGTTGCGGTACAGGTGATTGCGGCGGAAACAGACGCGAGGGCGCGACGATTGTTCACTACACCGCAGCAGCGTTTTCTGCGACTCATCCGAAATCAACCTCTTGAGTTGTTGCCTCCGGTAGATTCCATGGAGCCGCTGTGCAGCGATCGGGAGCGGGATGCCGTAGAGAACAAGCTGCGCAGCGCGATCGTGGGATCAGACGCCACCGTGAAGGCCGGACTTGAGAAACTTGTGGCTGACACCGGAGCCGACGAGGTGATTGTTGTGACAGACACATACGAACACGCGGATCGGCTGCAGTCATATCAGCAGGTCGCTGGTGTTGCCGCGACGATTAAGCTAAAACCGAGCGTGGCCGTGGGCGGTTAGACGTTGCAATCGAAAATAGAACCATCACACCGACTGTGGGATGCAATTTTTCACCAACGAGGTGATTCGGGGATTGCTCGGATCGAGTTTGGAAACCGCTGAATTAACGCCACAAGGCTTTCGCGATGTGGGTATGGGACCCGGGTCCCGTGCGGGAGAATACATCGAATGGCTGACGGTGTAAGATCCGAAGCAGGCAGTTCTCGATGACGTCGCTCGCATTCTCTCCCACCCGCTCATAGCGAAGTCTATTCCGGTTTACGGCTATATCTATGACGTAAAATCCGGGAAGCTTGTTGAGGTGGAGGGGGCAAACGCAATTGGAGCGGCGGCGGGCTAAGAAACCCGCGCGCTCCTCCGTAATCGGGAGATAGCGACAGTTATTGCCCGGCAAGAAGCCGACACTTCGCGTGGTTGTTCCGCCAGTCGGGGAAACAACGGAATAGTGAACCGCGACGGTTCCGGTAGGTATTGCGCTCGAGCAAGGGACAGGGTTGTAGCCGCCGGCCGGACCAGTTGGCTGACTCGGACACAAACGGTGCTGTCGGACTACCTGACTCCAGCGTGTGGGAAGCAGCCGATGGCCAGCTCGGATTCTGACCCTTCAGAAAGGCGCTTGCTTGCACTGTTGCGCTTCCTGAGATGTAAAAGAGGCCCAGAATAAATTGGTGAATCTCGTGCGGCCAGCCATACATATCCGGTACGCTACGCCAGCGGACATACCCGTTCTGCGCGCGCTGATTGATGCATCTGCCCGCGAATTGCAGGCGCAAGACTACACACATGCCCAAATCGAAAATGCGCTGCAGGCCGTCTTCGGCGTGGATAGTCAGCTGATCGCGGATCAGACATATTTTGTTGCGGAAGCCAGCGAGGACAATTCCACGTCAATCATTGTCGGCTGCGGCGGCTGGAGTAAACGTAAGACGCTGTTCGGCAGTGACTACTGGGCCGGACGCGAAGATGCTCTCCTCGATCCCCAACAAGACGCCGCAAAAATCCGCGCCTTCTTCGTCCACCCGGCCTGGGCGCGTAACGGGATCGGCAGTCTGATCCTCCACACCTGTGAAGAAGCAGCAAGGTATGCCGGCTTCAAACGCTTCGAAATGGGCGCCACTCTCACGGGCGAGAAACTGTTTCGCGCAAGAGGCTACGTCGCTCTCGAAAATCTCGACGTTCCGCTCCCCGATGGGCACCTCTTACCTGTCGTGCGTATGTCCAAGCAGGCCTGAAGCGCTCTTTCTGGATCGAAGATTTCAGATACAACGAAGTCTTCGCGCGATTCATGAATGAGCATAATAGAACTGGCGGAGAGAGCAGATTCGGGGAATATTTGTCGAAACGCGGGCATTCGGGTCTCGTATCCGCGGTCCCACGCACCAGAGCGCGAAATTTACGTTGGTCGGCAGATGATTGCAACCCCGGCTATTAATTTAGCTGGCGGCAGTAAAGCCGTCGTTATTTTGGCGAGGGACCAAATGAAAAAAACAGCAATCACGTCGTTGTTGGCCTTGGTCGCAGCCATAACGATTCTTCTCGCGCGCCCAGCCCCCGAGAACACGCTGGTTTTCACTCGCGTAAATTTGATCGACGCCGCGGGCGGCCCGATCGAACCGGATATGAACATGGTGGTCGTGGGGAAGCGCATCACCGCGATCGAAAAGAGCGCCGGTGCCAGCGTTCCCAAAAACGCTCAGATGATCGACGGACAAGGCAAATATCTGATTCCCGGCCTTTGGGACATGCACGTCCACGAAATTTTTGGCAAGTGGCTCCCGGAAAATGAAAAAGTGGTTCCACTGTTGTTCGTTGCCAATGGAATCACGGGGGTTCGCGACATGGGCGGCGACCTGGAGCCGTTGAAAAAATGGCGCGCCCGCGCCGAGTCCGGCGATCTGCTGGCACCGCGCATGGTAATCGCAGGGCCGATGCTCGACGGTCCCGTTCCGCGCTTCCCAAGTTCGGCGCCGGTAAAAGATGCGGCGGACGGACGCCGCATCGTGGACGAACTAAAAAAGAACGGTGCCGATTTCATCAAAATACAGTCGCTGGTCCCGCGCGACGGCTATTTCGCCGCCGCTGAGGAAGCAAATAGGATCGGTATTGTCTTTGCAGGGCACGTGCCAGATGCGGTGCGAGCCAGTGAAGCCTCCAACGCAGGACAAAAGAGCATCGAGCACTTCACTGGAGTTTTCGAAGGATGCTCAACCGTGGAAGAGGAATTGATGAAAGCACCGCGCGGGCCAGGCCGCAGAAAGTTCCTATCCACCTACGATCCGCAAAAGGCCAAAGCCCTGATCGCGCTATTCGCCAAGAATCATACCTGGCAAGTGCCAACGCTCTACTGGGAACGCGGCGAATGGCTCATCGAACAGACCAATTCCAGTCCCGATCCCTTGGCAAAATATGCGCCAGCCGCGTGGAAAGATCGTACCTGGCCGATGTTCACGAAAGACATTATGGCTAACTGGTCGAGCGATCCGATTGCTGACCGCGAAGCATTCATCCAAGCCGAGCTGCGCATGACCAGCAAAATGAATCAGGCCGGAGTGCCAATTCTTGCAGGAACGGATACCGCAGCCGGAGTCCGCGTGTATCCTGGCTTCAGCCTCCACCAGGAATTGGAGCTTATCGCCAAAGCAGGCCTGACGAACATGCAGACCCTACAAACGGCCACGCGAAACGCTGGCCAATACTTGGGACTATCGGACACTGGCACTATCGAGACGGGCAAGAGAGCCGATCTGGTGCTGCTTGATGCAAATCCACTGGAAAATATCAGCAATACCCAAAAAATTCGCGCCGTGGTCCTTGCCGGACGCTACCTTTCGCGCAGCGACTTAGACGGCTTGTTGCACGAAGTCGAGCTGGCTGCTGCGCAGCAGAAATAGCTCAGTATCGTTAGCTGGATGTCGGCCGAACAACGAAGAACCTGCCTGCTTCGACTTCTGGCTGTTCGCTTCCCTTGACGATCGTGGGCCGCAAAATGGGGCAACCACCGGGATACGCCAGATTTTAGGCTAACGAACGGAGGGACTGAATCGTTCCGCGGCGCGGGCTTTTGCTTTTGCGGCTTCTTCGTCGCGGTTTTTCGGCGGGGCGTTGGTTTCGAGAGACTGCAGAAGGCGGGCCGCAACTTTTGCGATGTCATCGACAGCGCCGAGAAACGCAGCTTCATTTGCTTTGGATGGCTTGTTGAAGCCGCTGATTTTTCTCACGAATTGAAGTGAAGCAGCCCGAACTTCGTCAGAAGTCACGGGCGGATCGAAATTATAAAGAGTCCGGATATTTCTGCACATCAACGAAACTCCTTCGGGTTGGAAAAATGCACACGTTTCGCGCCCCCCGATCTATTCCGAGCGCAGGGCTTCTACCGCATCAACCCGTGCAGCGCGGGCGGCAGGCAAAGCCGACGCGATTACTGCAGCAGCCAGAATCACAGCAGCAGACGCGATCAGCGGCAGCACTCCTGGCAATTGCATCTCCCCGATGTATCTCCCGATAGCGCGCACGGACGCGAAACCCAAGACGATTCCGGCGGCCACTCCTAGGCTCGCCATGACAAACCCCTCGAACAGAACATTCGTGAGAATACTTCGTGGCAGCGCACCCAATGCCATACGGATTCCAAACTCGCGCGTGCGTCCGCTCACCGAAAACGCAAGCACACCGGCGACTCCCACGATGGAAATCAGCAGCGCCACGGTGGCAAACCCGCCGAAGACGACGGCATTCAGCCGGTCGGGGGTCAAAACCTCCGCGCGAATATCATCCAGCGTACTGGCACGCTCGACGGGCTGATCCGCCGACATCTCGTGAATCGTGCGTGTAATAGTCGGCACCAGCGCGTAGGGATCGTGTTGCGCGCGTACAAACAGCCGGCCATTCCAACCTTCCTGATCGGCGGGCTGATACACAGTCATTGCCGGCACCGGAATAATATTTTCATCGTCAACGTCAGGCACCACCCCGACGATCCGCCGCGGCTCCATGCTGATGCCGACGAACTTCATCACGCCGTCAGTCCATTGCAAATGACGATTCACGGCGTCCTGGCCGGGAAATAATTTCTGCGCGACGCTTTGGCTGACCATCACCACACGTTCGGCGCCCTCGCGATCGCTGTCCCTAAAATCGCGTCCTTGCAAGATCGGCACTCCCAAGGTATCGAAAAAGCCGGGCGCTATAGACCGAAAACGCGCCCGCGGATCATCATGGCCGTTCTCGCGCGCCGCACCTTCCACGGCGAAGGTGAAACCGATGCTCAGGAAACGGGCGTCGCGCCACGGAACGCTGGAACCGGTAGAAACGCTTTCGACCCCCGGTAGCGTGCTGACACGACGCTGCACGTCACGGTAAAACTCCTGCACCTGCTCGGGCGTCTTCCCGTAATTCATCACCGGCAAATTCACAGCCAGCACGTTCGCGGTTTTGAACTGCGGCTGCGTCCTTTCCAGCATTAACAAAGTTCGCAGCAGCGCGCCAGCGCCGGCCAGCAACAAGAACGACGCGGTAATCTGCGTAATAGCAAAAACGCGAAGCCTCCGCTTGCTTCCCCCCGTGACGCGAACGCCGCTGCTTGTGAGCGCGAAGCCCCGCGAATTATCCGCGGACGGCAAGCGCGGCACAAACGCCAGAAAAACCGCAGCGATCAATGCCAGCGCGACTCCAATCCAAACCAAACTGGAATCAAGTGTGAGTCCCTGGGCGCGCACGGAAAAGCGCGACGCGTAACGGGCCAGCACGGTCACCATCGGGGCCGCGATCAGCACACCTGCCAGGGCGCCGCTGCCGCACAAGATGATTGCTTCCGCCAAGAGCGAGCGGCGCAGAGCGCTGGTGCTCGCTCCCAATGCCGCGCGCACAGCCAGCTCCGATTCGCGGCGCACCGTTCGCGCCAGAACTAGATTGGCGACATTCGAGCACGCAATTATGAACAGCAACCCTGACGCCGCAAAAAGCACCCACAGAATAGTATTGGCGCGCGAATTAATCTGCTCGTGCATTCGCGTTACGGCAATTTGGTAGTGGTCATTCGGTTTGTAAACGTCCCGGTGCGCCGCCACCATTGCGGAGTAGACAGTGTTCAGCTCCGCGCGCGCCGAATCAAGAGTCGCACTTGGAGCCAGCCGCGCGAATATTTCAGTCATGCGGTGTTCGCGGCCGGTGACCATCGTGGCCGACAGGTGATGCTTGCTGCAGATCACGTTGGCGATCAGTTCAGTTTCCACCGGATACGGCACCGATGGTTCCAGCACTCCAACAATGACCGCCGAACGCGTGTCTTCAAAACTCCCCAGCCGGATCGTTTTTCCAATCACACTCGGATCGCGGTGCAACGAACTATTCCAGAATTGGTAGGTCAATACCGCCGCGCCCGTGGCGTTCGGTCCATCATCGCTAGGACCGAGCAAACGTCCCAGCACCGGTTTCAGGCCCATCACGTCGAAATAATTGCCGTCGACCACACCCGCGCGAATCTCGCGCGGGTCGCCCAGTCCTTGGACAGTGAAGTCGAGTTCGGAAAATGTGCCGACCTCGCTAATTGTCTTCAGCCCCGTACTGATGTCCTGGATTTCCGGAATCGAGAAAGTGGTGTCAGCGTCGCCGATTCCCGACGCGCTCTGGCGAATATAAAGGAGGCGATCTTCGTCACGATTCGCCAGCGGCCGTAACAGCACGCCCCGCACTACGCTGAAAATTGCGGCATTCGCTCCGATTCCGAGAGCCAGGGTGACAGCTACGGTGATCCACAGAGCGCGAGCCCGGGATAAAGAGCGAATCGCAACTTTCAAATCACGAAGAAACGACATGTCCATCCTCCTTCGGGCTCGACGCGTCAAAGAGAGCTAGCGAGCACCGGCAATTCCCATGCCAGCGACCGACCCGCCGAAGTGCAAGAATAACCGCTAGTTAGTAAACCGTGTCAGCGCCTCATCTAAGTTCTGCTGTCCGATTCTGGAACAGACCAATCACTCATGAATCCCTATAGTCCTGCGATCTGATGAGGCATCGGGGTTCGAAGTGATTCATTAGGGCATCCTCGCATTACCGCCATAATTGAGGTACGAGTACAGCTTCACCGCGCTTTTTTTTTCGCGATTCGACTGCGCCGTCGAAAGGCGGAATAAGAGGCGTGGAATCGCGCTGTTCCCAGCGACGGTAGGTCTCCGCTAGAACGGTTGCGCGGTTCTGCTCCATCTGCTCAACGAAAGCGCAGGGCGCGCCAGTATCTTCATGGCGCGCGGCCCAGATGAGAAGTTCAAGCAGAACCGGTGCTAGAGCAATTCCCTTCCGAGTGAGCCGATAATAGGAACTGCGCCCGTCGTCCGGCACGGCTTCATGGGTGAGAATTCCCGCAATTTCGAGTTTCTGCAGTCGGTCAGTAAGAATGTTCGTGGCAATTCCGTCGCCGTCGTGCTGGAACTCTCGAAACGTGCGGTACCCGCGCACCATCACGTCGCGAATGATAAGCAAAGACCACCGGTCGCCGAAAATATCGAGCGAAACGCTGACCGGGCAAGCCGAGCGGTGCCGCGCCATGGATTTCCTGGCCATCAAACACCGTTATACCAGACAGCTTGCGTTTTGCAAGTTAGATGTGCGTACGCTGCAGGGATTCCCGTGAATCCAGCAGCACACGCCGCTGGGCTAGAAGATTACAACGTTCGCCTGAGGTGTGAATGTAGCGCGTGCTTTCGCGCGGCATTGCTTATCCTGCCCCTTGCGTTCGGCTCTCGCCATCCCGAGCGAAGACAAGAACCTCTGTTCGATTTTACCGTCGTGGCCTTGAATCATAGGTCATTAGTGCACGCCAGCACTCGCAAAATCCTGCGGCCCAGGCAAACTCCCACGCAAATACGTGCCGTCCCAATGGAATTGCCACCGCCCCTTGACCTTCTCAAACCGCAACGGTTGAGGCGTGAAACTCACCCATTGGCTCCAGTGCCCGGAATGTTTGCTGACAACTGTGTCGCTGAGACCGTCCAAAATCATCCCATCCTCTCCCCCGCCTTCGCGGCAAGATGTAGGCTTAAAGGAAATTTGCCCCACCCATTCAAAGCCATTCAGTTTGTCGGATTCGGTCAGATCACGCGGCTCGATCTCTTGCACAGCCAGCTCCCGGTACTGCCGCAAAAAATGGTCAGGATACTGGCCCCCGGAGACGATCGCAGAGGTCCAGCCGTCAGGGCCCTTCAACCAATGCCTCTGAAGTTCGGCGATGGCAACGCTCTGCGCTTCGCGGTCCTCGCTGGTAAGGACCCCGGCTGATCCGGTACTGGCCTCAGAAATGCCGCTGCTCGAACGACCGCAGCCGCTTGCCAGGAGGGCGGTTGCTAGCGCGAGCGTAGTGAGTGCCATATGGCGGCGATTTTTTTTCATGGATGCCCTCCGCGTTCGATTCTCATTAGTGCGTTCGCTGAACCTGTCTCGACCCCGCTGCGGGAGCCCGAGCTTCGATGAACGGACAAAATTCAGGCCCCTTTACTTCACCTTTTCGAGCCTGGGAAACGCAGTGTTCCGCGGCGCGTCTATTGATCCGTCCTTGTTAATGGTGAAAACGATGGGGCTCGGAATCATCATTCCGAAATCGCCGCGGGCGATAATTTTGTCGCCTTCGATCTTGTAGGTACCATCCACGGCGTAAGCGCCCAGTGCCAGGTACGCTTTACCATCTTTGAATTCGGCATTTACGGTACCGGAGGGATCGCGATACTTACCCTCAGGACTGCTGCCACAGGCTGCAGCAAAACCTGCGGCGGCCAGGACAAAGAACGAGAAACGATCTGCGGGCCGATGGGTTATTCATAGCTTTCTCCTGAGAAGGTTTTTTGAACATGAACACTAAAAGCTCATCAAATTTCCAGACTCAAATCCGAACCGATCGACTTATGCCGCGCAGTACCATTAGTCCTACCTGCACTGACCCAAGCCGTTGCCGCTGGCCGCGCACGGTGCTAAAGTTTCGTGCCTAAGAAAGGGGCCTGCCTGCCGCAATCACGGGTTCCCCGGGGAGCCGATCCTTACTTCGCTATGCGCGAAAGCGAAGGAAAAACCGTCATGGCGGAAAAGGATTCTCGCTCAAGCCATGGATTTGAACCTGAAGAAATCGGTGCGCCCGCCACAGACCGAAAAGCTTTAGATCATCTTTTCAGCGTTACCTACGAAGAATTGCGGCGCCTCGCCTCCAGCGTTCGCCGCGGAGACCCCAGCGCCACGCTCACCCCCACGGCCCTGGTGAATGAAGCCTGGCTGAAACTGGCGAAGTCTCCCAACATCGGCGCAACATCGCGCCTTCACTTCAAACGAATAGCCGCGCGGGCGATGCGCCAGCTATTGGTTGAAGCCGCGCGCCACAGGAACGCAGGCAAGCACGGCAGCGGCGCGGATATCACGGTTTCATTTGACCAGGCCGTCCAGAAAAAGCCCGCCGGCGGAGAACAGCTTCTGGCTCTGAACACTGCATTGGACTCGCTGGCGCGCATGAATCCGCGGCAGGCAGTGATGGTGGAAAGCCGATTCTTCGGAGGGTTCGATGTTCCGGAAACAGCAGAGCTGCTCAACATTTCCGAAGCAACGGTCCTTCGCGATTGGCGGGCAGCGAAAGCCTGGCTCGCGCACGCGCTTCGAGAGTCATGCTGAAGTTGCTGTCCCGCAAACGATCATCCTTTTAGTCGGAGAGTAAGGCGATGGACGGCGCTCGCTGGCAAAAGGTCCAATCACTTTTTCACGAAGCCGTCGACTTGCCGCAAGCCGAGCAGCGCGTCTTCCTGGAAACGCAATGCGGCAATGATGTCGCGCTGGTCCACGAAGTCTTGATCCTGCTGCAGGAAGATTCGCGCGGTGATTCAATGCTGGACCGCGACCTTGCGCAAGTCGCCGAGCAAGTTCTGAACGATCCATCCTCGCAAACCCCGCCATTCAAGGAATTCGGCCACTATCGAATCCTGAATATCATCGGTCAAGGCGGAATGGGTGTCGTGTACCTCGCCGAGCGCGAAGATCTGGGCGCTCGAGTCGCAATCAAAGTCCTGCGCGACGCCTGGCTTTCGCCGGCGCGCCGCGAACGCTTCGCCATCGAGCAACGCACGCTAGCGCAACTGAATCACCCCTCGATCGCGCGCCTCTACGATGCAGACAGCACCCCGGACGGCACTCCATTTTTCGTTATGGAGTACGTCGAAGGCATTCCGCTTACCAATTTTTGCAGGCAGCGAGGATGCAGCATCGTCGAATCTCTGCGCCTGTTCCGCAATGTTTGCGAGGCAGTGCTATACGCCCACCAGCACGCCGTCATTCACCGCGATCTGAAGCCTTCAAACATCCTGGTGAAAGAAGACGGCACAATTCGTCTGCTCGATTTTGGAATTGCCAAGCAACTGGAAACAATCGGCGGCGCCGCCGAGCTGACCATGACCGGTTTGCGCCTCATGACGCCAGCCTACGCGGCACCAGAACAAATGCGCGGCGAACAAGTGGGAATCCAGACAGATGTCTATTCGCTGGGGGTGTTACTCTACGAGCTGCTCGCAGGACGCCTGCCCTTTGATCTGACGGACCTCACACCTGCACAAGCCGAAAAAGTTCTGAACGAACAAGAACCAGACAAGCCCTCCATCGTTGCGACGCAAATCACGGTGTCTGCGCACGGAAAGAACCATGCCGGGTCACTGAGCAAAACGGCGTGGGCCGATTTGGACGTTCAGTGCCTGACTGCCATGCACAAGGATGCGGCGCAAAGATACCAGTCCGTCGAAGCGCTGATCCGCGACGTGGATCATTATTTGAAAGGGGAAGCTCTCGAAGCGCGGCCCGATCGTTTGCGATACAGAGCGGGAAAGTTCGTCAATCGACATCGGCGATCTCTTTCCGCAGCGGCGGCGGTGCTAGTAGCGGTCATCGGACTAATTATTTTTTACACAGCAAGGCTGACGCGCGCGCGCAACGCAGCCTTAGCCCAGGCCGAGCGCACCAAACGCATTCAAAGCTTCATGCTGAATCTGTTTCAAGGCGGAGATCCGTCCGCAGCGCCAGCCGACGATTTGCGAGTAGTCACGCTGTTGGATCGCGGCGTAATGGAAGCGCGCAATTTGGATTCCGAGCCAGCCGTGCAGGCGGAACTGTACGAAACGCTCGGCGGGATTTACGAACAATTGGGAAAATACGACCAGGCGAATTCGTTATTGCAATCAGCGCTCGCAAAAAGCCAAGCTGTTTTCGGTCCGGACAGCGTTGAAACCGCCAAAAGTCTACTGGCGCTTGGTTCGCTGCGCGACGCCCAGGCGCAATACGAAGAAGCCGAGCGGTTGGTGCGACAGGCGATAGACATCGAAGACCGCAAACTGCTAAAAAACGATCCAGCCAAAATGAAAGCAAGTCTCGAGCTGGGAAAAATACAAGAAGATCGCGGAGCCTACGATCAATCGATCGCAACGCTGGAGCGCACCGTACGGTTTTATTCCACGCCAGGCTCCTCGCAAGCCGACTTCGCGGACAGCCTCTACGAATTGGCAAACGCGCATTTCTACGCGGGGCACTACGACACTTCGGAGGCCCTCAATCAACGAGTTCTGCAAGCGTACAAGGAAATTTACGGCGATCGTCACCCCCTGGTGGCAGACGTTTTAATCAATTTGGGCGCGATTCGACTCGACCTAGGTCATTACCCAGAGGCAGAACAATACGACAGACAAGCTTTGTCCATAGTGCAGAGTTGGTATGGCAAAGACAGCCCCGAGACGGCCACCGAGCTGACGCTACTGGCCCGCGCGCTCGTGTATCAAAAACGATATGACGAAGCGAGTTCCCTGCTGCAACAATCCCTGGCGATTAAGGAAAGCACGTTCGGAAAAGTTCATCCCAGTGTAGCTTCCACGTTGAACGAACTAGGCAGCGTAGCGCTGAACGAAAACAAATACCAGGACGCCGAAAAATATTTCACCCGCATGGCAGATATCTACCGCCAGGTGTACGGCGAACATCATTATCTGTACGCCACCGCGCTCTCAAATCTGGCAAGTGTCTACATGGCAGAAAAACAATGGCCGAAAGCGGAGAAAATTTATCGCCAGGTAATTCCGCTTTATGTCGAAACGCAATCAGCAGCTCACATCAATACTGGAATCGCAAAAACCAAGCTGGGTAGAGTTCTTCTACGAGAAGGTCGCTACGCGCAAGCAGCCCAGGAAAGCCAAGCAGCCTACGACATCCTGATCACGCAAATGGATCCAGGAGTCAGCTGGCTGGTAAGGGCGCGTGAAGATCTCGTAGAGGAGTACGAAGCGCTAAAGCAACCAGACCAAGCCGCCAAGTTCCGAACAGAACTCGCAGCAATCAAAGCCAGGCCCCCACAAGCCGCCACCAAGAAGTGAAGTGAAAAGCAGGACGAGCCCGTAAGCCAACATGCCGTTGAACAGAATCTAAGGTCTCGTCCACACTAGAAACTGTCAGGAGACGGAGATTTTGCCGAGGCTGGTCTGGCGCATCCCAGTCAGAGCGGGCATGCAACGCGATCCAGGCCAACATTCTTTAGCCGCCAGCCTTCGGCAGCGGCATCAAAATTTCCATCGCCGTTAAAGCGTAGATAGCGGCCGTGTCGATAATTCTTCTAAGGTCGACATACTCGTTTGGACCGTGCGCCACCGACAGCAAGCTCCATATTGGTGCTCGGTGCTCGATTGACTTGTTTTAGACCGCTAAGATGTCCGCACCGTGGCGGAGAGCCCATCTCTCATTGGCCGTACGGTTTCGCACTACCGTATCATCGAAAAGCTTGGTGGTGGTGGGATGGGCGTCGTGTATAAGGCCGAAGACACCAGGCTGAAACGTCAAATAGCGCTGAAGTTCCTGCCGCAAGATTCTGTCGCGGACCACGCCGCGCTCGAGCGTTTTCAACGCGAAGCGGCCCGGCGGCAAACTCTAAGCCCTCCGCAACCACCCTGGATCCGACATCGTCCTCCTCCGCCATTCCGGCCCTACTCAGTAAATGACGGAAGCTTGCATGCTCTCCTTGACAGCCTAGGAATGCCCGTATTAGCCTCCTAATCATCTTCAAGCGGCTGCGCGAAGAAGCGGACGGCTGGAACCGTCTCGTCGCAGCCATTGCGGCGGCTCTCGGCGCACAGCCGGAGGAAGTATGAGCGTTTGGGCTCCGGTACGTTCCATCGCTGCCGCAATTTTCCGCCGCGATCGCATCGATAGTGAGATGGATGAGGAGCTGCGCCTCCACATACAAAATCGTGCCGAAGACCTGGAACGCTCGGGCTTATCCCGAGCAGAGGCCCAGCGTCGCGCGCGCCTTGAGTTCGGCGGCTACCAGAAATTCAAGGAAGAATGTCGCGAAGCCGCCGGAACGCATTTCTTCGAGACTCTTTCACAGGATATTCGCTACGCATTGCGCACGCTGCGCAAATCACCCGGCTTCACCGCAATCGCAGTCCTAACTCTCGCTCTGGGAATCGGAGCAAACACCGCGCTTTTTTCCGTCATCAATGGCGTGCTGCTGAACCCGTTGCCCTACAACCAGCCGAATCAACTGGTCTCGTTGTGGTGGGACCGCAGCCCCGGTCAGCACAGCTCCGTTCCCTATTTGAATTTTCTCGACTGGCAGAAAGTGAGCACCGCTTTTTCGTCCGTGGGCGCCCACCGCGAAATCAATATGATTCTCACCGGCACGGGCGAGCCCGAGCGCGTCTCGGCCGTAATGATTTCCGCCAACTTTTTCGACTTGTTGGGTGTGAAGCCGCTTCAGGGCCGGCTTTTCCGCGCGGAAGAGGATCAGACCGGCGCCGGACCGGTGGCGCTCATTGGCGATGGCTTGTGGAAACGCAAATTCGGCGGCTCGGCCGATGTGTTAGGCAAAAGCATTACGTTGGATGGAGAGAGCTACGCCATCGTCGGCGTGGTGCCGGAGAAATCTCCGATTTACACATCCTCCGACGTCTTCACGCCGCTCGGTCAATTCAATGACCCGACGTTTCGCGACCGCCATGCCAGCGTGGGAACGATTGGAATCGCCAGAATGAAACCAGGGGTGACGCTGGCGCAGGCGCGCCTGGACCTGGATTCCGTGGCTCGGAAGCTGGCGGATGCATATCCGGATGTAAATAAGGGCACCGGAATATTTGTGAATCCGTTGAAGGACGATATCGTCGGCGATGTCGCGCCGATGCTGTTCGTGCTGCTCGGCGCCGTGGGTTTCGTACTGCTGATAGCCTGCGCGAACGTCGCCAATTTGCTTCTCGCGCGCTCTAGCGGCAGAGCCCGCGAATTTGCAATTCGGGCTGCATTGGGCGCTACACAGGGGCGTGTCATCAGGCAGTTGCTCACGGAAAGCATTCTTCTGGCTTGCGCGGGAGGCGCGGTGGGATTGCTGTTCGCCGTTTGGGCCACGAAGACAGCGATTGGCGCGATCCCCGAGGCTTTGCCGCGAGCGGGCGAAATCGGACTGGATGTTAAAATTCTGCTGTTCACTTTGGCCGTTTCCATACTTGTTGGGATCGTATTCGGCTTAGTGCCGTCGCTAAAAACTTCGAAACCGGATCTGCAAGAAGCGCTTCGGGAAGGTGGGCGCGGTTGCAGCGGCGTTCGCCATCGCACGCAGGATATTTTTGTGGTTGTAGAGATGGCGCTGGCGCTGGTGTTGCTGGCTGGCGCGGGATTGATGGTCCGAAGTCTTGTCGATTTGAACAACGTAAATCCCGGATTTGATCCCCAACATGTGCTGGTCTTCGATATTTCGCCTCCAGCCGCTAAGCTTTCCTCGCCCGCGCAAATCCGCCAGACCTATCGCGATCTCACCGCGCGATTTCAAACGAGTGCCGGCGTTGAGGCCGCCTCACCTGTGATAGGTGCGCTGCCGCTGACGGGCGATTCGCTCGTACCCTTCTGGATCGACGGCCAGCCGAAACCTCCTTCGGCGAAAGAAATGGAACGGGCGCAGTGGTACGCCGTCGCTCCTGATTATCTGAAGATCCTGTCAATTCCGCTGAAGCGCGGCCGATTTCTCAGCGCGCAGGATACGGAGGCCACGCCATTTGTCGTAACGGTGGATGACAATTTTGCGCGCTCCTATTTCCCCGGTGAAAACCCTGTTGGCAAGCGCCTCAACCTGGACATTCTGGCGATCAATGGCGCGGAGATCGTGGGCGTAGTGGGACATGTGAAGCAAACAGGGTTGGGCGCAACCGGAATTCGTGAGCAGCGCGGCCAGATTTATTTTTCGATGGTGCAATTACCAGACAAAGTTTTGCCGCTGGTCGGCCGAGCCAGCAAATTTGTCGTGCGTTCCGCGGGAGCGCCTGGTTCGGTTACCGACGCCATCCGCTCGGCGTCGAACCAGTTCGATAGCCGTCAGGTGCTTTACGATTTTGAGCCGATGGCAAATGTTGTCTCCGATTCGATTGCCTCGCAGCGATTCGCAATGTTGCTGCTGGGGATTTTTGCGCTGCTGGCGTTGGTTCTTTCTGCCGTGGGTATCTTCGGAGTGATTTCCTATCTCGCCGACCAGCGCACCCACGAGATCGGAGTTCGAATAGCGTTGGGTGCGCAACGTCGCGATGTGATGCGCCTGCTCCTGGGCCATGGACTGCGTGTTGCGCTGGTGGGCGTGGCAATCGGTTTAGGTGCGGGCCTTGGTCTCGCGCGATTGATCGCAAATCAACTGTACGGCATCGGCGCCAACGATCCGTTGACATTCGCCGGCGCGGCAACTCTGCTGACACTCGTAGCGATAGCCGCTTGTTACATTCCCGCACGCCGAGCGATGGGCGTCGATCCCATGGTGGCACTGCGATACGAATAATTTTCAGGCTGGTGGGTATACTACATAAAACGTTCGATCATCTGAGTTCTCTGGGCTGCCAAGATTGTCCGCCGCGACCGCATCGATAGTGAGTTGGTGCGTTTGTTGGCTTCGCAGTAGCCTGCGCAACCGCGCGATTTCTGGCAAGATTTCTTCACGGCGTGCAACCCTATGATCCCTTCGTCTTTTTTTGCGGCCCCAGCTGTCCTGATCGGCGTTGCGCTACTGGCGAACTATTTACCGGTGCGCCGAGCAGTGCAGCTGGATCCGACGCTTGCGCTGCGATATGAATGATCTTTTTCTTCCACGCTAAGCCGCGCGCATTCTGACCCTCTCCCTTTAACTTCGATCTCCGGAAACTGGCGGACAGCTAAGATGAATCATCTGCTGTGGCCATGAGTTTTCTGGTCAGGGCTCATCCGCGAGTGAACGTTCGAACTTTAGTTTCGGCTTTCGGTCCTGTCTGAGATTCTGTGAGGGCCGCGCGCACAATTTCGACCAGGCTGACCGGCGAAAACGGCTTCTGCAGAACGTGAGTTTCCGGCAAGTCGCGGTCGAGGTCGCTCGCTGAAAACTCGGAATAGCCTGACATCAGTGCCACGCGAATATTCGGGCGAATGATTTTCAGCCGTCTTGCCAGTTCTCCGCCATTCATTTTGGGCATGACGATGTCACTCAAGACTAGGTGAATTGTTCCGGTATGCCGGGCTGCTATTTCAAGAGCCTCCGCGCCGTCCTTGGCCTCCAATACCGTATAGCCTTTTACGCGCAGGAATTGGCAGGCCAGTTCGCGCACACCCACTTCGTCTTCAGCCACCAGAATGGTCTCGTTTCCGGACGGAAGATCCGACGACCTGATTTCCTTGGGAGACTTCGTTGCGGCCTCGGAAGTTTGAGGGAAATATACTTCAAATGCGGCGCCCTTCCCCGGAGAACTGGTTACCCAAATGAAGCCGCCGCTTTGCTTTACTACGCCATAGACGGTGGCAAGTCCAAGTCCTGTCCCCTTTCCAAGTTCCTTGGTGGTGAAGAACGGTTCAAAAATTCGAGCCTTGGTCGCGTCGTCCATTCCGTGACCGGAGTCGGCCACAGAGAGCAGAACATAGTCGCCTGGAGTCATCGGCGGGCGCCTGGTCGCATCTTCCTCGTTCATCGAAACATTTGCTGTTCGCACTAAGAGCTTTCCGCCATTCGGCATTGCGTCTCGCGCATTAACGGCAAGATTTAAAATGACCTGCTCGATTTGTCCTGGATCCGCTTTCACTGTTGCCAGTTTAGGCTCGGACAGGAACGAATATTCGATATGTTCGCCAATCAATCGAGGCAGCATCTTGCCCATGTCCGTAACGACGGCGTTTAAATCAAGCACGCGCGGCTGCAGCACCTGCATCCGGCTGAAGGCCAGCAGTTGCCGCGTCATGGAAACCGCGCGGCCCGACGCTTTTTGGATTTGTTCCAGACAGCGCCGGTGAAAATCATCAGACCCTTCGCGGTCGATAAGCAGGTCGCTGTTTCCCCTGATGATTGTTAACAAGTTATTGAAGTCGTGAGCCACTCCTCCCGCAAGCCTACCTATCGCTTCCATCTTGTGCGCCTGACGCAATCGTTCCTCAAGCTGCTTCTGCTCTTTCTGCGTGTTTTCCAGGCTGGCCCGCATCCGGATAAAAGCATCCGTGACTTCCGTGACTTCGTCGCCGCCACTGCTTTCCAGCTGGTAGTTGAAATCGCCCTGACCTAGAGCGCGTACCCCGGCCACGAGGCTCTGGAGTGGTTTCGTAAACGTATGCGAGATCACGAAGACAAGTCCGCTGCCCGCCAGAATGCTGAGCAAGCCCAGGCCAATCAAAACGCGGTTCAATTCACCGAGGAACACGGTCGCCTTGTCGAATGACTCTAAGACTGTCAGCGAAACCGCAGGATTAACACCTGAAGATAGGTTCACAGTCTCGGCAAGATAGCGCTCAGATCCAAGCTGAATCTCTTGCGTTTTCCCGAACGCAGCTTCCCCGGTTTGGTGAACCTGGCGTGCTAGGTCTTTTTGTTGTGCCGCGTCCAGAGTGCTCGCAACTGTGATGTCGCCAAAATTGAACGCTACTTCGCTTGATGCGATACTGCCGAAGTCTCTTGCTGCGCGATCGTTGATTTCATGGCCGACAGCCAGCAGGCCGACAGTCGTGCTCTGCGAAGCGGAGCCGAGAACGATTGGTTGGATCCAAACTTCGTAAAGGTGGCCCCCGCCAAACCACCAGTCCCGTGACTCTTCCCGGTCGAGCGAACGGCGCAGGATGTCTTGCGCCGCCTCACGGGTGAGGCCGGCGCTGCTGGTTCGCAGCGCCTTCACATTTCCCATACGGTTTGCTAAGACCAGTAGGTCATTTCCGCCCAAACGCCATACATCCGCGGAAGCATCTTGTATAGTCGCGTCGTCGTCGGTGGTCATCAGAGCGCGGACACTGGGCAGGTTGGCAATCAGCGTTCCCGATCTGGTCAGGGCTTCTTCCCGCTGCTTTTGAGAGCTCTGGTAGATTTTTACCGAGTTGCTCAGCTCTTCGCGGATGCTTTGCCGGACTTGCTTCCTGACGCTATAGCTGACGATGAGTAGCGTTGCTGCCGTAAGCCCAGCTGAAATCGCTAGCAGCGACAGAAGAAATTTCGTTCGTAAGCGAACCTTGCCCATACAGGAGTCCTGCCTCAGACGCCTTGCTTACCACGGAGACGTTAGGATTTTGAGAAGTTGTAGACCGCGCAGCTGTACTCACTTTAGCACTGCCGCAGATGACTCGCTGAAGGCATAAGCGCCGTCATTGTCGAAAGTCGCACTGTTCGGGCCGGTATTGCTGTTTCTCTCGCTGCCATGGCAGGCCTCGTTTCTTCGTGCATTGTCAAGTGGAGCGCTCGCGAGCAGCTTTGCGTCCTTGGGGCGCTGCTTACTGCGCCCTTTCCGCTTATGCACTAAGCCAATATGGTTCTGGACAAAAGTTTCCATTGCACGTCTACTGTGCGCACATCGTGCGCTCACTACGGAACGCTCAGTATCTGCGTTCTGGCGCCGCACCTCGCGGGCGTCGACTTGCGCAACGCCGGTCACATCGATTCTGCAAGCGTCCGGCCGGCATAATCAGCCGAGGGAGGATTGCGATGAAGTTCAAAGCTTTCTTGCTTGATCAATGGATTCAGCAGAATAGCGGGGCGGAATTCCATCTTGGGGGCAGCACTGGCCCGCGATGGACGACGCGAGAGTTGCTGGCTCTCGAGCGAGACGCCACCACCGAAACGATGCTGGATCTGAAGGTGACGCATCCTCCGACTTCCGGCTCCCTCGGCCTTCGCGAGGCCATAGCGGAGATGCAGGGTGTGTCGGCTGAGGAAGTGATCGTGATGGCGGGATCCGCGGAGGCTTTGTTTCATATTTTCTATCTTGCTGCGCTGCCGGGCGCGAATATCCTTGTTCCGTTTCCATGTTTTTCGTCGTACGAGGCAATTCCTGAATCGCTTGGATTCGAAATTCGACACTACCAGCTGCCGAGAAAGAATTCCTACCGGGTTGATGTCGATGAAGTGAAGAGCTTGGCCGACAGTAAAACAAAAATTCCGGTAGTGAACTCGCCGCACAATCCTACCGGCGCGACGCTGAACAACGAGGAGATGCGGCAGTTGCACGATTTTTGCGCAGAGCGCGGAATTCAATTTGTCTCCGACGAGGTTTTTCACCCGATTTACCACGGGCGCGAAACCGATTCCGCCGCGCGTCTTACACACGCCACCGTAGTAGGCGATTTCTCGAAGGCGCTCGCGCTCCCGGGCCTGCGCCTGGGATGGATCATCGAGCGCGACCGCAGCCGCCGTCACGAATATCTGAACGCGCGCGAGTACGTCTCTGTTTCCAACACACCCATGGGCGAGTTCCTGGGCGAAATTGTCATACGTCATCGCGATAAGGTGTGGGGCCGGACACGTGAGGTGGCTGGCTTTAACCTCAAACTCCTTGATGAAGTTATGACCGAAAATGCAGACGTAATCGACTGGGTCCGCCCCCAAGGCGGCATGACCGCCTTCGCGCGCCCGGCGTACGGGGCCAACGGCCGGGCCTTCTGCCAGGCAGCCTTGGAGCGCGGTTTGTTGCTTGCGCCCGGAGATTGCTGGAACGTCCCGGACCACTTCCGCATCGGCTTCGGAGTGGGACGCGAATGGTATCCGCAAGCGATGGAGCGCTTCGCTGAGTTCCTGGGCGCCTGGTGCCGCGTCGCGCAGGCGAGCATTTCGTAACTGAGGCGCCGAAGGCGACCGTCGCCCGCACGGCCAGGAAAAACCTAGCGTTCGAGTTACCGTGTCCGAAGAACCCAACAAAAAACTGATCCTGCGGTATTACCACGAGATGTGGAACAAGTGGAACTTCGCTCTCACCCACGGACTGATAGCCAAGGAGATTTCGTTCCGAGGGTCGCTTGGCCCCGAAATGCGCGGGCGGGTGGCGTTTTGCGATTACATGCGCTGTGTGCAGGCAGCGTTTCCGGATTTTCACAACGAGGTTCAAGAAATGGTTGCCGAAGGAGACCGTGTCGTGGCGCGACTCATGTACACCGGGACGCATCGCGGCGAGATCTTTGGCCTGGCGGCGACCGGGAAGACCGTCAGCTATGCAGGCGCTGCTTTCTTTCGGATCGAGAAAAGTCAAGTGGTGGAAGACTGGGTCCTTGGCGACGTCGCTGGGTTGGTCGGGCAGTTGCGGGACAGTTCCACAAACAGTGCGGATCGAAGCGAGGCGATTCGGCGATTGCAAACTCGAAAACGGCGCGCCCCAAAAGCGAGGTGTTGATTTTGCCGGCCTTCTCATGGAAGGGCCGACAACTCGGACATGATCGGGCGAGATAGCTACGTCGTCGAGCAAACCGAAGGGGATCAGACTCCTTCGTTTTGCCGACACCAAACGCACGGTTCGCGCATCTGAGTGTTTGCACCCCGGTACGAGTTTTCGGGGTGAAAGGCTATCCGCGCTGATCGAGTCTCTCTTGCTTCCCGGATTCCTGATCGAGGATGTCTCGACGACAGAGGCGACAATACGAACACTTCGGGCGGGATCCGGCCCGCCTCTGCTGCTTCTTCATGGTTATCCAGAGACACATGTCTGTTGGCACAAGATTGCCGGGCGCCTTGCGGAACGGTTCAGCGTCGTTCTGACCGATCTCCGCGGATATGGTGATTCGAGTAGGCCGGCAGGAGGCGAGCGTCATGCGAATTACTCCTTCCGGACGATGGCTCAAGACCAGGTTGAGGTAATGCGTCATTTGGGTCATGAGTCTTTCTACGTTGGCTCTCACGATCGCGGAGCCCGCGCCGCTCACAGGTTGTGTCTGGATCACCCGGAGGCTGTCCGCAAAGTCTGTTTCATGGACATTGTGCCGACTCTGCGCATGTACCGTGACACGTCGAAGGAGTTCGCTACCAAGTACGTGTGGTGGTTTTTCCTTATCCAGGAGGCTCCGCTGCCTGAACATGTGATTGGGGCCGACACTGAGTTCTACCTCGATCGCCAACTGAAAGCGCTGAACGGAACTCCCGGAGCTCTCACAGCAGAGGCTGTCAATGAGTACAAACGCTGCTTCTGCAATCCGGAAACCATCCATGCGACTTGCGAGGATTTCCGCGCAGCCGCGGGGATCGATCTGGAGATGGACGAGGCCGATGAAAGGGCTGGACGTAAGATTGAGGCTCCCGTCCTCGCATTATGGGGAGCAAAGAATGTGATCGGGAAACTCTGGAACGTGCTTGAAGTCTGGAGGCAGCACGCGAACGCCTCGGTTGAAGGACGGGTTCTCAACTGCGGACATTTCCTTGCAGAAGAGCGACCCGAGGAGGTACTGCAGGAATTTCTGCGCTTCTTCGGCGATTAAGGCGGACCTATGGACTTCCGAAAGATCGACGAAGCACCTCAGACGTTCATCCTTGTGTTTAAAACCGGAGACGAACTCGCAGAAGGCCTTCTTCGGTTCGCTAAGGAACAGAAGTTATCCGATGCCAGCTTCAAGGCTGTCGGCGCTGCTCTCCTGTGTGCGACTGGGATGGTTCCGTTGGAGCAAGCGGTATGAGCCGTCCGGGACGTTGGATGAACAAGTTGAACTCTTTTCATTGATCGGCGACGTTGCGCTGAAAGACGGTGAGCCGCTAGTACATGCTCATGCTGTGATCGGAAAGAGGGATGGGACAGCGCACGGTGGTCATCTGCTGAAAGCCTGCATACGGCCAACTTGCGAAGTTTTCCTGACAGAGAGTCCAATACACCTTCGGATACCGGGAACTGACCGATTACCCGTAATCCCGGTAGCGGTCAGAAGCACAACCGCCCGCTTCCTGGTCAGCCATCCGGGTTGTCCGGCTTCGCCTGCTCCGCTCCCTCATCGACGATGTCGAGATGCGCTTCATCAACGTCGCGGAGTGGGCCAGCGGCGGCGATCTAAAGCGGGTGTAGACCAAACCAGAGTAGCAGGCCTCCGTGCAGCTTATGCTGCAGCTTATGCTCACCCGGCCCGAACCTGCACGTCACGCCCGGCCCTGCGTGTGCGAAGCCGCCCTGGAATTCCATCCCGACGACACTCCGTCGTGAAAAGCGCGCGGAGCAAGCAGCGCCACTACGGGCGATGACGATTCGGGAACGCTGACGGGCACGAGGAGTCGGCGAGACGCCCTTCGTACCTCAGGGTAGGCCGGCGCTACGGGACCGGGCGAGTCTGAAAGTCAGCACCTACAGATCACCCAGCGGAATTTATCAACTCCCGATTTTTCCGCGGATTACTACGACTGATGCTGCGGGGAGATCGTACAATGTATCCGGAGAGGCGTTTTCGGTGGAATGCTTGATGGGGCCGTCCGGGTCGGCGTGGCCTTTGGTGTTTATCACTACGGCGCGCTCAGCGGCATGCTCGTCGTGCGCCATGAAACGCGTTTCCGCCGGTTGCCAGTGATATTGCTCCCGGCCGAAAGCTGATATTTCTGCCTGGCTGGTGAACGATTTCATTCTATGGCTTGATTGATCCTGGAACGAGATGCGCACTTTGTGAGCGTTTTGCTGGTCGCGATTCACGATTAGCAGGGACCATTGGCCGTCGGGGCGCTTCAGCGCGTAAGCGGTTAGCAACGCATGACCGGCGCCGTCCTCCAGGTCAGCCTTGGCGGGGAAGACTTCATGTTCTCCGTTTCCCGGTTGCACCCATTCCAGATTGATGAGCTGCGCTACAAAAAATTGCGCTAATGGTTGCTGGATTTGATAGTCCGCGCCTACTGTGAACATTGCGAAGGTGCCGGGTGAATCGTTGCAGCCGTGTTCCATCTGCAGCGGCAAATAGTGGAAGTAATACAATCCGTTTCCGCCGGCGTTCAAGAACGATCCGACATAATCCGCTAGCCATAGTCCTGAAAATAAATCCATGTACGTTTCGCTGGCTGATGAGGAAAGATTTCCTTCGGTGACGAACATTGCAATGTTCGACGGTATTCCATCCTCTCGCCAGACTTGCATGATGTGGCTCATCAATTCCGGTTCGTCATAAAGACTGCCCCACGGAATTCTGCAGGGATCGTAGGGATAATGTTCGAACGAGAAAAACGCCAGGTCGCTGAGCCGATCGTGCTGTTTCAAGTAATCCATAAAGCGTCGCGTCCAGGAGACTTCGCCCTTCGCATCCGGCCAGACCTCGATATCTTTGTTGACGCCTTGGAACGATGGGCCTCCAAGCTTCAAAGCTGGATTGATCTTGTGGAGCGCGGTGGCCCATTGTAGGTAGAGCGCAGCGTAATCTTCAGGAAGCATGTACTGGCCGTCGGCTTCTTCGCCCATCTCGATGTACGAAACCGGGTAGCCGCGTTTCTGCAGGTACGCAACCTCGGCAGCGGCATTGTCTGGAGTGTCATATAAAAGCGCGACAGGGATCATGGCAGGAAGCCCGCGCGTCACTCCGCTGGTGAAAAATAAATCGAATCCCACTTGGGCTTGCTTGGTCGAACGCAAATCCGAAGGCTCGTGCCACGGATCGACCGAAGAGCAATAGGTTGTCGTTTGCTCTTGATCGGCTGTGTGCCGGACCACGTCGTGAAATTCTCCGTCAGGCGTTGTGGTGCCGAGGTACAACTCATAGATCGCGTATCCCGCGCAGTTTCGGGGATCGCTCGGCCCATGTGAATCGCAAGTGTTCGAAGACTCCGTCATCCAGATTCGCAAAAAACGCACGGGCATAGGATTTGGCGCCAACTGAATCGTAGCGGAGCCTCGGCGACCATCGCTGACGCTGCCACCCGGAAAGGTCTGCCAAATTCCGTGCGTCGCGTTCTTGATCGGATCATCACCTGTCCAGTACTGAATCAAGAAACGAGTCGCGTACGGCTCGGCCCATTTAATCTGAATGCTATCGATCTGTTGCACCTGCGCTAAATCCACCACCACCCACTGTGGATGCAGGGAATCACTCTCACCAGTAAATCCATGGGTCAGGTAAGGATTGCTTTTCCAAAAACTGTTCGCGTCTCCGTCCGTAAGCCGCGAAAAACCGGAGTTGTCGGTGCCATCGTTGCGCGTAAAACCCCGCCGCGGCAGCGCGTATCCATAGGAATACCGGATGAATTCGGTGGGATTCGCCGAGCCGCTGAAATAGCCTTTGCCACTGGGATCGCTCCATGTCCCCTGCGGATTCCAGTGCCAGGCCTCCACCGCCAGTTCCGTATTCTGGCGAAAAGACACGGGCTGCCATCCGCTGCTCAAGGCTTTCTCTAGATTTGGCTGCACCAGGCCTGTGTCGATTGCCTCTTGTGGAATGCGATCGACCCCCGCGCCGAGCGTTTGGTTCGGTACGAAGTGATTGGTCGAATGCGACGGCGTGATGTCCACTTGAATGGTTTGAGCGCCAGCGGACGCGGCCGGCAGAAGAGCGGCAAAAAAGAAAACCACAGCGGTAAGGGCAGGTTTCAAAGCATCTCCTGACTATTCTTTGACCGTCGGCACGGAAGTCTACACTCAAAGGTGCCTGGCTTGAATAATTCCTCGCCATTGGCTGCCGGAGCAAGGAACGGACCTACCGCACAGACGTATCAGAGGACACAGGAAAACAAATGCAACCATACGAGGTTTGGTCGGCAGGTGCGAAACCGCGCAGCCTTGCTACAGAAGATCCAAATGTGTCCTCATCCGCATCCACGGTTCAAAAGGCTTGATGTTAAGTAGCGCACTGTTCGCGCGCAGAACCTTGAGGAACTCGCGCTCCGTGCGGTTGTCTTTCGACTTCGAACCCACCGCTTTCCGATGCTCCAGCCGAATGCCCACATCCGCCGCCTGCACTCGAGCACCATCGTTCATGAAATCGCCAAAAGCGACAGCGTCAGTAATCTTGTATCGTTCAGCCAAATTAAGATTGCTTTCAGCGATGCGCTTTCGTAATCCAGTAAGAGCCGCGTGAACGCTTTGCGCGCTGAATCGTGGAGACTTGGCTTGCGAAACTTCTTCGCCCGCTATCGTTGTAATCCACTGGTTCGTCCCCAGATGCCGCTTGATGTAGCCTTGCACGGCGAGAAGTGCCAGCACTTTCTCTGCATCGGCCTTTTTCAACTTCAGAGTTTTCGATAGATCCTCGGCAGTCCAAGTCAAAAGTCCCTTGGTCTGTTTGAGGAAACTAAATACGGCTGCGGCGGGCGGCGTGCTCCGACCGGAATCATGTACAACTGCGGTGTCGCGGTTTCCATTCGGATGATTTGAAACGCGCTCAACCTTGCGTGGCGGCATGCCCGGATGGTATCAGTTTTAGACCGTTGCGCGGATTAGGTTCCACGGACTCAAGTCGCCGATCAAAAAGGAACAAATCTGGTAAAACGGACGTATTCTGATACAGGCTCGCGAAGGAGGTTGGAAATCATGACCGAAGATCCGAGCGCCCCCGATTCTGTCCTCTCCCCGGCACAAACCGCACCGCCGGATTCCGGAATATTTCGAAAAATCTTCATTGGCCCCGACGGGATGCGGGCCGGCTGGCGTTTTGCGGTGTACGTTGTGTTTTTCGCCCTCCTTTTGTACATCTTTCAGCGAGCCCTGAGGCTGATTCCCCTGTTCGTGCAGATTACGCGCAAGGTCCAGCGCGAAGGCGTTCTCACACCACAGTTCGAATTCATTTTCGAAAGCACAGCCATTGCTGCCGCGCTTTTAGCGGCGGTGGCAATGTCCCGAATCGAGAAACGGCCGTTTGAGGCGTATGGATTGCCGCCCCGGTTTGCGTTTGCGAAGCGCTTTTGGCAAGGCGCCCTGTGGGGACTCGGGTGTGAAACTTTAATCGTCATTCTAATTTCCGCGCTTGGCGGTTTTTCGTTCGGGTCGCTGGCACTTTCAGGCGGCACGCTCATCGGCTACGCAATTCTGTGGGCTGTAGCTTTTGTGCTGGTTGGCATCGCGGAAGAATTCTTGTTTCGGGGCTACACGCAGTACACCCTCGCGTCGGGGATTGGTTTTTGGCCCGCCGCCATCCTTCTCTCGGCGCTCTTTGGCGCCATACACCTTGGAAATCAAGGTGAAGGTTGGGTGGGTGCGTTCTCCGTATTTGTATTTGGGATATTTGCGTGTTTCACTCTCCGGCGCACCGGGAGTCTTTGGTTTGCAGTCGGCTTTCACGCTGCCTCCGATTACGCCGAGACGTTTATCTATTCCACGCCGGACAGCGGTTTGCTGGCGCAAGGGCACTTGCTGAATTCCAGCTTTCACGGCCAGCGCTGGCTGACCGGAGGCAGCATCGGTCCCGAAGGCAGCACCATGGATTTTGTAGTCTTCATTCTGGCATTCATTGCATTCGCCCAAGCGTTCCCGCAGCAGAAAAATCCGGCTTCAACCAATGGGAGCCAGCGTGGTTGAGCTTTTGCCCGGTCTCAGAATGGAGCCGAACATTGAGCGTTAGGCGGCGAAAGAAGAAGAGCAGAGCGACTGGGCCGTTCGGCAAACTTGACTTTCACGATGATTCTCTGAAATTCATTCCAGATTCATCCCGGAGCGAAACGGAAAGGCGGGGCCAGAATCAATTTCGGGTTTGCGGATTATGGTACCGGCAAGCCGAAGTCGCTATTGTTTCGTGGCTGTGCGAACCTTCGTTGCGTTTTAGGCTTCGACGTGTTGGAAAACAATTGGTTTGCGCAGACCCATAGCGTTGCATACAGCGATGACGCGCGAAAGACGGAGAGGTTCGTTCGCGTCCAAGGCAGGCATTGGCACACCCGGTACAGGCGGCCGATGCCGAAAGATAAACCTATCAGGAGAAAACTCGCCTGCATCGGTAAATTCCACCTGTTCAAGATCAGATTCTTTGGCGGCACATTCGAGGTACTAGCCAAAACGCTCAAATTGTTCCCCGTACAAAGGCTCCTTTAATCGCCTCAAAACTGCCTGTCCGATTCCGCGACAGTTGGTGCCAGAATCGCCCAGCGAAAGCCACCTTCCCGGATTCGCGGGTTGTTGTAACTCTTCAATCGACATATAGTTAGGTGATATTGGCAGCGAGGCTGGCGACGTGCAAGTCGCTAGGTAACGACTCATCCCCAACTGAAAGGAAAATGTAATGGGCACAATCACGCAGGACATCCGATACGCGCTGCGGATGCTGGCGAAATCACCGATGCTGACCGCGATCGTGATCCTCACGCTGGCGCTGGGCATTGGCGCAAACACGACGATCTTCGGGGTTGTAAATGGCCTGCTGCTGCGTCCCTTGCCGGTGCAGTCCCCAAACCAAATCATGGTGGTGGCCGGGAAGCTCAAGGGCGACACCTTGGGAATTTCCACGCTTTCTTATGCGCAACTCGCGGATTTGCGGAAGCAGTCGGATGTTTTTTCTGATCTTTTCGGTTCCCGGCCGGAGCTTGGAGGGCTCAGCGTTGACGGCAAAGCGAATCAATTCTTCTACAGCCATGTGACCGGAAATTATTTTTCGGCCCTGGGCCTGCAGCCGGCGGTGGGACGGCTCTTTCTTCCGACGGAGGGTGAAGCAGGGGGCAGGGACCCGTACATCGTGCTGGGTTATTCCTACTGGCAAAAAAGGTTCGGCGGCGATGCCAGCGTCGTAGGCAAGCAGGCATTAATCGATGGCCAGGAAGCCACAATTATTGGAGTGGCGGCGAAGGGGTTTCAAGGAACGCAGTTCGCGTTGGATTTTGATGGTTACGTTCCGCTGAACGTGATGCCGGCAGCAGATGCGGCCACCTTCTGGAGTGATCGCGCCGCTCGTTCGCTGATTGTGATGGGAAGGCTGAAACCGGGCGTGAGCCTGGCGAAGACGCAAAGTTCGGCGAACGTTGTAATCGAACGGCTGGCAGAACAGTACCCTGCGACCGACAAGGGAGTGGAGGTTCGCATAATTCCGGAGAGGTTTGCGCGGCCGCAGCCGTTCGTGAACAACGACAATATCGTTCCGTTCATCGCTGGCATTTTCTTGCTGCTGGCGGGCCTGGTGCTGCTGCTGGCGTGCATGAACGTGGCGAATATTCTGCTGGTGCGCGCCACCATGCGGCAGCGCGAGATGGCCATACGCGCCGCAATGGGCGCAAGTCGCCTGCGGCTCATCCGGCAACTGCTGACCGAGAGCATTGTGCTCGCGCTTTTCGGCGGGATTGCCGGACTGGCCTTGGGGCAGTGGGCCAGCGGAGCGATCGCGGCGCTTCTGCCGCCTTCGCGATTTCCCGTCGAGTTGAATTTCAGCTTTGATTGGCGAGTTTTTGCTTACGGGATGGCGGCGGCATTGGTGACCGGTATTGTGATGGGCGTGTGGCCGGCGTTGCGCGGAGGCCGCGCGGATGTTAACGCAGTACTGCACTCAGGTGGGCGAAGCGATACCGCCGGAGTGAGTCGTCATCGAGTGCGTAGCGTGCTGGTAGTGGCGCAGGTAGCGGGCTCCCTGGTGCTCTTGATTGTCGCCGGGCTTTTCGTCCGGACGCTGATGCGCGCGCAACATGCGTATTTGGGATTCGACGCCGATCACGTGCTGAATTTGACCCTGGACCCGACGGAAGTGGGATACGACGAGACTCGAACGAAGACTTTCTACCGTGACCTTGAAGCCCGAGCCCGCGCGTTGCCCGGAGTGGAATCGGCGAGCCTAGCTTTCAGCGTGCCGATGGGAACGGTAAACGACGGGAGCTCGATTTACATCGAAGGGCACATGCTGCCTCCGGGCCAGCAGCCTCCGGTGGTGATTTACAACCACGTTGACGCGCCTTATTTCGATACCATGCGAGTTCCACTGCTTCGCGGGCGTGCCTTCCGCGAGAACGACGATGAACACGCGCCCCTTGTTGCCGTCGTGGATCAGGCCATGGCGCATCAATTCTGGGCCGGCGAAGATCCGATCGGGAAGCGATTCAGTTTGAAGAGCGCGAACGGGCCATGGGTCGAAGTCGTGGGTGTGGCGGCCGATGGCAAGTACGTGTTCATCGGATGGGACAAGGTACCGTACTTTTTTGTTCCGCTCGCGCAGAGTTCGACCAACTTGAGGACGTTGCAACTGCGCACTTGGCTGCCGCCGGAGAACTTAATCACCGCGGTGCAGAACCAGGTCCGTGCGATGGTTCCGAACATGCCGGTTTCCGATGTGGAGACGATGCGGCACGCCCTTTCGGGAGGTAACGGACTTTTCATTTTTCACGTGGGCGCGGCCCTGGCCGCGGGCCTTGGGCTTCTGGGGTTGACTTTGGCAGTGGTGGGCGTGTACGGCGTTGTCTCGTTCGCCGCGAGCCAGCGTACCCGCGAAATTGGCATCCGTATGGCGTTGGGGGCGAGCCGGCGCAATATCCTGCAATTGGTTTTGCGGCAAGGATTGATGCTGGTGATAGTGGGCGTGGTTTCCGGGGTTGTGTTGGCGTGGGCGCTGACGCGCTCGATGGCTACAATTCTGGTGGGAGTGAGCCCGACCGATGCGCTGACGTTTTTGTCGGCGACGCTGCTGCTAGCAGGGATTGGCCTCTGGGCCTGCTACGCGCCGGCGCGCCGTGCCATGCGACTGGATCCTATGAATGCGCTGCGTTACGAGTAATGGCCGTCCTTTACAAAGGGCCTGCCCGGTGAGTCGCCCATTCGTGATGGCGCTCGTTAGCAACGGCTCGGCAGAGCGCTGCTTGCTGCGCCCGGTTTAGGTTCAGCCTAAGCTGAATGGCCGCAGGAATCACCGCCACTCGCTTGTCCGCAATGGCCAAAATGACGGGATTCGCTGCCTCCCTCTGCTGAAACTCACCCTAGCTCGATCACCCACGGGGATTATTGTGTCCGAGGAGAATCCCCAATGATTTTTCGCCATGTGATTGCGACAGCCGGCCATACGCCGATGGTTCGACTCGCGCGCATGGCCAAGGACCTCGCGGGCGCCGTCCGCGTGCTTCTGCAGGCAAGACGATCGTCGTGCTTTCTCGCCGACACACAGAGCGATATATTTACGACTGTGCTTTTTCAATTGAGACCAGGACGATGCGCTAAGAGCAGGTGGCGGCGACATGAGGGCCAAAGATGATTCTCGAACAGTTTTACCTGAATTGCCTGGGCCATGCCTCGTATCTGATTGGCGACGAAAAAACTCGCGTTGCTGCGGTTATTGATCCGCAACGAGACGTTGAGCGCTATTTGGAAGCCGCGCAGCGCCTCAGTCTTCAGATTCGCTACGTATTTCTCACCCATTTGCACGCGGATTTCATCGCAGGACACCTCGAACTGCGCGACCGCGTCGGGGCGAAAATATATCTCGGAGCGATGTCGCAAGCCGAGTACGAATTCACACCCATGAAAGACGGAGACCTTCTCGAGTTCGGCAAAGTGCGTCTTAAAACGCTGGAAACGCCGGGGCACACGCCGGAGTCGATCTCGATTCTTGTTTATGACCTCGCGAAGGACGAGCGAAATCCGCGCGCTGTCCTGACTGGCGATACGCTTTTTGTGGGCGATGTCGGACGTCCGGATCTGCGCGCTTCTCTCGGTTGGAAACCGGTGGATCTGGCGCGGTTGTTATACGGTTCTTTGAACGCGAAACTTCTCGGCCTCCCCGACAGCACGCTCATATATCCCGCGCATGGAGCTGGGTCGCTTTGCGGCAGGAACATCAGCAAAGAGACAATGTCCACGATTGGAAACGAGCGCAGGTCGAACTACGCGCTGCAGCCCATGAGCGAAGAAGCTTTTGTGAAGATGATCACTGCGGATCAACCGGAGGCCCCCGCTTATTTCACCTATGATGCCGTGCTGAATTCCAAGGAACGCCCAACGCTTGAGGAAACGCTCGAACGGGTGTTGAAGCCGCTTTCGCTAGATCAGGTCATCAGTATGAAGGACGCTGGCGCTCAGGTGATTGACGTCCGCGACCCGGATGAATTTTCAAAAGCTCATCTGGCGGGCAGCATCAATATCGGACTTGGCGGCCAGTACGCGACATGGGCTGGGACGCTCCTTACGCGGGAAAAACCGATCGTGCTGATCGCGAATCCCGGCCACGAGCCGGAAGCAGCTATGCGCCTTGGACGAATCGGATTCGATAACATCGCCGGGTATCTGAAGGACGGAGTCCAGGTGCTTGAAGCGCGGCGCGATCTGGCGAGAGGAACCGATCGCATCGTTCCGGCAACGCTTGCAGAGGAACTTGCCTCAGCCAATCCGCCTGTGGTGTTGGACGTTCGTGCCCCTAAGGAATGGAATAGCAAGCGCATCGGTGGGAGCATAAACATCGGCCTAAATCACCTTGCGGAACGCCTCGGCGAATTGCCCCACGAGCGCAAGATCGTGGTTCACTGTGCGGGTGGGTACCGGTCGTCGATTGCCGCCAGCATCCTTCAGCAACAAGGGTTTGAAAACATTGGCGAACTGACCGGTGGAATCGCAGCTTGGGAGGCAGCAAAACTTCCGTTGCGGGATTGAGAGTCTACCTTTTTGGGACTCACTTGGATCATCGGTTCTAAGCCTCAACCAGTCGCTATTCGCCAAATCGTACGGTAGTTCACCTCCGACCAAGAGCGTCCGGCGGCAATTCAGCCGAGGCTGAATCGAAACCGGCGCTGCAAGCAGCGCCCCTACAGATGAAACAGCGTCGTCTCCGTTGACTCGCTGCGGTTGGCCACCTACTATTGACCTCCCATGACGGAACCTCAGCCCTTGATTGGCACTGTGGTCTCGCACTATCGGGTTATCGAAAAGCTCGGTGGCGGCGGCATGGGTGTGGTCTACGAGGCTGAGGACACCTCTCTCGGGCGACATGTCGCACTGAAATTTCTACCTGAAGATCTCGCCCGCGATCCTTACGCTCTCGAGCGTTTTCAGCGTGAGGCTCGCGCTGCTTCCGCGTTGAATCATCCGAACATCTGCACGATTCACGAGATTGGACAGCAGGATGGGCGGCTCTTCATCGTCATGGAGCTTCTCGAGGGCCAGACGCTCAAGCACCGCATCGGCGGCAAGCCGATGCCCATGGATTTGCTGCTGGAACTGAGCATTGAAGTCGCCGATGCGCTGGATGCGGCGCACGAAAAGGGCATCGTTCACCGCGACATCAAGCCTGCGAATATTTTTGTCACCCAGCGCGGACACGCCAAGATTCTGGATTTCGGGCTGGCCAAGCAGTCACTTCGTTTTCCCGGGCAGTCCGGGATGTTCGCGACACAGGGCGCGTCCGCGACCGTGGACGAAGAGAACCTAACAAGCCCCGGCATGACTCTTGGGACTGTCGCTTACATGTCACCGGAACAGGCCCGCGGCGAAGATCTCGATGCGCGCAGCGATCTTTTCAGTTTCGGCACGGTGCTGTACGAAATGGCTACCGGCGCGCTTCCGTTTCGCGGCGATACGACGGCAGTCATCTTCAATTCGCTGCTGGAAAAGGCTCCGGTGCCGGCCGTGCGCCTCAACCCGGACATTCCGCCGCGCCTCGAAGAAGTAATTTGCAAGGCCCTCGAAAAAGACCGACGCATGCGCTATCAGCATGCCGCGGAGTTGCGCACCGATTTGGCTCGGCTGAGGCGCGATACGGACTCGAGCCGCATTTCGGCCGCTGTCATGCCCACGACTGCTTCCGGAGCAGTACGCGACGCCGCAGCCTCGCAAGCCACGCCGGTGAGCGGCACGCCTGCAGTCACGGCCGCTACGCCGTCGGGTGGAACGAAGGCGGCGACGGCCGTCCCAAGCGGCGCTCGCTTCGCGACTGTCGCCACTGCCAGGTCTCCGCTCGCGGTGAAGCAAAACCGATGGCCGCTGATTGCCGGCGCGGTGATCGTGATCGCGGTTCTGGCTGTTGGCGGATACTTCTATTTTCACCGAGCGCCAAAACTCACCGGAAAAGACTCAATCGTCCTCGCCGACTTCACCAACACCACAGGCGACCCGGTATTCGACGACGCTCTGCGCCAGGGCCTCGCCGCGCAACTGGCACAATCTCCGTTTTTGAATATTCTATCCGACCAGCAAATCCGGCAGGAGCTGAAGTTCATGAGCCAACAGCCCACTGCGCGCCTGACAAACGATCTCGCGCGACAAGTCTGCCAGCGCACGCAAAGCGCGGCGGTGCTCGACGGCTCGATCGCGCAAATCGGCAGCACTTACAACCTAATTTTGAACGCGGTCAACTGCGCATCCGGCGAAACATTGGCGACGGCCCAGACCGAAGCGACAGACAAGAATCAGGTGCTAGGCGCGCTCGGCAAAGTGGCCGAGGACATCCGCGGTAAACTCGGCGAATCGCTCGCTTCCATCCAGAAATACAACACGCCCGTCTCGGAGGCCACCACATCATCGCTCGAAGCGCTCAAAGCTTTCAGCCTGGGCATGCAAGCGCGCGCGAATAAAGGCGAAGACACCGCGTTGCCGTTCTTCAAACAGGCAGTCGCAATCGATCCGAATTTCGCTATGGCCAACGCCGTACTGGGGCAGGTGGAAACCAATTTGGGCGAGCGGGCAGTCGGCGCCGAGTATACGAAGAAGGCTTATGATTTGCGCGACCGCGCCAGCGAGCTTGAAAGGTTCTACATCGATTCCCACTACTACGACAATGTGACCGGCGATGCCGAAAAGTCGATACAGGTTTATCAGCTTTGGGCGCAGACCTACCCGCATGACTCAATACCAACCGGTAACCTTTCTGTCGCCTACACTATGCTGGGTCAATGGGATAAGGCGCTTCCCGAGGCGCTTCAAGGGAACCGGCTAAGTCACAATGAAAGTATCAACTATTTTCAAGTCGCTTTCATTTATGCGGGTTTAGGGCGCCTGGATGAGGCCAAAGCCACCGTCAACCAGGCAATGGCCCAGAAACTGGATGTTCCTAGCTTTCATTTCATACTCTATCGGGTGGCATTTTTGCAGAACGATTCGTCCGCCATGGCCCATGAACTTTCCGTTCTTTCCAGTGCTTCGCCGGATTCCGCTGCTGTAGCGTCTTTTGTGGCTGCGGAAACGGAGGCCTATTTCGGCCATCTCGAAAAGGCCCGGGAGATGTTTCAGCGTGGCGTTGTGGCGTCTCAGGCTCTGGGTAAGAAAGAGGGCGCTGCTGGCATCATGACCTCGCGAGCCTCGATCGAAGCTCAGGCGGGCGATTCTGCTGCAGCACGGAAGGACGTTGACTCGGCGTTGGCTATCGATTCCTCACTCCGTATTAAGACGCAAGCGGCGTACGCCCTTGCGCTTGCTGGTGACGCATCCCGTGCTGAATGGCTCGCCGCTGAAGTTGCCAAGCAACGTCCTGCCGATACGCTTGCCAATGGATATGACCTTCCGGTCATTCGCGCCGCTATTGAATCGAATCGCAATAACCCCGGCAAAGCCGTCGAAATTCTGCAGATTGCGCTTCCTTACGATCTTGGCAATGGAAGAAGCCTTAGAAGCGCCTACGAGCGCGGGCAGGCTTACCTGCTTTTGCATAAGGCAGGCGAAGCGGCTGGCGAGTTTCAGAAACTTCTGGATCACCCGGGTGTCGTGGGCAATTCGATTCTCCTCGCTCTGGCGCATTTGCAACTGGGGCGCGCCTACGTGATGGCGGGCGACCAGCTGAAGGGCCGCACGGCCTATCAGGATTTCTTCGCGATATGGAAAGACGCAGACCCCGACATTCCTATTCTGAAGCAAGCCAAAGCTGAGTACGCAAAAGTGCCATAACCGCTAGATCCTTCCCCTTATAAAAACTCCCGGCTCCGGGTATAGACCTGTTAGGGATTCCTAGACAGATTGGGCAACGTGGTCATTCCTGGTTTATTCGTAACGCAATGCGATCATCGGATCGACGCGCATTGCGCGGCGGGCTGGAATGTAGCACGCCGCCAGAGCCACGGAGGTCAGCACGATTACTACTGCTGCGAATGTCGGCGGGTCTGTGGCGCTTACGCCGTAGAGCACGCCGCGCATCAGTCGCGTCAGGCCCAGCGCGGCCACAATTCCTACCGCTACGCCAATCACTGCCATCTTCACCCCGTCGCCTAGAACCATGCGCAGGACGTCGCTGCGTTGCGCACCGAGCGCGATACGTATGCCGATTTCGCGCGTTTGCTGCCCGACCAAATATGAAACTACACCGTAGATTCCGATGCTTGCAAGTAGCAGGGCCAGACCTGCGAAAGTGCCGAGAAGGATCATCGAGAATCTGCGGCTGGCTATGGAATCGGAAATTATTTCGTCCATGGTCTGCGGACCATAGATAACCTCTTCGCTGTTTACTTGCTGCACGGAGTGGCGAATCGAATCCGCCAAGCTTGGTACCGCTCCCCTCGAACGCAGCACAGCGCGCATTCCCATCGGTGAGAATGCCATGGTGGCGTCCGGCAACTGCATGAATGGGAAGTAAAGTTGCGCGCGAAGGCTTTCAGTATCGTCCCTATCCAGTCCCCACTGTTTTGCGTGCGCGACCACGCCAACGATCTCAGCTGCGAAGCTTCCCTGGCCAATTTCCAAAAATAGACGCTTGCCGACAGGATTTTCATTCCCGAAATACTTGCGCGCAAGGACATCGTCCACGACCACCACCTTCGGCGAATTCTCGTTGTCCTGCGCACTTAAGAAGCGCCCGCTGCGCAGCGGCGTTTCCATTATCTTCAGGTAGTCGGGATCGACTACGTAATCGATCACCCAGTTCATTTCGTTGCGCGTCGTCGGTTTCGGCTGGCCGTCGAGCCAGAAGAGCCACTCATCGTCGCCGCTCATCGGAAACGCTCCCCAGCTCATGGACACCGCTTGCACGCCTGGGGTGGCAGCTATGGCAGCCTCTGCCTCGCGAAAAGCAGCCCGAATCGCGGCCGGGCTCTGCTTCAGCACCGAAGGCGAAAGTGAGAGGCCAAACGTCATGACGTTTCGCGAATTGAAACCGGGATTAACGTTCCAGAGTTGAACCAAGGTCCGCAGAGTAAGACCCGCGCCAATCAGCAGAACCAGGGCCAGTGCCATCTCCACAACTACCAGAACGCCATGGGTGCCCTTGCGCGCGCCGCTGGCTCCGCGGCCGCCTTCCTTCAAAGTATTATGCACGTTGGTTCGCGAAAATTTCAGAGCAGGCGCCAGGCCAAAAAGAATTCCGGCGAGCAGCGCGGTGCATGCGGTGAAAAGCAGAACGCGCAGGTCAATGCCAACTTCGCTAGCTCGCGGCAATGTGTCCGGCAACGTCCGCAAAGCCGCCTGCGTGCCCCAGCTCGCCAGCAGCAAACCGAAAGCGCCGCCGAAAATTCCTAATAATATACTTTCGGTGAGAAGCTGCCGCAGCAGACGGAACTTTCCCGCGCCAAGCGCAGCGCGAACCGCAAATTCGTGCGCTCGCCCGCTCGATCGCGCCAGCAGAAGATTTGTGATATTGGCGCAAGCTATCAGTAGCACGAAGCCCACCGCGCAGAACAGCACCAGCAGAATCGGTTTCACGTCGCCGATCATCCGCTGCTTGAAAGGGATCAGAGCGGCGCCGATACCTTTATTCACTTCCGGATAGGCCGTCGCAAGATTTCTGGTTACTCCGGCGAAATCCGCGCGCGCTTGGTCGATCGTGACGCCAGACTTCAATCTGCCGATCCCGTGGAAATCCAGACCAGCGCCGCGACTGAAGAGCAGGTCGTTGGTCCACTGAACCACGGGAATGTAAACATCGCTCGCGCTGAAGCTGCCCAGAGTCAGGTCAAAGTTTGCGGGAATCACGCCCACAATCGTGAATTGCTTCCCGTCCAGCGTGAGCGCCTTGCCAACTGCGACCGGCTCTCCGCCAAGTTTTCTTTTCCAGAAGCCCGCACTTACAAGCGCGACTGGGGCCGCGCCAATCTGATCGTCAGAGGGCGCGAAGCTTCGTCCCATTGCCGGTTTCACGCCAAGAATTGGAAAAAAATCGGAAGTGACATACTGTCCCTCGATCTGCTCGGCGTCACCAAGGTTCGTCAAGCTGAACGAATAGCTTCGCGAAACAGCCATGGCCGACAGGGTGTGATTGTCCTTCTGCCAGTCTAGGAAATTCGGGTAGGAGATGGACCCGGTGTTGAAGTTTGGTTTGCTTTCGTGCAGGGTGATCAATTGTTCTGGTTGCGGGTATGGCAGGGGATTCAACAACACTCCATTGATTACCGAAAACAGCGCCGTGTTCGCGCCGATGGCCAGGGCTAGCGTCAATATTGCGACGATTGTGAAGGCCGGCGATTTCGCCAGTATGCGAATCGCATAGCGCAAATCCTGCAGGAGCTCGGTCATGCTTCACCTCGCCTTGGCTTTTTTGGGAAGATTTCACAGTTAAAGATTTTTATTCGTAGCGCAAAGCGATTACCGGATCCACGCGCATTGCACGACGTGCCGGGATGTAACACGCTGCCAGCGCCACCATGGTCAGTACTGCCGCGACGGCTGTGAAAGTGATCGGGTCGGTTGTGCTGATGCCGTAAAGCACGCCGGCCATCAGTCGCGTCAATGCAAGCGCAGCCACCAGCCCGATGGCCACGCCGATCAGCGCGGTCTTTGTTCCTTCGCTCAGCACCATCATCAACACGTGTCTCCGCTGCGCGCCCAGCGCGATGCGGATGCCGATCTCATGAGTCCGTTGCCCCACCAGGTACGAAATCACGCCGTAGATTCCGATGCTTGAAAGCAGCAAGGCCAGCGCAGCGAACACGCCCAGTAGAACCATTGAAAACAAACGGTCGGCCAGCGAGCGGGAGATGAGCTCATCGTAGGTGTGAGGCTCGTACACGACTTCCTGACTGTTGGCTTCTTCCACGTTTTTGCGAATCGGATCCAGAAGCGCTCTTGGAGGAATTCCTTCGGTGCGAATCAGCATGCCGGTGCTGTCCGCCGCGCGCGACACGAATCTCTTCGGAATCTGCATAAACGGAATATAAAACTGCGCGTGAACGTCGACCTTGTCGTCGAGCCCCCAATGCTTCACGTGCCCCACAATGCCGACGATCTTCGCAGGCTTGCCGACGAACTCATCGACCAGGCTCTTGCCGATGGGATCTTCATGTGGGAAATACTTTTCAGCTAAATCTTCGTCGATTACCGTGACCAGCGGAGCGCCATCGTTATCCTGCTCCGTGAAAAAGCGACCGCGTTTAAGCGGAATTCCCATTACCTTTAGATAGTCCGGTTCTACTTCGTACCAGAGACCCCAGGACATGTCACTGTCGCGCGACGGCTTCGGCCGGCCTTCAATCCAGAATGGATCTTCGGAATCGCCCCACATGGGAAGACCGCCTCGTTGCAGGGACACTGCTTGGACGCCTGGGACAGCTGCGACTTCGTCGTGCACGCGGCGAAGCTCAGCGATAATTGCATCGGGCGCTGCAGTATTCATTGCCGGCGGCAGGGCCAAGTGAATCAGCAAAATGTTCTTAGGATTGAAACCGGGATCGACGCTCCATAGGCGGCCCAGACTGCGCACCATCAGGCCTGCACCGATCAGCAGCACGAGTGCGAGAGCCATTTCCGCGATCACCAGCGCCCTTTGTGCGCGGCTTCGAGCCCCGCTTATGCTTCGCCCGCCTTCTTTAAGCGTTTCCTGCAAACGCGGCTTCAGAAGGCGCAGCGCCGGAGCAAGTCCGAACAAAATCCCCGACAGCACCGAAATTAGGAGAGTAAAAATCAGCACGCGGCCGTCCATGCGAATTTCTTCGGCGCGCGGCAAACCATCCGGCAGGAACCCGATCGCGAATTGCGTTCCCCAGGTCGCCACCAGCAGGCCGAACCCGCCTCCGCATAAAGACAACAGCACACTTTCCGTGAGCAGCTGCCTGATGACTCGCACTTTGCTTGCGCCCATCACGGCGCGAATCGCAAATTCACGGGCTCGCCGCATCGACCTCGCTAGCAACAAGTTCGCCACGTTCACACACGCGATCAGCAACACAAAAAATACCGCCGCGAGCAACAGCAGCAGGTAAGGCCGCAAATCTCCCGTAATATTCTCCTTCAGCGAAATCAATGTGACTCCTACGTCCGTGTTCGCCTCGGGATACGCCGCGGCAAGTTGCTGCGTCACGCCTTCCATATCCGCGCGCGCCTGTTCCATGGTCACGCCCGGCTTCAGACGTCCTACCGCATCCATGCCCAGAGCGACATTGCGGTCGTGAAATATGACGTCTTTCCATTGCCCGATCGGAACGTACACATCGCCTGCTCGAAAATTCCACATGTGTAAACGAAAACTTGGCGGAACGACGCCGACGATGGTGTAATCTGTGCCGTCCAGCGTCATGGTCTTGCCTATCGCGTCGGGTGCTGATCCAAACTTTTTCTTCCACAGCCCAGCGCTGATCATAACTTCCGGCTTTCCACCCTTCACATCTTGCCGCGGATCGAAATCCTGCCCCAGCGTTGGCTTCACTCCAAGTGTCGGGAAAAAATTCGCCGAGACCATGTTGCCATCCAATCGCTCCGGCTCTCCAAGACCGGTCAGGCTGAAATCATCGGAGCGGTAGGCAGCAAGCGATTGCAGGGTTTGATTATTTCGTTGCCAATCGAGAAAGTTCGGATACGAAATCGAGCCCCTGCCAAACTGAGGTCTGTGTTCATATAGCGAGACCAGGCGGTCTGCCTGCGGAAAGCGCAACGGCGCGAGCAAAATCCCGTTCACCAATGAAAAAAGCGCCGTATTCGCGCCGATTCCCAGCGCCAGCGTGGCGATCGCGACAATGCTAAATCCCGGACTCCTCAGCAGCATCCGAATGCCGAACCGAACGTCGCTGCAAAACCCTTCCATCATGACTCCCAAATAGATTTATGCCGCGATTGTTAGGGCATTTCCATTGCCGTGCAGCGAATCCCCATCGACGCAGTAAGTGCTTTAAGGGCAGTGAGTTATTCGAGATGCGCGCAATGCATGCCATTATCGAAATGGGCGAAACTGGGATTGATTACGCGCTGGCGGTCACTTCACCGAATGGCGCCTACTTGAAAGGCTGTATTTCGCGAAACGGCGCATTGGTGCGATACGCTGTTGTCGACCGAGGTGTCCGACGCCATCTGGTTAGAGCCTTGCCTACGAGCCCAGTTTTCGGCCGCTGCCAGCCATTACGCTTCGACTCCGCTTCGCCGATATTTTTGAACGACGAACCAGCCCTCCAGGAACCCGACTGCAGTGCTCCTATCACGCCCGTCGGCGCACGAACGCAACCCCACCTCGATGAAACCGCTTATAACTCGATTGGCCGCCTCCGCCACAAAGATGACAAGCAGCATCGTTCGACAGTCCGCGGGCCCGGCTATCTGGATGTGTTCTTCTACTCTTAGCGCCCAGAAATCGTGAAATACGTTATCTTCGCCCTCACCATAGTCACCCTGGTCGCGTCGACCAGCCTGTCTTTAGTCGCGAACGACGTTGCTCCCGCAACCATTGAGGGCACGGTCCGCGATATTTCCTGCCCGATCCAGAATCACAAATCCACAGCCACCGATTTCAACCTGGAATGCGCCGTCGCCTGTGCCAAACAAGGGTCACCTTTAATCATTCTGACAAAGACCGGCGATGTATATATCCCGATTTCCACGTCAACGCCCGACGTAGATCAACGGCAGCGGCTCATGCCTTTCGTTGGCAAGTTTGTGAAAGTGACGGGAACGGTCTACGAACTTTCCGGCACGCGCGCTATCGCAATGAAGACAATCGAAGAAGATAAGAACCAGAAGTTAAAGACCGACTCGCAATAAGTCCAAACCGGGCCGGTATCGGACCCGGAATCGACGGAAACAGCGGCCGTTCTTCAAGCAGCGACTGTGTTGCGTCACCTAAAGGTGACAGGCGAATGTCGTCCCCGATTCACTGAGGGACTGCCGGAGACCTACACGGCATAGAACCAGGGAATTCCTTCATTGTAAGTCACACCGCCACAAAGGTTTACATTCCAGGAACTTACTTACGGGCTCATCAATACGGCATCAGAAGTGCTGTAGTAGACCGGTTTAGCGGCTGTCTACCGGTTCGCAACGTGGCGAGCCGAAGCGCTGAATGTTTTATTGGATTCAGCGGAACAAGATTTCATGAATGACACTATTCCGTTTCGCACTTTGCAGGGTGTTTCTCGGGCTCATTAAAACGAATCTTTGGGGGCGATGGATGCGATTTCTTTGGAAAATTTCTCTCACCGGATTCCTGCTGTTCGCCTTGCTCGTTTTTCTGTCCTCGCCCGCAAAAACTCAGTCATCCAGACAGCCGCGCATCATCGAGGCGATCAACGATCACAATTTGGTGAAGCTGGCAGGCAATACGCGTCCGGAAGCCAACAAGACCAACGACCGTGGAGCCGTTTCGGACTCGTTCAGAATGGAACACATGTTCCTGCAGCTGCGTCGCTCGCTGCAGCAGGAGCAAGAACTGCAGCAATACATCGACCAACAGCATGATCCCAACTCGCCGAATTTTCATCATTGGCTCACTGCGGAAGAGTTTGGTGAAAATTACGGTTTAGCTGCTGAGGATCTCGCCACAATTACCGCCTGGCTCAAATCCCACGGCTTCGAAGTAAACGTTGTATATCCTGATGGTGTGCTCATCGATTTTTCGGGAACCGCCGGACAAGTGCGCGCGGCATTTCACACCGAAATGCATTACCTGGAAGTGGCAGGTAGGCGGCACATAGCCAACATGAGCGATCCGCAGATTCCCGGCGCCCTCGCTCCTGCAATCACCGGGATCGTATCGCTGCACGATTTCAAGCCCAGTACGAAATACACGTCGGCCGGACCGTGCGGGATCGGAGGCTCCACGTGTTATTCAGTAGTGCCCGCGGACCTCGCCACCATTTACAACCTGAATCCTCTTTTCAGCAAAGGCGTTTCCGGACAAGGGCAAACCATCGTGGTCATCGAGGACACCGACGTTTTTAATACCGGCGACTGGAACACTTTCCGCTCGGCGTTTGGATTGAGTAAGTTTGGTTCAGGGTCCTTCACGCAGGTCCATCCACAATATAACGGGAACAACAACTGTGGCGACCCGGGCGTCGATCCCAATGGCGTCGGCGCGGATTTCGAAGCAATTCTCGACGCCGAATGGTCTAGCGCTGCGGCGCCAAGTGCAGCCATACAACTCGCTTCTTGCAGCGATGCGTCACTGGACAACGGCGCGACGCCCACTTTGGCGGCTTGATCGCAGTCCAAAACATTATCAATGGCACCGCGCCACCGGCGATTGTCAGCATCAGCTATGGTGAGTGCGAGGTGTTTAACGGCCAGAGCGCCAATGCAGCCTATAACTCTGCATACCAGCAAGCTGTGTCGGAAGGCGTGTCGGTCTTTGTCTCTGCCGGTGATGAAGGAGCAGCGGGCTGCGACGCCGACCAACCATACTCAATTTTCGGCATAGCTGTCAATGGATTTGCATCGACTCCCTACAACGTGGCCGTAGGCGGCACCGATTTTGGCGACACTTATGCTGGAACCAACAGCACCTACTGGAATTCCTCAAACACCCCCGCTTATGGATCGGCGATATCTTACGTTCCAGAAATCCCGTGGAATGATTCCTGCGCAAGCGCTCTGATCGCGGAGTTTTCAGGATACAAAACCGGCTCTGGCGCTGGCGGATTGTGCAATGCTGCCGGCGGCGAATTCGTGACGACGGCTTCCGGGAGCGGCGGCCCTAGCGGTTGCGCAACGGGTTCTTCTTCGAATATCGGCGTCGTCGGCGGCACTTGTGCCGGATATGCCAAGCCTTCATGGCAAAGTGTTTTCGGCAACGCCAACGACGGAGTGCGCGATCTTCCGGATGTCTCGCTGTTTGCCGCAAATGGCGTTTGGGGTCATCTCTACGTGGTCTGTAATTCGAATGTTGGAAACGGAGGCTTCGCCTGCACTGGAGCGCCCAGCGGCTGGGCGGGAGGAGGCGGGACCTCATTTGCGTCACCGATCATGGCGGGAATTCAGTCGCTAGTGAATCAGAGCACCGGCAGCCGTTGGGGCAATCCCAATCCTACTTACTACGCGCTCGCCGCTGCCGAATATGGCAGCAGCGGCAGCACGAGCTGCAACTCCTCCATGGGGAACGCGGCTGCCCACAGCTGCATTTTCACGATATCACCCAGGGTGACATGGATGTTCCCTGCCAGATAAATCCTTATACGCTGAAGGGCACCTTGTTCAACTGCTATTCGCCGGCCGGCGAATTTGGCGTCCTTTCGCTGTCCAATTCTTCATACCAGCCCGCGTACGGTACACAACCGGGATGGGATTTCGCCACAGGCTTGGGCTCGGTGAACGCGGCAAACCTGGTGAACAACTGGCTTTCCAGCGTGCCCTTTCAATTGAGCGCGATATCGCCGGAATCGGTGGCAGTCGGCACCGGCGTAACATCGATATCGGTAGGCGGCAGCGGCTTCAGTTCAAAGTCGCAGGTGCAGTTCAACGCGAACGGCACGCAGACAGCGCTGGCCACGACCTTCATCTCACAATCACAGCTTTCAGCGTCGATCCCGGCACGACTGCTGCAAACCGCCGGCACGGCACAAGTGTCGGTTCAGATCCGACGCGCCAGAGCCCAAGCACCACAGCGACTTTTACCGTTACGTTGGCTCCGCCGGTGGTCAGCGCGCTCGCGCCCAGCAGCGCACTGGCGGGAAGCGCTGCATTCGCGCTCACGGTCACTGGATCGAATTTCGTTTCGGGCGCAGTTCTCAATTTCGACGGCGTGGCTCAACCCACGACGTTCGTCAGCGCCACATCGTTGACTGCGACAATTCCGGCGGCGGCCATCGCAGCGGCGGGTACAAATTCGATTATCGTCGCGAATCCGGCGCCGCTCGGCGGCACGTCAAGCGCTTTGAGTTTCACAGTCAACAATCCGTCGCCGGTTCTGAGCCGTGTTTCCCCCACTAGTATCGCGATGGGCAGCGCAGCATTTACTCTCACGGCGAGAGGATCGAATTTCAACGCCAGTTCCGCCGTGAACTTCAACGGCCAGCCCGTCTCCACCACTTTCGTGAGTTCCACAATGCTCACAGCCGCGATTCCCGCGGCAGCCATCGCGACCACTGGCACCGATCCAGTCACGGTTTCGAATCCAGCTCCGGGCGGCGGAGCCTCGGCGGCGAGCAACTTCTCGGTTTTGGCACCCGATTTCGTGCTCAACGTGAACGGAAGTGCAAGCGTGTCCGTTCTTGCGGGGCAAACAGCCGTTTACAAGAACGCCATCAGCTTCACGCCCCAAAACGACTTCTCTTCGAGTGTGGCGTTGTCGTGCAGCAGCACGGCTCCGATGAGCCAATGTTCCGCAAGCCCCAGCTCACTGACGCAAGGCGGGACCGCGACTATATCGGTGACAACCGCGGAACACAGTTTGTTCCCGCCGTCCGCGATTGGCTGGCGTTTGCCGCCGTCGGCAAATGTTTTCCCGGGTGTCGTGGGATGTTCCGTGTTGATTTTCGCAATGGTTTTCTTCGGCTACGCTGGGCCAAGCCGCAGGCGCGGCTTGGCGCTTTGCTTCTCGTTGACTTTGATCGTCCTCTCCGTGTTCTTCGAGAGCAGCTGCGCATCGAACAAAGGTAGCGGCAGTTCGGCTGGATCGTACACGGTTACAGTGATGGGCGTTAACGGGAACACGGTCCACACAGCAAACCTGACTCTGAACATAAAATAAGCTTGCGTTCGCGTTTAGTGACCGCTGCTCCCCTCTGAAGGTTGTATTCCGAACCGCGGCTGGTGTTTTCGTGCGAACGTTCGACGCGCAGCGCTGATCTGCAGTGCAAGACGAACAGCACATCCCTCAAAGCGTCTGCAAACTTCGCGCTCGGGATGACAAAGTTTTGGCTTGTGGCTGCATCCCGCATCCGGCAAGAGGGTCCGAGGTGAGCGCGGACCCACCCAGGCAGGACAACATATGACCAAATATTCGGAATGCGCTGTGTTGCTGAGGAGTCTGATGTAAAGTATGTCGCATAGGAGTTTGAACAGTTGAGTTCTCCTGCCGAGCCCTCCAGCAGCAACGCAAGCCTAGCGAAATCGATTGCCACTGATTTTTTCCTAGCTAAAAATTTTGATCCCAAGAATCTTTTTGCTGGGATTTCAGTGATCATCTGCGTTCTTTCGCTCCTCTGTTTCGTAAGTCTGCGGTCCATAGCGCAAGACGCCGAGACGCGAATCGGGATATTCGAAAATCACCAGGACATTGGTAAGACGAGCCGACACGGGTCAGTTCAATATGACGCCTTGAAGAAAACGTACACGCTTCGTGCGGGAGGTGATGTCTCGGGACCGAAAGCCGATGCGTTTCAGTTCGTGTGGACACAGTTCTCTGGTGACGTTGCATTTTCGGCCGACGTCGCATTTGCGGATAATTGCAACAGCGAACATTGCAAGGGCGTGCTGATGTTGCGACAGGACCTCGATTCAGATTCGGTTTTTGCCAGCGCGACCCTGCAAGCAAACCAAGTGGCGTCATTGCAATATCGCGAGACAAAGGGCAGCGCAACGCATGAAATCCAATCGAATGCCGCTGCATCGACGCGATTGCGCATCGAAAAGCGGGATGGCTACGCTCATGTACTGCTGGCTGCTGATGGGAGCGAGCCCGGTCCATCCGGTGCGGCGATTCCAGTTCCTCAGCAAGGGACTTTTTATCTAGGCATCGGAGTTTCTTCCGAAGATAAGGTCTCTGTGGCGAAGGCGGTCTTCTCGAACGTAACTGTGGAAGCAATCGGCGCGAAGTCGACTACGCCAACGACTCTCTACAGCGCTCTTCAGATCATTGATATCGACACGGGCGATCGCAGCATCGTCTACGTCGCGCCCGAGCATTTCGAAGCGCCCAATTGGCTGCGCGACGGTTCATCTTTTCTATTCAATAGTGACGGCCACATCTACCGCCTGCCCGTCGGCGGCGGAAAACCGGTGATGATTGACACTGGTTTCGCCAACCGTTGCAACAATGACCACGGGATTTCGCCGGACTCGAGCCTCATCGCCATCAGCGACCAATCGCAGGAGGCGCACCGCTCGGTTATTTATACTGTACCGATTGGCGGCGGCACGCCGCGGCGGATTACACAGAAATCACCATCGTACTGGCATGGATGGTCGCCGGATGGAAGCACGCTGGTTTTCGTCGGCGAGCGAAACGGCGACTTCGACATTTACGCGATTTCGGAAGTCGGAGGACAGGAAAAGCGCCTGACAACCGCCAAAGGCCTGGACGACGGCCCGGAATATTCGCCTGATGGAAAATACATCTACTTCAATTCCGTGCGGACAGGGCTGATGCAGATCTGGCGCATGCGCCCCGATGGCAGCGAGCAGACGCAAATCACGGACGATGATTACAACAATTGGTTCCCGCACATTTCGCCCGACGGAAAGTGGATGGTCATCCTTTCCTACGACAAGGGTGTGCAGGGGCATCCTCAAAACAAAGACGTGATGTTGCGGCTCAAGCCGATGAGCGGCGGAAAAATCACGGTGCTGGCCAGGCTCTTCGGCGGCCAGGGCACAATCAATGTTCCATCCTGGGCGCCGGATAGCAAACAGTTCGCATTCGTAAGCTACGAACTGATTCCCGATTGAGTTCTCTTCTCACCCATCCTGCCGTCAGGTAGTTTTCAACAAAAATGTCGACATGAATGACACCGAGGCCGACAATGGCGTTCGCACTTCGAGCTCCAGCCCTAGACGTGCTTTCGCAGCGGCCACCTTCAAGGTGTCCGGGTCGATTGTCTGCGGACACCGGCAGGTCACTGGCAAGATGGGTGCCGAAGGCGCGACCCGAAAAACCGATCCGATGAGCCGCACAACAACAGGGGAAGGACAAAATGGATTTCCTAACGCGTCGGACATTCATGCAAATCGGTGCGGGGTCGGTCGCGGCTAAGGCCGCCGCGAAAATCACTGTACTCCAGCCAGCCGGGTTCTGGGGAGCAACCCGGCTTTTCGCGCCAAGCGACCGGGTGCGATTCGCGTCCATCGGCACCGGCACGCGCGGCTGTGAACTGCTGACAGCATCTCTCGCGGTGCCGGGAGTTGAATGCGTTGCAGTCTGCGACCTATACGACAGCCGCCACGACGCCGCTCGGGAAGCCGTGCAGAAACAAGTCCCGACAACGCGGAATTACAAAGAAATTCTCGATCGCAAGGATGTAGACGCCGTGATTGTGGCTGTCACCGATCATCAGCATCGCAGGATCGTGGTGGACGCCTGCGCCGCAGGAAAGGACGTTTACTGCGAGAAGCCGATGTCGCACACCGTAGAAGACGGCTTCGCTATGGTGGAAGCAGTGCGAAAAGGAAACCGCATCATGCAGGTTGGCAGCCAGCGAGTCAGCAATGTTCTCTACGAGAAAGCGCGCGAGCTTTACTCATCCGGCGCGCTCGGCGAAGTGTTCCTGATCGAAGGCTCAGCGAATCGCAACTCCCCTAGCGGCGCCTGGGTGTACCCGATTCCACCGGACGCGAACCAGCAAACAATCGACTGGAATGCGTTTCTGGCAGACGCTCCGCGACGGCCATTTGATGCAGCGCGCTTCTTCCGCTGGCGCTGCTTTGCTGACGACGGTGAGGGGCTTGCCGGCGATCTATTCGTGCATCTGCTCTCAGGAATTCATTTCATTTCCGGCACAAATGAAGTGGCGCAACGCGCGCAGTCCAGCGGCGGCCTGTTCCGCTGGAAAGACGGCCGCGATTTTCCGGACCTGATCGAAACAGTTTACGATTATCCGAATTTTCGCATCTCGCTCTACTGCAATCTCAGCAATCAAGGCGGCGAGCCAATCCGATTCCATGGCACAAAGGGGACGCTGGAAATTATCGACCAAACCATGACCTTTGCGCCGCAGGACATCACTCCAAAGCCCGAAGCCTATTCGACAAAAGGCTGGCCAGTGCGACTGCGCAACGAGTATCTCGCCAAGTGGGCGACCGAACATCCACAGCCGGCTCCGCTGGAATACCAGGCAATCGAGTCGGAAACTTTCACCGTGCCCTTCGGCTATAGCGACGTTTCCGCTCATCAGGAGAATTTCTTCAACGCGGTGCGAACCCGCAAGCCGCCCGTCGAGAACGAAATATTCGGGAACCATGCCGCGATCGGCTGCCACTTGGCTAATTATGCGTATTTCAAAAAGACGATTGCAACTTGGGATGAGGGATCAAAGGCAATTCGCGGCTAGCCGGTAAATTTCATTTTCGATGAAAGCGGCGCGTATTTAAATCGGGGACGCGATGAATCACATTTCGCGAAGAGAGTTTGTGAAGATCGCTTCGGCGTGCGCTGCAGGAGTGGCGATCGGCGGCAGTGTGCCTGAACTGATGGCCAATCCTCTCGGCCTCCCGCTCGGCCTGCAGCTTTACTCGGTTCGCGATCAGCTGCCGAAGGATTACGAAGGCACGCTGCGGCAATTGGGCGTGATGGGCTATCGCGAAGTGGAAGCCGCGGGATTTTTCGGCCGTAGCGCCAGCGACGTAAAACAAATAATGCAACAAACAGGTTTGCATTGCGTCAGCGCTCACTATCCGATGGCGGATCTGTTGCCGCACCTGGACGAAGTGATCGAGTACGGCAAGGATTTGGGCCTCGAGTACATGGTCTGCTCGTCTCCCGCGCTCCCGGACCTCACGCGTGCAAAACCCGCAGAAGCTCGTGCCAACCGGGAAGCCATGACGCTCGACGATTGGCGCTGGAACGCGAATAGGTTCAATAGCATCGGTGAGCGCGTGAACGCCGCGGGCATGCGCTTCGGATACCACAACCATACTACGGAGTTCCGCACGCTGGAGGGCGTCGTGATTTACGACGAATTGCTGCGCTTGACCGATCCGGCCAAAGTAACAATGGAGATGGACTGCGGCTGGGTAGTCGTCGCAGGCAAAAATCCAGTGGATTACCTGACGCGCTACCCGACGCGTTTCTCCATGTTGCACATAAAAGATTTCAAGTTGACCGGCGCGCCGGCGACGGATGCCGAGCCGCCGCCATCGACGGAATTAGGGCGAGGCAGTATCGACTATCGCCTGATATTCCAGGCGGCAAAGAAAGCCGCTATCAAACATTCCTTCATCGAGCAGGAACATTTCGACATGCCGCCAATGGAAGCGCTGAAGATCGATGCGGACTACATGCGTGCTCTGAAGGTTTGATCATTGCGACTTTTTGAATGTGTCTGCGCTCTCAGCTATGGGGTCAAAGCCCACGGTCAGCCCGCGAAAACGCGATGGTCATCCCGAGCGCAGCGAGGGGTCTGCTGTTCGCGTCATCGCCACCTAGGGCAGCATCTGACGGATCGCTAAATTCAGGAAAATCATGAGCACAGCAGAAGCAGGAATGACCATTAGCGCCCTCTTCAGCCGCCGCGGGTCGCCACCGGCAATAAATCCAATGATGCGCGAACTCACCGCGAGTCCAGTCCATCCGCACGTAATCGCCAAGCCGATCGCGGTGCTGGTCATGCGCGGGAAAGTATCGCCGACAATAGCGATGGTTGTAGGGAACACCGGCGCCATGGAAATTCCGGCAAGAAAAACGAAAATGCCGGCGACAGTAGGGTTGTTCGTCTGCAAAATCAAGAAAGTCGTAATCGCCATCGCGATCGATGCCAGCAATGTCACGGTAATCGCAGGCAGCCGCGCGAGCACCGGCGAGATGCCCGCACGGCCGATCAGGATGCCCAGCGCGAATCCTAGGGAAAGTATGTTGAGTGCGCGACTTTCGGAAATGCCCTGCGCGATGAGATAGCGAGGAAGCCAGTTCCAGATGCCGACCTCGCAGCCGACGTAAAGAAACAGAAAAAATCCCAGCAGAACGAGCAGCGAGCGTCCCAGCACGGCTCGCGCATCGGCAAAAACGAACCCTTGCGCGTTCGGCAGCCCAGGCATCTTGGTAAAAAGCTGGATCATCACAGCCACGACTGTGAGAAACGCTACCGTGTAGCAGAGCCGCATCCAGTTCCGCGCAAAAAGATTCGCTGAGATAAACGGTGTCGCGAGTCCGCCAAGCCCAAAAAACAAATTGACCAGGTTCAAAGCAATGGCGCGATGCACGGCGCCCACATCGCTGGCCAGTGAGTTCGCCCCGGTGACCACAATCCCGCCGCCCACTCCCAGAAGGAAAAGAAGAAACACAATGCTAGCAAACCCCGCCGAGCGTGGCAGTAGGAAGAGCGCGATCGCGATGAACGCGAGGCCCAGAATCAGTCCGATCTTCTTGCCTTCATTGTCCAGCAACGGCCCCACACCGAGCGACGCGATGATGAGTCCCAGCGCCTGCGCGAAGGCAATCGTGCCATTCTGGCTCGGCGATAAACCGAAGCGGTCGGATAAATCGGGCAGGATGGTGCCCAACATCGAGGCAATCATCCCGTAGATGAAAACAGCGAGAACGACGGCGAAGATCAGCACGCGGATGCGCTCTTTTCGATTTCCATCTGCGCTCGAGAATCAGTCCAATCGGTCCTGAAAATGTTCGTGGGATTGCCTATGCGGCGTCACGCCCACCAAGCCGCGCCAGGCTGCTCGCGGATCACCATGCTGTTCAGGAAGTGGGCGGCCTTAGTCAGGCCCTCTTCCGCCGAAAGCAAGCTGTCTTCGTGCTCAATGGAAAGCACGGAATCGTAACCGAACATGCGAAGCGTGGAGACAAACTCTCGCCACCATTGAGCGCCATGACCGTACCCGCAGGTGCGAAAAATCCAACTGCGCCTGCGTTCCTCCGTATATGGCTTGGTATCGAGCACGCCGGTCAGCGGCAAGTTCGCGGAATAAATCTGCGTATCCTTGGCGTGAACGTGAAAAATCGCGCCTTCCAGCACGCGAATCGCAGCAATCGGGTCGATATTCTGCCAGAACAAATGACTGGGATCGAAATTGCATCCGATGGCGGGCCCAGCGACTGAGCGCAGCTTGAGCATCGTTTCCGGACTATAGGCGACGAACCCGGGATGCATTTCGATCGCGATCTTCACGCCGTGATCGGTTGCAAATTTCGCGTGTTCGATCCAGTAGGGCGCGACCACTTCATTCCACTGCCACTCGAGCACCTCACGATAGTCAGGAGGCCAAGCGCACGTCACCCAGTTGGGGGCCACGGCGTTCGGCGAATCGCCGGGGCATCCGGAGAAGTCCACGACAACTGAAATTCCAAGCTTCTCCGCAAGTAAAATAGTTTTGCGACTGACTTCGCGATCATGCTGTGCGCGAGCCTTGTCGGGATGCAGCGGGTTGCCGTGAGAACTCAAAGCGCTGATCGTAGCGCCATGATCGGCCAAGATACCGCGAAACGTGCGGAGCGCCGAATCGTCCCCGAGCATCGCCAGCTTGCAATGCGCGTCGCCGGGATAATTTCCGGTGCCGAGCTCAACCGTGTTGATGTGCAACGCCGCAAGCTTTTTGAGAACGGCATCAAGCCGAAGCTGGGACAGCAAAGGGGTAAAAACTCCAACGCGCATGTCGGGTCCGAGCTCCTGGGCTTGTTAGATTTTAAAAACCGAGCCTTCTGGCCCTCAGGTACGAAGGAGAGCGCGGCAGTCTTCGGGCGGCAGCGTAAGACACTCGAAGGCGACCGAGGCCGCAATCCGGAGGACCTGGGCCGATGTAAGCCAGTACGTCTCAATTCGGCGAAGTCGGCTGCAACTGATGCCAATTTCCCGGCGGTTGCGAATTGGAGTTGACGACCTGTCCTAACCCGTTGGTCCAATATTGGCTGTTCGGGCCAGTCCAGACCTCGCGAGCCCCGCCAGTTAGCGGATCAATTGTAGGGGTAACGCCGCGCAGGGCCTGCGTAAAACCCTCCACCTGCGCCGCCTGAGCATTTTGCCGGCTCTCAAATGCGCCCACCTGATTTCGCATGCTCTGCATCTGCGCTTCGAACTGCCGTACCTGCTGCCCCAGCGCCGCGAGTCTTTGCTGTTGACGGACACGCTGATACTGTAAGCCGTCCGCATCCATTTTCTTCTGATATTCAATCCATGACGGATTCACCTGAAACGATTGGGCGCAATGCAGCAAAACGTTTTTCGCGAACGCAACATTTTCCGGTGGCGCGATAAAACTCCCGAGCGTGGGCACCTGCCAAAGCGTCCCGTAATTCGAGGTCCGCGCAAAAGCAAACGCAACGCGCGGCCCCTGATCGCCGCTGCAGTGATAAGCGATCTGCCCTGTCGAGGTGCGGCTGTAGTTGGAATCGGCAGGCCAGTAATCAGGCAAGCTGAAATCCACATCCGATGCATCCGCCGCTGGGTTTTGGCAAACCCGATAAAAGCGCGCGTGCGAATAGAGAATTGCAAACTCCGGACCGCTGCGGTAGCGGGCCACGATCATCTGAGCCTGCGCGCCGAGATCGTAAACTTCGCCTTCCCTCGCATGAAATTGGGTGGGCACGCTATAACTGGGAATGGAAACGTCGCCAAGGCGTACATTTGTTTTGCCATCAGGCGAAGTGAGGTCCACCATCGCCCGCGTGTCGGAAAATCCCAACCGAAACAACCCGCCTTTCACGGTCCATCCCTGCGGCACGTCCACACTGAAGGCCTTCTCGACCGAATCGTCGAATTTCACCCACGAGACAGACTGACCCGCAGCCGTTAGGTTTTCCGCCGGTGTCGGCATGCACAGGGAGACGACTGCGTGTTGCGCTACCAGAGCCGCTGGCAGAAGCAGGGACAGACCGCGTTTCATAGGCGTATCCTCCTAAAATCCAAGTCCCGCAGTCAAGACGGAGGTTTAAGCATAGCTCCCACCGGGTCCTTTTAAGATCAGGCTCAGAAGGTCAGCGCGGTGTTGTCGCACAAAGTCCGACAGCGAGAGAGAGCGCGTTCGCTGAGAGATGACGAATCGTTTGTTACGGCACAATCCTGTTTGCTACGCAGCGGAGGAAGGTTTGTGCAACTTGACTTGCCGTTCGTACGGCAGCGCTTCGAGGACGAAAACGCCGCACAGCGCCACGACCACGAGGAGGCCGGCGATGGTGTACACCGTAGCAGGGGAAAAATTCGGGACCAGCAGCGCCAGCGCGCCGAGCACCATAGCGAGCGCGTACATCGCCAGCACAGCGCCGCGATGGCCCAGGCCCAGGTTCGAAAGCCGGTGCGCAGTGTGGTCCTTACCGGGAGAAGTGAAGGGCAACAGGCCGCGCCGCGCGCGCGAAATGGAAACCAGCGTCGTGTCAAAAATCGGCACGCCGAGAATCAGCACCGGAACCAGCCATGTGTGCGGGAACAGCGTGCCGTCTGGACGGATTTTCAGCCCGAGCGTGGCCATCAGGAATCCCAGAAACATAGCGCCGCCGTCGCCCATAAAAATTTTCGCGGGATTGAAATTCCAGCGCAGGAAATCCAAGCGCGGCGCCCAAAGTCGCGGCGGCGAGAGTGGGAACCAGCGTCTGCCCGTTCATGCGCGCCGAAATGGTGAAGAAACCCGCGGCGACGGCGGCGATTCCGGCGCAAAGGCCGTCCATGTGATCGAGAATGCTGAAAGCGGCGGTGATGCCGACGACCCACACAACGGTGAGGCACCAATCGAGAACCAATCCGCCGCACCGGGAATGAATTGCGAAAAAAGCTGCGCGCGAATGCCGGAAGCGATCAGAAAAATCGCCGGCGAGCGGCATGCCAACGAAAAGTTTTACCTGGTGATGCAGCAGCCCGCCGTCATCGAGGAAGCCGACGAGCGCGAGCAGACGTGGCTCCGGCAAGAATGCCGATGATTTGCTGCTCGGACGCGTCGTGCCGCGTAAGCAGAACGGCGAGAACGAAGCCCGAGATAAATCGCGATGCCGCCAAGCAAGCGGAATGGGGTTCAGATGAACTTTGCGCGGCCCCGGTTTATCCACCATACCGTAACGCAGCGCCAGGTGCCGAACCGGCACCGTGAGGCCCAGCGACGCCAGCAGCGCCACGGCGAACGCGATAAGTTCAGAGTGCGGACATTGCGGCCAATGACATTAATAAGTTACACGTGCGAATAGCGGCGTCGGTCCGGCACACCTGTCCCAGCCGGTGATCGCTTCACGCTCGCGAAAGAGCGCCCGGCAGGCTGGGGCCAACCGACGTTTCCACTGATGGCAACAAACTTTTCGAGCTCATTAACTCTAGCATATTTGGCAGCCGTTTCCCGCGCCCGGCGTCCCATTTCCGCCAGTGCGCACAGGATCGCGCGCAGTTCGCGGATCGCCGCAGCGACTGCCGGCGGGATCGTCGGGATCAGCCGCCACGCCGCAGCCGGATTCGACCACAATCCGCGCGGCATCGACATTCCGCCGGGCAACACGCTGCACTGGACGCCCCGCCGCGAGAATCGAATACAGCTTGCTGGGCACCACGACGCCCTCGAGCCCGCGCTTCACCGTGACGATGTGCACGTCGCCTGCCATCATCACGTGCGGGATCTGCGCGACTGGCCGAAACGGCAGGAAATTTTACATTTGGCGAATCGCGCGCCGCCGATTCGCAGCGCCGCCCGGTTCGCGCCGTCACCTATGAACACGAACCCGGTATTTTCGTTGCGCAAAATTTTCGCCGCCCTCAGCAAAGTGTCCCAAGCCCCATAAAATCCCAAATTCCCCGCATGCAGAACGACAAACGGAAACCCGCAGCGAATTTCCTGCACAACAGGATCGTCGCGCTCAGGCACGCCCGCAGCAGTCGACGCGATGCTCCCGTCGCGCACCACGACCACCGTCCGGGCCGACGCCCTTCGCCAGAATGCGCTCGCGCATGTCGTCGCCCAGGACAATCACGCGCGCAGCCTGCTTCAGCGCCCACCGATGCAGTGCTTCCCAGCGCGCGACCCACTTGCTCGGACGCACGATGTCGCCGCCGATAGCCATGTCCGGGTACAGGTCGCGGATGTTGTAAACAAACGGCCGCCCGGCCAGCCGCGCGATGAACGCGCCCGCGATGCCCGCGACCGGAGGATCGGTCATCGCCAGAATCAAGTCCGGACGTAAGCGCCAGCGCGCGCGGCACAGCGAGCGCGAGATACGAAAGATAATTCGTGACGCGCCGCCGCATCTGGTGACGCGGGAATGAAGGTGGAGCCGACGCATTCGACCGTCACCTTGTTGCGCGTGTCGCGGCGAAGCAGGGCGTAGGGTAGCGCGCATCGGGATCGTAGGAAGGGCGGCCGGCAACCACGGTGACCTGGTGACGCTGCGCCAATGCTTCGGCGACTTGCGCGGCCATTTTCGCGGTGGCCGAAGTGTCGGGCGGATAGTATTCGTTCAGGAGCAGAATGTGCATCGATTTCGGGAGCGACGTTTAGCGCGCGTGGCGCCGCGTGCAGCGGATTCTCCGTTGCCTGCGGTGCGGATTTTTTCTCCAGAACGAAATTGCCCATCACCAGCACGTCCATCTGCGTGCGCTGGAAACAATCGAGCGCTTCTTCGGGTCGGCAGACGATGGGCTCGTTGTCGTTGAACGAAGTGTTCAGGACCACCGGCACGCCGGTGAGATCGCCGAAGGCGCGAATCAGTTTCCAGTAGAGCGGATTCGCGGTGCGGCTGACGGTTTGCAGGCGCGCGGTGCCGTCCACGTGGGTGGGCGCGGGAATCACGGCGCGTTTTTCCGGGCGCACGTTGTAGGCGAAAGTCATGAACGGCGACGGATGAGTTTTTTCGAAAATATTCGCCCGTGGCTTCCTCGAGAATGGAGGGCGCGAAGGGACGAAAAGTTTCGCGGTGCTTGATGCGGCGATTCAGAACGTCCTTCATTTCCGGGCGGCGCGGGTCGGCGAGAATGCTGCGCTGGCCGAGCGCGCGCGGGCCCCATTCGACGCGTCCTTGAAACCAGCCGAGGACTTTGCCGTCGGCGATATGTCGCGCGGTGGCTCGAAGCAAGCGCGCTTCATCGAGTTGCTGAATTTCCAGATCGTCGCCGTTCGCGGCGGCGTTTTCCACGGCGGTGCGAATTTCCTGCCGCGCTGAATTGCGGACCCCATCCGGCATGGTCCATAACAAACTCGCGCGGGCGGCCGAGAATCTGGTGATTCACCGCGAATGCGGCGCCGACGGAAAGCCCGCATCTCCGGCGGCCGGCTGCACGTAAACGCGCTCGAACGGCGAGTGATCGAATATTTTTCCGTTGGCGACGCAATTGAAAGCGACGCCGCCCGCGAGGCACAGCGATTTTTCGCCGGTTTTTTCGCCAGAGCGCTCCAATGCGCGGCGAGGACTTCTTCGAGCGCAGCTTGCATGCTGGCCGCCAGATTGCGGTGGCGCTGTTCGAGCGGCTCGTCGGCATGGCGCGCGGGACCCAGGCGTTTTTCGAGATACGCAGAAAAAAGCCGACCGAGGACGGGAGTGCGATCTGCGTCGCGCCAGGTCATGTCCGCGCCCTGGATTGATGCGTGAAATATTCCAAACCCAGGCGGAACGAAAGCGGCGCGTCGACGTAAACGATACGGCGAAATTCATCGAGAAATTCCGGCTGGCCGTACGCGGCGAGGCCCATCACCTTGTATTCGTCGCCGAATTTCCAGAAGCCGATGTATTGCGTCAGCGCGGTGTAATACATGCCGAGCGAATGCGGAAAAGTGACTTCGCCGAGCGGCTGCATGCGTGGACCTTCGCCAAGCGCCCACATGGAGCTGGCGAAATCGCCCAGGCCGTCGGCGGAAAGAACCGCGGCACGTTCGAAGGGCGAAACGAAATAGGCGCTGGCGAGATGCGCGGTGTGATGTTCGATGCGATGAAACTGCGCTCGAATTTTTTCCACCGGAATTTCGAAAGCGGCAGCGAGATCTTCGTTAATTCCGGCGAAGCGTTTCATCACCCGCGCGCGATCGAGAGCGAATTTCGGCATGCGCATCGCGAAACGCAGTTTGGTTCCGAGACGCGCCCAGGGATTGCGCGGGATGGCGATGTGGTCCACTTCGGAAAGTTTTACGCCAGCCTGGTCCAGGCAATATTGAATCGCGCGCGCGGGAAGACCCGCGGCATACTTCACGCGGTTCAGACGCTCTTCTTCGACGGCCGCGAGAAGCCTGCCGTCCGCGACGATCGCGGCGGAAGCGTTGGCGTGATACGCGTTGATGCCCAGAATGACCATTTGGAATTATGTGTTACAAACAGCTCTGGCGTCGAGCGCGTCGGCGCGAAAGGAATATCTGTTGCGCGTCGGTAACTCAAACCGCCTGAGCGGCGGCAGATTTTGGGCTGGGCTCCACTGAAGGATCCTGAATCTGCAGATTACGCTTGGCCCATTCATTCAATACGTAGAGGCTCCAGGGACGCGACCATGTCGTGCGGCCGCGAAGGAAATCCTTCCACACGGCCATCGGGAACCTCCCGTCAAGGCGCGGCTCCAATGTGGGGGACCAATCTCCCAGACCCACAGCCACCTGCTCGCCCAACTTGCCGCGCAGCCAATTCTCCCATGGAAAAGTGAAGGTTCGCTTGGATTGCGCGATTATTTCTTCCGGCAGCAAGTCCTTCAGCGCCGCGACAAGCAGGCTCTTGGGCCGCCCGAGATTTTGCTTTAACGGTTCAGGAAGTCGCAGAACATATTCGACCAACGGCACATCGAGAAAGGGAACGCGCACTTCGAGAGAATGTCTCATGCTCATGGCATCGGTATCGCGCAGAAGCGTATTTACCAGATACGACCGCAGCTCCAGCCAGGAAACCCGCGTGAAGCCGTCCATCGGCTGAGATTCCTGAGCTGACACAGACAGCCATTGAAACCAAGGCGTACTTTTCAACGCCGCTTGGTCATGGCCTAACCGAGTGGCAACGGTTTGGGGCGTGAAAAGCGCGCGAGTGTAGAAATATGCAGATGGAAGTAAGTTTGGATCGAGCCAGGCAGAGCATGCTTTTCGAAAGACGTCTGGAGAACCGCGATAGACTTTCGAGCGCTTGAACGCCGAAGAAACAAGTCCTCGCACCGGTTTCGGGACAAACCGCGCAAGCGCTGCGAGACGCGCCACCTTGGAAGTGGCACGAAACGAGGTGTAACCGCCGAAGATTTCGTCGCTGCCTGTGCCGGAAAGCGCGACCTTCAATCCCGCCTGCCGTGCAGCCCAGGAGACGAAAAAAGTGTTAACGCCGTCCATGCTGGGTTGATCCAGCGACGCAACCGCCTCGTTGAGACGCGCCACCATTTCATTTCCGGATAGTGTCAGTTCGCGATGGTCGGTACCGAGGCGCACGGCGGTGTCGCGAGCGAGCTGCGCCTCGCTGAATTGAGTTTCAGGAAATGCGACCGTGAAAGTGTGAACACCTTTTTGAACTTTGCTGGCGAGGGCAGCGATTGCTGTCGAGTCAAGCCCGCTGCTGAGGAACACCCCAATGGGAACATCCGCGATAAGATGAGCGCGAACTGAATCTTCGAGAAGAGAGCGAACCACAGCGACGGCACTCGAAGGGCTCCCTGTCGACGCCCTGTTGTTTTTGTCTCCCGATAATTGGCGAAAATCTCTGGCGAAAATCCAATACGGCTTCGGTTGCAGCACGCTGAGCGCTTCACTGGTCCGAATCTTCATCCAATGACCGGGCGGAAGCGAAAACACGCCCTGCACCATGGTCATGGGCTCGCATACGGAACCAAATAGCAGGAACGAAGAAACGGCTTCGTTCGAAAGCTGTGGCGAAACGCACCGGCTAGCCAGCAAAGCACGCACTTCGGAAGCAAAAAGCAGCGCATTTTCAGTTCGAGTGTAGTAAAGAGGCTTGATCCCGATCGGATCACGAGCGAGAAACACCGCCTGCGCGCGGCCGCCAGGCCCTTGCGGCATTTCAACTACCGCGAAGGCGAACATTCCGCGTAACTTCGCAGGGCAGTCCTCACCCCACTGTTCGTACGCGTGAACGATGACTTCCGTATCCGAGCCGGTACGAAAACTGTGGCCGGAGGTCTCGAGTTCTCGGCGGAGCTCGTGGAAGTTATAGATTTCGCCGTTGTAGACAACGGCAAGCGTGCCGGTTTCATTCCACACAGGCTGCGAACCGCCGAAAAGATCGATGACGCTGAGCCGTCGCGTTCCGGCGACCACAGGCGGAGCAATAAGAACGCCTTCTTCGTCCGGGCCACGATGAACAATAGCGGCAAGCATCCGGCGCACAACGATCTCGCCGGTTTCTTTCGAGTCAAATCCGATGGCACCGCATATTCCGCACATGTCGTCAGCTTGCCGAACGCAGGAACGCACTCCCAGCGCGAAGAAGCTGTTCGCGAAAACGAACGCTGTGGACACCCAGTCGGCTCTCGCCGAACCAACGGAGGAACATTCGCAGAAGACAAAGCAAGATTACCAGAAAAATTGAAATGACCGTGGCCGCAAAGGATTCGCGCTCGACCAGCAGGGTCATTACCGTCGACTCGTCCCAACCCGGCCAGACGCGATCAGCGATAGACCGAAATCCTCTGCCAAACACGGGAATGCGGCCAATACGAACGTGAACTGTCTTATCGAACGTGTAGTTAGGATCATACCCGCGGATATTTTGCGTAGCCTCCGCAAAGGTAGCTGGATTACTCAGCTGTTCCCGCGTGAGCGTGCGTCCTTGGGCGTCCCGCAGAACCACGCGGTATGCCGGATCGACGATCATCCAGCGACCGTCCTCCAGCACTTCGGCGACGACGTGTTTTGTCACCATGTGGGAATCGAGCAGCAGTAACCGACGGACGGGCAGATTGCCGGTGTTCGACAGATTGATGAAAGCGTTTGTGGCGGTTCCACAGACCTGAAGTAAAGCGTCGTAATTCAGCGTGTCTGTAGGATCGCGATCCACTCCTGGATTAGGTCCGTAGGGCAGACGCGCGGGACCGTGGGCCATCCAATTCAGGATCGCTTGCACTTTTTCATCAACCGGCGCGGTCGCCGGGACAATCGCGTCAGAAAATCCCTTCAAGTACCTGCGTGTCGAGTATTCCCAAACGAGTGAATAGAGCGCCGCAAAAATGGACAGGATAAGCAACAGATTCACCGCATACCAGGAGATTGTGAACCACCGGGGAGACGAATTAGCTTGCGCGCCCACAGAATTTTTCCACCCGGACGAGTCAGGCTGAGTTGCAGCGGTGGTCGCTCGTTCCGCCGACAAGGTGTCGTGAGCAGATTTTAGAGTGCCGGGGCTGGGTGTGTCGTTTTCCATTATTTGCGCGTCTCGACAAATCCGCCATCGCGAGACGGTCCCGGGCCGGCTGCCACGGCGCCCATGATTTCCTTTGGTTCTGACGTGGCCCGCAGATAATGCGTTTCCATTTGCCGAGCGAGTTCGTCCCAACCGAGCTGGTCAGCGACGCTCTGACAGCCCCGTTTCAACTTGTTATATAAATCGCGATCTGTCAAAAGCCTGCGCAGGGCATCAGCTAATGGATTTAATTCCGGGCGGATGACCAATCCTGCGCGCCCGTCGATAAGCGTGCTGACTCCACAGGTGTCACTGACAATGACCGGCACGCCGCAAGTGATCGCTTCTCCCGCAGCATTTGCGAAATTCTCGTATCGAGAGGGCAGTGCGAATACATCGGCGTCGACCATCGCGGCAACTTTGGCGTCGTCATATAACGGTCCGGTAAAAATCACGCGAGATTCAACGCCGCATTCAGCACTCACACGTTTCAGTTCCGCGAGATAGCCCGGCAGACCTTCTGGACCCGCGATTACCAGACGGCCACTGTTTGGGCAGGCCTGGGCGAAAGCCTGGATCAGCATTTTGGCGTTTTTACGTGGAATAAGCCGGCTGAGAAAAAGGATGAGCGGATCGTCCTGCGCAATTCCCCAAGACGCGCGAAACGTGCCGCGAGCTGGTTTGACGGCGAAGGTTTCGTTATCAATTCCGTTATAGCGAACGATCAGTTTTTCAGCAGGTACGCCGTCTTCCAGCAATTCTTGCCGCTCCAACTCTGAGGTGGTCACAATCGTCGCTGCATGATCCAAATAGGAATGACCGAGACTGCGATGCCAAAACCGCTTGATGCGCAAACTGCGATCAATAGGCCGATACATGCCCATCGGCTCGACGAAATACCGAATCTTCTGCCGTCTGCAGAAATAACTGACAACAGGGCCGAGAAAATCGTACAGACCGTAAAAGTGGACCAAATCGAACTGCTTGAGGGACGCGCGGGAGTATCCTATCACACGAGGATTGAAGGTGAGTGCGTGATAGTGAGCTAAGCTGGTGAGGTAAAAGGTCTCAATGCCCTCGTTCCATGTGCGCCACCCCGGAGCGCACCGTTCGTAGGAGCCGTCGAAGCTTCCATGCTTTTCCAGCCCGAGATCCGCGGTCAGAATCGTGACCTGGTGCCCGCGCTGAACCAGATTGCGCGCAAGCGCGCGAATCTTGAACACCGGGCCTCCTCGATCTTGAAACGGGAAATAAAATTGGACAACTTTAAGGATGCGCATTTCGCTTGCTGTGCCGGCGCTCAGGATTGAATCACGAGCTGTAGATGTGGGCCCGGCTGCCACATCGGGAGGAAGCATTGAGAATACTACGCTGGGTGGCCAGAATCCATAAGGCTCCCCATGGAAGCGAGCGGGGAAATGCACTCGGCCAGGATTGTCTTAAGTCGCTCCTCGAAGGCTTCGAAGCGATATTGGTCGCGAACGATTTGCAGGCCTTGTTGACCAAGGGTTACGCGCAAGGTTCGATCGCGCAACAATAGCCGCAGAGCCTGCACCAGCGCTGGTGAATCCGCTGGCGGAACAAGCAAACCGTTGACTCCATCTTCCACCAGGTCAGTCACTCCACCGGCAGACACTCCGACAACCGGCTTAGCAAAAGCCATCGCTTCGATGAAGACAAAACCAAAACCCTCACCAGTGCTGGGCAAAGCAAAAATGTCCGCTGCGGCGTAACAAGCTGAAAGTTCCGGGCGCGACAGACCATCAAAAAATTTGACGGCATTGGTCCTGCCCAAGTCGGCGGCAATTTGCTTGAGTCGCAGAAGGTCGTCGCCGCCTCCGACTGCCACCAGACTCAAAGCCGGGAACTCGGCGCTTAGCTGCGCCACGGCTCGAATTAATTCGTCGGCACCCTTGTACCGCTCTGATGCTGACCAGCGGCCGACCGTAAGAATGACCGGACTGCGCGGGAAACCTTCCGGCGGCGATGGCAGGTTTCGAGTTGCTTCGGCCATGCCCAGCACATCGGAATCGAGCGGCCAAGGGAGCCTGCGAATTTTTCCCGCAGGCACGCCTTGTTTTTCCGTTAGTTTTTGCAGCGTATAGGTACTGGGAGCTAAAACCAAATCTGCTGCCAATAGGGCGGAGCGCCGGCTAGAGGTGAGCGGCTCCCAAACGTCGATACCGTGCGTCATTACGATGACTTTTGCTTGCGGCGCGAGCCGCTTCACCCACCTTGCTGGAACTGCCAAGTTAGGATGAGCGGCAAGAACGATGCGCGGTTTGTTTCCCGCACATGCCAGTGCCGCGAGAACGAACTGCACCTTGGAGCGCCCGAAACCGCGAAATGCCAGGCTGGTGTCGCCAGTGACGAATTTATGGGCACCTCGATTGTCGTTAAGCGAAAGAAAATTCGTCGCGAAACGCATTTGCGCACAAATATTTCGCAGAGCGCGCACTGTCTGGCGGCCCGACTCCTGCACCCCGCCGACTCCGAGCAATTCGGGGAACAAGCCGACCAGCGGGGCGCCCGGCTGCAGCGAACGATCGGGTGCGGCGGTCACTTGGCGACTGCCGGGGAGCTATTTTTCGAGATCGAGCTCATTTCCGGCCGGCAATTCCGCGCGAGCCGGATTCCTGAACCAGTGCTGGCGATGCCGCGGATTCTTTCCGGCACAGAACTTCCTGGAGGATAGCGGTTAGTTCCTGGCCATTGCGTTCCCAGGTGAAGCGGCGCGCGGTTTCGGCGGCTTGTTCGCCAAGGCGCTTGCACAAAGCACGATCATCGAAAAGGAGCTGGATCATTCCGGCTAATGAAGGTGCATCCGCTGGATCCGCGAGAACAAGACCATCGCGGCCATGCGTGATTATTTCGGACGTACCGTTGTTGGCCGAGACGATCACCGGCATGCCGCAGGCCATAGCCTCAGCAGGAGGCTGCGCGAAGGTATCCTCAAGCGAGGGGCCGAGGTAAGTGTCGGCAGCCGCATAATAAAATTCGATATCGTCACGCTGCGGGCAAAAACGCAGCCGGCCGTCCAAGTCAGCGGCGCGCGCGGATTCCAAATATGGGTCCGGATCCTCACGACTCACAACCAGCACATCGATGGGGAGGTCACGCAAAAAAGTCAGAGCTTGCAGAATCACCGGCAGGCCTTTGTTGCGCGCGTCGTTCCCGATCAGCACAAGCACAAAGCGATCCGGCAAAAGTTTGAGCTCTGCGCGGGCCCTTTCACGAAGCTGGACTCGGCGTTCAAGATTGAAAATGTTGTGGTCCAATCCGAGATATACGACGGGAAGATGCTCGCGCCGGCCGTAGAATCGCTCGAGGGCAATTGCCGTTCGCTTGGCAATCAAGATCAGTGGAACATCAGAGCGTACATAGAGCCGGCGTTCCAAAGCTTTCAACAAACCATAGTAGAACTTGCGGTGAATGATTTGAGGCCAAGATACGATTGAATTCTTTCCCAGGCTGAGCGCTGCTCTTGCGCTCTCAACATATTGTGCGAACACGATGTGCACTGACATCACGTCCGCATCGAGACAGTTGATTCCCGGGCTGTAGACAAGATCGGGCCGAAGATCTGGGAAGCGCGAATCCCAGGCACGCCAAATGTGATTGGCGGCAAACCACCACAAGTAATTTAGAAGGTGCGGGCCGGGCAATTTGGGAATTCGGTGCCAAGTGACCCTGGTCAGGTCGAGATCCCGCACATCCTGGCTGTAAATGTGGATGTCGTAGGTAGCAGCAAGTTGCAAGATCCACTCCGCAACGCGTCGCTCTGTCCCATGGCGTTTGTCGACAAACGGGGAGACGACCGCGAGGCGAGGTCTGCGAATCGTGTCCGCCACGCTTCAGATTCCTACCTGCATGATTTCGCACCAGGACGCCAGCACAAACACGCTCCACAGCCGCGACCATCCTACCGATTCTGGTTTCTCAAGATAGCGCTGCCACAGACGATTCACAGCAGATGGTTCCAGCACACCGGCGGCAGCGAGATGTGCAGGTTCAAACTTCGCGCTGATTGTTTCGCGCAAATCTTTACCCAGCCATTGAGTGAACGGAAAGGTGAAGGTACGTTTGGGGCGATTCGATAAATCCGCGATCAGTTCCGGCGGAAGAATCCCCTGCATCGCGTCCAGCAATAATTTCTTTTTTTCCAGGCGCAGGGACATGGGAAGCCGCAAAACATATTCCACAACGGCGTGATCGAGCATCACCGGACGAACTTCAAGGCTGTGCGCCATGCTCATGGCGTCGCCGTCACGAAGAAGCCGAGCTTCGAGGTGCGCAGGAAAATCAAGAAAAGCGAGGCGTTCTCGAAGACCTTGGCCGGCGGTCTGTCGCGCCCATTGTTGGATGTGCGCCGCCGCCTCGAACGTCCCATTTTTCGCGGCCAGCTCGGGGTTGAGCAATGCACGCACATCGGTTTCAGGAAACAAAACGCGAACTGCGAGCTGTGACGCGACAAACGGATCGTCAGCGCCCACCAGGTAAGAAAGCTTGCGCCAGCGATAGGGAAACTTGGCGTGATCGAATATTACACAACCCGCGCCGTGCGGAAATGGCCGAAGAAATCCGGCGAGATGTGAAAACCGATCGAACCAGGCAATCGATTGATAGCCGCCAAAAAGCTCGTCGCCACCTTGGCCGGATAGCGCGACTTTAAAACCTGCCCCAGCCGCCGCGCGCGAAATCCAGTAAGCATTCAGGCCATCGACGGTGGGCTGATCCATGGCCCAAAAAACGTGGTCCAGCGAAGCCGCCATCTCCGCTACCGGCAGGCGAATCACCTGGCGCGAAATTCCCAGCAGCTCGGCAGTCCGTTGGCTCGATGCGGACTCGTCGAAGGACTTTTCCTCGAAGCCGATAGTCAAAGCTGTAATCCGATCAGCCCCAGCATTCTGCATCAGGGAACCCAGAACCGCGGAATCCACACCGCCGCTGAGAAAGAGCGCAATCGGCACATCGGACATCAGTTGCTGGCGGCTGGATTCAAGCAGCAGTCCGCGCAGTTCCGAGGCAACATCATCCGCGGATTTATTTTCGTGCTCCTCGGTTGAAGAAGGCAGTGCCCAGTAACATTCCGTGCGCCATTCGCCCTTCTGCCAGATGCCGATATGTCCCGGGGCCAGGGGTTTGACGTTTTGAATGGCGGTCCACGGTGCGGGAACGTGGCCGAGTTGCAAAAATGCGCGGATGCCGGGAGGGTCCAGTTTATGAGGAATGAGACCGCAGGCCAGCAGGGCCTTCAGTTCAGAGGCGAAGATAACTCTGCCCGCGGCCTCGCAGTAGTAGAGCGGCTTGATTCCCAGCCGGTCGCGCGCCAGAAGCAGCTTTTCTGCGCGAGTATCCCAAATTGCAAAGGCAAACATGCCGCGCAACTTCGCAACGCAACGATCGCCGTATTGCTCGTAGAGATGAAGAATAACTTCGGTGTCAGTCGCGGAACGGAACTTGTGGCCGCGGCTGACCAACTCGGGACGCAATTCGCCGGCGTTGTAGCACTCGCCATTGTAGGTGATCCAGACCGTGGAGTCTTCGTTGGGCATAGGCATGCTGCCGCGCTCGCTGAGGTCCACGATCGCAAGACGAGTGTTGGCCAGCACGCACGATCCCAGCTCTTGCATGGCAAAGGCATCCGGTCCGCGATGACGGATCGCTGCAGCCATCTTCTGCGCAGCGGACCTGTGATCAGGATTAAGCTCTCGCGACGCGATGCCTGCGATGCCACACATTTCGGTTTCAGCTCGCTTTCAGAATTGGAGCCCACCGCGACCCTTCGGCTTATAGGTCGGAAGCTCAAGCCAGCGTCCCGTATTCCAGGGCGCCGAAGTCTTTGATACCGCTTTTCCCGCCGATCTGCCAGGCCAGCCACATGCCCACGACGAAGACACCGAATCCAATCAGTGCTTGCGTCCGCACCGCAGGAATAGAGCTTCCGTTCATGTGAGTGCCATCCTCAGTAGTATGCTGGGCAGCACAAAATCAGGCAAGCCTGCAACGAATCTGCGGGGTGACGCTTCGGCGGCCCATTTGCAGCGATCAAAAACGCTAGACGAAAAGAACATGGTCGGGCCCGCGAAGGCCTTCCTTATGATCGCAATAACTCGTTATAAACGTGCAGGTGTTCTGAAACCATTTGATCTTCTGTGAACTTTTCCAGTGCACGGTTCCTCCCCCGCGATGCTAAATCCGCACCATTGCGGGATCGTCGAGAGCTTGGCGCATACGAGCCGCGAGCGCCGCAGCATCTCCCGCCGGGAATTTCAGCCCGACTCCATCCACCATGTCTCCCAAACCTCCGATATCCGACGCGACCAGCAGGCGGCTCTGCATCATCTGTTCGGTTTCGAGCGGCACGGTAAACACGCTTTTGCTGGAGAAACGATGCAGCGTTCGCACCGTCCAGTTCTGAAATCGGCAGCGCATATGATCAATCGCACGGGGGCCGTCGAGACCGCCGGGTTCATGAAACACAATCGCGCAACGGGCGCCGCGCATCCGCAAAATCGCAAGGGCGGCCAACGTCAGAAATGGGAATCCACGGCGTGACCACGCGAGCGCAGTGTACTGCAACAATACTCAGCACCCCCGCCATCCGCCGGCCTGACGCCAGAGGCGTCGCAAAGCGGGCCACCAGCTTTGCTCGTCGACAGGAACCGCCACAACCTGGAGTTGCACCCCACGTTTGGCCAATGCCTGTCGCAGGAAATTGCAGTAATCAACTACGCCGTCGGTAGGTTTATCCCGGTAGCCGGTTAACGCGACCATCGAGAGCATTCGCAAACCAAACTGCCAGACTCTTCGTGCATTTATTTTTCCACCACAAAATCGCCGATGATTAGCGCGTCCATGCCGGAACTGAAAAAAGTGCGGATCGCGTCCGTCGGAGAACAGACGATCGGTTCACCGCGAAGGTTAAAAGAAGTATTCATCACCACCGGAACGCCAGTTCGTTTGGCGAATTCATCGATCAGGCGCCAATAAAGTGGATTCACATCGCGGTCTACGGTCTGCGGGCGCGCGCTGCCATCCACATGTGTAACCGAGGGAATCTGGGCACGCTTTTCGGCCCGCACTTGCGCCGTGAGAACCATGAACGGCGAATCGGTAGCGGATTCTAGATACTCGCCGGCGCGTTCCGCAAGCATTGAGGGAGCGAAAGGACGCCACCACTCACGAAATTTCACAGCGTTATTCACTTTTGCATTCATCTCCGGATCACGTGGATCAGCCAGGATAGAACGGCTGCCGAGCGCGCGCGGTCCGAATTCCATGCGTCCCTGGAACCAGCCGAGAATTTTGCCGTTTGCCAGCATCGCAGCAGCGACTGGCGCGGCATCGGCAACGCGCTGCGCGCGAATTTTGTAAGTTTGCAGCACCTTTTCAATGTCGGCTGCAGAAGACTCCGTGCCTAAATATGCGTGGCGCATTTTGCGAATCGGCACCCTGCCGCCATTTTCAAGGCAAGGAGCTAGCGCGGCGCCCAGGCAAACCCCGTCGTCACCGGCGGCAGGCTGCACAAAAATCCGATCGACGATTCCGGTAGAAAGAATTTTGCCGTTAGCTTTCGAATTCAGCGCAACGCCGCCAGCCAAACATAGATTGCGGCTTCCGGTTTGCGCCACGGCCGAACTCGCCAGCGACATCATGGTTTGCTCGCACACATCCTGCACCGCGAAGGCTATGTTCTTATGGCGCTCATCAATTTCGGATTCGGGCACGCGCCTCGGACCCAGCCGCACCTCCATACCCGCCATGCATTTGGAATCTTCCTCGAGGAATAATTTCGAAGCGACTCGGTAAGGACTGTCGTTGAGATCGAGGAAATATTCCAAATCAATTCCCGGAGCGCCATACGGCGCCAGACCCATTACTTTCCATTCATCGCTGTACGGCGTGAAACCGAGGTACTGAGTGAATTTCGCATAGAAAAGGCCGACTGAATTGGGATAAGGAATGGTCCAGACGTGTTCGAGCCGCCCGTCGCGGCCGTGCCAGAGGGATGTAGCTTCCCAAGCGCCTCGGCCATCCAGAACCAACACGGCCGAATCATCGAACCCGGAAAAGCCGTAGGCGCTGATGGCGTGCGCCCGATGATGATCCACAAAACGAAAGCGAGTCTTGGAGCCGCTAAAACGTTGCGTGTACTCCCTGATGCCGTTTCGTCGCGTGATGGAACTCATAAATAACTTCAGCCATGAAGCCACGCTCATGTAGTTCGCAGGCTGCGCTCGTGTCACTAAGCATTTCAGGTCGTGCGCGACCATCGAACTCAGGTGAGGCCAGCCCGCGCAGACATAATCCACATCGTCCGATGGCACACCGGCAAAATCCAGGCAGGCTCGAATGCCGAGAAGCGGAAAACTTGCATCCTGTTTTCTTCGACTGAGGCGTTCTTCCGCAATCGCGAAAATCACTTCTCCATCGCGCGCAATACACGCCGAAGAGTCGTGCATGTGCGAATAATTAATCCCCAGGCTGATCAATTCGCGCTCCGGGGGCGCGCGTCTGAAAGAACCTCGAGCTCCTCGAGACGCTTTGCAAGCGATTCGGTGGAATGCGCCATGCGCATCGTTCGCTTTGGACTCTGCGCTGGTTCATCGAGCGCCCGGCGAATCGCCGAAGAAAATTCACGCTCTGTCTCGTCGAAATAAATCAGATCCTCAAAATCCCAAAGAGGTGTCGTCGGCGTAGAGACGACCGGAAGCCCGGCAAGAAAATAGTCAAATACTTTCAGGGGCGAACAGTGCAGATTCTTCTCGGTGAAACAATCGTAAGGCATCATGCCAATGTCAAACGAATTCACGTACCGCCCCAGGTCTGATGGCTTTTGCCAAAGCAACGAATGCGCGTTTGCCAATTTCAATTCGTCCGTAACTCCGCAACCCTTTTCCATTGCCACTCGCGGGTGAATATCAGCGCACTAAATTTTCGCCCCAAGTATTCGGGCTGAAACACATGGATTCCCGTTTCCACTTCGCGCGCTGCCGCGTGTTTATGGCGAAATTGGGAAATAGGCATCGCGCAGTAAAGATCGCGCGCTCCCCAAATCGAAAGTGCCAGGGGAAGGCGCTCCGGGACATTGGAAGTGTTCCAGTTCCAGGTAGAAAAAACGATCGCGTCGCGCAGATAACACTCCTGTATTTGTGCGTGGCCTGCTTGCAGAACAATCGAAAATCGCCTTTGGAAATAGGCGTGTAGCCTTCGGCCTGCCAACTCACGTTTATGTTAGCAGAATATACGTTCCTGGCGAGGAGTCGGAGATAGCGCCAATGACGATTTCGGGTAGAGCGGCGCAATGAGATTTACTAGTCGCGCTCGTGCAGTTGCATCACGCCGGGTGCGTTTGCTGGAACCAGGCTCGCTGGAATCGCTGTTTTCCTTATCCCATTGCTCGCGCGAAATAGGCCGCACCGGTGCCAACTTTTTGTTGCTCAGCCCGGAATTTACGCCGCCAAGATCCTAATGCAGACCTTATTGGCTTTTCGTCGGACGATTTTGAAGCAGCTTTGTTAGCATGATCGGAGAGTCCATTCGATGGCAATGAACATGCCTCGGCAAATCGCCCGTGCTCTGGAGAGACTGAATTTCTAGCGAGTAGGAGACACGGATGTCCCCCCAGACGCAGGGCGACGCAGCTTGCAACGAGCAAACCATCTGCGCTTATGGTTTCGACCGGGGTAGGAGTTCAGCTTCATCGATTGAGTCAACAACTACGGAGATGGGTTTTGCGGTATCGAGGGTTGAAAGCCTGAACAAATTCTAAAAGAGCACTTGTGGAATTCTAGGGGCTTTTAACGCGCAAGGTGTTGAAATCATGGTTAATACAGATTCCTAACGTGTTGAAAAACATGGTGATGCCCGAGTTTGAGTATGGAATTTTGTATCCACAGCGGAAATCCACAGAAGAGCCTTCCGGGCTGTTGATATGAGGCTACCTTCACGCGAAGACCGAGTGTAGAATGGTGCTCTAGCCTGAAACTTTCCAGCTGAGGTGCAATGATGATGGTGGAAACGGCTGCGAAGCAACGATACGCGGGCGTGCGGTGCTATTCCTGCGGTGAAGCGATTCCGGTTCCTAGTAGAATTTCAAAGAAAACGGCAACAGGCGGGAGCGATGATGCCGAGCCGGTTCGCAATATTAATTCCTCCGTATTCAACTTACGTTGCAAGGTGTGCGAAAAGGAAAACTTCTACGGCCCACGAGATGTGCTGGAAATCGAAGGCGCACCCCGGCTAACCAGGCTCAAAGCGCGGCCTGTAGGTTCGCTCCTCCGCCCGGCAGTAAAGTTGGCCCGCAGCGCAAACGCCTAGCCCCTTCGGACGAACCCAAACCCAGCTCGACAATTCGCTTTGCGCTCTTCGGTATCGCTGCGCAGGGCGAAGTGTGCGCGGCAGCGCCGATCACCTAAGGATGAATGACCAGACAGAGAGACAAAGGCGAGCGCCACTACGCAGCCGCTTGTCGGCTCCTTTATCTGCAGGGCCTAGTCTTGATCCGCTAACCACGGTTGGAACTGAAAGCACACAGTGATCCGCCGGCGAGTTGATTTTCGCCTTGCAATAGCCTGCCACCATGTTGCACAGGAGGCTGTAATGAGGGGATTGCTAGTGAACTTCCACCAGCACCAGCGCGCCGGGAGCTAGATCCAGTGCGAGATGGCCGTTGGTGATGGAAACCGACTCTGGCGGTGCCAGTTTAGCCGCATTTTTGAGAGATTCAATTTGCGCTTGCGTTGGATAATCGGGACTTCCCATCGCCGTGTAGGCTTTTGCGAGTGAACCATGGTTCGCGTCCAGTCGATACACGGAAGCGCGATGATTTCCTGTCAGCGAGTCCAATTCTAAGGTGACGCGCTTCCATTTCGCAGCGTCTCCCTCGGATGGGGCTTGATTCCACACGGCAATCGCGATCGATCCATCGGCGCTTCGCGTAGCCAGAATATTGTCCGCGCTAACCGGCAGCCTGGTGCTTCCTAGATGGTGCAGCAATTTAAAGGCGTTGAAGGCTGGCTTAGGCAAATCATCTTCTGCGATCAATCCGTAACCGCCATAAAACGGTTTTTTCACTACGCCTTGCTCTTCGAAAACGTCGGAAAACGTCCAGTAGCTCATCATCTCGACCATACCGTCGCATTCCCGGACGGTATTAGCAATCCAAGGACCCATGTAGATCGAATCGGTTATGTCCGGCTCGTTCTTATAGCTGGCATTGTATTCACTCCAGATGAGCGGCAACTGCGGCCGGGCCGATGCTTTGATTTGGTGATGAACTTTCTCTACCGCGCGGCACACCATTTCCGTTCGCGGGATTTGTTCTTCGGTGCCGAAAACATCCTTGGCGCTGTCGTTACCGTACACGTGAGTGGAAACGAAGTCCGCGGGAACGTTTTGCGTCGCAACATGCTCGATGAAGCGATCAGCCCAGGCAGCCTGTGCCGTGGCAGGTCCGCCGACGCGCAGCCGCGGACTGACATTCTTCAACGCACCTGCAGCCGCATCATAGAGCTGAAAGTAAGTTCGGTCCTTGGGCACACCTGCCCAGAAATCCAGATTGGGTTCATTCCAAACCTCAAAATACCATTGGGAGACCTCATCGATGCCGTAGCGATCCACCAGATGCTTTGCGAATTGACTCACAAGCTCGCCCCAGCGGGCGTAATCCTTGGGGGGAGATACAATCGGCCTGTACCAGAAAACCTGAACGTCATTAGGATTCGCCGCCAATTTCTTTGGCATGAAACTTAGTTCAACGAAGGGACGAACCCCGGCTTTCAACAAACCGTCATAGATTTGGTCCACATAGGAAAAATTGTAAATTGGATTGCCCGCGGCATCTTCGTCGTAGACGCCCACTTCGTCGTTGAAGATTGCGTGAAAGCGGATGTACTTCAAATCCGTCGCGCCTTTCACTTCGCGCAAATCGTTCTGGTAGCTTTCACGCAGGGCCAGGATTGCGCGCCCGGAGCCAAACATTTGTTCCCAAAAATGGGGGAAAGGTTCTCCCTTGGCGCCCGCGTCCACATGGATGGTAGCAGCGGCTGTACTGTCTTGCAGCGTAGCCCGGGTACGCGGGACGGATAAGCAAAGAGAAAGAATCGAAAGCAGAGATAACAGAACGCGTCTTGGCGTCATTAGTGACCTTCGGAGAAGTTAGCACATGCCTTACGGCACTGCCAGAGTTTAAGAAGCTCCTAATATTTGCATTACGATCGCGCCGACCAGCGACGCCAGCAAAGCAACAGGCATCGCCACCATGCCAATCCTAAAAAAGCTCCAGAAATCCGCATCGATCTTCTCTTTGCGCAAGGCTATCAGCCACAGAATCGTCGCGAGCGAACCCGTGATCGAAAGGTTAGGCCCAAGATCAACGCCAATAAGGACGGCGCTGGCAATAAGGCCCTTTGCATTTGCCGCCTGCAATGTGGCTCCCGCAACCAAGCCCAAGGGCAAATTGTTAACCAGACTATTCGCCAAGCCCACGGCGAAACCCATGATGAGCGTCCCCGCCCAGGATCCCAGATTTTGCGCCCAGGCCAGCCAGCGCAGCGTGTACTGCATGGCGCCGATGTTTTCGACCGCTTCCACCATTACGAAAAGCCCTGCTACCAGTAACAGAGTTGACCAGCTGATTTCGCGCGCCAGTCGCACCGGATTGCTGCGAGCCTTGATTGAAACAACGATGGTAACCGCCAGCGCGGCCACGCACGTCGGCAAACCCAAATCCTTCTTGAATGACGATGCCACTAGCAAAACAAAAACCATACAAACGAGTCCGCCGAGAACGAGTTTACCGCTATCACTCAGCGACTCAGCGGGAAGCTTGGATTCGACACGAGCGTTGAGTTCCCTGCGGAATAGCCAACGCAGTGCGAAGTAAGTTGTCACGATGGAAACCCCAGAGGGAACTCCCAAAGAGATGATCCACTGTCCCAACCGAGGCATGTCGTTATGAAAGACGACCAAATTTGCCGGGTTCGATATCGGAAGAACAAAGGACGCAGCATTAGCGATGAAAGCGCAAACGAACAGGTAGGGAAGAGGCTGAACTTTGGCTTTGCGCACAGCAGTGAGGATTGCAGGTGTGAGTACGACTGCGGTCGCGTCGTTGGACATGAAAATAGTCACGATCATTCCCACCGCGTAAACAAGCGTGAAAAGCTTTGAACATGAGCCGTCAGCTCCGCGCACCGCTATGGATGAGAGCCAATCGAAAACCCCCTGCTCGCGCGCCAATTCCGAAAGCAACATCATGCCGGTAAGAAAAAAGCAGACATCGACTGCCTTCGCGATGGCTTGGCCAGCAACTCGTATAGGAAGCAAACGCAGAATCAACAGCAGGAGGGCGCCAGCTCCAATGCAGTAAACTTCTGGAATGTTTCGCGGACGGATCAGCATCAGCCCAATGCTGATTGCGACAATAATCCAAATCGAAAAATGTGCGAGCGCAGGAGAGATCATCTAAGGCTTTCTCCTGCACATCCTTGGTCCCAGCTGGATGCGCAGGATGCCACGCGAGCGCCTTCGGCTAAACATGGGTTCTCATCTTTACTCAAATGCGATTTCTGCACAAACCCCTGAGCCAGTCTAAGAAGTGATTGACCGTCGTTTTTCTACAGGATGCCAGGTATGGCTTTCAATTTTGGGTTAAAGGATAGTTGTTGCCGGCTTGGGCGGCACATTTTTCGGGTATAAAAGCTCTCAGGGGATATTTGTGAAAAAGCTGTCCGCTACGAAAGGCCAGCAGATCGGAGCAGTCGGCCGCGGGTATACTCGCCTTGGCGATTTCACGAGCATGGGTACGCCGATCGCGGCGCTTCACTCTTGGCGGCAAGGTAGTAATGATCACCGGCGGATCGCGAGGGCTGGGACTCGCTCTGGCGCGGGAATTCGCCAGACGCGGTTCACGGATCGCAGTCTGCGCAGGGAACGAATCAGAATTGGCAAAAGTACGAAAAGAATTCGAAGAAAGCGGCGTGCCATTCACGGCCTTCCAATGTGATGTGGGCAATCGAGCCGAAATTCAGCGGACGGTCGCGATGGTCGAGCAGCATCTGGGTCCCATCGACGTGCTGGTAAACAACGCCGGAACGATGATCATCGGACCCGTCGAGAATCAGGATCTCGAAGCGTTCGAAGACGCAATGCAGACGAATTTCTGGGGCGCGGTGTACGCAACCCTCGCGGTAAGCGAAGGAATGAAGCGCCGAGGCGCCGGGCGAATCGTCAACATCGCCTCGATCGGCGGCAAAGTCGCCTTCCCTCATCTGCTTCCATACTCGGCTAGCAAATTCGCGCTGGTCGGCTACAGCGAAGGTCTCCGCAGCGAACTGGTGAAGGACAATATTTTCGTCACCACAGCCTGTCCGGGATTGATGCGCGCAGGAAATACCCGGAACGATGAATTCGCCGGCCAGCAACAAAAGGACTACGCATGGTTTGCGGTCAGCGATTCGGTTCCGGGCATATCCATGGATGTCCGCAAGGCGGCCCGTAAGATTGTGAATGCCTGCGTTTCCGGTGAAAGCGAGGTACGTCTTGGGTTCACCGCCAAAATGGCGACGCTCGTTCAAGCGATTGCACCGGGTGTGCTATCGGAGAGGCTCGCCAAAGTAAGCAGCACAATGCCCAAGCCCGGGCAGGCCAGTTTCCATCCCCAGAAGGGTCCGGAAAGCAGAACTGCGTTCGATGGGAGCCCATTAACGAAGCTCACACGCGGGGCGGAGGATTCTCAAAACCACTTAGAGAATCGCTAAGCTGGTCCAACTAAGCCGTTTCCAACTTTAAGTGCCAAGCCAAGCATTGCCGCGCATCGAAAGCCGGGCGAACCATCTCGGGAGCGAGAATGAGGAGGCGCCAGGGCCGCGTTCGCAATTGGTGCGAACGGGCCGCTGCGCTATACTGTTGCGCCGAATCTGGGGTGAATCGGTCATGCGGGTGTATGCTGTCGCAAACGAAACCGAAACGAGGATCGATTCGGCGCGTGCCGATTGATGCAGCTTCGCGGAATTAAGGCGCGGCAACCCTTACGGTAAGGTTAGCGTCACTATGCTGGTGAGAAGTGCGCGAGATTCGCGCCGAATTCTTCTCGTCCTTAGACGGTTATACGCGGAAAATTTTTATCATTCATACTCGAACTCGGCTATGTGAGGAAGACTGCACAAACACAAGATGGCGCTCGAATCCGGCTCAAAAAACATTTCCGAGTCAGAATCTCCCACAACTAAGCAAAGTGTTGCGGTGGTGGGCGGGTCAGCCGCAGGGCTGTTAACCGCCACGGTGCTGGCCCGTCAGGGCGCAGCAGTGCGCGTGTTTGAGCGCATCGAAACCCTCGATCATCCGGAGCGGACACTCATTGTTACTAACCGGATGCGCTCACTGCTGGGCCGCGCTGGCGTAGGCAGCATCGTCAATGAAATCCGGCGCTTCGAACTTTTTACCGACGGACGCTCCGCCACTTTCGAACTGAAGCATCCGGATCTGGTCGTCGAACGGCGCGCACTCATTCAAGGGCTGGCTCAAGAAGCTCGGCGGGCCGGTGCAGAATTGCAGTTGGGCCGGCGGTTCCATTCGCTGCACTCCAATGGACGCGGGCTCATGCTGGAAGTCGAGCGCTGCAGCGACGGGAGTTGCGAAGAAATTCACACTGATACAATCGTTGGCGGGGACGGCGCCGCGAGCCGGGTCGCGCGGGCGGCGGGATGGCCGCCACTGGAGACAGTGCCGCTGGTGCAGGCCCTTGTGCCTTTGCCGAAAGATATGGCGCCGGACACCGTGCGCGTCTGGTTCGTTCCGCAGGACACACCTTATTTTTATTGGTTGATTCCGGAATCGCCGACGCGCGGCGCTCTCGGTTTGATTGGCGAAGCAGGTCCGGAAACGCGCATACATCTGGAAAAGTTTCTGGAGAAGCGCCAGCTGACGCCGATCGAATTTCAAGGCGCGCGAATTCCCGTCTATACCGGCTGGGTCCCGGTGCGCCGGCAAGTCGGCAATGGCTCGGTATACTTGGTGGGCGATGCGGCGGCGCAAGTGAAGGTGACTACCGTCGGTGGAATCGTGACCGGTTTCCGGGGGGCGCTGGGCGTGGCCGAAGCGATTCTGAACGGCGGATCCAGTCGCGCTTTGCGTCAATTGCGCCGTGAGCTCGATTTGCATCTTTTGTTGCGGCGTTCGTTGCACGATTTTCAGCAGGATGATTACAGCGAGCTGGTAGATCTGCTCAACGATCCGGCAAAACAATCCCTGAGCCAATATTCCCGCGACGAAGCGTGGAAGATTCTCTGGCGCGTTTGCCTCAGCCAGCCTCGACTGATTCTTCTGGGTCTGCGGGGGCTGCTGACCAGCAAGCGCTCGTTCAATCGGGTTCCACGCGCATAGGTGTTTGATCGCTGCGCTCTTCGAATTCTGTGTCACCGCGCGATCTCAACGATGACTAAAACCTCCTAGCATGTACATCCTCGGCCTATCCGCGATGGGACACGACACAGCCGCCGCGCTGATTGGCGATTCCGGCGTTGTAGCAGCCATTGAAGAAAGCAAACTCGCGCGCACTCGAACGATCGAAGGAATTCCACGCGCGGCGATCCGTTATTGCCTGGAGCATGCTGGAATCACCTGGCGCGAAATTTCGCGCATCGGAATCGCGAGCGATCCCTCACGGGCCTGGAGGCGGCAGGCGTGGTTCCGCACTCGGGTCGCACCGGTCTCTCCGGTTTCTAGCGGCTACTTTTTAAACAAAGCCTTCGGCGAATTGGGCCGCGAGCTCAATAATTTTCGAATCGTCAAAGGAATGGCGGGCGCGCCGCATGGGCGCGTGGAATCACTTGACCATCATTTGTGCCACGCTGCCAGTGCTTTTTATGCGTCCTCTATCGACCGCGCGCTGATTGTCTCGCTCGATGAAAAAGGCGATGGGCGCGCCGGTTTCGTAGGCATCGGCGAAGGCACGCGGCATCGGCCAGCTGTCATCCGTACGGTTTCCACACTCATTGGCCTGGGTCTATTCGCAAGTGACGAAGCTTCTGGGATTTCGCTCGCACGCCGAAGAACACAAAACCCAATGGCTTAGCCTATCTGGGCAACCTGCATTTCTTGATTTGTTTCTCGGAATGCTGAGCGATTCAGCAGGACGGCCGGCGCGTTTGAATACCAAATATTTCCGGCGCGGATTCGCCGGCGAGCTTGCATTCACCGATGAATTTTATCGCCGCACGGGCATCAGGCGCACCCCGGATCCTCAGATGACGGACCAGACGCGCGCGAATATAGCCGCCAGTTTGCAGAAGGCCTGCGAGACTATCGTATGCGACTGGCTGCAAGCACTGAGAGCCAAATATCGAGCGAACGCTCTGTGCCTGGCGGGCGGCCTGTTCCTGAATCCGGTACTGGTGGCGGCGATTGAAGCGGGCGCAGGATTCGAAAATGTTTTCATTCAGCCGGCCACGGGCAATGAAGGCACGGCGCTCGGAGCTGCTTGGCTGGTTTGGCATCAACATTTGGGGCGCGAACGCGTTGCACCAATGGCGGCTCCCTACTGGGGCCCGGCATATTCCAATGAAGAAATTAAAGTTGTGCTCGACAACTGCAAAGCCACCTATTGTTGGCTGGACTCGGAGGAACGCAAGCTCGCCGACACCGGGCGATTGCTGCAGTCAGGAAAAATTGTCGCATGGTTCCAAGGCGCGACTGAATTTGGCCCGCGCGCGCTCGGCAATCGCAGTTTGCTGGCCTCGCCCTGGGCCCCGTATGTAAAGGAAAATCTGAACGACTATGTCAAGCATCGAGAATCCTTCCGCCCATTTGCTCTTGCGATTCCCGAGGAAAATTGCGCGGAATATTTTAAATGCTCGCCCGCTGGCCGTTTCCTTACCACCATGGCAGTTGCAAACGAAAAAGGCCACCAATTATTAAAGGCTCTCCCGCCCGGGTTTCTGCTGCCCGAGAATCTGGTGCGTTTGCATATGGTGCATCGCGCGGACAACCCGCTCTTCTGGCGGCTGCTGAAAGCATCGGGAGAAAATGCGCCTGCGCCCATGCTGGTGAACACGTCGTTCAACTTGTTCGGTGAACCGCTGGTGGTCACGCCCCGCGACGCCGTGCGCAGTTATTTTTGTTCGGGAGCCGATGCTTTGGTCGCCGGGAACTTTCTTCTGGAGAAGAAATAAAACGCCATGACGGCAATCGAATCTCCCTCGGGTGAAATTCGGCAGCAGAGCCGCGTGCGATGGCTGGCCCCCGTGATTTTGCTGGTGGCCCTGGCGGCAGGGTGGATCGCCTTTCGTGGTGCCGGACGATGGCTGGTCCGCGAAGATTCACTGAGCAAGGCAGATGTCATCGTTGTGCTTAGCGGTGGGTTACCGTATCGTGGCGAAGAAGCAGCTGCGCTTTTTAATTCAGCTTACGCCCCGGCAGTCTGGATCAGCCGTCCCGAGGGGCCCGGGCCGCAACTTGCGAAACTCGGCATTCATTTCGTCGGCGAAGAAGAGTACAACCACGAAGTCCTAATGCGCAAAGGAGTGCCGGCAGCCGCGATCGAAATCCTGCCGGATACGGTGATCGACACCCAGCAAGAGGTGGAAGAGGTATCGCGCGAGATGCGTCGGACGGGAAAGTATACCGTTGTCATCGTCACCTCGCCCGGTCATACGCGGCGAGTGAAAGCATTATGGTCAAAATTGGTTGATCCCGGCCTGCGCTTGATTGTCCGTGCTGCTCCGGACGACCCATATGACGCCGACCACTGGTGGCGCAACACACGCGACGCACAGTCGGTCCTTCGCGAATTCCTGGGCTTGCTTAACGCCTGGGCGGGATTACCGGTAAGGCCGCACGCTTTGTAGTCGCTTAGCATGTGCCAGCTGGACGGGCCCCAATTTTTGAAGCCGTTTTAATAGAGCGGGGGGTAGAACTTGAAGATTTCTGTCATTGGAACTGGGTATGTAGGGCTGGTTACGGGCGGATGCCTGGCGGGCCTGGGCCATGAAGTGATTTGTAGCGATAGCGATTCCGACAAGCTAAAAAGGCTGGAGTCCGGGCGGTTGCCGATTTACGAGCCCGATCTTGATACAGTCATCGCGGAAGCCCGCAAGCAAAAGTGCCTCAGCTTCAGTCCCAATACAGCCGAGACAGTCCAAAAGAGTGAAGCGATCTTCATTTGCGTAGGCACACCGCCACTGCCCAATGGCAGCGCGGACCTGAGTGCCATCGATCACGTAGCGCGCCTGGTAGCCACCGAATCGCGCAGCGCGAAACTGGTGATCGAAAAAAGCACTGTCCCGGCGCAAACAGGCCAGGAATTGAAACGCGCCCTTTCCGTATACGGTCGCAAATCCGGTGTAACGTTCCGCGTTGCATCGAACCCGGAATTCTTGCGCGAGGGCACGGCAGTCGAGGATTTTCTGCACCCCGACCGCATCGTCGTAGGTGTGGAAGACGATACCGCCGAGCGGCAGCTGAAGGATATTTACCGCCCGGTGCTGGAGCGAACGTTCAAATGCCCGCTGCACCCATCGGGCTGCCCGGATACGCCTCTGCCCGCGTGGCTGGTGACAACAATCAATAGCGCGGAGCTCATCAAGCACGCCTCAAATTCGTTCCTGGCAGTCAAAATTTCATACGCCAACATGGTCGCTGATCTGGCCGAGCGGCTGGGCGCGGACATCGAAGAAGTGATGCGCGCCATAGGCATGGACCCACGCATCGGCGCGAGTTTTTTGCGTCCAGGTCTAGGTTTCGGCGGATTCTGCCTGCCTAAAGATTTACAGGCATTCGTTTACCTGGCGGAAAAGTCCGGCGTGGATTTTTCGATGCTGAAGGAAGCAGAGAAAATCAATAAAAGGCGCATCGATTGCTTCATGGAAAAAATCCGCAGGGCCTTATGGGTAGTGAAAGGAAAACAGATCGGGGTTCTAGGCCTGGCATTCAAGCCCAACACAGACGACATCCGTTTCGCCCCAGCCATCGACTTGATACAACAATTGTCGGCGGAAGGCGCACAAATCCGCGCCTACGATCCCGCAGCCATGGAAAAAGCGCAGCCCGTTCTGCCGCAGATTCATTACGCAAAATCCGCCTACGAAACAGCAGAAGGCACCGAGGCTTTGCTGATAGTCACCGAGTGGGAACAATTCCGCGACCTCGATTGGAACCTCATTCACAATTCCATGACCCGCCCGCTGATCCTGGACGGCCGCAATTTACTGTCATCACGCGAAATGAAAAGCCGCGGCTTCGAATACTATTCAATGGGCCGCCCGGAATAAATCGAAGGCGAAGTGACTAGCCGTTACCGCTTTCAGATCATTTCGCCGCGCTAGATTGTGCGATCTTCTCTCGAAAATACTCGTACGTCCGCTGCAAGCCATCTTCCAAAGTCACCTTCGGCTCCCAGCGCAACAGCCGCTTCGCCTTGGTAATGTCCGGGCACCTCTGCTTGGGATCGTCCTGCGGCAACGGATGAAAAACGATCGGAGTCTCCGCGCCAACCAGCTTGCGTACTCGCTCAGCAAATTCCAAAATCGTGATTTCCTGGGGGTTGCCTATGTTCGTAGGCTCGTGCTCGTCCGATTCAAGCAGCCTGTAAATTCCAGCGAGCAAGTCCGAAACGTAGCAAAAACTCCGCGTCTGCTTGCCGTCGCCGTAAACGGTAATTGGCTCGCCCATCAGCGCCTGGTACAAAAAATTGGGCAGCGCGCGGCCGTCATTAAGACGCATCCGCGGGCCGTAGGTATTAAAAATACGCACAATGTGAGTATCGAGGCCGTGATAGCGGTGGTAAGCCATAGTCATGGCCTCGGCATAACGCTTGGATTCGTCATACACGCCGCGAGGTCCCACCGGATTCACATTGCCCCAGTACGATTCAGGCTGCGGGCTCACCTGTGGGTCGCCGTAGCATTCCGAAGTGGACGCCAGCAGATACCGCGCGTTTTTCGCCATAGCCAAACCGAGCGAATTGTGCGTTCCTAGCGCGCCGACCTTCAAAGTTTGGATCGGATATTTCAAATAATCCGGCGGACTGGCCGGCGAAGCAAAATGTAGCACCGCTTCCACCGGGCCTTGCACTTCGATGTAACGCGACACATCCTGTCGTGCGAAACGGAATTTCGGATGCGGCAGCAGGTGCGCGATATTGGAATCGTTTCCGGTAACAAGATTGTCGAGGCACAGAACTTCCCAGCCCTTTTCCAGCATCAGTTCGCACAAATGTGAACCCAGAAACCCGGCCCCGCCAGTGATCACCGCACGCAAATGAATGCTCCTTTAAATACCACTGAAAACTTCTTGCCTTCGAGGAATTCATTATCCCTGAAAAGTGTGCGCTAAGAAACAAGGGTACTAGGAGGAGTTGAACCCTGTGCCTCGTCATATCGGAGGCTTCAGCCGAACATCGACGCGGCCTGCGCTGCTGAAGTCATGAATTTCGATTCAAACACACAGACCCTGAAGCGCTAGACGGCTCGGATCGGGCTGTCTGTTGCGGTTTTCTGTCAGCGTTATGGTTGAGACGGTGCCAATGTTTAGTGCGCAGTCGCAGGAAATGGCGTACTGTGGTCGACGATTATTTTCCAGCCATCCGGAAACTTCTTGAAATCGAGCGTGAAAATCCCGGCGGGCTTGTCATTTTCGCGCTCCAGCTGGAATTGACCAATTACAAATGCCCCATCCGAGCAAAACGTGTGAATTTCCAAATTTGAAAACGATAAATGCCCCATGGCCTTGCCATCGGGATAGCGGGTGCGGTAACGATCGAGCACCGCCTGCCAGCCGCGGGTAATTCCGTTGGCGCCCACGAAAGCAGTTTGATCTGACTTCCAATATGCGGTCATAAACGTATCTAGGTCACCGCGGTTCCACGCCCCAGCCTGCATCTCGATCACCGAGCGAATTTGAGCCTCGTCGGATAGGTCAGCAGGACTGGCGATGGCCATTCGATAAACGCTAGATGCAAGGAGGGCGCCAGCCAACACAAACATCGTCACGCGAAGCGCGAATCTCATCAAATCCCCCAAAAAGAAATTGTTCCCCGCGGATCATGTCGCGATGTGTCATAGGCGACAGCGTCGTGAGTCCTGGAGTCTTCAGCTATTCAGCGATCACAATCCCTACTTACCGATCCCTAATGCCTGCTCCTAGGCCTTGTCGGCGGATTTTTCCACCAGCCGCTCACGAACTTTATCGCTGAGCGCTTTTCCATCCACAGCTTTTCCTTCGAGTTTGGCTCGTGCGGCTTTCACCACCGCGCCCATTTGTTTCAGCGAATCCGCGCCCGATTCGCTAATGGCCTCTTCAATAGCGGCACGCATTTCCCTGTCGCTGGGAGCCGCAGGCAAATACTCTTCGATGATTTTAATTTCCTTGGCTTCCTTCTCGGCGAGATCCGGCCGCCCGCCCTGCGTGAACTGCTCGACGGATTCCTTGCGCTGCTTTACCAGAGTTTGCAGCACCTGCAGCGATTCCATATCGTCCAGCGGCCGCAGCTTGTCAATTTCCTTCAGTTTCAGTGCGCTCTTCACCATGCGCAGGACGCTCAATCGCAACTCGTCCTTTTCCTTCATGGCAGCAGTCAAATCGCTTTGAATCCGTTCGATATATCCCATTCCTCGGCCCCCGATTGCGCACCAGAATAGCATATTGATTTGCCTTCCAGCCGAGGCCAAACACTGAAACCGAAAGGTTCAGCCATTGGCGCGGCGGGCAGGGAGTGCTGCAAACCGGGAACTATTCAGAAATTTCAATGCGATCGATTGGCACTACCATTTGACACGCTAGGAGTCACCCGTTAGGCTGCTAAAAATGAAAATTATAGTGGCTGACAAAATAAGTGAGCGCGGTATTGCGCTCTTGCGCGAAACCGGCTGGGAAGTATTGTCGCCGACGGCAACGGCGCTAGCGAGCGAAATCGCGAACGCCGATGGCCTGGTGGTACGCAGCGCCACGAAGGTAACCGCCGACCTTCTCGATCGGGCTGCAAGATTGCGCGTAGTGGGACGCGCGGGCGTCGGCGTCGATAACGTGGATATGGACGCGGCCACCCATCGCGGCGTGCTGGTAATGAACACGCCGGGCGGAAATGCGGTAAGTGTCGCCGAACACACTTTCGCGCTGCTGCTGTCGCTGGCACGCGGGGTGCCGCAGTCTAACGCTTCAATTCAAGCAGGCCGCTGGGAAAAAACCTCGTCCGGCGTGGAACTGCGCGGCAAGACGATTGGCCTGATAGGGCTCGGACGAGTGGGTTCGGAAGTTGCGCGGCGCGCGCGAGCGCTGGAGATGAGAGTGCTCGCATTTGATCCCTACGTGACGCCAGCCGCAGCGCGTGAACTGGAAGTCGAACTGATTCTATTCGAAGATTTGCTGAAACGCTCGGACGTAATTTCGTTGCACACAGCGCTGAGTCCCGCGACAGAGAAAATGATCAACGCGGCGGCGATCGCACAAATGAAAAAAGGCGCACGCCTGATCAATTGCGCGCGCGGCGAATTGATCGACGAAACCGCGCTGGCCGAAGCGCTGCGTTCGGGGCACTTAGCCGGCGCGGCAGTAGATACATTTGCGCAGGAACCACCGAAAAATTCGCCTCTCATCGGGCTGCCGAATCTCATCGCCACGCCGCACATCGCAGGCTCGACGGCCGAAGCTCAAGAGGAAGTAGGCACGTTAATCGCGCAGCAAGTACGCGATTACCTCGCCGAAGGGTTGATTCGCAACGCGGTAAATATGCCCGCGCTCTCCGCCGAACAATATCGCCGCCTGCGCCCATATCTGGAACTCGGTGAGCGTCTGGGCGCTTTCGTCGCGCAAGCCGCGCCATCCGCCAGTTTCAGTCGAATCCGCATTGGCTATGCCGGCGAACCCGCCGAACTCGGATCGCACGTGATTCGCAGCGCGGTCCTGATCGGCGTATTGAATTCCGTACTCGACGAAAAAGTGAATCTGGTGAACGCAGCGCAAGCTGCGGCAGTACGCGGCCTGATTGTCGAGGAAACCACCCGCCGTCGCGAGCACGGATTTCCGAACACGTTGGAAGTATCGGTAACAAACGGCGGACACGTGCTCACGGTGGAAGGCACCATAGTGCAAGGCGGCCCGAGGATTCTGCTGCTCGACAATATCGGGTTAGAGGCCCCGCTGGAAGGCACGCTGCTGTTGACGCGCAATCGCGACGTGCCCGGTGTCATCGGAAAAATCGGCACGGCGCTCGGCAACATGGGTGTGAACATTGCCACCTTCGCTCTGGGCCGTCGTAAACCGGAGCAGGGAGCCGACGCGCTCGCCCTGGTTCGGCTCGATGGCAATGTCGACAGCACTGTCGCGGACCAAATTCGCGCTATTCCGTCGATCACGGAAGCGAAATTAATCCGCCTGCCAGCAGCAGCAAAGTTGAATTCGCAGACAGCTTAAATTACGCTGCGGCAGAACAGTAGTCGCAGGCACGCTATCTTGAGCGGACGTAGCGCCAGCGTCCTGCCGGCTCTTGCCTGCGGTCTTCACACATCCCGATGAGCGCCATCGCAAAGGAACAGTCAGTTAATCGCCTGTCCTGACAGAAAATTTCATATGCTTGAGACCGCGCGCCTACGCATGATGCCGTGGCAGCCCGACGATTGGCTGCTGCTCCGTCCCATAGCAAGCGATCCCGAAGTAGTCCGCTACATTTCAAACGGCGAACCCTGGCCCGACGCGCGCGTTCGCGAATGGGCCACCGCCCAGGTCAATCACTTCAGCAAATTCGGATTCTGTTTCTGGAAGCTGATACACAAAGAAACCAACGAGATGATCGGCTTCTGCGGCCTGCAGCCGCTTGAAAACATTCAGGAAATCGAAATCGGCTGGTGGCTAGCCCGCGCGTGGTGGGGTCAGGGCTATGCAACCGAAGCAGCGAGAGAAGCACTGCGCGACGGCTTCGAGCGCGCGGGGCTTCAGCGCATCATTTCCATCGCCAAGCGCGAAAACGTGGCGTCCACTAACATTATGGAAAAGCTAGGAATGCAGTACGAAAAAGAAATGATACATCGGGGTTTTTCCGTCGTACTTTACGCAGCAGCAAATCCCAAAAAAACAAAGTGATAATGCGCGGTAATAAGCGAACGCCAAGCCAGGCAAAATCGGTGCTTCAGCAAAAGGCTTAAATGTAGCGCCGTCCTTCAGCGCGGCATCCTTTCCTCTGAGCATCCAGCTATGGCGACAGTCTGTCGCCCACCTTTTAGAATGCAGCGCATCGCCGCCGCTTTTTCGCAACGGTTCCATTGTAAGTCAGCTGCGTCCCACCGATGCGGAAGTTTCCGTTGCATCCGCCGGCGTTGCGGATGCGATGAAGGTAGCTTAAACTGTGTTGTACCCGCATTTCACACGGTCGGGGCGTAGCGCAGCCTGGCTAGCGCGCCTGGTTCGGGA
>CAWJGI010000056.1:0-25656 GCA_963842255.1 uncultured Acidobacteriota bacterium | reverse complement strand
CCAGTTGAGCTGAGAAAGAATTCACTCGGGTTGTACATCACCAGGACACCTCAGGTTCCACTGAGCGCCCGGATGGAACTCTGCGACTCGCATGGCCGGAGGCCTCTGGGTGTGGCTTCATTCGACAAATGCGTGTGCAATTTGGAACTGATTCTTCCGGACGTGCGTGCATAAAACATACCGAGACTATGACCACCACAACCGTCTTGAATGGTCCGTTGTGCGCAGAACAATCAGCCCGCCAAGAACCGGTTGAACTGGCAGATCGCGCCTGTCCTGATGTTGTTTCACGTTGGGGCAGTCGCGGCGCTTTTCTTCTTCACCTGGAACGCGCTGTTCGTCGCGCTCTTTCTGTACTGGGTGACCGGGGGCCTGGGACTCGGCATCTGTTATCACCGGCTGCTCACCCATCGCTCCTACGCGACACCCAAGTGGTTTGAGTACTTTCTTACGATTTGCGGCGTGACGGCCTTGGAAGGGGGCCCTCTCCTCTGGGTGGCCACGCATCGTAAGCATCACCAATTCGCGGACAAGGAAGGTGATCCGCACTCTCCGCGCGATGGCAAGTGGTGGGCGCATGCGGGTTGGGTCTTAGTTGGGAACGCCTTGCGCCAAGACGTTGCAACACTAAAACGCTACGTCCCTGATCTGGCCGAGGACAACTTTCACGTCTGGCTCACAAAGTACCATCTTGCGCCAACGGTTATCCTCGGAGTTGCGTTGTTTGCGATCGGTGGATTTCGCTTGGTGCTGTGGGGCATTTTTTTTCGCACCGTCGTGGGACTTCATGCGACGTGGATCGTCAACTCGGCCGCGCATATTTGGGGGTCGCGCCGTTTCGAAACCCGAGATACTTCAACCAACAATTGGTGGGTGGCACTGGTGAGTTTCGGCGACGGCTGGCATAACAACCATCACGCCTGCCCCGTCTCGGCCCGACACGGGCTGAAGTGGTATGAGATCGACCTTAACTGGTACACCATTTGGATGTTCAAGCAGCTCAGACTTGCTTCCCGTATACATGACGGCCGGCGATGTCGAGTTCGACGTCGAGCGCCTTTCTCGACTTCGAATCGCGCACTGCCCCGCACGGTAACGAAGCAAAATGAAACGCCAACCGACACCGTAACCGACACGGGCGCTCGAAGATTTCATCGTTCGACGGAACGCGACGAAAGCCGCCTGGTTTAAGTAGCGGTCCGAGGTTCAGGCCAAGGTCGTGAGGGCGGGCAAAGACAGGGTACCGATCACCGACGGCGTGTTCCCGGAATCGAAAGAATTTCTGGCCGGCTATTTGAGCGTGGACGTCGAAAGCGCGAAACGGGCCTATGAGATCGCCGCAATCTGGTCGGCGGCCCCAGGTCCGGGTGGGTTTGGCCTTGAATATGCCAATTGAAGTGCGGCAAGTAATGAGTGGGGGAGCGAGCACGACCCCGTCCAATAGAAGAGGACCCAGCGAACGGACAGCCGCGATGGGAAGAAATAATAGGTTGCCATTAGTGGTAGTATCCGGCAAATGGAGAGCCCGTGAAAAACATCGTGCTTGGCATTCTCTCCTGGAAGCGGCAATCGGTTTGCTGTCGAAGAAAACGAATCCTGATTATAGAAATTCGATAAAGGAATCGATCAGCGCCGTCGAAGCACTATGCGGTGCCGTCACTGCGAAACCCCACAGCACACTTGGCCAGGCGCTGAAAGTTGTGGACCCATCACTGCATCCCGCGTTGGTGCTAGCGTTCGAGAAATTATATGGCTACACAAGCGATGCAGACGGAATACGTCACGCGCTCATGGACGAGGGAAATCTCCAACAAGAAGATGCGGTGTCATGCTCGTGGTCTGCTCTGGCTTCGTTAGTTATGTGACTGCCAAGTATGCGAGAAAGGGCCGGGCTTGAGCAGCCAGAGCGATTACGGCGTGATTATGCCTCGCTCGCGCTCAATAGAAGACCCTCGTACGTTAAATCCGGCCCAGGGGCTCTAACGTCATTTTGCTGCCGTATTTTATATTACAGCTTGCCCGGTGTTCGGTTCTTTCGTAGGCCCCAGCGTGCTAGGAGGCGGCTAATGATTTCCACTTTTGATCTACCCCTTACGAAGGCCGGATTACTATCGAGGCGGCGAAAACTTTGCTGCGTAAAGGTTCTTGGCAAATATCGGGACCGCGAGGGGAATATTCAAAATGATCCGCGATGTAAGAATTCCGCGTGTCGTTGGTTGAATAAAGATGGGACTGAAGGTTGCACTGATATCAACCTTTTGGAGTTCGACCACAAGGAAGGCGGGGGCACCGCCGAGAGGGCACTCGGTCGCGGTGGAGATTTAATGTACTGCGCGATTATCAAACAACCTTGGCTCTTTCAACTCCTGTGCGCGAACTGCCATAAAATGAAAACTGCTAAAGAACAAGGCGGTGCTCGTCTCCATAAGTCGGCTCGGGTGGAGTAATATGACCGCCGTCGGACGATTCGTCTGGGCCCGGCGATGTCTTTCTGGTTGAGGAGGTTCAATGGCGACGATTAGCGATATAGACCGGAGCATATTTGAAAACCTTACCAAAGGTATCCACGACTTCAATCAAGACGAATTAATCTGTCTCCACGAAGTCGCGCAGGAAGTAAAAGTCATCATGCGGGACGCGAATGAGCGCCAGCAGAAGGCGATGGCGGCTGGTAACCGAACTTAGACCAGTCAGATTTGTATCAGGAATGTATCGCCGATCTGCAATTCCAGCGGTAAGAGCGTTATGGGCGACTATCAGATTCAATACTTCCGTAGCTCCAGTACTGCGACAGGATTCGACTCCCCCCGCCTCCACCATTCCAATCTAGCTGTTGGCATTTAGTTTAACCATTTTGAATCATTTCTATATAGCGGCTGTATGGCCGCGCCTGGCTGTTTGAGCGGTTGTAGGTTGAGTTTTTGACGGTCGCGGGCATCGCAGACTCGTTATCACCGGTATGCCTGCAGGCTCGGTGATGTCGAGCCTATCGCGTGCACGGCTCAGGCTTCGTCAAGCCCTGGCAAATCTTGTGAATGGAGATACAACCTCGAGTTCGCGGCGACCAGCAGGGGCGACCGCATGAGTGGTCTCCCAGTGAAAACCCCCGTCATTTCGAGTCGGGACGGGAGTGGAGTATCGGCAAGCGATGTTCTGTTGTCGAGTCCTTGCTCTTTTCTCCGACGAAATTTGCGGAATAAAAACAGCGTCCGTACAGTCTTGTACACGGAGAGTGTAAAACGGCAGCAAGCCTGCCTTTTACATCTAGGATTGCCGCCACATTGTTTAGAACAGTCGTCCACAAACTAGACGTCGATTTGAAAACGCCGTGAAAAGCAGCAATGGCAAGTGCAGTCACTATCGATTCGATTTTCGGATCAGGCTTACGTGCCTGAACGCAATTGGGATCGATTTCAAGACAAGGAGAGAAAAATGAAGCAACCGGAAGCTCAGATGAGCAATCGGCGCTCGTTCTTGAAAAAGGGCGCTTTGGCAGCAGGCGCAGCGACCATGGGAGCGGGGCTACTAACCCGCGGAATGTCAACTTTTGCTCAATCCACGGCACAAAATAGTGGCCGTCTTACGGAAGGAGACATTGCCATTCTTCGTTTTTTAGCTACAGCCGAGATCATCGAATCGGACCTTTGGATACAGTATGCGGAACTGGGCGGGATTGGCGACAATCCTCCGATTGAGATAGATCCAAATCAATCGCTGAACAACTACCAGGTAGCCTTGTCGAACCTCGATGGCGATGGCCCACAATACATTACCAGCAACACCATCGACGAAATCAGCCACGCCGCCTTCCTCAATGGATACCTGGAGTCCAAGGGCGCAGACCCGGTCAACTTCGACGAGTTCCGCACACTCCAAGGCAGCCAGGCGACGGGAGCGCAGGACATCGGCCGCCTCACTAACCTCATGCACCTCAACGTGGACACGAGCTGGTACGTCCGCTATCGCAGCGCGACAAACCCAGACTTTGGCGCCACTTTTCCCCAGGCGTTGACACTCAAGAATGTTACCGCCATTCCGAGGAACAACAACGATTTCAACGGTGCTTCCAACCCCAACTTCCCCGGTAACGATCACATCCAGGCGATCGCCAATGTCGCGGGCTTTCACTTCGGATACATCGAACAAGGTGGCTCGAGTCTCTATGCGGCGCTTGGCCAAAAAATCAGCAGTCTGGAGGTGTTAAAGATCGCCTTTGGCATTGGCGGAGACGAAGTCGCTCACTTTCTGGAATGGGTCGATTTTGCAGGCAATGGAGTGCAACAGCCGGTGGCGCCGTTTACGGACCCCATATCCGGACTGACGTTTCCCGACTTTTTCAACAATCCACCACTGCAACCTCCCAGCCTGGTTCAACCGAGCCTAATCTTTCCCGTGCCTTGTGAGTTCATCAGCCCGGACTTGCCTCACTGCGCGGTGATTCGGCCGAGCGATGACAGATTTGGGGCGCTGTGGCGACCATCGCCTCGTTCACAGCGGATGGGCTATTTGTTGGGCAGACACCGAAAGTTCTTCCGCGTCGTGAACCGACTGGCGGAAGAGGCGGACGCTGCTACACGCGAAATATAAACGATACGTGAGATCGACCGACGCTGCAGTTTTAGTTAACAATCGCATTGCGGCAGGGATGCAATGCATCCCGGGCGGACAGCGGGATCATCATCCGCGCGGCAATTCGAAGCTGCACAACACGAAGCGTATCTTTCCGCATTTAAGGGTTAGTCTTTTCAGAATGAAGTGGGTTAAAGGGGCTGCGTTCTATTGCCCACCCAGATGGATCTGCGTCTAAGACCAATTCTCTGGCGCACTCTTACTTGCCGATCACCTGGAGAGCCATCTGCGTTCCCCTCGCGAGACGAACATTCCCGTCAGCTGATGTCACAATTGTAAGCTTCAATCCTTTGTCCGTGGTCATGACGGCGAGACTTAGCCCCGGGATTCCGTATACGCCTGAGTCCTCAAGCCGAAGTTCACCGTTCGGCAGTGCCCCGCCGACGCTGCCGCCAGTGGCTGCTCCCGCTGTAATCTCCGTGGCCGCTGTACCGCGGCCATCGTAGAGCTCGTATTGTTGCTGCAGCTGCGGTTCGCGTGCGAGCGCCCGAAGCGATAGAGCAACTGGGATTCGTCCGCCGTTCTTTACGGAGATGTTGTCGAAGATAAATCCCAAACGCGATTGCGGCTTCTGATCCGAGGAAAGGCCGATGCCGACCACGTGACCCGTGAGACGCGATCCCTTCTTGGCGACTACTTTGTGATCTTGCGTTACGTCTCGAGTGATCTCAGCCTCCACGGCGTCGCCGGGCTTGCATTTCTCCGCATCGAGGGTCGTGAGTAATTTTGCCAGGATTGTAGTGCCGAGCGATAGCGCCGCTTTTGAGTCGACCGGCGCATTTCCGTGAGGAACTGCGCCGAACGAGTTCACTTGGCTACTTGCGGCAAAGGCCATCGTGAGAAGGCACAACATTAGTTTCCCCAGATTCGACACGTTCACGCTCCGATTTGGGCAAGATACAGATTTTAGCAGGAGTACTTAGAAGGTTCTATAACGCCTACAGCATTACGTCAAATGCTAAATAAACGTGAAGTTACATTCCCAACACTTCTAATGTAATATCCTCGCTAATTCCGGGCGTTCACAACAATAGAATTGCAGCATGCTGTTGATAGGAAGGCACAGACTGCCGTCGGAGAGATTTCAATGAAAGCTGGTTTGATTTTTTCGCCGATGAAATTTCACGGAATCCCAAAAGGAATCCGTTCACAGGTCAACGTAGAATTTCAACGATGGATCCTCGATCACATTTCCGCGAGAAGGAGCTTTGCGCTCGAAAAGACACTTCGCAGCGAGGTGACATTTGAGCAGGCACAACTTGCCCCTGAGCACGGTTTCCGAACTGTCATGTATTTCGTCACTCCTGGCAGCGCCGAACAGTGTGTGCCGAATCAAGGCTCGGGCGTGCCGTGGAGGGCACTCGGCCTCGGAGAGTCTGGTACGCGAAATATTTCATAAGAGCACACGGAATCTTCTGACAGCTCTCGATTTTCGTTCAAGTGGAATGCATCGCCTTGAGATTTACGACAATTCGGTGAACCTCGCAGATCATAGAGATGTGAGCCGCGTCATGACTATTCGCGAAGGCCTCGCTACGTATTTGGCCCGTGAGGTTCCAGACTGGCTTGACAACTTGCTGAAAGGCGCAAAATTCGAGATTGAGGCAGTTCGCGAATTCCTTGAACTTCACGTCGAGCGCGACACCTTCGATATCGATTGCTAACGCTTCGCGATGGGGCGATGCGATATTTCTTGCGGCGCTGTTGAGGATCGCCTTATTCCAAGCTTCTGCATCCTGTACACCAACGATGTGCGCTTCATGCCCAATCGCTCGGCCGCGCCATTTGGACCGGCGACTACCCAGTTGCTCGCTTCCAGCGCGCGAACGATGTGATCTCGTTCCATCTCCGCAAGACCACTCATCGCCACACCTCGCTGCTGGCGGGTGTAGAAGGGCTCTAGCTCGCCAACCGGGGCGCGGAGTACAGAATGAGGAGAGAGAATCACGGCTCGTTCGATGAAATTCTGCAGCTCGCGAACGTTTCCAGGCCAGCGATACCCCACCAGGGCATCCATCGTCTCCGCAGGAATTTGGTCGATGCTTTTATTCATTCGTTGAGCGTAGATACTCACAAAACGGCGCACCAGTTGTGGAATGTCCTCGGTGCGCTGCCGCAGGGGCGGAACGTGGACGGGAAACACCTTTAGCCGGTAGTACAAATCCTCGCGAAATGTGAGCTGCTTCACCATGCTAGCCAAATCCCGATGCGTAGCTGCAATCAGGCGGACATCAACTTTATGCGTGCGGTTACTGCCGAGTCTCTCGAATTCCTGCTCTTGCAGCACGCGCAGCAATTTCGCTTGAAGTTCCAGAGGGATGTCGCCAACCTCGTCAAGAAAGAGCGTGCCCTTGTTGGCGAGCTCAAAGCGTCCCGTTTTTTGCGCAATTGCCCCGGTGAATGCGCCTTTTTCGTGACCGAACAAGCTCACTCTCGAGCAGGCCGAGCGGGATTGCGGCGCAATTCAATTTGACGAAGGGGCGTTCCCGGCGGCTGCTCAGATTGTGGATGGCGCGTGCCATAAGTTCTTTGCCAGTGCCCGTCTCGCCCAGGATCAGAACACTCGAATCAGTGGGCGCCACGACAGACACGAGTTGCAGCGCGGTCTTCAAAGCGGGGCTCTCTCCGACGATTTCTCCAAAATCGGCGCGAATTTCCTCCTCGAAATAGAGTCTTTGTTTCGTCTCTTTGTCTCTGTCCGTTATGGCCTTCTGATAGTCCAGCGCGTTTTCAACTGCAATGGCTACCTGGCGCGCCACCTGTTCGAGAAAGACGACGTCATCACGCTCGAATGCACTCTCCGATCGCTTCAAGGCGGCTAACACCCCTACTACCCCACTTCTGCCGATCAGCGGGAGATCGCAGCCGGACACCAAGCCTTCGGCCATTACACGTTCGTAGAAAGGCTGACCTACGCTGCTGCCGAAACCGTCGGGGTCGTAGCGTACCTCTTCAAAGTTGTGAAAGTGGTGGGTCTTGCCGGTCGAGAAGGCTTTTCCACAGACGGAACCATGGATCGGTATCGTGGTCCCGTCGCAGAGAGAACCTCGCGCCTCCGGGTTGTACAGAGTAGTGACGCGCAATTCCCCGCTATTCGGCATCGGGCAGAAGCAAGGCACAAAAATCACATCGCGTCACGCTGAGCAGATTGGTCGATAGCGCCTCAATCAAGTGGCGAAGGTCCAGCTTGGACGTCGTGCGATTGGTAATTTCCAGAAGCAAGCGCAGGCCGATCGCGCTCATGTCGTAACGCTTCTTCGTTAATGTGACGCTCAATGGCAATCCCGGTGATGTGGCTGGCATCCTCGATCAACTGCAGGTCGGTCGGTATCAGGGCTACGCGACTCACGATAAAGGATCGCGAAAGTACCAAGGGCTTTTCCTTCGTTCGTAAACAGCGGACGCGACCAAACCGAGCGAATCCCGTAAGGGGACATCAGGTGACGGTAGTCATCCCAGAGCGGGTCGGTGAGGATGTCGATCACATAAACCGGCTCCTTGCGATAAACAGCTGTGCCGCAGGATGCACCTTTGGGACCAACCGTCGTACAGCCTACGTGTGCGGTGAATCCCGGAAGGCTTGGCGCCGCCGCGCAATGGAGACGCTCTCCGTTTTCATCGGGAAGCCAGATCGTGCAGAACGTGCCTTCGCCTCGGGATTCGACCAGCCGAGCAATGATAGCCAGCACTTCAGGCAGCGGAGATCCAGCAAAAATCAACTTTAGAATGTTGAGCACAGACTCGCTCGAAAACAGGCCTTCTCCGTTCTGCGCCGCTTCAGATCTGGTTAGTACTTGCGCGGAAGAATGCATTGCTCTCTCCATGAACCGCACTTTCTGGAGCGCCACTTTACGAAAGAAAGCGTCGATTGGCCGGTCTGTAAAGACTTGCCTCAGATTCGCTCGACACCAAGACCTTCCGCTTCAGAGGCTCGACTTTTGGCTACTAACGCCGCAGGCACATGGATGATGCCAGCGAAAAGGTGAATTGACCTTCTGCGATTCCCCAGAAGGCCCAATGTACGTCTATCCCGGAAGATAATTCCATTTTCTCAACTTCCCAGCGGGTCACTAAGTACTGTAAACCGAAGCATTCTTCTCAATCAACGTTCTATTGGTGAAAGTCATTTCCTACCTGCGCCTCATGCCGTCCCTAGGTTCGCTCGACGAATTGCTTGCTTGACTAGGGCTCTAAGTCTTCCTTACTAGGGGGTTAGATGAATAAAGTAAACAAATGGAGGCGGTAAGATTTGTACCGCCACATAGCTCAGGGGAGGAGGAATGATCATCGCCAGCGATCCTGGCTGGCCGTGTCCCGCCGCTGCGGAAGGTGACCGCATTCGCTTTTCGCCGATCGACAATTCCTGGGCAAGTCGAACGGGTGGAATCTCTCGACCAGCCACCGCTCTGCGGTACGAGGGCTTGCTCCCAGAAATATATGTGCGGAAATTGATTTGCAGAGCAGGAAATCCGACCCCTTGGGAGAGACCGAGAATCAAGTATCTGTCCGCACCGAACTCCGGCTGTCCGCTGTGCGACGTTTGCGGGAGGAGCCCGCCAAGCCCTTGCCAGCTTTCACCGGCGCACGGTCATGTGTGAGAAAGTGCAGTTGGCTATCGGTCGCATCTGCTTGTCCGCTCTTTCGGCTCCTCATATAATGCCCGTCGCTTTTCAGATGATGAGATTTCCTTTCGTCTGCCAACTGAACGTGAAGGATTCTCTTTCAATCGATCAATCAACTCGGGATTGCTGACGGGAAACAGTATCTCGACGCGATGACTCAAATTGCGTCGCATGAGGTCGGCGCTGCCGAGATAAATCTCCTCGTCCCCTCCATTCCGAAAATAGTAGACACGGCTGTGCTCCAAGAACCGGCCTACGATGCTGCTGACGCGGATATTGTCACTGAATCCGCTGACCGAAGGCCGCAGGCAGCAAAGTCCACGTACCAGCAGGTCCACCTTGACACCCGCTTGTGACGCCCGATAGAGCAGCTTGATCATTTGGGGGTCTTCGAGTGCGTTCATTTTAAAAATTACATGACCCCGCTTGCCCTTCTCCTGAAGCGCAATTTCTCTGAGGATCAATTTTTCGAGTCGCTCCCTCAGATTGATGGGCGCAACCAGGAGTTCGTGTGGCTCGTTTTTTCGAGAATATCCTGTCAGTGCGTTGAAAAAATAAGTGACGTCGTCCGCGATTTGTTCATTGCACGTCAAAAAACCGAAGTCGGTGTAGATTCGCGCTGTCGAAGGGTTGTAGTTGCCCGTTCCCAAATGCACATAGCGGCGAATGTCGTTGCCTTCGCGGCGGACCACCAGAGCGACTTTGGAATGGACCTTAAGGCCGACCAGGCCGTAGACAACGTGCACGCCCGCGTCTTCCAGAGTTCGCGCCCACTCGATGTTGCTCTCCTCATCGAACCGGGCTTTCAATTCGACCAGCGCGGACACCTGCTTTCCTTGCTCGATGGCCTCAAGCAGGGCGGCCACAATCGGCGAGTTGCGGCCTACACGATATAAAGTCATCTTAATCGCCAGTACGTTTCGATCGTGCGCGGCCTCCTGCAGAAATTCCACAACCGGCTGGAAGGACTCGTAAGGGTGGTGCAACAGCAAATCTTTTCGGCGAATAATTGAGAAGATATCCTCTTCGGCATCGGCAAGGTTTGGGGGAATTGACGGCAAGAACGGCTTGTCTTTCAAATCCGGGCGGTCGAGCGCATACAGTTCCATTAGCCGTCCGAGGCCGATGGATCCTTTAATCCGGTACACGTCCTGTCTGTCGATGGGCAGATTGCTGGCCAGAATCTCAAGAACCTTCTCGGACACGTTTGCATCCACCTGAAGACGTACGACATTGGAAAACCGCCGCTGTCTCATAGCTTCTTCGACGGTTTCGAGCAGGTCATCGCTCTCCAGTTCCTGAATGGCAACCTCTGCATCGCGAGTCACTCGGAATGGATATGCCTCTACGATTTCCATTCCCGGAAACAACAAATCAAGGTTGGCAGCGATCAACTGCTCTAACCACACGTACTTTCCTCCGGCCCTCGCTGTTTCGGAAACCTTCGCGTGACGCAAACCGGTGACTAGTGGAACCAGCCGGGGCAGGGAGTCCGGCACCTTTACACGTGCAAAATTTTCTGTGCCTTGGCTGTCACCTACGACCACGGCCAAATTCAAACTTCCCGTAGAAATATGCGGAAAGGGCCGGCCGGGATCGAAGGCCAACGGCGTGAGAACCGGGAACACATGCTGCAGAAAGTATTGGTCCATCGCGGATCGCTCTTCCGGTGACAGAGAGGAAACGTCCGAGATTTGGATCCCTTCACGCTCAAGAGCCGGCAAAAGCGTATGACGTAAGAGAGACTGGATATCTTCAACCAGCCTGCGAACCTGTTCGCGAATGAGTTGTAATTGCACCGCAGCGGAAAGGCCATCGACGGTCGCCTCTTGAGTGCCGCTCGCCGCCTGGCTATGCAAGCCAGCCACTCGCACCATGAAGAACTCGTCCAGGTTCGAGCTGACGATAGAAAGAAACTTGACTCGTTCCAACAGAGGGTTCTCGGCGTCGTGTGCCTGCTCCAGAACCCTTTTCTGGAATTCCAACAAGCTCAGTTCGCGGTTGATGTACAGCTCAGCAGATTCGAGACTCAAAGCTGGCGGTTGAGGCCGAGCCTCAGATGATGGCATCGTGACGGACGTTGGCGTCGCCGAAACTTGCTTCGGTTCGATGGAATCCGATCCTGAGCCGGGGGTAGAGTTCATGGGTGGTTTTATTTTACTTCGTTCCGGTAAAAAAAGAACTCCAGGAGTTTGATATCATCATCCGCAGGCGCATTGCTTGCCTCGCACCCCTGGTTAAGTTCAATAGCAAGCATCCTGGTGATCGTTCGCGTAAAAATTGACCTCTTATTGCCCTGTTTGTGCTCACCTTCCGGTTTACGCATCCTGTGCCCCGGATTAGAAGCGCAGTTGAATGATATAGCCTCAGGCACGCACCGCCCGCCTTCCTCACGCCTCCGACGCTCACCTGCAAACCCTAGGGAGAACCCAGCGGACCGCAGATAAGGATTTCCGTGTATGGCGTATGCTCCTCAAAAGTTGTTTATATAGAACTACGTACTGGCTGTTTCGGAATGCCGATCAATACCGGAGAACCGAGATGGACGTGAATGCCGTGCAGCGACTTCTCACTGGCTTCGTCGTTTTCGGCCTCTTCGCCATTCGCATGACTTATTCGAGGTAACAAAAATGCCTACTGTCCGCCTAATTCGCTCGCTCAGCTTCTTGCTCGTTGCTCTTGCAGTTCTAGTTATGCCTGGCACGTCGATAGCACAAGGGATTGCGGTTTCTATTACAGTCGCGCCCCCGGTTCTGCCCGTGTATGCGCAGCCGACTTGTCCGGGCGTGGGATATTTGTGGACTCCGGGTTACTGGGCCTGGGACGAGGGCGATTACTACTGGGTTCCCGGGACTTGGGTTCTGGCGCCCGAACCTGGTTTTTTGTGGACGCCCGGATACTGGGGCTGGGGCGATGGTGTATATGCCTGGCACGCCGGTTATTGGGGAGAACACGTCGGTTTCTACGGTGGCGTTGACTACGGCTTCGGTTATGTCGGCACTGGCTTCGAGGGCGGATACTGGCAGGGAGGCAATTTTTTTTATAACACTTCGGTGATGAACGTAAACACCACGCTCATTCATAACACTTACAACAAGACGGTCATCAAAAATACGACGGTCAATCGGGTCAGTCACAACGGTGGTAGCGGCGGAATCAGCGCGCGACCGACCGCGGAAGATGAACGATACGCCAGCGAACGAATATCGCCCACTGCGGCTCAAACTCAGCATCAAACAACCGCCGCCAGCGATCGTAGCCTGCGGGCCTCAGTGAACCGTGGCAAACCGGCAATTGCGGCAACTGCGAAGCCAGGAGATTTCAAGACTGGGGTGGTGGCAGCACGAGGCGGAAGCACAAGTGCCAGTGCGCGATCCACGGCGAAAACGCCGGCGACTCGAACCAGCCATGAAACCGCAGCAAAGACCGGAACCGAATCTTCCAAGTCGGCCGCAGCGAAACGTGAAACCGCCGCGGGTGCCGAAGCCAAGTCTGCTGCGGCCCGTCGCGAAACTGCCGCCAAGACTGAAACTAAATCCGCGAAACCGGCAGCGACACCGCATGAGACCGCGGCACGAACCGAAGCGAAGCCCACCTCTAGCGCGCACCGCGAAACAGCGGCTAAATCTGAGACAAAGTCCGCTAAACCAGCAACCACATCACGCGAAGCAGAGTCGCACAGCGAAGCAAAACCTGCGTCTACGACTCATCATGAAACGGCAGCTAAGACCGAGCCTAAATCCACCAAGCCAGCAACCCCATCCCACGAGACCACGCCGCACACTGCCACAAAGCCCGCACCTGCAACCCATGAAACGGCGGCCAAAAGCGAGCCTAAATCGACCAAGCCAGCAACGACGTCCCATGAGACCGCGCCGCATACTGAAGCCAAGCCCGCGCCGGCAACGCATCATGAAACTGCGGCAAAGACTGAGCCTAAGCCTGCCGCGGCCTCGCACGAGGCGGCGCCGCGCACTGAGGCAAAGCCGGCCGCTCCCCGTGAATCAGCAACACACACCGAGAGCGCGCCAAAAGAAGAGAAGCCGCACAATTAATGGTTCCTTGCGGCCGTAACACTTCTAACCTGCCTTCGGTCAGCCCTTCCGCGCCGGAATGCCGGAAGCGCGATTAACGGGAATCTGGCGTGGTGCCTGCGGCGCGGGCCTGCGCTGGGATCACGGCGTTAGACGTCGGCTGGATCGCCACCACCGGCGCAGCAGAGGCACCTGGCGCCGGCACTGCGGCTGGAAACGCCGGTGATGCCCATTGCACCCGTCCTTTGCTCTTCGTGACTTCCTCAACGATTTTCGTGAACAGTTGATCCTTCATGGCCGTTCGCTTGGTGTCGTCGACCACGTAGTTTACGGCGAATTCGAGGGTGCAGGAATTCACTACGAGTGAGACATTCGGTTCTAAAGGGGGACGTGCACTTTGGTAATTTTCACTGATCCTTTTCCAAGAGGTCTGCGCCTCCACCAGGTACCCGCCAACCGCCTCGTTGGTCACACGCACTAGCATTTCCCTCGCAAGGCGGCTATCGCTAGAGGTTGTAAAGTGCACTTTAATTTCGTCCCAGATAAACTGAAACCCTTGCGAACAGAACCCTTCAAAACGGCGCTGTTGGGTATACGAGCGATCCGGCCGTTGTAGAAATCCGTGCTCACCCAGTTTCCCGTTTCCAACAGCGTAGTTCGCAGCAGTCCGATGTCGATGACATCGCCTCGAGTATCGCCAATCTGAACTCTGTCTCCTACGGCGTACAGCTTTGAAAAACCGATCGAGAAGGCGCCGGCAATACTGACCAGTACGTCCTGCAGGGCAACGGCCACGCCCGCGCCGATTATGCCGATGGCAAAGCTAAGGCGGCCCAAGCGATCTTCAAACAGGACAGCGAGGAAAAGAAGAACCGCGAGATATCCGGAAAAGACCAGGAACTTACGGACACGGTAGCGCGCATCGACGCGGCCGAAGTGTCCCGGCAGGGTTCGTTCCAGGACGTTAAACGTAAAGTAAATAACCAGGATTCCGACCACTGCGGCAACGCACTTGGCGAGGATCGACAGTGAACCGGCCTGTCTTACAAGGTCATTCATCCGATCACCAACGCTCCAAATTGGCCATGGATCGATGTATACCCTGAACACCGCTCAGGCACCAACGCAAGACCAAGACAGGTTCAACCCGACCGCGGCTTCTGAGTACAATAAGCGAAATGAAACCAAAGCGCGTAGCAATTTTGGGTTTTCCGGGCGCGATGGCGCTGGACATTGTCGGACCCTTGGACGCATTTGGTGTGGCGGCCATCTTGGGCGAAAACGGAGAGCTTCGGCCGCGCTATCAAGTTTCGATTATTGGATTGAAGAACGCGGAGTTCGTGGCCGAGTCCGGCGTTGTTTTTAAGCCGCATAAAGTACTACAAGACGCGGGTGCGATCGACACGCTCATCGTTCCTGGCGGCGTAGGTCTTCGCAGACCTGCGATTCAATCGGCTGTCGCATCGTGGATCAGCAACAACGCTATGCGAATTCGGCGCATCGCTAGCGTTTGCACTGGGACCTACGGCGTGGCACCTACCGGCCTGCTAGATGGCCTGCAAGTGACGACACATTGGCGTTTCGCCGATGACCTTGCCCGCAAATTTCCGCGGATTCGAGTCGACGCTCGCGCTCTTTATTATAAGCAAGGCAAGATGTATACCTGCGCTGGCATTACTGCCGGCATCGATCTTGCGTTCGCTTTGATTGAAGAAGATCACGGACCTGGGGTTGCGCTCGCGGTGGCGCGCGAGCTGGTTGTTTACTTGAAGAGACCCGGCGGGCAAGAGCAGTATTCATCGATCTGGCTTTTGCGAACAGTCGAGCGATATTTCGGCCGCGACGTCGCGCAGCAGACAGCCTCTGACATGGAGTATCAGGGACAAGGCTGGCTCGATCCCAACTCAAACTCCGCCTACAATGTTGAGCGCCAATCGACCGAAGAGCACCCGGTCTGCGTCGTGTGCGGCATGGATGCTGATCCCAGTCTCAAAACCGAGTACCGCGGCACTACCTATTATTTCTGTTCCGAGGACCACAAGCACCAATTCGACGCGGCTCCGGACAAGTTCATATCGTAACGGAGGAGCCTCTGCTTCGGCAGGGAGCTGAACTTCAGTCCAGCGAAAGCTCATCTCGCATTGATAGGACGGCAGCCAACCGTTTTGCATCGTTGAACCCATGCAATTATCATGTTTTTTGATGACGAGCGGCCTCAAGCCGCGCCGGCAATTCCTTGCGATTGCAGGAACCGCCACCCGAGCCGGCTTGTTTGATTTATTTAGACGTAGTGAAGTCACGCTGCCAAGGGCCATCGGAAGGCACAGCAAAAGACCAGGCCCGGACTCCTCCTGCTTATCGGCACATCGCCGTCGCACCTTAGGCGGCCCGGCAGAAATTTTGACTACTCGTGCTGCGGGTGCATAATCGAGTTCGACGGCGAAGGCATGGAGGGTTGCAACCATGAAGAATCGGCGGCTTTCGAGCGCTAGTTTAATGGTTTCCGCGGGGTTCGTTGCGCTGTTACTTGCAGCTGCTCTGACCGGCGTTCGAGCTTCAGACGCCGCCCCCTCCGTAGGGACCCCGGCGCCTGACTTCACACTGATTTCCCAGGAGAGCAAGCCGGTGAGCCTCCACGATTACCGGGGCAAGTGGGTAGTGCTCTATTTTTACCCCAAGGATTTCACCAGCGGCTGCACTATCGAAGCCCACAATTTCCAGCGCGACGTGGCTCAATATGAACAGAAAAACGCGGTGATCTTAGGCGTTAGCGTGCAATCCAGCGAATCCCATCAGAAGTTCTGCACCAAAGAAGGATTGAATTTCAAGCTTCTCGCAGATACAGACCACAAAGTCTCTCAGGAATACGGTTCAGTTTTGAACATGGGCTTGGCGAAATTTTCCGCGCGGCACACATTTCTGATCAATCCGGACGGCGTTATCGTCAAGGAATATATGGACGTCCAGCCGGACAGCCACAGCGCGCAGGTACTCGCGGATTTGAAGGAATTGCAGCAATCGTCGGGATCGAAGTAAATGCAATGCATGGCATTTCCCGACCTTCGTCAATTCCAAAAGTTGCGCTACGGTGCAGGACGTAGTCCGGTCAAGGAGAAGTCCATGCATAAAGTCGCTCTCATTTTGATTTGTGGAATCCCCTTGGTTGCACCCAGCAGCAGCCGGGCGGAGCGCCTCGGAAGCGGTGCCTTGGCAGTGGCATCTTCGCGACTCGATCCTTCCCTTGACCGGTCTATCCCAGCTCAGGCCAGCAAGCCTTCGGCCGACCTGAACGCGGACACTCCGGAAAACGACGACGCGCTGCATTTAACCAGCGATCAGAAGGACAAAATCAAATCCATCCGCCAGGATGCCAAAGACCGAGTCCGCGAGATTCAAAAGGACACAACGCTCAGCGATGACGTAAAGGAGCGGAAGCTGAAGCAGATCAAAAAAGAGACGCGAGCCCAGGTTTGGGCTGTTCTGACACCCGACCAGCAGCGACAGTGGGCTGCGGAGCTGCGCGAACGCCGCGAAGCGAAGCACGCCGGCGGCAAATCTCCGGAGTAACCAGGAAAGTCACGACCTCTCGCCGCTGTGGCGACGGGCGCTGCCGCAAAAAAATTTTCGCTCTGCTGCAAATTCCTCTTGCATCAAAACTGAATATCCGTATTCTGCACTTTGCGAACTCGCTCCACTCGCCCAGTCTGACAGAGAGCGAGGATCGCTGATGGAGGACGCGACAAAAAATTGAGCACCTTATCCCTGCCAGCCCCGTTCCCCTCCCGTGCAGTTACTTCCACGAAAAGAAATGCAAAGCTCACACTTTGGCCGCTGGTGGCGGCGACTTTCTTCATGGTGTCGGGCGGCACCTATGGAACCGAGGACATTATTCATGGAGCCGGCTACGGCCGCGGGATTCTGTTGCTGCTGCTTACTCCTTTGCTGTGGAGCTTGCCCACTGCTTACATGATCGGTGAACTTTCAAGCGCGCTGCCGGTTGAAGGCGGCTACTACGCGTGGGTTCGGCGCGCTATGGGCAACTTCTGGGGATTTCAGGAAGCCTGGCTGTCGCTGGTCGCCAGCATCTTCGACATGGCAATTTATCCGACTTTGTTCGTTGCCTACCTAACGCGCTTGATTCCGTGGTTCGCTGTGGGACATCGCGGTTGGATGGTGGCGCTTGGCGTGGTCGTTGTGTGCGCGCTTATGAATATTGCCGGGATTCGGGTGGTTGCAATCAGCTCGCTTTGGCTCTTCTTCCTGCTCTCGCTTCCCTTCGTGGCTATTGTGCTGATTGCGCCTTTGAAGATCGGCGCGCTTGCCGGCGCGGCTACGGCGCCGACGACCTCGGATGTCGGTTTGATTGGTGGCCTGCTGATCTGTATGTGGAACTACATGGGATGGGATAACGCGTCCACGATTGCCGCCGAAGTGAAGCGGCCCCAGCGGACCTATCCGCGCGCCATGATCCTCGCCGTGGTGGTCGTCTCGCTGACCTATGTGCTGCCTTTCGCCGCCATGTGGCTGACCGGCGTTCCCGCATCAGCGTTCGAGACTGGCTCGTGGGCGGACATAGCCGGAATGATGGGCGGGTTGCTTGGCGGTGCTGTGGTTGCGAAGGCATTCCGCGTGGCTCTGGTGCTGGGCGGGATGATGAGCGCCTTCGGGATGTTCAACGCTCTGGTGATGAGTTATTCGCGGCTGCCTTTGGCAATGGCGCAAGATGGCATGCTGCCCTCGATATTCGGCAAGGTGCAAAGCAAAACGCGCGCTCCCTGGGTCGCGATCACAGTTCTGGCGACTTGCTGGGCGCTTTGCCTGGGCCTGGGCTTTGAGCGGTTGGTCACGATTGACGTGCTCCTTTACGGCATGAGCCTCAGCCTTGAGTTCGTGGCTTTGATCGTTCTGCGCATCAAGGAGCCGGATTTGCGCCGCCCTTTTAAGGTGCCGGGCGGACTAGCCGGTGTGATTTTTGTCGGTGTCTTTCCTGTGTTGTTGCTGGGATTTTCACTCGTTCACGGCGAGGGCGAAAAAATTCTGGGAATGAGCGGCTTAGTCTTCGGCATGCTGTTGATCGGCGCGGGATTCCTGGCTTACTGGGGGAAGTCCGTGTTCCGTCCACAGGGCTGGGGTGTATCGGCATTAAAGGACGAGCGCAAGGCCGCGTAAGGTTGCCCGGTCTGGCTGAACAGCGGCAGACCGGCCTCTACAAAGTCAAAAACACTGCGTGCAGAGTTTCTTGCCGGTGACACAAACTGGTTGCCGGCCGGCGCCGGATGGCATTTAATTTCAGCATCCCGGTGAACCTTAAAGCTAACGCATACGATTACATCATTGTTGGGGCTGGGTCTGCTGGGTGTGTCTTGGCGGCTCGGCTCTCTGAGGATGCGCGCACGCGGGTCCTGCTGCTCGAAGCAGGCGGCGCTGACACCGCACGCGAGATTCATATCCCCGCAGCTTTTTCGAAACTTTTCAAGACCGCTGTCGATTGGAATTACTCGACTGAGCCCGAGCCTCACCTCCACAATCGACGGCTGTATTGGCCACGGGGCAAAGTTCTTGGCGGCTCAAGCTCGATGAATGCCATGATCTATATTCGCGGCAACGCCGCCGATTACGATCACTGGCGCGATCTCGGCAATTGCGGCTGGGCCTTTGCCGACGTTCTGCCCTACTTCAAGAAATCCGAAAATCAACAGCGCGGCGAATCTGAATTTCACGGCGCGGACGGGCCGGTTACTGTTGCGGACCCGGAGTGTGTAAACCCACTGACTCGCGCCTTCCTCGCCGCCGCGAATGAAGCCGGGATACCCAGCAATCCAGATTTCAACGGCGCCACCCAGCAGGGCGCTGGACTGCATCAATTGACGCAAAAGAACGGCGCACGTTGCAGTTCCGTCGACGCTTATTTGAAACCCGCGCTTGCGAGACCAAACCTCACAGTGCTTACCGGCGTGCATGCGACCCGGCTGGCGATCGAAAACGATCGCGCCCGCGGCGTAATTTTCCTGCGAAATGGTGCGACGGAGACAGCACACGCGAAAGCCGAGGTAATCCTTGCAGGTGGCGCGATTAATTCACCGCAGCTGCTGCTGTTGTCGGGCATTGGTCCCGCCGATGACCTGAAAAAACTCGGGATCGACGCGCTGCAGGATCTGCCAGGAGTGGGGCAGAATCTGCAGGACCATCCTATGGTCTCGGTGGGATATCTGTGCACGCGCAAAATCAGCCTCGATGGCGCCGAGACTCTCGCCAATATTCTGCGTTATTGGCTGTTCAAAAGCGGCCCGCTCACATCGAATGTCGCCGAAGCGGGCTTGTTCGTCAATACTCGCGACGGATCTGCTGTGCCGGATTTGCAGCTTCTTTTCGGGCCTGCGTATTACCGAGGACACGGACTGGTTCGCCGGGCCGAGCACTGCTTCGGGTTTGGTCCCACGTTGATTACTCCGGAGAGCCGCGGAAGCATTTCACTTCGCTCGACGAACCCGCAGGACCCACCAGCCATCCGCGCCAATTATCTTTCGACCGAAGCAGACCTTCAGACGATGATTGAAGGCGTCCGGCTTTCGCGGCGGCTGGCGCATGCCAAAGCCTTCGAGGCGTTTCGCGGAGAGGAATTGCATCCTGGCCCCCTGGCGCAGTCGCAAGACGACATCGTCCAATTTCTTCGCAATGAATTGGAAACTTTGTATCACCCCGTGGGCACCTGCAAGATGGGAAACGATGGGCTTGCGGTGGTGGATGAACGACTCAAAGTCCACGGGATTAATTGCCTTCGGGTAGTGGATGCTTCGATCATGCCGCGTATTCCCGCAGGGAATACAAATGCCACTGTAGTTATGATCGCGGAAAAAGCCGCTGATATGATTCGCGGGAAAGCTTGATCTTGTTGGTCCGGCATTCGAGCATTGACCGCAATAGCGCACCACCTAGAGTTCGAAGGCGCCTAGTAACCTGACTCTCCGCTTTGCGGCTGACGATACAATTGCTCTCTCGCTCTTAGCCAGCAGCTATCGACAGGTGCCGCGCCCAAGGCCCTGACGCTACATCTAAACCTTTCCGACCGAAAACGATTTTGATTTCGCATTATTACTGCCAAACGCTCGTTCGAGCCGCGGCCGTTTCTGCTATGCTTTTCAGCATGCCGCGTTGGTTTTTGCCGTTATTGGCCACATCTTTGATCTTTGCTGCGCCTTGGCTCTACCGTACACCTGCTGGGGCGCAACAGGATCAATCGCAACAACCCGCGCAAGTTTCGCCTCCGCCGCAAGCTCCGCCCCCGGTCCCTGAGCAGGCCCCTGCGCCGAATCAGAATCCTGCGATTGCGGCCGCCCCGCCGCGCCTTGGTCCAGTTATCGTCATCAATCCCGCGCACGGAGGCACCGATAACGGAGCACGGGGGCCTAACGGCTCGGTGGAGAAAGATGTCGTCCTGGTTTTCGCCCGGATGGCGCGAAGTGAATTCGAGCGGCAGGGTTATCGCGTGGTGATGACCCGAAACGACGATTCCAACCCTTCCTATGAGGATCGCGCTGCAATCGCGAATGCCTATCGCGATGCTATTTTTATAAGCTTTCACGTTTCGTCGACGGGGCAAATCGGGACTGCGCGCGCTTACTCCTATCAGGCGTCCGCTCCGGCCGGGACCGCTACAAACCAAGTGGGTGTTGCGGTTGGCCCTACCGGGCGTCCGATTAGTCTGATTCCGTGGGACAAAGGGCAGCAATCCTATCTGGAAGCGAGCCATCGTCTGGCAGATACTCTGCAATCTGCTTTGGCCCAGCGATTCAGTGGATCGCCAGCGGTGTCCACGCGATTTGCCGTGCGCGAGTTGCGTTCCGTAACAGCAACGGCAATTGCCGTTGAAGCTTCAAGCGTCTCGGGCTCCGACCCTAATTCCCTGCTCGTCATGGGCGCACCGCTGGCAATGTCCATCGTGCACGCGGTCGCAACCCTGAGGCCGCTCGGCTCGGCCGCCGCCTCATCCCCAACGCGCGGGCCGGCAGGCACGAACTAATGCCGCGCAACCTGCAAATCACGCTCGGCGTTCTGGTCGTTGCCGTGCTGATTGGGCTGATCAGCCTGCGCGGGCTGCACAAACGAATCGAGAATCTCTCGGAAAATACTGCCTCAGAAGAACAAGAACGACGCGAACTCCTGATGCCCGCGATTTCAACTCCTAGCGACGTTCTGGTTGCCGCGAAAATCTTCTGGGCCGCGGGGCCGGACGCAGTAGCTCCCAGTGAAGTGGATTTGCCGCTCTCCTCAGACCCGGGCACGCGCGGGCGTCAGGTCCTTGACGCTCTGATTGCGAAATCTCCGAGCCCTGAACAGCGGACGCTGCCGGCCGATGCGGTCGTGCTCGGCTTCTACGTTCTTCCTGACGGAACCGCTATCGCCGATTTTTCCGACGCGCTGGCGTCCGAAACGCCTTCCGGGATCGAGAGCGAACAATTGGCGGTGGACTCGATCGCGCGCACCTTGGAAGCCAATCTTCCAGCAGCGCACCGCCTGAAAATTCTAATTCACGGCCAGGAGGTGGAGACCTTAGCCGGACACGCGGACCTGACTGGCTTGTTCGATTTGAATCCGCCGGTCTTGAGGGCGACCGCACCCCAGGCAGCAGTAAATCCCGTTACCGCGCGGCCAGCACCGACTGCGTCGGGCGCTGCGTTGAATCCTTCTCCGTAAATTGTAGCAACCCTGGCTCAGCAGGAGTGGCATCGCGCCTTTGAAAAACTCCGCAGCGCAGTCTTTCGCGCGGTCACGGGGGAAGCCTGGTACACGAATAGAATTCGAACATGAGCTGCAGTGCCGCGCTAAGGTCCGTGCGCTACAGTTTAAAGCTTGACGGCGTGCTCCTCGCTATTGTTGACACTTTTTCGCACAATCGTCACACTAGCTGCGCCCGAATTTCTGCCTGATCATCCAATCGAGACGTAACGAAGGGAGCTTCACCATTGCGAGCCGATGGACGCGTGGCCGACCAGCTGCGGCCAGTGAAAATTACTCCGGATTTCATCCCTCACGCCGAGGGCAGCGCGCTGATCGAAGCCGGCGATACTCGCGTGATCGTGACCGCCACCATTGAAGATGGCGTGCCGTCTTTTTTGAAGGGTTCCGGCAAAGGATGGGTCACCGGCGAGTACGGAATGCTGCCGCGCTCGACTGAGAATCGCACCCCGCGCGAATCCAGCCGTGGCAAACAATCGGGACGCACGCTCGAAATTCAACGCATGATCGGCCGAACGCTTGCGCGCCGTGACGGATCTGAAAGCACTCGGCGAACGCACGGTGTGGCTCGATTGCGACGTGATTCAGGCCGACGGCGGCACGCGCACCGCTTCGGTCACCGGAGCATTCGTGGCCCTGGCGCTTTCGCTCGAACGCATGGTGGCGGCGGGAATTCTGCGCCGGGTGCCGCTGATTGATTTTCTCGCGGCCACCAGCGTCGGAATCGTCGAAGACGAGCTTCTTCTCGATCTCGCCTACGAAGAAGACTCGCGCGCGCAAGTGGACATGAACGTCGTGATGACCGGCAGCGGCGAGTTCGTGGAAGTGCAAGCCAGCGCGGAGGGCCGTCCCTATACGGACATCGAACTCCAGGATCTGCTGAAGCTCGCCGCCGGCGGAATTCGCTCGCTGGTGCGAGCGCAGCAGGAACTGTTGCAAATCAAGTTCATGGTTCGCGGCAAGTAAGGCCACGCGAAGCTCGCGCACCCCGATGAAGCTGTTCCTGGCATCCTCGAATCCCGGAAAATTGCGCGAATACCGGAGTCTGGCGCGGCGACTGACCGTCGAACTCGAGCTGCTCCCGACTTTTTCGAGATTCCCGCCTTTCGACGAATCCGCGCCAACCTTCGCGGAGAACTGCGCGGGCAAAGGCTCTGCATTACAGCCGGTTTACCAACGAGACCGTGCTGGCCGACGATTCTGGCCTAGTCGTACCGGCCCTGGGCGGCGCTCCCGGAGTTCATTCCGCGCGCTATGCCGGTCCCGGCGCGAGCGACGCCGATCGAGTGCAGAAGCTGTTGCGGGAAATGAACGGGATGGAAGGCGACAGCGCGCCGCGCGAAGTTCGTCTGCGTCATAGCCTTGCCCGGCAGGGTCGCCCGTCGCTGTAGTTTCAGACTTCGCGCGCGGCGTCATCACAAAGGAGCCTCGCGGCACTGGCGGGTTCGGCTATGACCCCGTTTTTCTGTTCGACGAACTAGGCCGCACCTATGCCGAACTCACGCCCGAAGAGAAAAACCACTACAGTCATCGCGGTAAAGCCTTCAGGAAATTGCTGTATGTCATTTCGCCCGCGACTGCTGGTATCTTCTAGCCTGCCTCAGCATCTAACCTGAGCTGAGACCAAACAGCTTACCGACCGACCGATAGGCGGTCTAACCTCAGCCGCAGGGGGAGGCTAAATGGCTTCGCGCGCTGTACTGGAATCCGAGTCTGCCCTCTTGTCGCGGATGGAAGAAGCACGCGCCCGGACGGATGCGCTTTTCGCCCTCTTAACTCCTAATTCCTTTTACGACCGCCCTATCGCCGAGCGTCACAGGCTGATTTTTTATCTCGGTCATCTTGAAGCCTTTGACCGCAACCTGTTAAGCGGTGCCCTGGGCCTGGTCTCCGAGGATAGCGAGCTGGACAAACTGTTCGCATTCGGCATCGATCCGGTTGGCGGCGGGCTCCCTAGCGATCAGCCGGAGGATTGGCCGTCCATAGCACAAGTGGAAAGCTACAGCCGCCAGGTTCGCGAGAAACTGGATGAGCGGCTGCACAATCCGAGCGTGATTCGCGCCGCTGACGCCTCACTTTCTGACGGCACCCTGCTGCAGGTTGCAATCGAGCACCGCCTGATGCATGCCGAGACGCTGGCATATCTGCTGCACAACCTGCCGCTTAATCACAAGAAGCGGCAGCCCGCACCAGAGCCCGATTCGCGCTCCGCGCCTTATCCAAAGCAGGTGACGATACCTACCGGCATCGCCACCCTCGGCAAGTCGCGGTCCACGCGATCGTTTGGCTGGGACAATGAATTCGGAATGCAAAAAGTCTTGGTGCCAAGCTTTTCCATCGATGTCTTTCCTGTCACCAACGCCGAATATTGGAAGTTCGTCCAGGACGGCGGCTATCAGGATAGCAAGTACTGGCGCAACGAAGATTGGGAATGGCGCCGCAAAGAGAATATCGAGCATCCGCATTTCTGGATGCGCTCTCGCTCTTCGGATTCGCGGCGCAGGGCTTGGGCAGATGGGAATATCGCGCCATGTTCGGCTCGATCCCCCTGCCCCCATCGTGGCCGGTCTACCTGAGCCACGCGGAAGCTTCGGCATATGCGCGCTGGGCCGGAAGAAAACTGCCCACCGAAGAGCAGTGGCATCGTGCAGCATACGGGACGACGGAAGGGACGCGAGCGGCAGTACCCCTGGGGCGACGAACCGCCCGACGAGTCGCGCGGAAATTTTCGTTTCAAACGCTGGGATCCCACTGGCGTCGACGCGCATCCCCAAGGCGCAAGCGATTTCGGCGTCCACGATCTTCTGGGCAATGGCTGGGAGTGGACTTCGACTGTGTTCGGCCCCCTGCCTGGATTCGAACCGTTTCCTTTTTACAAGGGCTACTCCGCCGACTTTTTCGACGCAAAACATTTCGTGATGAAGGGCGGCTCGCCGCGCACGGATGCCTGCATGCAGCGGCGCTCCTTCCGCAATTGGTTCCAACCGCATTATCCGTACACCTACAGTACATTCCGTTGCGTGGAGGATTGATCCATGGGCATCGCCCCAAGAATGGCTCGTGCCAGTGCGCCGCCCGAGGTCGCGGCTGATTTTTCTGCCGATGTTGTGGTGGGCCTGAGCCAGCCCGGACAAAAAGAATTGCCGTCGAAATATTTGTACGACGAATTAGGCTCGGCGCTTTTTGATGCTATCTGCTTGCTGCCGGAATACGGACTGAGCCGTGCGGGGATGCGCTTGCTGCAGCTCTATTCGCAGGAAATTGTCTCGCTGTTGCCGACACCGGTGATGGTGGCCGAGCTCGGCAGCGGAAGCGGGCAGAAGACCCGACTGCTGCTGGAAGCTCTGTCGCGGCGCCAGCGCGTCAATTACTATCCCATCGATATTTCGGGCAGCGCGCTTTCGCGTTGCGAACAGGAAATCGGGCAGATCGATAGAGTCAGCATTGTTGGATTTGAGCGCGCTTATCTCGATGGTTTGCAGGAAGTGGCCGCACGCAGGCGAGACGGCGAGCAGATTCTGGTGCTTTTCCTGGGCAGTACTATCGGAAATTTCGATCGGCCCGCCGGAGAGCAATTCTTGCGGGGTGTCCGTGGCATATTGCGCGAAAATGACGCCTTATTGCTGGCGACGGAC
>CAWJGI010000055.1:0-44142 GCA_963842255.1 uncultured Acidobacteriota bacterium | reverse complement strand
AAGCATTCTCATCTGCGTCTCCTCTTCGCTCAATGTCGAGTCGTATATGAAAATTAAGCTCTTGTGAGCCTAAGGATTCGGCGTCAGCAGAAACCCATGCTCCTCGTTGTTGATCGTGCCATAGCCAACGATTTGGCCGGCGTCGTTGATGGCGGACGCCTTGGAAAACACCCAGCCGGAGTTTTTCGGTATGAGCTGGTTGAGATCTTGCATTTTGCCGTTGGAGTAGACGAAGGCGTGATAAACCAGCGTTTCATCCGGACCGTTGAGATCGCCCTGGCCGACAACCACGCCGGAAGTGTTGATTCCAAATCCCCACGTATATGGTCCGTTGCTGATCGTTCCGAGGTCCTTCATCTTGCCGTTGCTGTAGAGAAAAGCGTGGCCGGAAACGTTGCCTTGGGTGTAGGCGATGCCGGTAATTTCGCCGGAGTCATTAATGCCGTATGCTTCGCTCCAGTCCCCGCCTAAGGTGCCGAGGTCTTTCATCGAGCCGCCGGAGTAGAGGAATGCGTGGAAGTTACCGTCCGCAAGATAGGAATAGCCCACAACCGCGCCCAGGGAATTAACGGCTGTGGCGAGATTGGTCCAGCCCACAGTGGTGCTGCCGAGCGTGCCGAGATCGGTCATCTTGCCATTCGCGTACAGGAACGGATGCTGCGCGCCGGAAGCCGTGGTCGATACGCCAACGATTTCACCTGAGCCATTAATGGCGTACGCCGCCGCGTAGGTGCCGCCGAGAGTGCCAATGTTGGTCATCACGCCGCCGCTGTAGAGAAACGCGCCGTAGTTCTTGGTTGTGAGCGTAGAGTAACCCACCACTTGGCCGGATGCGTTGATGCCCTGCGCCAGGCTAGTTGTCCCGCCAAGGGTCCCGAGGTTCGTCATTCTGCCGTTGTTGTAAACCAAAGCGCCGCCGGACACTCCAGCGGGAGGAGTAGCGTAGCCAACGGCCTCGCCGGAGGCGCTAATGGAGTAGGCCTCACTAACTCCGGTACTGTTTAGGACCCCCAGGTCCGGTCAACCTCAGATCACTCCGAGCACTAAATATGTGACACGTTTCAGCGAGCTGCGTATTGCACGTGCCGCTGGCGAAAGTAGTTTTTCACGAGCTTGGGCCGAGCTTGTGTGATCCGCAGGTAGCCAACGTTGCTCATCATTTCCTGGACGTTCACGGGACGGACGCGGCCCAGCGCATTGGTCTTCACATCCTGGTTTAGCAATTCATCCGGATTGAGTTCCGGACTGTACGACGGCAAGCAGAATATCCGGATTTGTTCACGGTGCTCGGCCAGCCAACGACCCACCGATCGCGACTTGTGTACCGGGTGGCCATCCACAATCAGGAACACTTTCCTCCTGCTCCTCCGCGTCAAGCGCAGCAGACGGCCCAGAAAATTCAGAAACACTCGCGCGGTGAAACGTTGACGGAAAATCATGAAGGCCAACCGCCCCCGATTGGTAATCGCCGAGATCATGTTGCAGCGAAAACGCTGCCCGGTGCCCAACACCACTGGCGTCTGCCCGCGCCGTCCGTAGCTGCGTCCCGCTTGATGGTCCGAACGCAGCCCCATCTCGTCGAGCCAATGAATCTGGGCCTTAAACTGCCGCGCCTGCTCGCGAATCGAGGGATATTCTTCCGCCAGCCATTTCCGCACGGCCACTGGATTTTGTTCGTAGGCCCGGCGCACCGGCTTCTGCGGCGTCAATCCCCAGGCCCGCAAGTAGCGGCCCACCGTCCACACCGAGACCTGTAGATCGAATTTTCGCGACAGCAACTCTTGCACCGCTTCCCGGGTCCACAGCGCAAAGGGCAAGCTCAACTGGTCCGGGCAGCCGCTCAGAATATGGCGCACCGTGGTGGCGGCTTGATGCGGCGCCAATCGCGAAACCGGGGGCCGTCCCCGACGCCGTGCTTTCAACGCCCGACGGCCGGCGCTTTCCACCAGCCCCATCCAGCGGCTCACTGTACCTCGCGCCACTCCGAAAACCCTAGCCGCCTCGGTTTGCGACAGACCTTTCTCGACAGCCTCCACAACTCGCCGGCGAAGATTCTTCTTGGGCTTCTCCCGGCAACGAGCGAGCATCCTGTTTTTCCATGCCTCCACACTATCACTTTACTTCTTATATGTCATCTATATTATGCTCCGATTAGTAAGTCTGGGGCGAGGAAATCTGGGAAAAGGCGAGCAGCACAGCGATGAGGGAGGGGCCCAAGAAAGGCTACGCGTGACATGCTCATAGCAAGCTCCTTGTGCATTTCTTTCGGCGCGGCCAAGCCGGGCGCGCCTTCTACATCGATCCTGGCGAATCGAGACAGGCGGGGACCCGCTGCCTGGGCCGATAACGTCTCCGAGGTTAGCCTTGGAATATGTCTGCACAATGTAAACAACTGGCAAATAGTTTGTAAACTGGTGCGTCTTTACCCTCTCCCTGAGCTGTGCCACCATGCAGTGACTCAAGGTTGTCAAATCTTAAACCAGCGCAAAACGATAAGACTTATTGGGGCCCGTGTTGCCGCAAGATGCCGCGAACGGTGGCACGAAAACAAACTGGGAGACAGCGAGAATGGCAACCCGCAGTGAAGCAATTGATGGCGGGACACTCCAGCAGCAGGCGAGCAAGCTTACGATCGGTGATCGTGGCGTCGTCTCTAGGCACCATGATCGAGTGGTACGACTTTTTCCGTCTTCGGCAGCCTGAACGGCCGTGCTCGCCCTGAAATTCTACCCACCTGGCAACGACACATTCGCACTGATTGCATACCTTGCGACCTTTGCGGTCGGCTTCGTGGTCCGCCCATTCGGTGCGATTTTCTTCGGCCGCATCGGCGACGTGGACGGCAAAAAAGTACGCGTTCCTGGTAACGCTGATGATTATGGGCGGCGCCACCGAAATGTTGATTGGCTGATGCCGACATTTAGGACGGCTGGATGGTTCGCTCCAATCACACTCATCGTGATTCGTGTGGTGCAAGGGTTAGCGATCGGCGGCGAGTACGGCGGCGCAGCGATTTACGTCAGCGAGCACTCACCGACAACAAGCGTGGTTTCTACACCAGTTTCATCCAGGTCACCGCAATTCTGGGGCTGTTCGTTTCGTTGTTGGTGATTCTGGCGACGCAATTCGCCATGAATAAAGAAGATTTCGCAAACTGGGGCTGGCGCGTTCCGTTCCTGTTTCTCTGATCTAGTGGCGGTCTCCAAGCATATGCGCTTGAAATTGCGCAGTCGCCGATTTTCATACGCATCAAGGCTGCCGGAAAAATGTCGACGCAGCCGCTCAAAGACGCGTTTACGAAATGGCCCAACCTGAAGCAGGTGCTGATCTCGCTAGTCGGGGCAACAGCCGCCAAGGGGTGGTGGTCTACACGGGCCAGTTCTACGCCCTCTTCTATATGCAAAGCATCCTGAAGATCAATCCGCGCACGGCAATCATCGTGATGGCGATTGCGATTGCGATCGGAATGCCATTCGTGAACGTGTTCGGCTCGCTGTCGGACAAAATCGGGCGGAAGAAAATCATGATGGCGGGCTTCCTGCTGGCCACCTGCACGTACATCCCGATTTATCACGCGATGGAAAACGCCGCGGGAAATCACGTCGTCACAGTAAAGTCCACGCGCAATGGCGTAACCGGCGCCATCAGCTTAACGCCAATGACCACGGACGCAGCAGGCACCCTGATCCCAGCCATAGAGGCGACAAACCCAAACATAACGAAACTAGTGCTGCTGGTTTTCATCCAGCTAATTTACGTAGGGATGACGTACGGCCCGATCGCGGCATACCTGGTGGAAGCCTTCCCAGCGAGGATCCGCTATACGTCGCTTTCACTGCCGTACCACCTGGGCAACGGCGTATTCGGCGGAATGCTGCCGCTCATCGGCCTCTCAATTTGCGCCGCCACAGGCAAAATATATGCGGGGCTTTACTATCCGATAGGCATTGCCGCTATTGCATTGGTGGTCGGCAGTATCGCGCTGCGCGAAACCCATGGGACCAAGATCTGGGATGAAGTGCAGTAAGGTCATTTGCTATGCGAGCGATTTTAGCCCGAAATTCTGCTGCGTACGTCGCGAAGCCCTCTGCCCTGGATGCGCTGTGGGCAGAGGCCAAGCGTCGATGATGACACAAACAATGGCACAAATGCTGAGACTGGCATTGGCAGGGATGTGCAAGCTACTGAAATATTGGTGGACGTGAGGGGGCTCGAACCCCTGACCTCCTCGTTGCGAACGAGGCGCTCTCCCAACTGAGCTACACGCCCACTGCCTGAAAGCGTGCCTACGATTCTAACAAACGCCCGAAGCGGCACCAAACCTGTTTGGTGTTTGAGGTTCGCGAACACGCTAGAAATTGCGCCTGCGATTCGGTTTTGCTTTTGCGCTTGCGACTTGATTCGCGCTTGCTGAATGCAATGGCACCGAGGTATATCGCGCATCTCGCGCTCGCGACAACACAGCGTGGCCGAAATCTCACGCGCGCGTGGCAATATTCTCGGTATCAGGTCTGCGCGCCGTCATATGAGCGCGCGTGGTATTCACAAATCTCGAGAACCTATGCGCCAAGGTGAAGATGCGCTCGGCTTGCCGTAGACGTATGGCGTCTCTGGGAATGAGCTCCCCGCCTATGCCGAGAGCCGCCGCGCCCGCCAGAATAAAATTCGCAGCGTTCTGCTGGTTCACGCCACCCGACGCTATCAATGGCAAGTCTGGAAAGGGAGCCTTCAAAGCCCGTATGTAATTCTCGCCGCCCACCTGCCCGCACGGGAAAACCTTCACAAAATCCGCCCCGGCCTTCCACGCCCTGGTAACCTCCGTGGGCGTCAAAGCTCCCGGTAACACCACGACCGAAGCTCCCAGAGCAAACTCAACAATTTTCATGTCCAGCCCGGGACTCGTTAAGAACGCTGCGCCCGCATCCAGGCATTGCCGCGCCACCTCGAATCGAAAACATCGCCCGCACCCACGATCATCTGTGGCGCATGTTTAACCAGTTGCGCGATTACTTCGAGCGCGCCCGGAACTGTCATCTCGATTTCGACGATGGGGATGCCACCGCGCGAAACTGCTTCGGCGGCGAAAAGTGCGTCTTCCGCCGAAGAAAGCCGAACGGCCGGAATGATTCCAATCTGTTCAATCCGCGCGCGAACTTGGTCTCGTTTCATCGGACAGAATCTCCAGGCAGGTTGGCGCGTATCCGCAACCCAATCCAACGGGATTCTATAGGAATCGCCATGCAATCGGAATAAAAGAAATAAAGCGGTAGAGCGAAGAACTACACTTCGAAGGATTCTTCTGCCCGAGGAAGTCTGTCACCATCTCGGGCGATCCACACATACAAAGTGGGAAGCAAAAAAATGCTCATAACCAAAGCCGAAATCAATCCGCCCACGATCACGATGGCAAATGGGCGCTGCGAGTCTGAGCCAATGGCGTGTGAGACCGCTGCCGGCATCAGTCCTAGGGTTGCGACCAGCATCGTCATCATGATAGGACGCAAGCGCAATACCGCGCCTTCGATTGCGGAATCTTCAATGGAATGGCCGCGAACCCTAAGCTGATTAATGTACTCGAGCATGATGACGCCGGTTTGTACGGACACGCCGAACAGAGCCAGAAATCCCACGCCGCTTGAGACGCTGAAGTGCGTGCCGGTAAAAAGCAGCGCCAGCAAGCCGCCGAACAGGCGCCATCGCGACGTTTGCCAGGATCAGCAGCGCCCACTTGGAAGTCTGAAACATGGTGTAAAGAATAATGAAAATCAGGAAAAGCGTGATGGGCAAGACAAACATCAGGCGCTTCGACGATCGTTTCTGGCTTTCATACTCGCCGGCCCAATCGAGGTGGTAACCGGCCGGCAGTTTCACCTGCTGCTGGACCTTTCTCATCGCTTCTTCCACCGTGCTGCCGAGATCGCGGCCGCGAACGCTGTATTTGATGGCAACGTAGCGCGAATTTTCCTCACGATAGATTTCAGACGCGCCGTCGATCGCTTGTACGCCGCACAGCTGCGCCAGTGACACACGCTCTCCCGTAGGCGATACCAGGCGAATATTCTCGATGGCCTCTTTGGTCTCGCGATAGGGAGGCTGATAACGAACAGTGAGGTCGTAGCGCTCTTCGCCTCTTAATACCTGGCTGACCGCTTTGCCGCCCACGGCGGTTTCGATGGCGTCCTGGATGTCTGACACATTTATCTGGTGACGGGCAGCCTTCTGGCGGTCCACAACAAAGTTCAGGTTCGGTTGCCCGATCACGCGAAAGAGCCCCAGATCCTGCACGCCCTTCACTCCCTGCATCACGTTTGACGATTTTATCCCCGGTCTCCTCGAGCGATTTCAGGTTGTCGCCGTATAGCTTCACCGCCAGCTCACCTTTCACGCCGCTGACCGCCTCTTCCATGTTGTCTTCAATAGGCTGGGAGAAACCCCACACCACGCCTGGAATTTTCTCCAGCTCGCGGTCCATCGCGCCGATCAGTTCGTCTTTATTCTGGTGAAACACGGGCCGCCACTGATTCTTCGCCTTTAAATCGACGAAATATTCCGTGTTGAAGAAGCCGGTAGTGTCGGTGCCGTCGTCCGGGCGCCCCACTTGCGAAACAACCGTGGTGACCTCGGGAAACGAAGCCAGCTTTATTCGCGCTTGATTCATAACGCGAATGCCTTCCGAGGGTCCGGTGCTGGGGGCCAGAGTTCCGCGCGCCCAGATGGCGCCTTCATCGAGATGCGGCAAAAATTCGGACCCGATCACGCCGCTGAACATCAGAAAAGCGGCCAGCGCGAGTGCCGCGAGCGCAATGCCGACCGGTACCCAGCGGTGCTCAATCGCCCAGCGAACGCCCCCGCGATACTGGTCGGTCAAAAATGACATCACCGGGTTGTGCCATTCCCTTACGCCCTTACGGAATGCGATGCTCGCGAGAACCGGAGCAATCAGCATGGAGAAGATCAGCGCGCCCAAAAGCGCGAAAGCAACGGTCCAGGCCATCGGCTTGAAGAGGCGGCCTTCCACCCGCTGCAGAGTAAAAATAGGCATGTAAGCGGTGATGATGATGCCAATCGCATAAAACACCGGCCGTTGAATCTCGTGCGCCGCGTCTCTGATCGAGTCCATTGTTGAAATCGAGCTGTCGCGCCGGCCCAGATGACGGACGATGTTTTCAATCATTACTACCGCGCCGTCGACGACCATTCCGAAATCCAGCGCGCCGAGCGATAAAAGATTCGCTGGAATATGAGCAAGGTCCAGGCAGATGGACGCGAATAAAAGTGAAAATGGAATTGTCAGGGCGACGATGAACGCGGCACGCGCGTTTCCCAGAAAAAGAAAGAGAATTATGGATACCAGCAGAAAGCCTTCGGTCAGGTTATGCAATACCGTGTGAGTGGTGAAATGAACCAGATCGCTGCGATCGAGAAAGGGAACGATTTTCACGCCGGGTGGCAAAATACGATCGTTCAGTTCCTTCACCTTGGCGTGAATGCCCTCGAGCGTCTCATCGGAATTCGCGCCCTTACGCAGCAGCACGATACCCTCGACGACGTCATCATCGTCAACGATCCGCCCGTCCTGGTGATGTATCGTTTTACCAATCTGCCCCAGCCGGATTTTCGGGCCCTCTGCGACCACAGCAATATCTGAAACGTGCAACGGCGTTCCGTTCTGCGCCTTAAGAACGGTCTGCTCGATGTCACCGACGCTGCTGAATAATCCTACTTCCCTGATATTGATCTGCTGCTGCCCCTCCTCAATAAAGCTGCCACCTGCATTCACGTTGTTGGCGGTCAGTTGCTGTTCCACCTGCGGCAAACTCAGGCCGTAGGCGATCAATTTGTTGGGGTCCACGCGCACCTGATATTCGCGCGTGGGGCCACCGAAACTGGAAACATCCACGACGTTGGGAACGGACTTGAATTGCTTCTCTAACGTCCAATCCTCGATAGCCTTCAATTCCATCAGGTCGTACTTGGGGTTCGTGCTGCGCAGCGTGTACCAGAAAATCTGGCCAACCGGACTCCAGTCGGTTCCCATCTGCGGCTGCAGGTTATTCGGCAGAGTGACCTGCGACAGGCGCTCCAAAACCTTCTCGCGGTTCCAATCGTTATTCGACTCATCGTCGAAAATCATGGTGATGCTGGAAAGTCCGAACAGTGAAAACGAACGCAGATGCGTCAGGTGAGGAATTCCGTTCATCTGAATTTCGATGGGGATTGTGACTTGCTGCTCGACTTCCTCGGCGGCGCGGCCGGGCCACTGGGTAATTACTTGAACGTAGTTATCCGCCACATCCGGGTAGGCTTCGACAGGAAGATTGTGGAAAGACACCGCGCCCCATGCCAGCAACAGAATCGCCAGCGTAAGAATAATGAACCGGTTGTTTAGTGCGGCATCGACTAGGGCGCGAATCATCGCTTGTTCATTTCGGTTAGCTTCTTGTTTCGGTCACTCTGGCGGCAATCATCGGGCCTTTTGTGCCGACGATCTTCATTGCTCGGAGCTGTTCTGGAGTTCAAGGGCGTTGCTTACAACTTGGTCGCCAGGTTTCAGCCCTGACACAACTTCCTGCTGATTGTTGGGGAGCATGTCTCCACCAACAACGGGAACACGCCGAAACTTGTTTCCCCCAGCGGGCTCATATACCCAGTCACGGTCGTGCAAATGCAGAATGGCCGACGCCGGAACGGATGCGTGAGCTTGTTTCTTTTGCCCGTAGAACGTGGCAGTAACGAACATCCCTGGCCGCAGATCGCCTGGATTCTTAACCTCGATACGGACTTTTGCGGTTCGGAGACTGGGGTCCAGCACGGCGCCGATGTTGCTGATCCGGCCGGTCACCACCTGATTGGGATAGGCATTCAGACGAACCTTGGCCATATCTCCCAGGCGCACGAAGGCCAAATCATTCTCGTAAACATCACAAACAATCCACACGTAAGAAATGTCAGAGATCGTGAAGGGGTTCGCCGGCGCGGACAGACCCTGAACTCCGGCCGCATTCGTAACTTGCTGGTCTGTTATCACGCCGGAAACCGGCGCAACCACATCAACAATGCCTGAAGGACGATCCAGGGGGGCGCCCAGAACGCGCAAGTGCTCGGCCGTGGTTTCGACGTCAACCCTCGCTTTATTCTCGGTGTCCTCGGCGACCTGGTAGTCATTTAACGAAATTGCACCATGATCGTAGAGGCCTTTAGCGCGCTCGAACTGCGTATTCGCCAGGATTTCGTCTGCCAGGGCTTTGCGATAGTCCGAATATGCGCCGGCGATATCTGCGCTCTGAACCCGCATAATCACCTGACCCTTTTTCACTGTGTCGCCCAAGCGGGCGCGAATGTCTACAACTCGTCCGGTGGCGATGGATATGACGGGAACGGTGCGCGAAATATCCGGCATCACCACGCCCGTAGCATTCAATTCGTTAGCAGCCTTGAACTCGGTTGCGGCAACCAGCGGGAACTGGTCTGGATGGTCGACTTGGATGACGCTTACGTCGGCCTCGTGCTCGACTTGAACGGGAGGCGGAGCTTCGGCTGCGACGTTTTTGCCTTCATCACCTCCATGACAGCCGCCCAGTAACAATAGTATTGGCAGCGAAAACATAAATTGTGCCAACCCGGCGCGCTTCATGATCATTCCCACCTTTGAGACTTACCCGAGTGGACCGCGGCCCCCCAAGGAGCCCGTAAAATTTGCATAAAGAGTCCGTAATGTTAACCGGATTAGTTACACGACCGAAACGAATAGTTGCTGATTGCTGTCGCGTACCTCTGTCTGCTGATTGTTAACAGCTGCAAGTTAGGAAAACCCGAAAGAAGCCGAATCAGAGGATAGAAACAGGAGGAGCGCGGCCACTTAAAGACTTAGCCGTTAACAGCGGGCGGAAGCTCTCAGGCAATTGAAAAATGGCAGCATTGAACGCCACAGACGCGACCGGCGGATTCACGGGCAGAATTGCGGAGCCCTGTGCTGCAGTGAACCGTGCGCTGCGAGCTGGTTGTTGCTGGCAGGCGAGGCCCGTTGTATGACGGCGGACGTTTGAAGATTCCTCGAACAGCACCAATTCCGCATGCAGATCATCGGTCAAGGAGACCACGAAAAAAAGCAAAACCATGGCGCAGGCAAATGCCGCCCAGGCGCGCCATTCTTCATGCTGACGGGCGCGGGGTTGATGTGCCCAGTGCATGCGCCACACCCCGGCGCTTGCCAGCACAATCAGGACCCACAAAACATTGAGAAATAATTCCATCTGCCTCTGCGCTTTGTTGCGAAGCTAGGCCCATATTTCGGAAAGAATGGCTCGGCGTTCTGTAGCTGCCTCAATCTACTACGCGAAGGTATGGCGAAGCAATCGGCGCGACCAAGACAGTGCCCTTCTATTAGACGGCAGGTTCACTCGATAGGTTTACCTTCGAGCTTCCTTTATTGGCGTCGGCGCTACCAATGCACAGGACACTCTGCTAAGGGTCATTGCTCCTCATTCTGTCTTCGCGGGCTTAGCTATCAGTGATTTAACAATTCCCGGGCACGGGTCAGAAAGGCACTTGCGTCTTTCGGATTCGGCAAGTTGCCTTGTGCATAGTCCTTCGACCCGCCGCCTTTGCCTCCAAACTGCCTAAGACATTCACGAAGTATTGCGCCCAGGTCAGAGTGAAGACCTTTGGACTGGGCAAAAACCACCTGGCCGCTACCGGAGGCTACAAGAAGCGCTACGACGCTTGCTGTCGCAGCTAATCTTGCAGCCAGAAGACCCAAATACGCCGCAGTTGCTTCGGGAACGCTGGTTGCTACGACGCGAGCTTCACCGCCATCCGCGTCTGTGACAGACTCGGGCCGCGACTCCGATGAACCCTGTAGCAAGCGCTGCGCTTCAAGCGTTGCCAGACGTTCGGCCATGTGCTTCGAAGCGCTGAATTGTTCGCGGCGTTCGCTAAGTATCTTGCTCACTCCCGCGGGAACCTCCGCCAAAGCGCAACTAAGTTGCGAGGCCACATTTGTGAGCGCAGCGAAATCGCTACGCGCAGCAGCCAACGCACGGTAGCCTGCAACGTATTCCACGCGTGATAGATCGCGGCGCCGTTCCAATTTGCGAATGAGCGCGAGACCGGCTTGACCGGTGCGTGCGAGATGCGTCCCGCCGCAGGGTTGCCGGTCAAATCCTTCGATTTCGATCGCGCGGAGAATTCCTTCGCGTTCCACTTTTTTGCGAACGCCAGCGTCGGAAAGTTCCTGCGCTGTACCGAACCGTATGACTACCGGACGATCCTCGAAAATGATTTCATTCGTCCGGCGCTCGGCTTCGTCCAAATGCCGAGCGACTACGGCAGATGTTTCAAGATCGATCGTCGAAATCTCTTTGCCGAGGTGAAACGAAATCGTCTTGAATCCGAAAAGCTCGATAAACGCCGCGGACAACAAATGCTGCGCGCTGTGCTGCTGCATGTGGTCGATGCGCCGCGCCCAATCGATGACCCCGTGAACCGGCCCGAGCGGAACCTCCGCAGACGTGTAGTGAACTACCTTTTTCTCAGTCCCGGATTCGGCTGTAGCCGCCTCTTCGATGACTTCCACTACGCTCGCCTCGCCAAGTTTGCCGAGGTCGTGCGGCTGCCCGCCCGAAGTGGGGTAGAATGCGGTTTTATCGAGAATTACCTTCCAGCGCCCTGCCTCCTGTTCACAAGAGGTGACAGTGGCGTCGAACTCCCGCAGGAAGGAATCGTGGTAATAGAGCCTGTCCGTCAGGTCAGTTCCCTTTCTTTCGTCGTGCAGGATAGCATAGAGCAATATTTGACAGGGCGACGCAGAGGGGCAGGACGCGGTAGAATCATAGTTTGCACATGCCCATCAAGCTGATCGCCATGGATATTGACGGCACCCTGCTCAACAGCAAGGCCGAGGTATCTCAAGCAAATATGACGGCCATCGCCGAAGCCGCCGAGCGCGGAATTGAGATCGTCATGGTAACCGGCAGGCGGTTCGATTTTGCCTTGCCGGTCGCCCAATCGCTTCCCTGCGAACTGGAGATGATCGTCAATAACGGCGCGGTGGCGAAATCGCGTAACGGTACCACGCATTTGCGCTATCTGTTGCCCAGCCAAACGGCACGCCGCGTGCTTAAATCCACTTCGGAGTTTCGCGCCCATGCGGCGGTGGTTTTCGATCGTCCCGGCGCTCGCCAGGTAATGATGGAACGGGTGGACTGGGACGACCCTTTTCGCGGGGGCTACTTCCGCCGCAATCGTGAGTACATCGGCGAAATGGCGCCGCTCGATGATTGTCTTAACGGCGAAGACCCAATTCAGGTAATGTATGCAGGGAACTGCGCGCCCATGCGCGCCGCGATGAACACGCTCGCTGAAATATCGGGGGCGGGCGAATTCATGCTGGCGCTGACCGAGTACGAAAGTCGTGACTTTTCGATCCTGGACGTTTTGTGCCCCGGTGTGACCAAAGGCAAGACCTTGAAGGAATGGACGCGACGGCGCGGCATTACAGCCGAAAACGTGATGGCCATCGGCGATAACTGGAACGATCGCGAAATGCTCGAATTCGCGGGCTGCCCGGTGGTGATGGGTAATTCTGTGGCGGAGCTGAAATCACGCGGCTGGCCGGTTACTTCGACGAACGACGAAGACGGTCTGGCAGAAGCGATTCGCAAGTATGCGCTGAACGATGCTGAGCCTAACTGCCGGATCGAAAGCTTGAGAGTATGAACCAAGCCGCCACAACTCGGCTGTCAATCATCGGAGCCTTGTTGGCTTTCTGCATCACCTTCGCTCCTGGCGCACGAGCCGACTATGCCGTGCTGCGCTCGGGATTACGGCTTCACATCACTGGTTACGAAAACAATGGCGCGCAGGTGCGCTTGACCGTCGACGGTGGAACGGTCGAGGTACCGGCCGACGATCTGGTGGCCATCGAGCCAGAAGAACATTTTGACGCCTTGCCACCGGAGCCGGTGACGTTGACCGGGCCGTTCGCGAATTTGATTCACGCCGCTGCGCAAAAGCACGGACTCGATGAAGCTCTGATCGCGCGCGTGATCGCCGTGGAATCGAATTTCAATCCGCGCGCGGTATCCCGCAGGCAGGCGCTCGGCTTGATGCAGCTGCTGCCAAAAACCGCCGCGCAGTACTCGGTGCTGAACATTTTCGATCCGGCGCAGAATATCGACGCCGGCACGCACTATTTGAAGGACCTGCTCGCGCGCTACCGCGGAAACCTGAATCTGGCGCTGGCCGCGTATAATGCCGGACCAGAAATGGTCGAACGCTACGGCGGGATTCCTCCCTTTGCCGAAACACAAAATTACGTTCGGCAAATTACTTCGAAAATAGCGAAAGACAAAACGCGCTCGCTCAAGAATTGAGACCACCTTCGAATTTGGTGCGGTAAGCGAAAAGCAAAAACTACTGCGGGTTTTGCTGCGGCATGGGATTTGTCGGCTGAGAAGGCGACGGATTCTGGCCGAGTCCAGGGTTGTTGTTTCCAAAACCACTGCTGGTTCCAATGCCTCCAAATGGGCTGGACGTTCCCGTCGCGCCGCTAGCGCCTGCTATTCCCTGCCCAATCCCCGGCGCGGCGCCTCCGCCGTTCAACTGCTGCTGCATGGCCGCTTGCGCGTCCTCAATCGGGTTCCAGATAAATTCCCAGTTAATATATTTCTTCCCCCCGTGGTAAACCTTCTGTGAAGCTACATCGCGCTTGCAGGCTACCCCGGTGAGATATGCCCCCAGGACAGGCCCGTCGACCGGACCAGTAGGTTTCAGCAAAGACATCGCCGCCAGGTTCACCGCGCCGCCTGCGCCGGCTTGTCCCGCCTGAAGTGCAACGAGAGGGTTGGTTTGATTGGCCGGATTTTGAAAATTGCCGGAAGTAGGCGAATTCCCGAATGGGTTCTGAGGATTTTGCGGATTCTGACCACTGGGTGATTGCGGGTTCTGTCCATCCGTTGGTGGATTATTGGGAGTGGTAGTCCCGCCTTGACCAGATGTATCCGTCCCTGTACCAACGCCGCCCCCGCCTGTTCCGTTGCCGCCAGTCAAGCCGAGGCCGTTCGCCGGATTTTGGCCTTGCGGTGAATTCGGATTGTTGCCCGCATCAGCGAGGCTTGAAACCGGCACGCCTGGTTGCCCGGGCTGCCCGTTGGCGCCTGGCACTGGCAATTGACCGCCGTACTGGTCGAGCAAGGCCATTTGCTGCAAGGTTGCATATTTGGTGCTGCCGATTATCTGGCCCGCAGCATTGACGTAAACAAATCGCCAGGCGCCATCGGACGGATTGGTAGGGTCTTTGTATGCCTGCCGAAGAAAACGGAGCTGAGGCAGACCTTTCTGCAGTTCCTCAAGGTCGCGCGGGTATCGGCCCGTCTTGTGGAAGTAAAGTCGAATTGCGCGAACGTATTGATTTCCCCGCCAGATGGCTTCTGCTTCGCGCTGCCGCCGCTTTTGCGTCGCGCCCTGTTCAAGCACCACTAACGTTGCCGCGATGAAAAACACCATCAGTCCGAGCGCTAGCAGAAAGGCGAATCCGGATTCACCGGACGTCCCCTGGCGGCGAGCTTTCCAGCTTGGCGTTCGCAGCAGTCGGCACGCCCGCGGTACGGGCGACGCCAGGTGAAACATCGCACTTCCCTTCACTGGTTCACCATATTCGCGTTCGGAGCGTTGGGATTGGCGCCCGGTTCAAGCCCGACACCAGCGGGCTGGGTCATCTGAACCGTGGCATGTCTTCCCGACGAAACTTCTTCGACATCCGCCGAATCATTTCCGATCTTATCCAGCCGGTAACGGCTCAGAAAGACAGAGCCTTCCTCGACCACCAGCACATCCTCACCCTGCAGGAAAAATGCCACGTGCTTGCCGCTCTGTGGCATGGATGCGTAGCCGAAAAGCTGCGCCGGGACACTCACAGGTGGCGGAGGAGGGGGGAGCTGCGGCCCCTGTTTTTGAAAATTCTCACGCGCTAGCTCCTCTTTTGTTTTCGGAGGCGGAGGCGCAGGACCAAAGGTGAAAATATTCCGGTGCGATCCGGAATACTCAAGATTCTTGATTTTCGCGAGCAAATCAAGGCGCAGATGCGGTTCTTCCACATTCAACGGATGGAAGGTCGGATCGGACGCCAGAACGCCCGTCAGACCGGGTTCCGCGCTGCGGCTGGCGAAATACGCGTAGACCCCGATGAGCAACAGGGCCACCAACACGTATATCTGGATTCTTTTCCACATCGCTCAGGTCCTGAAGTAGGTGCGCAATTCCAGATGGAGCCGGATACCAGGCCCGGTCGTAGCTGAATCCAGTTTCAAATCGCTCAGAAGGTAAAAATACTTGGAACGCTCGAGGCCATTGATGAACTGGATGATTGCCGGATAATCGCCTTCCACCGTGTCGGCGATCTGTACTTCCTCAACACCGCGTCCCTTTACTTCCTTTTCCTGAAAAGTAATCCCAGAGCTCTTCAATTTCGCTTTGTCGGCGATGCTGCCCAGATCCTCGTCAATCGCGGAATAGCCTTCCGTTGTGCCCAGAAACGCAGTCTTGTAGAAGCCGTCATATTCTTTGCCGACGCCAGAAAGCGACTGCCGAATCTGTTCGCCGCGTGCCACGTCGGCTTTCAGCAACTTGGCTTGTAACGCCAAATGATCGCGCTGCGCAGCCATGGTTGCTGCGCCCTCGCGCGACGATTGCCATAAAACGTAAACCAGGCCGAGGTCGGCCGCAAACACGACCACCACGGCCGCCACGATGATTTTTTTCCAGATTTTCCAGGACGTGTTCATCGTTAAGTAGTCGAATACCACGCTGTCAATTGCAGCGTGATCTTGTCAATCGTTCCAGGCTGGTCCTGATGCCTGTCATCGTTCACGCGAATGTCCGTAAACACGCCGGACTTTTCCAGGGCCTGCAAAAACTTGATTTTGCTCTCGTCCGATTCCGCGCCGACCGTCAGTTCCACTCGGGCGCGGCCGCTTTCCAGCTTTGGCGAAATGCTGACTACGCGAACCCCGGGCGGAAGACTCTGCTCCAGGTCCATGAAAATCTTAGTCCACGGAAAACTGCGCTGGCCGATGAGTGAATTCAGAAACGCCGCGCGATCGAGAACTTGCTGGGCCTGAGCGGTCTGAAAGTACGCTTGCAAGGAGGCCTGCTTTTCCTGATTGGTGCGGATTTCCGACTGCCAGTGAGAAATGGCCTGGCGCAGAGTTCGATTCGCGCCCCAAGAGGTGTAGGCGGCCCGGCTCAGCAACAGAAAGACAAGCACGCCCAAAACGCCCAAAGCCGTCGTCGCGGCGATGAACGGCCGTTTGTTCTCGAGTGGAGTCGTCGATAGGTTAAGTCGAAGCTTCATAGTCCCCAACGCAAACGAGTTGCTCAGGAACCTCCGTTTAGCATCCAGCCGACGAGGGCGTCGAGGTCCTCATACAATAACTGCTTTGCGGGAGATTGCAATTGCAGCGCGGTTTCGGATTCGCCGAGCGCTCCAATCGGGCATTTCAACTCCGCCGAAAGAGCGCGCCGGAACACTTCATCGCGCGCGCCAAACCCCGCGATCCGCGCGTAGTCTGGGAAGCCTCCCCAGGTATCCTGATAATAGGCGATCGCCGGGAAAATTTCGTCGAGCATGGCCTGGGGGTCAAGCAGGAAGGCTTCGCTGGACATTTCCGTGGAACGATAGACGCATAGTTTGCCGCTGTTGACGATTGCGGTCGTCAAAGTCTTGCCGCTCATGCGCGCGAGCAGTGTTGCGCCCAGGTCGCCGAGTAAAGGCAAAGCAGCGAGCGTCGAACTCATCACCACGCCAGCGGTTGCGCCGAGTGGTGCGAGAATTTCTTCGTACTCGCGAACGATTCTCTGGCGTGCCACCGAAGTAATCACTTCGAGAGTTCCTTCGCGCCCGCTCTGACGCATCCAGGAAACAACGGTCTCGTCCATGTCGAAGGGAACGCTTTTCTTCAGGCGCCAGCGCAGCAGCGGTAAAGCTTCATCCGTGCGGCGCGGCAGCGTGTCGAAAGGCAGAATAAATACGCGCACGACCGGATCGGGAATCAATAAAGCGATGGGAGCGTCGGACACCGGAACACGATTGAAAACTTTTCGCAGCGCCGTGCGCACAGCCTCGGGCTGCACGACGTTCGCGTCTACAGGCGAAGGCATGATGGCAGCAATCGGCAGCGGCTCCGCGCCATGGGCTTCGAGGCTGCCGCCCGCCTTGGACCAATGCGCTGCGGCTACATGCGTCGAGGCAATTTCAACAACCAGCGACGGGTGCGGCATGGCGTTGAGCCATCGCTCCAGGCGCCGCACCGGACCGATCTCGAAAAATCTGGCGGTGAGGGAGGGTGAACTAGTCAAGGAACGTCACCTTGTTGATCTCGCGCAAGGTAGTTGTGCCGCCTCTAACCTTTGACAGGCCTGAATCGCGCAAAAACGACATTCCCTCTTCACGGGCAACGCGCTTGATTTCAGACGTGGGCCGCCGGTTGATGATCATCTCGCGAATGTGATCGGAAAGGTCCAGCAATTCGGTTATCGCCGAACGGCCGCGATAACCGCTGCCTGAACATTCCAGGCAGCCGGTTCCCTCATAAAACGGAACCGTCGACCATTCCTGCGGGTCTAGTCCCGATTCCTTCAAAGTTTCCGGAGTGTAATGCACTTGCTTCTTGCAGTTTTCACAGATCACGCGAACCAGGCGCTGCGCCATGATGCAGTTAAGGGCCGAAACGAAATTGTAAGGTTCGACGCCCATATTGATGAAGCGCCCGATTACATCGGTGCAATTGTTGGCGTGAACCGTGGTGAAAACCAGGTGGCCGGTGAGCGCGGAGTTGATCGCGATTTGTGCGGTTTCCTGGTCGCGGATTTCTCCCACCATGATTTTGTCGGGGTCGTGACGAAGAATGGAACGCAATCCGCGAGCGAAGGTAAGACCTTTCTTTTCGTTCACAGGAATCTGTGTAATACCGCGCACCTGATACTCGACCGGATCTTCAATCGTAATGATTTTATCTTCGTCGTTCTTGATTTCGTTGATCGCAGCGTACAGAGTCGTGGTCTTGCCCGAGCCGGTAGGTCCGGTGACCAGCACCATCCCGTAAGGCTCCTGAATGTAGCGGCGGAAACGCACTTTGTCCGGGCCATCGAAGCCCACCACATCGAGCGTCAGATTGCGGAATTTCTCGCTCAGCGTTTCCTTGTCGAGGACGCGCAGAACCGCGTCTTCGCCGTGCACCGAAGGCATGATCGAGACGCGGAAGTCGACGAAGCGCCCCTTGTAGCGCACGCGAAAGCGGCCGTCCTGCGGCACGCGGCGCTCGGCGATATCCAGTTCGCTCATAACCTTAATGCGCGAAAGAATCGTGGCGTGCCATTCCTTGGCAAGCGGCTGCATGGCGTACTGCAGCACGCCGTCAATGCGGTACTTCACCACCACTTCGGTGTTGCGCGTCTCGATGTGGATGTCGCTCGCTCGACGTTCGAGCGCCGTGAAGATTACGGTGTCCACCAAACGAACGACGGGGCTCACGCCGGTATCGCGCGTGAGCTTGTCCATCGAAATATTTTCTTCGCTGTCTTCCTCGTCGCCGACGACCTGAAGCGTGAATCCTTCGGTGGCTTGGTCCAGCACGCGCTGTGACTGCTCGGTGCGCTTCAGCAGATCGTCAATCTGCGAGGTCGTAGCCACCCGAATTTGCAGGCGCTTGCCAAGCAGCAGCGAAAGCTCATCGGTCAGCTGCAACTGGCTGGGATCGGCCATGGCCACCATCAAAGTGGTGTCATGCGCTTCGAGCGGGACGAACTTATAGCGAAACATCAGCTCGGCGGGAATGCTGCGGAAAAGTTCAGGATCGATGCGCTGCTCGCGCAGGTCCACGAATGGGCAGCGATAGCGCTCGGCCAGCCGTCGCGCCTGGTCGCGCTCAGCGGTGTCGTTGTTTGTGACGCCGGGAATAACCGGATTGTTCGTCGATGTAGCCATAGGGCCCTAGCCCCCGGATCCCATCTGGAGGGAGAACAACGGCAAGATAAAGTGAAATCAAAATAAAGCCTACCACAACCGCCATAATCACCAAAATCGCGGGCGAAATCCAGATGAGCGTGCGTTGCAAACGCGTGCTTACTTCTTCTTCGTAGAACTCGGCCACGCTGGTCAGCATTGCGGCAAGAGCGCCGGAAGCTTCGCCCACTTCGATCATTTCAAGCGCTAGGTCGGGTATCAGCCGCGTATCGGCGAGGCTCTCATGCAGGGTTTTACCTTCGCGCACTCGCGCCGCCGCGCCCTGCACCGAAGTAGCAATCAAACGGCTGCCGATGGCACGCGCAGACGTCTCCAGGCCAGCTACCAGAGGCGTGCCGCCGGCCAGCAGAGTCGAGAGCGTGCGAACGAACTGCGCGATCTGGGATTTCAGCCAGATATCGCCGAACACAGGAATTTTTGGTTTCAAACGATCGATGGCGAGCGCGCCTTGTTGCGAACGGGTCCAGACGAAAATCACAAAGGCAACAACCACCAGCACCGCAAAAACAATCAGAAAATAATCGCGCAGCGGCACCGCCAAAGCCAGCATGAACTGTGTGATGGCGGGCAGCTTGATGCCGAGGTCTTGATACAGTTTCGCGAACTGCGGCATGGCGTAGGTGACCAGGTAGGTCATCGTTACGACGACAGCGATCGACCAGGATGGCGGGATAAATCAGCGCGGTGATCAGAGCCTTCTTGAAGCCGCTGCTCACGCGCAGATACGAAATGTACTGGTCCAGAACCCCGGTGAGGTTTCCGCTGCGCTCGCCGGCCGTGATTGCCGTAACGTAGACGGGAGGAAACGAACCTTGCGCGCTTCGAGCGCTTCGGAAAGCAAGGCGCCATCGCGAACCTTCTGGCGGACATCTTGCAAAACCGGCCGCAAGCGGGGTGCGGCGGCGCGTTCGGCTAAAAGGTCCAGCGCCCTCAGAATCGGCAGACCAGCCTTAATAAGAGTGTTGAATTGCTGATTGAAGATCAGAAAGTCATTAACCTGAACATTGCGCGCGCGGCTGGCGCTGCTGAAGCTAAGACAGGATGTTGAATTCATTCTTGACGGAAAAAACGTGGAATCCGCGCTCGGCTAAGCTTCTGGCGAACCTCGCCCTCGGACTGGGCCGTCTCCAATTGTTGGAAGACGCGGCCGGACATATCTCCGACTTTACATACATATTGAGCCACGAGGTATAGACGGCCTCGATTAGGAGTCGTCTTGTTTAAAGTTTAGCATACCCTTGAAACGCTAAAGGGAACGGAACGACCGGGTTTTTCCTAAGTGCAAGGGGCGGGCTTCAAATTATAACCCATATTCAATGGATTGAGCCGGCTAGCGTCGCCTCGTCCACGATTGCAACACCGGGCGGCGGCAGGAAATGAAACTGAGACTCGGGAATCGGCACATTCTCCTTCCAGTTACCGAAGCGGAATTCAGTCTGAAGGTTTCCGGGCTGGCGAATCACTATTCGCACCAGGTGAGCTCCGGGATCAGACTCCAATAGCACCTCGCGGATGTCTTCGCCGGCATCATCGGCGCCGCCGCGCGGCAGGCATCGCAAAACGATATCTTCAGCGCCGGTTGGCCGATCCGCGAGATTAGCATCCGTCAGCTGGTCCACCACGTCGATCGTGCGGCATAATCGGGCGAAGTTTGCCTTCCCGGTCAGCAAGGCCAGTGGCGTCCGCCAGTCGGAGCTTTCTTTCACCTTGGCACGGCTCGCAGTGCGGTCCGCTGGAACATAAAACCAAACGTTGGTGCCGTCGACTACAAACAGCTTTGTCTCCGGCGATTCGTATTCCCAGCGCATGCGCCCTGGTCGCGAAAAATAAACAACGCCGGACTCAGCCGTATCGCCGCCATTGCCATCGCTGTAGCGTTCGTAAAAATCCGCGCTCAGGGTCTGCGCATGCTGGTAGCGTACTTCCAGTGCCCGCACCACGGAATGTGCATCATTAGAAGAAGCAGAACTCATGTGGAAAAATAATGCGAGAGAGATTAGAAACCTCATCGCAGTGATTTTATCAGGAGGACGCGTTCCCCGGGGGTGCAAACGAACGAGAGAGTCGGTCGATGCCGAAGACCCTATTGAATCGGAGAACCGGCCAAACAAGCCGCTGGGGTAGGCGCCGCTAAGCCGTCAGAGTTGAAGTACAAAGTGCCGGGCTCGCCGCTGCAATAACTGCTTTCTCCGGTGATCCCGCTGAAGATCGGTGCTGCGGTCGCGAGGTAGCCATAAAACCCGCCAGCCGCACAGCCCGGGGCGGCGGCTGCAATCGGTGTACCCTGAGGCTGATAATCGAACTGGTAGCCGCTTTTTCGATTGGGTGCTGAACTGAGAATCGGATCAAGCAAACTTGCCGAACTGCAACTTGCCGGTCCGGACCCGCCCAAGGTTGCAAGACTAGCTGGAAACCCATTGCTATAGGTGCTCGAGTACATGGCGGAAGCGCTCACAATAGCACGCAGAGAGGAAACCGCCGACGCCTGGTTGGCAGCTATTTTCGCGCGCAAGAAGCTGGGAACGGCTATGGCAGCAATGACGAGGATGATCGCCACAACGATCAAAAGCTCAATTAGCGAAAAGCCTTCCTGTCGGGCCCGAATGTGTCCTCTCTTTCCCATCTTGTTGTCAGAATCAAGAGCAATCAACGATCTCCTGTTAAGGGCTGGGCTAGGGCTCAACGGTTACCGGTGCGATGTAACGAAACCCTGGGGAGTCTCGCGTATCGTTCCAGATCATCGGCCACTCCTTGTTGTCCCTAGAAAGAAAAAGGAGAGGAAGTACGGAACTTCCTCCCCTGTCAGGCTGGGATCAAATTTACTGCAGTGGCTGACCGCCCGAGGTGGTGCAAGGTGACGCCAGTGCCGCCGCGCCGCCGCGAATCACACCGCTCTCGTCGATGCAGTAGTGCGTGGTACCGGTGTTAGCAGACAGTGGGTCGTTGGCGAAGTTATAGCCAGTGCTGCCCCATGCCGCACAGCCGGAAGGAACCGCACCGGTGCCGACCACGACGCCGTCGTTCGTGTACGTTGCGGTGTAGCCGCTCTTGGTGCCCGCTGCCAGAACCGGGTCAATCAAACCGGGGGCTGCGCAGGTACCGCCCGCTCCGCCGAGTCCGGCCAAGCTGGTGGCATAGCCGTCATTGTAGGTCGACTGAAAAGCTGCCTGTGCCGAAGAAAGAGTACGCAGAGAACCGACTGCCGAAGACTGGTTCGCGGCGATCTTGGCGCGAAGCAGGTTCGGAATGGCAATGGCCGCGATGATCAAAATAATCGCAACGACGATCAACAACTCAATCAACGAGAAACCCTTCTGTTTCCTATTCATTTTCTCTCCTAGGAGCATCAGCCGTACTGCCAAAAGTTTTCAGCTTTTAAGCTGCTAGCTGGTTGAATTCTGTGCCTTCATCCCGACTTCGGCGTCTCTCCCCCCTGAGCCGAGAAATCCTGCGAGCCGGGAGCGGAGTCAAGGGCGCCCCGCGCAGCGGGGCGCTCATCGCAGACCCTTGACGCCGCGGACGGCTCGCTACACTCGCTAGCCGACGAAGCCATGCGGTTTTTGCAGGGCTTCGTCGTAGCTGTCCCTCTGTTTTTTCCAGGTGGAGATTGCTCCGCTCGCTACCGCCTAGCTCTTCCCCTGGTTGTGCCCTGATTGGTAGAACCGGCTTGACCGAAAAAGAAAAAGGCGGTGGAGTCTCTCTTTTAATTCCCAAGACAACATGCAAGGAACCCGCCAGGTTCCCGAGAGGCTCACCGCCATGGCCAACGTAGCACGCTTGGTCCTTTGGCTCTGCAAAAAATTTACTCGAGCAGAGTTGCAGGAGCTGATCGAGCAGCTGCAGCAGATCCTCGCCGAGCGCGAGCCCGAGATTCAGCCGCGCGACGACTTCCGCCAGCAACATCCGCACTACCGCAATTTCTCCGTCGATCCCCTGGCTCCTCTGACCCAGCCGCCCACCGTCGCTCCTCCTCGGCCCACCTGGGACTGGCGGCAGTTGTATGCCCAGCATCAGAAAGACCGTGGCCAGCCGCTCCCTCCGGTTCGGCGACGGGGTACCCACAAGCTCCCGGCAGCCTGTCGTTGTGCGCATTGCGGCGCACCGCGGGATTTCCTCTACCTCAACGATGGGCGTAAGGCTCAACAGCTCCGCTGCAAAATCTGCGGCCGCTTGTCTCCGCTCGCTCTGCGGCATCGTCCTTCCAAAACCTCGCACTGGTGCCCCTACTGTCATCAAGCCCTCTACCGCTGGAAACATCGCTCCGACTGCACGATCTATAAATGCTCGAATGACCGCTGCCCTCACTACCTCCAGAAGCAACGCGCCCTACATTGGAACGAAAAACTGTTGCAGAAACTGCGCCTCTCCCAATTCAAGCTGCGCTACCAGTATCGTGAATATCATTTCCGACCAGCCCAGCTGGCTCCTTCAGCGCCGGACGCTCCCGCCGTGGATCTCACCCGTCTGCATCGCTCTCCCGACGTCTTGGGGCTGGTCTTAGCCTTCCACATCTCCTTCGCTCTCTCCGCCCGCAAAACCGCACAGGTCCTGCGACAAGTCTTCGGCGTGCCTCTCAGCTATCAGTCCGTCCTCAACTACGCCCAAGCCGCCGCCTACTACTGTCACCACTTCAATCTCCGCCGCAAAGCGCCTCTGAGCTCGACCGCTACCGGAGACGAAACCTACATCCGCATCGCCGGCCAACATCACTTCACCTTCTTGTTCCTCGATCCCCAAGGGCACCACATCACCTCCTACCACGTGGCCCCAGAACGCGACGCCTTGGCCGCCACCGTGGCCCTGGGCGAAGCCGCTCGCACCTTGCCCCAAGATCACTCTCTCCGCTTCATCACCGATGGCAACCCTGCCTACCAGGCCGGAGTGCACTTCCTGAACCGCCATCGCTCGCCTCGGCAGCCGCCCTTTACGCTGCTGCAAGTCATCGGCCTGGAAAATCTGGATGCCGTCTCCACGGAGTATCGCCCTTTCAAACAACTCATCGAACGCCTCAACCGCACCTACAAGTACCATGTACGTTCCGCTTGCGGCTTTGCCACACGGAATGGAGCCGTGGCCCTGACCACCCTGTTCGTCACCCACTACAACTTCCTGCGCCCGCACATGGCCTTGCAGTATCGCGTTCCCATCCCCCTGCCGGAGTTGAACTCCGTCGCGACGCTGCAAGGGAAATGGACCAAAATCCTAGAACTGGCCTTGGCCGCATAGACCTCCGATTTCGGCTCACAGAAACCAACGCGGTGTCGTGCAGCCACTGTCACCGTCCACGGTCCAGGCTCGGGCCTGCACAGCTGAGGGATTCGTCGTACATTTCCTACCGATCTCAACGGAGTCTTCACTCCCATCGGCCTCACCAACACTCATCTGCTCTTACTCATCTTTCATAAAACTTTTGACAGAACCGCATCAGCTCCTGAACTTTTTAGTACTCCCTGGCGGGGTACGCCGGCTATAAATGCACACCGCATGCCAAGCTGGAACCGGGGGGTCACTTTTGCAGCACACTCGATTATAAGGATTGTTTTCATAGACATACAAACAGGATTCCCTTGCGGGCTGCCCGGCAAATCGTGGCAATCTCGGTTCCGGGCTAGCAAGGTTGCCGAATATTGTCATGCTGAATTGACTGAACGCGGCGTTCGCAGGTTAGCTTAAATTCCGTACTTTTTCGCATAATGGCGAAAGGACCGGTAGGACATCTTGAGGTTCTCGGCTGCTCGGGTACGAACCCCACCCGAACGCTCCATAGCTGCCAGCAGGAAGGACCGTTCCAGCTTTTGAATGTGCATTTCGAGGTCGATTCCCCCCTCGGGGAGAATCGAGCTGTTGCCATTGCCGTTCCCCTCTCCGTGAGATATCGATTCCTGGTAATAGTCGCGGATATGCGCCGGCAATCCCTCAGCTGAAATGCGTGTCGAGCCCTCCAGGGCCACGGCCCGCTCGATCGAATTTTCCAGTTCGCGCACGTTTCCGGGCCAATCGTAGACTTCCAGCCTGCGCATGGCTTCCGGCTCAATGGCCTCGATTTTCTTGCCCATCGATTTAGAGTAGCGATCGAGGAAGGCACGCGCCAGCAACGGGATGTCCTCAGGCCGTTCCCGGAGCGGTGGGATATGTATTGGTATCACGCTGAGACGATAGTAAAGATCCTCACGGAACCGGCCTTCCGCAATTTCCTTGGTAAAGTCTTTATTGGTTGCGGCGATTACGCGGACGTCCACGTCGCTTTCCTCGGTACTTCCGAGCGGCCGCACCTTGCCTTCCTGCAGGACGCGGTAGAGCTTAACCTGCATGGTCAGGCTCATATTTCCGATCTCATCCATGAAGAGCGTGCCGCCATCGGCAGCCTGGAACAATCCGCGCCGATTTTCATTGGCACCGGTAAATGAGCCGCGCATATAGCCGAAGAGTTCCGATTCCAGCAGGGTTTCGGGAAAAGCTCCGCAGTTGATGGTAATAAAGGGTGCTTTCGCGCGAGCGCTGTTTTCATGGATCGCTCGTGCTACCAGTTCCTTGCCCGTGCCGCTCTCGCCGGTAATCAGGACCCGGCTGGATTGCGGGGAAATTGTTTCGATCAATTCAAACAGACGGCGCATCTTCGCGCTGGTTCCGATGATGTGGTCGAAACCGGTAAACCGCCGGAGCTGGCGCCGCAATTCCCCGGCTTCTTTCTTCAAAGCTTGATTCTCGGCGATACGTTTCACCGCCGGGCGCAGTTCGTCCAGCAAACGGTCGCCTTTTATGGCATACCGGTCGGCGCCGAAATTTACAGCGTCTATAGCGGTGTCGACGGTCGGTACGCCAGTGATCAGAATAAAAATGGTAGAAGGTGACACTTCCTTTGAATACTGCAGCAGCTCCACGCCGTCCATATCCGGCATGCAGATGTCGGAAATTACGATGTCGAAAATTTGAGAGGAAAGCCGCTTCTTTGCGGCTTGGCCGTTGCTAGCCACTTCTACTTTATGGCCTTCCTTGCGGAAGCTGATTTCCAGAAGCTCGCAGATGGAGGGTTCGTCATCCACAACCAGCAGGTGGGCCATGGCGGACTACCCCTTCCCTACTGCGTGAAAGTTCACGTCGAACAAATTGACTTGAGACGTGGCCTGTCCGAGCGCGCGAGCCGAGCGCGGGATTTCAACGATGAACTCCGCGCCGGCGCCCATCTCCGTCTCGACCCGGACCTGGCCACGGTGAGCCTGTAGAATCTGATATACGATTGCCAGACCGAGTCCAGTTCCTCCGGCAAATCCAGACTGAAACGGTTCGAAGATTCGCGTCGTTTGATTCGCCGCAATTCCCGCACCGGTATCCTTGATTCGAATGCGCGCCCAGGCGTCATCGGATTCCAGGGTGACCGTAAGCACGCCGCCCGAAGGCATAGCGCGCAGCGCGTTGTTGCACAGGTTCCAGAAAACCTGTTTTAGCCCGTCACGGTCAGCCCGCGCGCGAAGGCTGCGAACCCTAAAGTCCCGCACGATGCGAAATCTGCCTTGGGTGGCGGCGTCGCGTTCGAGCAGCAACAGCGTATCTTCGATCAGCGGCGCCACATCGACGTCGGCGAACGAATAGGTTTTCTGCCGCGAATAATTGAGAAAATCCGTGATGATCTGATTCAATCGCTGTGATTCCTTGCTGACTATGTGGACAAGCTTTTTGTCGTCGTCATCGAGCGGCCCCAGCCGAGCCAATTCCTTGAGCGCTCCGGTCATAGCAGTCAGGGGCTGGCGGATTTCGTGGGCGATGGCGGCTGAAAGGCGGCCCAGCGCGGCCATGCGCTCTTTCGTCACCACCTCTCGTTCCAGCCTTTTTAATTCCGTCAAGTCCTGAAAGTTGTATACGTAACCCGTGTTCTGGTTCTGCGCCGTACGCAGCGGAGAAATTGAGAGTCCCAGGAAACGAGCGGCTCCGCTGGGAGTCCTGATCTCGATTTCCTTGCGCGCGGCCAGCGGAATTCCCTGCTCGTCACTTTCGACCGGCCAGAACCCAGGGCAAACGTCCTGAATTTTTTCACCGCGCAACAGTCCCAGCCCTCTGCCTATGATTTCCGCGCCGGATCGATTCATCACGAGTATCCGGCCCTGCAAATCGGTAGTCAGCAGGCCGCCGCGCATCGATTCGATGATGTCCTGATTGAAGGTCTGCAGGTCCTTCAGCTCTTCGCTGGTGGCCGCAAGCTCCAGACCCTTTTTGCGCAGGGTTTGCGCCAGCAAGCTTCCCAGGTACGCCACCGCGAAAAACGCGAACAAGTTGCTGGCCAGCCCGGAATTCAGCACGCGTAATGTGGGCGTTGAGTTCGAAGTGCGCGGAAACACGCCGTAGTAAGTGAGTTCGAAGACGCCGCCAAGGAGAATGAAGCTCACCGCCGCGACCATGAAAACGCCGCGACGTGAGAACAGAGCGCTGGCCATCAATACAACCAGCATGTATAGAGAGATAAAATAACTATCCTGGACTCCGGTTGCGTATACAACTCCCGTGATCATCACCAGGTCGCACGCCACCTGCACATGAGCGTGCCACGGTGCTTCCGGCATCCAGCGCTGCAACATCACGTAAACAATCGCCAGCGTGTACCACAGAATCACGAGCGGAATGAAAGCGTGAACGGAAACCGTGATCGGCGTCCAGTGTCGCGCGGCGATTACGATTCCGACCAGAACTGGTATCGCCAGAAACCGCACCCGTCCCAGCCAACGCAGCCACTCGTTCACACTAGGTGTGGATTTCATGTAAGACTCTTCACCTTGCAAGGCCTTGCGCGCTTCCTGCGTTGCGGATCTTTCTGGTCCAACGGACGGCGCCCGTCGCGGGCTCTTCCGACAGCGAAGCCGCCCGCGATCGGCGATGTTGCAAGTTCCTACTTGCCTGCCAGCTTTCCGATCAACGAGAACAATGGCAGGTACATCGAAATGACGATGCCGCCGACGACCACGCCCAGGACCACGATCATCACTGGCTCCATCGCGGTCAGAAGGTCTTTTACAGCCGCGTCCACTTCGTCTTCGTAGAAATCGGCGATCTTCTGAAGCATGGCGTCCATGGCGCCGGTTTGTTCGCCGACGCCGATCATCTGCGTCACCATTCCCGGGAACACCTCGGTTTCTTTCAGAGGATCAACCAGAGATCGTCCAGCTTCGACCGCCTTGCGCGTTTCAACGATGGCCTTTTCGATCACCGCGTTTCCCGAAGTGCGCGCGGTGATATCCAGGCCCTCCAGAATCGGCACGCCGCTCGAAATCAAAGTGCCCAGGGTGCGCGTGAATCGCGCCACGGCGATCTTGCGCATCAATGGGCCGATCATCGGAATCTTTAAGATGAAAGCGTCGAGCGCGTAGCGGCCCTGCGGAGTTCCGTACCACATTTTCAAAGCAAATCCGGAACCGACCATGCAGGCCGCAATCAGCAGGCCGTAAATGCTGCCGACGAAATTGCTAAGCCCGATGACAATGCGCGTCGGAAGCGGCAACTCGACGCCCAGACCGTTAAACAACTGCGTGAAAATCGGCACCACTTTCCACAGCAGCAAAACGATAACGCCCCCCGCGATGCCCAGGACGGCGATCGGGTAGATCATGGCCGACTTCACCGCGCGCTTCAGTTTGACGTTCTTTTCGATGTAGGAGGATAGCCGCTGCAGAATGGTGTCCAAAATACCGCCGGTCTCGCCAGCGTCCACCATGTTGTAGTACAGCGGATCGAAGACCTTTTCGTATTGCCTCATCGAGGTGGCCAGGCTCGCTCCACCTTCGACCGAAGCGCGCACGCCGGTTAAGACCTTCTGAAAGGTCTTGTTCTCCTGCTGGCCGGCGAGAATCTCGAGGCACTGCACCAGGGGCAAGCCGGCATCGATCATCACCGAGAATTGGCGCGTGAAAACGGCCAATTCCTTGGAGTCCACCTTTCCTCCGCCGAAGGAGGGTATGTTGAACTCCTTGCCCTTCTCCGAGAGCTTGCTCACATTGATCTGCTCACGGCGCAGTGTGGCGGCCAATTCGGCCTTGGATTCAGCCGTGCGTTCGCCGCTCACCGCTGATCCCGTCCGATTCACTCCCTTATATGTAAAGACCGGCATGATCTGTTCCTCCTATACCTTTCTCGCTTAACGGCGAACTGGCGCCTTGCTGCTTTGTGTTGGTGAGGTCACGCCTCGGTTAATCAAATCCTGCAATTCATCGGGATGCGAGGACCTGCCGATGGCCACATCCAAGGTGATTAGCTTCTGGAAATAGGCGTTAGCCAGGCTCTGGTTGAATGTCTGCATGCCCGACTGCCCCGTGCCGGTCTGCATGGCCGAATAAATCTGGTGGAATCTTGTCTTCACGGATCAGGTTGCGAATCGCGGCCGTGGGAATCAGGATTTCCATGACCATGGCCCGTCCGCGGCCATCGATTTTCGGAAGCAGCGATTGGCACAGAATTCCTTCGAGCACCATGGAAAGCTGCGCGCGCACTTGCGGCTGCTGGTGCGCAGGGAAGACGTCCACGATACGGTTGATGGTCGAGACCGCCGAATTGGTGTGCAAAGTAGCGAAGGTCAAGTGACCGGTTTCGGCGATGCGCAGAGCCGATTCGATGGTCTCCAGATCGCGCATTTCGCCGATCAGCACCACGTCGGGATCTTCGCGCAGCGCGGCGCGCAGCGAATTCGAAAACGAATGGGTGTCCGAATGCACTTCGCGCTGGTTCACCAGGCATTTTTTGTGGTTGTGCAGGAACTCGATCGGGTCTTCGATCGTGATCATGTGCTCTTCGTGCTCGTTGTTAATCTTGTCGAGCATCGCCGCGAGCGTGGTGGATTTACCCGAACCGGTCGGACCCGTCACCAGCACCAAGCCGCGTGGCTTGTCGCACAGGCCGCGAACCACCGCCGGCAGTCCAAGCGCATCGAAGGTTTTGATTTCCCAGGGAATCGTGCGGAAGACGGCCGCGACTGCGCCGCGTTGGTGGAAAATGTTGCCGCGGAAACGCGCCAGGCTCTTCAAGCCGAAGGAAAAGTCCAGCTCAAGGTTCTCTTCCAGCCGGTGCTTCTGCACGTCCGTCAGCACGCTATACGCCAGCGCCTTGGTGTCTGCCGCGGTCAGCGGAGGCATGTCCAGAGGACGAAGTTTCCCGTGCACGCGAATGCGCGGCGCGCTGTTGGTAGAAAGGTGCAAATCGCTGCCGCCCATTTCGATCATTTTCTTCAGTAACTCGCTTAAGGTGATGCCAGCCATATTTCCTCCGCTTAGAGAACTGTCTCGCGTACCACTTCTTCAAGTGTCGTGTGTCCGAGAGCGACCTTGATCAGCCCGCTGCGACGCAAGGTGATCATTCCGGTTTCCAAAGCCTTTCTCTTCAGCTCGAGCGCCGAGGCGCCTACAAGAATGAGTTCGCGCAACTCGTCATTGATCTCCATCACTTCATAGAGACCGACGCGTCCTTTGTATCCGGTGTTATTGCAGGTGGCGCAGCCGCGACCGTGATGAACCACGGTCTTTTCGCTATCTTCCTTCGTGTACCCCGCGTCCATCAGGGCCTGCGGCAGGATTTGCATGGGCTCCTTGCAACCCGCTGCAAATGCGGCGCACCAGGCGCTGCGCGCATATCAGGTTCACCGACGTGGCCACCAGAAACGGTTCAATACCCATATTCATCAATCGGCTGATGGTGGAGGGAGCATCATTGGTGTGCAGCGTAGAAAGCACTAGGTGCCCAGTCAGTGCGGCTTTCACCGCAATTTCCGCCGTTTCAAAGTCGCGTATTTCGCCGACCAGAATAATGTTTGGGTCCTGCCGCAAAAAAGCGCGCAAAGCAGAAGCGAAGTTCAAACCGATCTGCTCTTTCATCTGGACCTGGTTGATTCCTGGCAGCTGGAATTCGACCGGGTCCTCGGCGGTCATGATGTTTGTTTCCGGCGTGTTCAGGCGCGCGACCGAGGAATATAAAGTATTGGTTTTTCCCGATCCGGTCGGCCCGGTGACCAGCACCATTCCGTAAGGCTCGCAAAATCTGACGCTCGAATTTGCTGAGCGACTCCTGCTCGAATCCCAGTTTCGTCATGTCCAGGCGCAGGTTTTCCTTGTCCAGCAAGCGCATGACGATCTTTTCGCCGAACAGCGTGGGGACAGTGGAAACGCGGAAATCCAGTTCCTTCTTTTTCCCGTCCTTCATGTACTTGATCATGATGCGGCCGTCTTGCGGCAGCCGCTTCTCGCTGATATCCAGCTTGGCCATGATCTTGATGCGGCTGGTGATTGCGTCTTTTAATTTCATGGGCGGGGCCATCACGTTCTGCAAAATCCCGTCTATGCGGAAGCGCACGCGGTATTCTTTTTCGTATGGCTCTACGTGAATGTCGCTCGCCCCGCGCTTCACCGCGTCGGTGAGGATCAGGTTCACCAGCTTGATGATCGGCGCTTCCTCGGCGGCCTTCTCCAAGGTAGCCAAGTCCATTTCGGTTTCTTCGGCCGATAGCTCGAGCGAAGCTGCTTCGTCCCCGGCAAGGTCCTTCATCACCTTGTCCAGTTGCTCCACGCTTTCGACGTCGCCGTAGAATTTGTGGATGGCCTCGCTGATCGCCGTCTCCGACGCCACCACCGGCTCCACATTGAAGCCGGTCATGAACTTGATATCGTCCATGGCGAACACGTTGGTGGGATCGGTCATCGCGATCGTTAAGGTAGAGCCGACGCGCGACAACGGGACGATCTGGTAACGGATGGCGGTTTCTTGCGGGACGAGCTTGATTACGGCCGGGTCGACTTCGTAGAACTTCAAATTGATAGAAGGGACGCCGTATTGCCGGGAAAGCACCGCGGTAATGTCATCATCGCTGACCAGCCCCAGCTTCACCAGGCAGGTGCCCAGCCTGCCGCCGCTCTTTTTCTGATGTTCGAGCGCCTGCTTAAGCTGATCAGAAGTGATCAGACTGTCTTTAACCAGTATTTCGCCGAGGCGAGAAGACATAAGTATGCAAGAGTGGTCAGAACGCCCACCCGATAAGCGAGCCTAGCATGCACCCCTGCCGCAAAAGGTCACCGGCTGGGACAGTCGTAGTGAATCAGCTAACATCCGATACGTCGCGAGCAAACCTGTACCCCGGCACAGGCAAATTTTTGCTCCTGTCCGGACGTACAGGGCTATTGATGTCTATCAGTTAGAGGGGTTCTACAGTTAATAAGTCGCTGTCGTCAACGCTCCGATATGTCCATTTTAAGCGACCACAGGCGGCCAAGGCAGCGGGCAAAGCGGAAGCAGAGGTGTTCCAAGTTTTGTCGGAGGAACAACTGCGTTTAGCGCGGCGAAATCGTATGTTCAACGCGGGTGCAAAACCAAGGCCAGGGTTCTCGCCGAATTTCTATACGAGAATGACACACAATTTCTTCGTGGTCCGCTTGCCACGATTCGATATTCACGATTTTGCCCGGGCGCATTAAGCTCGCGACAAACTGCGTCGACGACTTGATTATCGTCACTTCCTCCCCCCATCTTTGCCGTGCAAACTGCTGCGCCGCACGTATGACCGCACTAACGCAGCAAGCGCTAACCCGCAAATAGTTCCACTTCCAATTGAAAACGGAAATTGTGAAATGAGATTTCTGAACGGTCCCAAACCGAAAATGATGGCTGCGACCAGAGGAAATGTCGCTCCCAGCAGAGCACCAATTCCAGCAGACTCGCAGTAGAATCGCCTCGCTGAAACGATTGATGCGCGGGCCGCCAGCCACCAACTTCCGATGGAACCGACGATCAAGCCGAAGGGGGCCGCCATAATGAAGCCGATCACGAACATTGTCCAAATGTTCATGAGGAACGAGGCCACCGGATTTCGGCTCACAGGCAGAGGGGTGGTGAGATAATTCCACAGCGCAATAAGAAGTACGCCGACCAGTGTACCGACAATGGCGCAAAACACCCCCCACCTACGATGGCGAGACGTGCTCGTTTTCCAGTCTCCATAAGTATATGTTACTACAGGGTTATGAGCGCATTGGTTGCTCGCGATAGCCTACCTTCCTGTCGTACTCATTCGTGAGTAACCTGTGACAGTCTTGAGTGCGCCACGATTATGGAACTGTGTCTCCGAGATTTAACTCAGGAGAATATTAACGGTTTTTCGCTATACGTTTGGAGTGATTTGCAACAGAACGGTGTTCCTGCTGGCTTCACCAAGAGAGTCATGGTAGGACGCTCCAGTCGGCAAACTACAAGCGGCTACACACGCTCGTTTGAGGCATTTGCTCGTGAAAGTATTGAGAAAATGACAAGCGAATTGCTGTCTTGGACTCACTGGGTAAAGTTCGACTCAGTTGAAGTTGGCGTTAATTAGTTGTAATCTTGCAACACAATGAGGAGTGCATTTGAAGGGCGGTTAGCTCAGCGGTTAGAGCGTCCCGCTTACACCGGGAAGGTCCGCGGTTCAAATCCGTGACCGCCCACCAAAACCCACCGTTTTTCAAGAGAATACAGACTGAGGAAAATGGCCAGAGTGAGGTCGAAGCCGAATGTAGTGGGAATTGTAGTGGCGCAAATGTCAAACCCAGGATCGGGATCTGACTAGCAGCGATGCCGCGGAAGACAGGTCGCGATTTCCGCATTGTGGAATAGCGCGAGGTCCTCTTTGCTACTGTTCCCGGGCGTCCGTCAGCAAAAAACAATTGACAAGTTACGCTATTTGCGTACATTATTACGCATTATGCGTAGATCCCCGATCTTAGACGCCCTTTTCCCCTTGGTCCGGCAGGAGCTTCTGGCCGTGGCGTTCCTTTCTCCCGATAAGTGGTGGTATATGACGGAACTCGCTGATCACTTAAAAACTCCTCTGTCGAGCTTGCAACGCGAGTTGAACTCTCTCAGCCTGAGCGGCGTCTTGGAACGCAAACAAGACGGGCGCAGGACCTACTACAAAGCGCGCAAGGATTCGCCGGTTTTTGACGATCTTCGCGAGCTGTTATTGAAAACGGCAGGAATTGTGCCGGCACTGCAATCTGAGCTGTCCAGATTCAGTGGCAAGATACGGTGGGCCGCGATTTACGGTTCAATGGCCCGCGGCGAAGAAGGAGCACAAAGCGACATCGATCTTCTCATTGTGGGAGACGTTGCAACTGGGGATCTGCTTCCTGTCCTCCGACGTGTCGAGCGCCGCTTTCGGCGCGAAGTGAACGTCAAGCGCTATTCGGAGAGAGAATTTCGAGATAAACTGCGCGGAGGCGATCATTTCCTGAAATCAGTCGTCAAGGGTCAGGTCGTATCACTAACAGGCTCGCCGAATGAGTTGGAAGCAGCTACTCGCAGAACATAAAGTTCACACCCACAGCACCAGTAAGAACGAACTGGACGGGCTGCGGAAGCTCATCGCGCGCGATTTAGGCGACGCAGCGGTGAAAGGCTTATCTTCGGATCGCCAATTCGCAACCGCCTACAACGCGGCGCTGCAAACCGCAACAATGGCGATTGCCTGCGCTGGATACCGACTAGCGAACACGCCGGGCCATCATCGTCTGACATTCGATGTGGCGCGTTTGGCGATCGGGGCCTCCGCTGCTCGTTCTCTCAACTTCTTTGAAACATGCCGAGCGAAATGTCATCGATTATGATCAGGCTTCCGTGGCTACGGACACCGAGGCGGCAGAAGTAATAGCCGAGGCGGAATCGTTCCTTGCCCTCGTGGAGCAATGGATCAAGACTCACCATCCGAAACTCGCGAAATAATCCTTCGTTGGGTACGACATAGGGAACCGCCAGGGGCGCGAACACCTTTGGACCGTTGCAGTTTCCAACCCTAAGGAAACGTATCTCGACTGTAATGCCGAGCGAGATCAAATTGCCATTTCTCACACGCCACAGATGGAATCCATCTTCTTCCGAAACGCTGTCCTGGCTGGCTTTGACTCAGGATTTCTCAGAACACAAACGTATTCGCCGATAATTAATTCCAATTCTGCATGGAACTTCTTTGCATTGATTATCAGGCCTTTGCGGTCTTCGGTGAAGTCGATCAATGGCAATGTCGATCTGCGCTTTACTAGGGACGATTTAGCCTCTGACTGATGAAGCAAACCACAGCGTATGACCCAGTAAAACAGACGCGCGTGCTCGTGGGTGAAGTATTGCGAAAAGGAAGTCTGGGTAAGGAAAGACGCGAAATACTCACCGGTTTTTCCGTATGGTGTCTCTAGCGCACCCCGGTGGAACTACTCCAAGGTTTCGATAATAGCGCAGTCAAGCGTAAGGACCGCAAAGCCGCTCGTTCTATGACGAAGCAACTCCTTGATGTGAATCAGATATCGGGTGTTGAGGCGGTCGATAAAAATCTCGATCGCCCTTTGCCAGTCAGCTTCCGTGTCGAATGTGAGGGCTCTCCAGTGCTCCGCTTTGTAGTTTCTTGAGATTCGCATGTTTGTTGAGAATTTGATCAGCGACAACCGGTCCCCGGCTCGAACCCGATTCTGTAGGTTAGGCCCGCTTTCTTCGTTCCTCGCCTGGCCGCACTGAAATCGGCCCGGCCTTTTGCCGCAGCCATTCCGCAATCTGGGAGGGATCGAACCGGATCGACGACCCTACGCGGAACGAAGGAATGGTGTTCAGCGAGGCGAGCTTGTAAGCCTGACGCTCGGAGGTGTTGAGGATCTCCGCGATTTCGGACACAGTGAGGGCGGTTGCTCTCTTGTCGAGAAAATCCCCGAGAGACACTTGCTCCGCTCCGTAAGCCGGAGTGTTTCTGGCGCTTCCGCAGAGTAACCTTACCCGACAATTGACGTCCATAGAGCGGACCACGTTCTTCGGCGCCCCTGTGATAGGATTATTGACCGTGAGCGCACCGGAAAATGTACGGCCGTCGGCGCACTCGATTTATGGGCGGTTTATGGGCGAATAGGACGGTAACAGCCGCTTTTCTGCGCAAGCGGTGCAAGCAGTGCGATGTATTCGAAAATTGCAACGGCCCTATAAACAAGGGCTTTTCGCTCTATTGTTGATTTCCCTCGCGGGGGACGTAGTTCAGAACGCTGCCCTGTCACGGCCGTTCCTTATTTACTTGCATTTAGCGCCTGTGGGGGGATCGGTGGCGGTTTCGACGAGGGACCGCCCGATGCCAAAGATTCCCGGCGTCAAGCTGCTCAAACAAATCAAGATCAACGGAAACTGGACGCGCGTTCCCGCGCTTTACGACAGCAAAGGCCGCGTCCGCCGCGATCATGTGCGCGTCAACGGCGCGGATGAAGTTCACGCCGAAGGCAGCTACTTCATCGAATTTTGGGACCAGGGAAAACGCCATCGCGAAGCCGCAGGCCCGGATGCGTTCGTCGCCGCCGATAAGGCCCGCATCAGGCAGGCCGAGCTTTCCGCCATGCGCCACGGATTATCCCGCCGCATGTCGCGCCCGCACCGGAACCGGAGCGCACCACCGTCGCCGACGCCATCAAGAATTACACCGAGTACATTCAATACCACCGCTCACTGCGGACCTTCCGCACCTATCGCCCAATTCTTGCGTCGTTTCGAGATTTGTGCACACGGACCTATATAGATGATGTGGGGAGGGAGGATCTTCTGGCCTTCTCCACCGCGTGCCTCAAACAGGGCCAAAAGGGCAAGAGCATTTACAACAAGCTCGTCGTGCTGTCGCAGCTACTGAAGCAGCACGGAAGTCCAGAGTGTTGAAAAGCGCCGACTGGCCCAGCTTCGTCGCAACCGTCAGGCCGATTTACGAAGACAAGGAGCTGGAAAAACTGTTTGCGCATTGCGCGACGGATGAGGAGATACGGTTTAAATTTTATCTGATGTCGGGTTTTCGAGAAGCCGAAGGAAGATTTCTCACCTGGCGCGACATCGATTTCCGAAATAATGCCGTGCGCGTGACGGCGAAAGCGCATTGGGGATTCCATCCGAAAAACTGGGACGAGCGCGAAGTGCCGGTGCCGCGAAAACTCATCGCCCTGTTGGAAAAATTCAGGCCGCCGAGCGCGGGGCCCGACGATCCGGTTTTCCCAAGCGTGACGGGTCGCCCTGACGGCGACTTGCTGGACAAGCTGAAGCGCGTTGCCTGGCGTGGCAAGCTGAATTGCGGCCGGTGCGTCACCGTTCGAAAGCTAGCGGACGGCCGCGTGAAAACCAATCGCTGTGCCGATGGCCCATACTGCAAGCGGTGGTTTCTTCATAAATTCCGCCACTATGCCGACCTCCTGACTATGCCGGGCGAAGGGGGAATGAAGCCGCCAACGCCCATATATAAAATGGTTCAGCCTGCATCTCTTGGAACTTTCACCCGGCATAGTTTCTGGTGATTACAGATTCTTGAGGAATGCCAGCAACTCGTCCCCGGCCTTGTAGCGACCAGGCTTTCCCTCGGGCGGTGTGGTCTTTGCCAAGATAGCTTCCTTTAGAGCGAGGTTCGCATCAAGGTAGACCTGTGTGGTTTCGACCGATTCATGCCCCAACCAAAGAGCGATCACTGCTCGATCGACGCCTTCCTGCAACAACTCCATCGCCGTGGTGTGTCTCAGCACATGCGGGGTGACACGTTTTTTGCGGAGAGACGGAACGGCCTGACTGGCGACCGCTACGTGCTTGTCAACTAGGTCTTGCACACTGTCCGAGCTGAGACGACCGCCGCTGGCGTTGGGAAATAAGATTTCAGTATTACGCCTTGGCGGCTCCCCCAGCCATGCCTTCAACACAGCCACGGTTGTCTTGGTAAGCGGAGTGCATCGCTCCTTGCGCCCTCTGCCCATGCAGCGAACATAGGCTCCCGTGCCCAAGGCTACGTCATTGCGCTGCAGGCCGGTCAGCTCTGATAAGCGCAAGCCTGTCTGCACGGCCAACAATAACAAGGCGTGGTCACGACGTCCAAACCAGGTGTTTTGATCGGGGGCCACCAGCAAAGCGTTAATTTCAAGGCGATCAAGAAAGTGGACTAAAGCACGTGCATGGCGCTTGCTTGGCATTGCCAGCACGCGTTGGATTTGAGCGGAACAGGACGGCTGCTCGTAAGCGGCATAGCGAAAGAAAGAGCGAATCGCAGTCAATCGGAGATTTCGACTTCGGGCCGTGATACCTCGATGCTTTTCCAAATCCTCCAGAAACGCAGTGATCAGAGGTGCATCAATCTCCTCGAAAGCTAAGCGGGAGGGCGGCTTGTTCAGGCGCTGCTGCGTGAACCGCAAAAGCAGGCGGAAGGTGTCGCGATAGGAACCGATGGTGTGAGGGCTCGCCTGCCTCTGTTTCATCAGGCGCTGCGTGAAGAAGCCCTCGAGCATAACGGCGAGAGTGGCGGCGGGCTTCATGCTTGCTCCTCCCACCGCTTCTCGAGGCGTTTCACGACCAACCCCATCAGTTCGGGGCAGGCCGTCAAGTACCAGTAGGTGTCGCTAACATGAACATGCCCCAGATAGGTGGACAGCACTGGCAGGCGACGCTCAACGTCTTGACCGGAACGGTACCACTGCACCAGTGTTTCCGCCGCAAAACGATGACGAAAGTCATGCAGGCGTGGACCGTTGCTCGCAAAAGTGCCACGTAAGCCGATTCGTCGGGACAGAGTATAGAAAGTGCGCCGGACTTGGCTGGGCTCCAGCGGCCTTCCTTGTCTGGATGCGAAGAAGGAAGATACGGATCGCCCGACAAGAAATCGATCACGATCTAATGCGTATGCGGAGAGTACCTTTTGGGTTGACGCATGAATGGGCACTAAGCGGGACTTGCCAAACTTCGCTCCTCGAATGGTAAGAATGCCCTCCGTTAGGTCCACATCTTCTGGTCGCAACTGTAGAGCTTCGCTGATGCGCAGACCTGTCACAGACAACAGTCCCAACAGACAGTAGTAGGTCTTGCTGGGCAGGCCATGGAGCGATGGCAGCTGCAGTGTGGCTTCGAGCAGAAGCCGGACTTCCTCGTCACTATACAAGTAAGGCCGTGCCCGGCCCGGCCGGTGTGGTAACAGTCCCCATGGCGGAACTTCGGTTCGCGGATCCGTCGCACTCCAGTGGCGCGCAAATCCGCGTACGAAACTAAGCCGGCGAGCCCATTCGCAAGGGCGTGCCGAAGGATTTTCCTGCGCCCATTGCATAGCCAGCGCGATGGTGATGTAAAACGCTTTGTGTTGTTCGAGGAACGAGACGAATTTCAGGAGACCGATCTGAGCATCGTGTAGCTTGAATCCCAATCTGTGGCGCATCTCGATGTAGTCTTGGACGCCCTTGCGCAGCCTGCTCATCGCGCACTCCCGGGCCATGGCAATGCCAGCGTTCGTAAAGAGTCCAGGTCGACCTTGGCGTAGATCGTTGTGGTCTGGGGACTCCGATGTCGTAAGAGTTCTCCGATCTCAGCCAATGAAGCTCCCTGCCGAAGCATCTGGGTGGCAAGGCCATGTCGGAACTGGTGGGCCCCATTCCGCAACGAATGGATACCGGCTCGTACCAGAGCATGTCTGACAATGGAAGCGATTGCTTGCGGGCCCTTGAGACTTGCTACAGGGGCTCGCCCACGCAGAAATACGCACCGATCAAGCGTTTTCGGCCGAGCAGTTTGCAGGTAGTCGGCGATCGCCTCACCGACATCCATGGGGAGCGGAAGTTGGGAATAGCGACCACCCTTTCCGCGCACGATGATCAACCCAGTCTCCCAATCCAGATCTTCCAGACTGAGAACAATAATTTCACTCGAACGCAAACCCAGTCGTGCAAGTAACAAGAGAATCGCGTAGTCTCGACGGCCCACAGCGGTCTTCCGGTTGCAAGAGGCCAACACCAGTTTCACCTGTCCGGGCGGAAGAGCTCTGGGCAAGCTCGATTGCGACCAGTTCGCGACCGTGGGTACACAGGCTGCAAGATCAGTGGTGAGGTCTCCGCGATATCGGGCGAACCGCAGAAAGGAACGTAGCGCAGTCGTCATCAACTGCGCCCATTTACCGCTGATAGCGGCGGCCCGACGCTGGACAAATCCAGTTATGTCGGTCGCCCGTAGAGTGGATAGATCTATCGGACCGGTACCGAAACACGCGGTCAGAAATGTTCTGGCAAGCTCCAGGTAACGATGCACCGTCGTAGATGCGAGCACTCTTTCCTGGCGCAAATACCGATCATATTCGCCTTGCAGTTGGGTAACGGGTGTTGCTGCTGGTGACGAAGGTTCAGGAATTACTCCCTGCCGAAGCAACAGATTCAAGAGCCGCTTTAGAGCAGCCACATCATCTCGTTTAGGGCGTCGATGCTGTGCTCGGAATCGCAGGTAAATTTTGAGTCGGTCAGTGGTGAGCTGTTGCGAAGTGATCTTTTTTTTCGCCATCCATCGGCTGAGGTCAGCTACAAGACGGATCTGGGACTTCGCAGCAGCCTTACAGTAGCCTTGCTCGTACATCTCAACCGCGTAGGAATCAACGTATTGGCCCAGGGGCCCTTCATGCATACGCTCACGCGTCTTGGGATCTTTGAAGATTAGGTTCATCGGTGCTCTCCTTGCAGAGGAGTGTGTCAGGAGAACACCGCCCGGACTATGCCGGGTGAATCTACACGGTCATACGCATGGATGGGCCAATCGCGGTTCTACCCGGCATAGTCAGGAGGTCGGCATAGTGCCGCCTATTCCGGCCCCGTAATAGGAGGCACACCTATGCCACGCGGCATCTGCAGGACGGCATCGATATCCGCACGTTGCAGCAGTGGATGGGACATCACGATATCGCCTCGACGATGGTTTATCTCAAGGGCGTGCGGAACAGCGATATTCAGGTGCGGCTGAATAAGGGGAGTCTGGCCGCCTTCGCCTAACTGGGACGTTTATCTCCCGTCAGTTCTTCGACTTTATTCGCCACACTGCTCGAGTCCGGGCTCGGACGGGGATCCCGCGGTGAGCTCGCGACAACGGCCAGCCATCGGCACAATTGATCGGAGAGCAGCTTGAAGTCCACCGGTTTGGAGATGCAGGCACAGCACCCGGCCATCAAAACACGCTTCTGCTCCAAGGCCATCGCTTGAGCTGTCACGGCAATGACTGGAATAGAACGCAGCCGCTCTTGCTTGCGCAGCCAGGAGACAAGCGACAAACCATCGTCGGCGCCGAGTTGTATATCGAGCAGCACTATTTGTGGCGGGTGGCGCTCGATTTCCGCGAAGGCGGTCTTCAGGTCCTCTGCGGACACGACTTCGTAACCCTCGGCTTCCAACCAGTCGCACATCAGTTCCCGATTGAGCGGGTTGTCTTCGACGACGAGAACACGATCTTTCATCCTTGCACCGGTTGGCTCACGGCCAGGACGCGCTTCAATTCCTTGGTCAGGGACTGCTGCCAGGATTCCTGCTTGCGCCAGAGGGATTCAGCATGAACACGGAGGTATTTTTCTTCGTCCCGGGTCAGATCCTTGCTGGTGAGAACGAACACGGGAAGGTCAGCGGTTCGCGGTGAGCTACGCCACTCCGAGAGCAACTCGAAGCCGCTTACATTGGGTAGCATGAGATCGAGGATCACGAGCGCCGGGAGAGACTCGCTCATCCAGGCACGGGCTTGGGCGCCGTCGGCAGCAGTGGCTATTGTGTAGCCCTGTGCCGTCAGCAACTCAGCGATCACCTCGCGTGTGGCGCCGTCGTCCTCCACGATCAGGACAGGCCGTGCCATTTTCAAACCTTCTCGGGCTGCGAGACAGCGGGCGATCGCAGCGAGCAACGCCGACTGCTCGACCGGCTTAACAAGGTATTCGTCAGCCCCGAGCGTGGTCCCGAGTGCCGGCTGATCAACAATCGTGATCACAATCACGGGAATATTTGCCGTCCGTGGTTCATTCTTCAACTGCAGGAGAAGCTCCCAACCGTTTGTGGGTTTCATCAGTAGATCGAGGGTAATTACGTCTGGCCGAAGTTCCGCCGCGATCTCCACAGCGCGCGACAGCTCTTCACACACAACCGCTTCATAGCCGGAAGAGGCGAGCTGTGATTGAATGAGCTGAGCAGCGGCCGTATCATCCTCAATCACGAAAATCCGCGCGCTCCCTGCTTCCCGCCACGCGGACTCAGTCGCACGGCTGGGCAGGTCGGCAAACGCCGGGACGAAGGGCAACGAAAAGTAAAAACAGCTCCCTTGGCCCGGCTGGCTCTCCAAACCCAGCTCCGCACCGTGCAATTCGACGAGTCGTTGGGTGATGGCCAAGCCCAGCCCCGTGCCTTCCTGGGCTTTGCCTGCTTGACGCAGCCGGTGAAACGCTTCGAAAATGCGTTTCTTCTCTTCGGGAGGAATTCCCGGTCCGTTATCAGTTACTTCAAGGCGCACCTTTCCGTCTACAAGTTGCCCTCGAAGCTCGATACACCCACCATCCGGCGTGAATTTGATGGCGTTGCCGACCAGGTTGATCAACACCTGCTTCAGCCGGGTGCTATCGGCACGCACGGCGAGTGCTGGCTCCGCCTCGTGCGAAAGGGTCTGCGATTTCTTTTCCGCGAGCGGTCGCACCGCATCGAGCACCTCGCGGAGAGTTCGTTCGACGGTCACGTTTTCGATCGCCAACTCAAGTCGTCCCGCCTCGATTTTAGAAAGATCCAGGATGTCGTTGATCAGTCTGAGAAGGTGGTGTCCCCCTGTGTGAATGTGGGTGACATAGCGCAGTTGGCGTTCGTTCAAAGGGCCGTAACGCCCCTCGCTGAGTAGGTCGGAAAAGCCCAGGACTGCGTTCAGGGGAGTCCGCAGCTCATGGCTCATGGTCGATAGGAATTGGTCCTTAAACTTGTTCGACCGTTCCGCTTCTTCTTTCGCTCGGAGGAGGGCCTGCTCCGCACTCTTTTGCAAGGTGATATCGCGGAAAACGACGACGCCGCCCCGCAGGGCGCCATCCTCACCTTTGAGAGGCCTGCCCGTAATGCTGATTAAGCGACCGTCCGGCACTTTCGCGTTGCGGATGAAGACCTCTGCTGCGTCAAGACTCTCGCCCCGTATTGCCCGTACCAGGGGTAGCTCATTGGGCGGATACAAGGTCACTCCGTCAGGCAAATAGCTCCCATACCGATCAGACCACTGGTCTGGTGTCGTGTCCGTCGCGCCGATCCCTAAGACTTGCTCCGCGGCCGCGTTAAAGAGGAGAAACTTCCCATTAGAATCGGCCACCACCACGCCATCAGCAATACTTTGCAGTATCAATTGCAGGAGTTCTTTTTGCCGTTTTTCGTCTCCTCTTCCGCCAACTTCTTTTCGGTGATGTCGCGAAAACGAGTACCACCCCGAGTCTTTCCCCCACACCTGTGACTATGGGCGCGCGCTGTCACTCGATGTCAAATTCTGTACGCTTCTTAGAGATTAACAGCGTGTGGTCGGCCAGACCGACTACCTTTCCCTCGCGAAACACTTTCTTGACCGGGTTCTCGACGGGGCGCCGCGTCTCCTTGTTTACGATGTCGAACACCAAGTCCATGGACTTGCCCCGGGCTTCCTCTAGGTTCCAGCCCGTGAGTGTCTGGGCGACGGAATTCATGAAGTTTACGGCGCCGTTCGTATCGGTCGCGATTACGGCGTCGCCGATACTCCCGAGAGTAGTTGAGAACCACATTTCACTTTTTGCTAGGGCTGCTTGCGCCCGTTTGCGTTCGGACAACTCGCGGCTCAGCAGCCCGAAACACAGCACCAGCAGCGAAATGCTCACAAGAGTGCCCGCACCGATTGTACGAGCCGACCTCGTCATACTTTCGTTGGCTCTTTGCGTGCGAAGACTTAGAAGATTGTTCTCGTCATTAGCCATTTCCGCGGCCAGGGCGCGGATTTGGTCCATCCAGCCCTTTCCCGGAGCCCTTCACAAACCACTTCGTTCGCGGCTGCGAATCCTTCTCTCTGCGGAGGTCGATGGTCCTCTGGAGTTCTGCCAACTTATTGTCTATGAGAGGCTCCAACGTCTCGATTCGCTTCTGCTGATTCGGATTGTCGAAGGTAAGATCCTTTAGATGGCCGGTTACCTGGTCGAGGTTTTTGATAGCCTGGCGGTACGGCTCGAGGTAGGCTTCATCTCCCGTGAGGAGATAGCCTCGCTGCCCCGTTTCTGCATCGACGAGCCGGGCAACCGTCTGATCCAGGGTCCGCAAAACTTCGTAGGTGGTGTCTCTGCCACTCGGTGGCTTCGGCGAATCGGGTCGTACTTCGGTAGGATTGCCGGC
>CAWJGI010000054.1:0-25301 GCA_963842255.1 uncultured Acidobacteriota bacterium | reverse complement strand
CCCCACGCCGGGCAGCGGTTTCGGAAAGTGGACGGGAAAAGATGTGCTGGAAGGAGGAAATGCTTGATTTTGGATAGCTCAGGGGGCGCGGAGAAGGGCCAGTCATTTTCAAGAAACCGCCCTCAAACGCGCACCATCTCGCGTAGGGGCATGCGTCATTACCAGTCAGACGCTGGCGTGAACTGAGCAGCCGGCCGCTGCAGCCATCGGACAATCCGCATCGCGTGAGGAAATCCGGTCCGCCCGCCTTTCGATAAGTAAGTCAGGCTGGATGTAGCGAGACCGATTTCCTGGGCGACCTGCGGCCGGGTCATTTTTCGCTCGATACGTTGAGCCTCACGCGCAGCGTAGAGCTTCTTCGTATCGAATCGCAAGAATTTGATGACAGGGAATCTCCGGCAATCGAGTTTTGTTGCCCTCGGACTCGAGGTGTCCGGGCAGAAAACTCTCCGGACTCCGGTTTAGCCAGAGCAGCATTTGCAAGACCCCGTCACCTTCAGCCACTGTGCTGGTGCCCGCACCCTTCACCGTAGAAGAACTGAGCGGATGCCCGGAAGTCGGCTTCGGACTGCCGATTCATTTCTCGCGTGACTTGGGCCCATGAAAGTCCGCGTGCTTGTCGCTGTGCGTCAAGCGCCCCGTACCGAGTCCAAAAACTGAAGTGGGTCGATCGCGTCGAGGCTCGCGTATCTCCGTTCGAGTCTGATTCTAACCTCATTCACCAGCCGCTACTGACTCCCGGAACTTGAATTCCATCAGCCAACTCATCGGACACTGTACCCATGACTACCAAGTACGACATCATCTGCGTGGGCGCCGGTCCCACGGGCTTGGCCTGCGCCATCGAAGCCAAATTCGAAGTCCTCACCTCGCTGGTCATTGATAAGGGCTGCCTCTGTAACTCGCTGTTCCACTATCCGACGAATATGTCGTTCTTCACCACCCCCGAACGCATGGAAATTGGCGAATTGCCGATGACCATCGCCAACGGAAAGCCCACGCGCGCCGAAGCTCTGAAGTATTACCGACGCGTAGTCGAACATTTCAAACTCGGGGTGCACCAATACGAAAGGGTAGAACGCATCGAAGGCGCGGACGAGGCCTTCAAGGTCCATACCATCGACCGCCAGGGCCGCGCGCAGCGCTACGGCGCGCGAAAGATTGTGATCGCCACGGGATTCTACGACCAGCCAAAGTACCTAGGAATTCCCGGCGAAGAACTGCCAAATGTTTCACACTATTTCACCGAGCCGCATCCCTACTGGAATCAAAATGTGATCGTCATCGGTGGCGGAAATTCCAGCGCCGAGGCTGCTCTTGATCTTTTCCGGGCCGGCGCGCACGTGACCATCGTCCATCGCGGACCGGAGATGAGCAAAGGACTGAAGTATTGGGTCAAGCCCGACATCGAAAACCGCATACGCGCCGGCGAAATTCGGGCACTTGTTCAACACTCAGGTCACAGCGATCGAACCGAATCAGGTATGGATAAAGAATAGCAGCGGTGAGAAAGCGATTCCAGCCGTGCAAGTCTTCGCGCTAACCGGCTACCATCCAGATTTCACTTTTTTGGAACGGCAAGGAATCCAACTCGACCCGACAACGAAAAGACCAGCGCTAAACCAGGAATCACTGGAGAGCAACATTCCAGGAATTTACCTGGCAGGAGTAGTGGTAGGGGGCCTGCAAACCTCCCGCATCTTCATCGAGAATGGCCGCTTTCACGGCCGCCAAATCATCGCGGCCATAACCGGAAAAGGCAAGCTCCCAGAACCAGAGCCAGTCGCACCTCCCGGCGAATAGCACAGGGCTGCAGCGGTTTTCTATTGCAGGGTAGACGCGCTTTAATCGAGCCCGAAGTTTCATGCTTAGAACGCTAGAAGTTTCACCGAGAAGCCTCGTGCACCGCCATCTCTGAGCGCAGCGAAGGACCATCTGTTCGTTTTTGTAAATCCACTGGGTCGCTGCCGAATCCCAGACGCGTTGGCCCCTGAGAACAGTGCTGTTGAAATTCACCCTACTCGGCCCTCAGCGCATCCACAGGATCGACTGTTGCAGCACGACGCGATGGCCAATAGCAAGCCAGCCAAGCCACTGCCATGATTCCGACAGTCATCGCCGCATAAGTGATCGGATCGACAGGGCTCACATTGAACAGGAGCGATGACATCAGGCGCATGGCAACAAAGGCGACCACCAGGCCGCACGCTACGCCCATGCCGGTGAGCCACAATCCCTGGCGCACAAACATTGCCGTCAGCGTCTTCCGCTGCGCACCCAGCGCCATGCGAATGCCGATCTCGCGCGTCCGCTGCGAAACCGAATACGAGATGACTCCGTAAATTCCCACAATCCCCAGCAGCAGAGCCATGCCTCCCGCGACGCAGAGCATCACCAGCGTAAAGGAAGTCCGCGCCATCGATTTCGTGTAAAGCGCGCCCAGGGTGGAAACATCCGCCAGCGGCACATTGGGATCGACGGACCAGACCCGCTCCTGAACCTCGTTCATGAACGACGCGCGAGCCGGCGCGCGGGCTGCGCATCGACGAAAGCGAGATTGCGCCGCAGCGTCTCTTTCTCGCCTTCGAAATGACTCCAGCATGATGGGCCAGTACACCGAGCTGGGCGCCTCTTTGTCCACGCCGTCATCGTGTACGTCCTGAACCACGCCGACAATCTCGCGCCAGTCGTCGTTGCTGGCAGCCGGATCCTTTTGCCCAGCGCGCCATTGCGCGTCATGCCAATACTGGCGCGCGAAATTCTCCGAGATGATAGCCACCGGCCTTTTCTGATAGGTGTCAGTCCACGTAAGATCGCGCCCGGCGACAAGCTGCGTGTCCCAGTGGTCGCAGAAGAATCCGGGCGAGATGAATTTGAACCGGCGTATCGGCGGTAGTCTCGCCCTCGCCATACACATGGTCCTGCGCGAACAGCACATCGCTTCGAACGTGCCCATCCATGGGAACCGCCGTTGAAAAGCTGACTGAAGAAACTCCTGGAATCGCGGCCAGCTTGTTCATAATCTCCTGGTCCATGCGTACCACCCGCTCGCGCTGCAGAGTCCGGTATCTGCGTTTCCGGGATGTAGAAGCGAAAAGTCTGCACCTCATCCGGCGTCGCGAAACCCGGAGACACATGCATCAAAGCGCGAAACGTGCGGATCATCAAGCCCCGAACAGATCAGCAGAACCAGCGCCAGCGCTACCTGCACCACCACCAGCGCCTTGCGTGCGCGATGCCGCTCGCCGGCTTTGGCTCAGCGCCGCCCGCCCTCGCGCAAGCCGCTGTTCGCATGCGCGCCCGCATACTTGAACACCGGGATTAGCCCGATGAGACAGACTGGTAAAGAGAGCAATGCCAAAAGTGAAGAGCAGCACGGGCAAGATCGATGCCGATTTCATGAATCGCGCGGCAAGCCAGTCGGCGCCATCGCCACCAGGACGCGCAACGCGCCGTAAGCGAGTGCCAATCCCAGCGCACTTCCCAATATCCCCAGCACCACGCTTTCGAATAGCAATTCCGCAGCGATGCGCCTCCACCCTGCGCCTAGCGCTGAACGAATCGCGAGTTCCTGCCGCCGTCCCATCGACGCGCACCAGCAAAAGGTTGGCAACGTTCGCGCAAGCGATCAGCAGCACCATGACGATCGACCCCATCAGCACCCACAACACATTGCCCACAGTCCCGACGACATCCTGTTTCAACGGCCGCAGATTGGGAGCGATATGCGCTTGTTCGAAAAGTTTGACGCTAAACCCTTCCGGGGCAGGGAAGCTGCGAATCACCACAGGAAGCATGCGAACCACATCGGCGCTGGCCTGCTCCATCGTCACTCCCGGTTTCAGACGCGCAATACCCTCATAGCTGAAGTTACCGAGCTTAATCTTGTCGCGGTCGCACTTGAACGGCAGAAACAACGCGGAATCTTCATCATCGAGAAAATGAAATCCCTGCTGCACTACTCCGATGATCTCTCGCGGTTTGCCATCCACAGTGAGCGAACGTCCAATGACGGAAGTAGCCCCTCCAAATTTGTGTTGCCAGTATCCGTAGGAAAGCAACACGGTGTCAGGCGCTGCCGCCGAATCGTCTTCACGTGTGAATAAACGCCCCAGCGCCGGCTTAACCCCCAGAATCGGCAAAGTCCCGTCGGTCACGTCCAGCCCGCGCACCTGCTCCGGCTCACCTACCCCGGTCACACTGAGCGAGTCGCCGTCATACATTCCGATATCCTGAAACGTAGTGCTCTGCTCGCGATCGATGAAATAAATAGACGGCGACATATTCAATTCCTTGAGGTCGATCCCAGGCGCGGTATGCCACACGCCAATCAGCTGCTCGGCATGCGGATAAGGCAGAGGCTTCAGCAGCACGCCTTCCACAACGCTAAAAATGACGGTATTCGCGCCGACACCCACGGCAAGAGTGATCAAAGTGATCGCCGTAAAAAGCGGCGCGCGCCCCAAGCGCCGCAAAACCTGCCGCAGCTGATCAGCAAATATCGCCATGACCTACCTCCGCCGAAACTGTCAGTGCTTAAAGACCGCGAAGAGCAGCAAATTCTTCAAGCCGTCAGATTTCTTCACACTCGTGCGCATCCCTAACGCACATCGTCAAGCGGCTGCGCAGCCTGGTAATGGCCCTCGCAGTAGTAGTACGCCGCCTGAGCCGAAAATGTTCCGCCGCGAGCTGGCCAAATGAGGCAATCAGGTTTTATGCTTGGTTCAGGCCCGCGCTCCCCGTTTTGGCGTTACAATCCAGCAGATTTCGGAACTTTCCGGCCCCGTCGCTGGAATATGTAACGAGAGTTGCGCCGGGCCGTCCAATCGTGAAATGACCAGGGGCATAGAGTTAGTCGATGACGGTCTGCTGCTTCGGCGGATGATCGCTGGAGATGAGGAGTCCTTTACCCTGCTTTACCGCCGCAGGCATCCGGCGATTTACCGGTTTGCCTTGCACATGAGCGGAAACTGCTCGGTGGCGGAGGACGTGACCCAAGAGGTTTTCATGACGTTGATCCGCGATGCAAAACGATTCGACCCTGAACGCGGCACCTTGGGTGGGTTTCTTTTCGGTATTGCACGGAATCATCTAAGGCGGCGCTGGGAGCAGGAACGGAATTCCGTCCCGCTGCCTGAATCCGCGGACGAACTGGATCAGATCATGGCGCGGGACATCGCGGGCCGCCTGAACGGGAACGGCGCGTCGTCGAACGGCCACGGACACAGAAATGGAAACGGGAACGGCAACGTAGCCCTGTTCGGCGTGTTTCCGATGCATCGAGATGATCTGGTGTCGCAGGAAAACGTGATTCGAGTGCGCCAGGCAATCGCGACGCTTCCAGAAAATTACCGTGAAGTGGTGGTGCTTTGCGAGTTGGATGAAATGAGCTATGAGGAGGCAGCCGCGGCCCTGGAATGTCCCGTTGGCACTGTGAGATCACGCCTTCACCGCGCCAGGGCGCTGCTGCTGGAAAAATTGCGCGACGCGCAGCCGGTTCGGCGCGCATCGGCGGTAGGTTAATGAAGGAAGATCTCGTGAATGACAATAACGCTGGTGAAAAAATGATTCGGTTGGATTGCGCGCAGTTCGAGGAAATCTTGCACGAACTCGACCGGCCCGGAACTTCGGGCGCGGCGTTGCGCGAAAGCGCGCTGGGACACGCGGAAGGATGCAGTCGTTGCGGCGCATTAGTCACTGAATCGGAAGTCCCTCGATTTCGCTCTGGGCCAAATCGCAGACGAAACTTCGGAATCCCAGGTGCCGCCGAAGGTTGAAGCTGCGCTCGTGCGCGAATTCCGGCGCGAAAAGAACCTGACTGCGTCGCGCAGAGTTCGCTGGCAATTGGCGGTTCTAGCCACAGCCGCAACGATTCTGTTGGCGCTGAGTTTTGTGATGCGCCGGCCTCAGCTGATAGCCCCATCTGCTGGCAATGCGTCTTCGCCGGGCTTGTCTGCAACGCGTGCCAGTTCCGAATCGCCGGTCAAGTCCCCGGCTTTGTCATCGGCAGCCGAAGCATCACAGTTTGCGGCAGAAGGGCAACCGCGCGGCACCGAATATAAATTCAAACGCCGTGAAGACTGGTGTTACGGATGCTACCGAATATGCGACAGCCTATATTCCTCTGCCCTACGCATATGACCCGTCCGGCTTGGAAGGCGGTTCCATCGTACGCGTGGTGCTACCTCGAGCCGCGCTCGTTTCGTATGGCTTGCCATTAGAAGGCCCGGGAGTTGCCGATCAAGTCACAGCCGACATGGTAGTCAGTGAAGATGGAACGCCTCAAGCCATTCGATTAGTAGCACAGGCAAGGCCCAGTTCGGATTTCTAGAATCGAGATCGCCGCGGAGGAAAAGATGAAAGTGAAAACAAGATTTTCCGTCTGGTCGGCAACTGCCGTGATGCTGCTGGTTGCCGCTGCCGGTGCTCACGCGCAAGACGTGGTGACGGCTCCGCCGCCAGGTCCCGGGCCAGCAGACACGATTTTTATCCACGCGGGCGGAGGGCCAGGTCCGATGCACGAGGGAATCGGCTTCCTCGGATTCGAGGCCGGCCTGGGCGACAACAAAACGATCACGGGCGCGCCGTTCAGTGCGACTTTTTCCACCCATTCCAGCCAGACACTCGCCGACGGAAACCAGATTCAGCACAATTCAACCGGCTCGATCGCTCGCGATAGCCAGGGCCGCACGCGCCGCGATTTGACATTGCCCGCGATCGGAGCGTTTGTGGTGGTATCGGGCCAGTCGTTGTCGCACGTGACCTTCATCAACGATCCGGTAGCCGGCACGCGATACCTACTGGAAGAAGACAGGAAAATCGCGCGGCAGATGCCAGAACCCCCGGACAAGATCGCGCTGGGGACCAGGAGCGGAACCGCAGTTGAGCCTGGTGCCGAACGAAACCCTGAAGCGCAGAAGGAAATTGTCACCACTTCACTAGGTACGCAAACCATCGGGGGTATTTCGGCCGAGGGCACGCGCTACACGCGGACCATTCCAGCCGGTGAAATAGGCAACGCCAAACCGATCGTCATCGTCACCGAGCGCTGGTACTCGCCGGATCTGCAGATGGTGGTGATGACCAAGCGCAGTGATCCGCGCTCCGGCGAAACCACCTTTCAGATGACGAATATTCAGCGGCAGGAACCCGCGGCCACTCTTTTCCAGGTGCCCGCGGATTACGCCGTAGTCCAGGGCCCGCACGGCGGGGCGAGGTTGCAGATTGCTGGGCCGCATCCACCACCTGAGCCCTAGGGCTTGCTGAGCTGACGGTAACCCGCTTTGCAGTAGGAACGCTTGCGGATGGCCACCCCACCGGCCGTCCGCAAGTGTCTCAAGCTTGATTTGATTTTTCGCCATGATTGACCGCCGCCACAATGCCCTTGTGCGAACCAGTAAAAAGGCTGCGATCTTCAGGGCATCCCCGATCGGCCAGAGCCCGTACCGCCCAACTTTGTTCTCGGCGTAAGGTCTCCGGTTCCGATCAAGAAACAGAAAGCCTACCGGATTCGGTCTCCAACGATTGCCGAAGCAGCTGGGCGCAGGCTTCGGAACTCTCTATCAGGTTTTACTTGGTGAATCACAATGGCTGGCTGGACGTCTTGCCCGGTCCTCGGTGGGTTTTGGGCTAGGTACAGACGCCCCGCCAAAAGCAGTCCCAGCCAAAAATCCCTGCCCTAGGAAGTAGCATAGTGTCGCTCCCGCTTTTGAGAAGATCGCAGCTCGATCATGGCCCTACAAACAAATGATGTCGGCGCGAATCATCAAACGGATGGACACGTAATCTCGATTGGCCTTCCGCTTACGAGCTTGATTGATGAGCTCAGCAGCTCACTCCTCGGGTTCCTAGTGCAGACCAATTTCGAGCTGCCTCACTACTTTTTCGCGCTATAGTCCGAATTGCCGGCTAGAACTTGAAGACTATTCCGGCTTGGGCGCGGAAGTCGCTTTGAATGTTGCTATTGCCTGTATTGACTTTCAGGCTGTTGCCGAAGCGCGCAGGTTCGTAGTCAACCTGCGCTATGCGAATGGCGATATGTTCTTTGAACGGGACGTCAACGCCGCCGCCGATGATGAAATCGAACGCGTTGTTGTTCGGCATTTTGCTCAGGTTGATACATTCCCGGTTGGCGAAGCAGTCGTTGTAAATACTCGCGTAGACGTTGTCGTGTGCTCCCCCGAACATCACCTCCGCAAATGCCTCGACACGTTTCACGCGAAATCTTACGACCGGACCGGCCGTGTAGGTAAACATGGTGCCTTCGGCCGAAATCGGGCAATTCGACTGGCTGTTGCAGCCCTGCGTCCTTCCAGGAACCGCAAAGTTGAGAGTATGTTTTCCGTAGTCCTGAAAATCGACCTTGAGACCGATATGTTTGTTGAAGAAATACGCGAGTGACGCGCCGCCGCCGTTCAAATTGAAACTGGGGATGAAGCTGTTGCTCGGGGTGTGCAAGAAGGAATAATCGACGGCGATTTCCACGGACGGCAAAGCTTCTATTGCCGGCGCTGGCGGCGCGGCCGGTGCAGCCTCCACGGTCGGTCCAGCTTGTGGGGCCGGAGCATCCTGGGCAAAGGCGCCGCTCCCGAAAAACACGACCAGCGCGACCAAACACACTTTCTTCATTCCGCGGGCTCCAGAAATTCCAGTCAAGGGACGGCTGCGCGTCGAAAAAGGTTGCACGCAGTATCGCAACAAACTTTGCCGTCCTGCGCAAGGTCAAAGTGCGCGCTGATGCCCGTTCCTGCGCAGAATACATAACAGCAGCTGTCTCCAAAAATCCCCAGCGTGATACCGCTCTTTCCAAGTCGAGGGACAAGTCCACAGGACTCGACGATGCGTCTTTTCCTGTTTCACTTTTCTCATTCACACTCTTCTTCTTATGAACGAGAGCCGACCGCCACAGAAAAACGCGCATCCCTATTACATTTGGATATCTTCGTGGTTTCTCTTGAGCTCTAATAAAATTGAGCCTCGCTTCACGTGCCTAACCCGAAGCTGAAACGTACTGAGCCTCGCCGATACCGAAATAGGTCTTCTACTTTCCCGCCAGCTGGAACCCGTATTTCTCGAATACGTCCTGAGCCTTCGTTCCCGTAAGAAAATCCAGGAACCGCTTTGCCTCGTCTGCTTCTTTCGAGCTTTCTAGAATAGCGGACAGGGTATATTACCGGCGAATGCGAATCCTCTGGCGCAGTAGCGACGACAAAGACCTCCCGTGTGGTCATCGCATCGGTGGCATAGAGTGATGACGTACGTTAAGACCTGGCGCACGTCGTTCCCGAGCACAAACTTGGGCTTCAATTGGTCGTGGAGGTGAAGTGCGTTAGCACTTCCTGAGCATATTCCCCCGCAGGGACTGTCTGCGGCTCGCCGATAGCAATTATTTTGACCTCCGGCCGTGCCAGATCCTGGATACTCGAAATCCCGGTTTTGCCCTTCGGAACGATTAGGACCACCGCATTTTTGACCAGGTCTCTTCGCGTGCCGGTGCAGTAGCGCCTTCGACTCAAGCGTGCGACGGGTAGGATGGTAATACCTATGGAAACGATCAAAATGCGAAACGAACACCGGCTGTCGGAGCAAAGTTGCTGTTGTGGTTGTAACGGACGCCGGGCCCATGAGGAATGGCGATGGCCAGACCGCCAGTCACGTAGGAATACGCAAGTCCGCCAAAAACGTCGAAACGCTTGGTGAAGTGATGATCCGAATAGAGCGACGTCTCGTTGAGGGTGCCCGCGCAGGAGGCGCGGAAACCGGCTGAGGGTGAGCACTCCGGCGGAATACGGAAGTCGTTCTGCCGCTGCTGATAATAGGCAAATGTGACGTCGGTTTTACTGTCCACAGCGTACTTCGCGCCCGCCCACCAGATATTCACCAGCTTCTCAGAATCAAGGTTGTTGTCTTCGACCCCGCTCAAGAGATAACCGCCCTGGTCCGAGGCGCCAACGCCATAGGGGTTCGACGGGTTATTCTGCCAGATGTATTCGTAACCGGCATAGAACTTGAACGGGTCCCACTGATACTTGACAGCGACAATAACGCCGTTGTTGTCAGTTACGATGCCATACAGGGTGTTGGTCGTGGGGATCACATTGTCGCCCCTGATGGGGTTTGTATTGATGCTGTTGGTGGTCGACTGATATGGCGCCGTCGGACTCTGCGGCCCCAGCAAGGGGTTCAATACGCTGATCGCGTCGTTAAAATGTTGGAACACTACGTCGGCGGATAACTTGCCGGAGGTTCCTCCGAGGTTGAATCCCCAAGCGTTGTTATGCGCCGATTCCGGCGCACAGTTGGCGGCAGTCCATATTGTGGAGGCCGAGTAGCAGCCGCCAGAACCGTCGGCGAATTTATACATCGCGCCGAAATGGGCCGGGCCAACAGTGAGGCGGTACTTCAGGGCGGTGTCCCAACGGGTGTCCTCGGTGTCGCCGCCGCCGGCCATCGTGCCGTTATACCCGATGTACGAAAAGGCATAGGAGCCGCCGGCCGGATCGTAAAGGAGCATCGCATCGGTACCAAGAGCGCGCTGCCGACCGAAGGTCAGCGTCCCGAATTGCGTGGACGATATGCCGCCATAGTATTCGTCATTGAAAGGTTGACCCGCGCGCGCGCCGTCGATGGCGTAGGAATAGGCGGCCCTGGGAAGGCCGTTGTTGATGAACTGCGTGGCCGATGCGTTGGCGAGCAGTCCGGACTGCGGATTGACGCCGGTTGAAGCGTTGAACACGATGAACCAGCCGGGCGCAAACTGTTCCTTGCCCCTGACGCCAAAACCCGTCTGCTGCAGGTTGTTCGGTGCGATGAGGGCTCGAGGTCCACGCGCATTTCGGTTCACCAGAGATGCGCCTTCATAGTTGTAGCCGTTTTCCGCTAAGCCGTGGCTGACCCAGCCGACACCGATGTCATACGCACCGTATACCGTGATGCCGTGCCAGGTTAGCGTGCAATCGGTGGTGGCGAACTCGCGGAAGCTGGTGCAGGGAGCTTCGCTGGTACCCGGCCGCATCTTAATGTCGATCGTGGCGTTCTGTTCAGGCCCCAAACTGATTCCGGTGCGCGTTTCATCGGCGAAACCTTTTTTTGCCACTCGAATCTCGATGCGGCCCGGAGGCAGGCCGAACGTCTGATAGTGGCCCCTGCCGTCGGTTGCGAGCGTGCGCTTTTCGCCTGTATCAACGTTCTTGATTGTCACCTCGACACCGGGAAGGCTTGCGCCGGTTTGGTCCGTCACTGTGCCGGAAAGGCTTAGGTTGGTTTGGGCCGTCATCGTGGCGGAAAGGCTCGCACCCGTTTGGGCCCACGCCGGGAAGGCCCCCATCGCAAGCCACAAAAACAGCAAGAAGGGTTGGGCAAGGAGGAGTGAGGCAGCCGTTGGAACGTAGTTGGCGCGCGTCAAAGTTTTCCATCGACTCCGGTACCGGAAGAGGATGTGCGAACGGTCAGAGCGTTTCACGATGCACCACCTTTCCCGAGAATCCGTCTCGACGAAACTGATGCATAGGCTCAACGTAGTTTGGGAGAGATCACGCAAGATGTAGTTACCGTGTTCCGCGCTTCCAGTAGCGAATTTCGATATTTGACGATTACCGACGGAACATGGCAACGATGTGTGAATTTATACGATTGGTACAGAGATGTCAAACCTATTTGGTACGGTTAGGCGAGTGTTTGGCGGACGCGGTGTCGAACACAGCGGCAGGGCTTCAAGAGCAAGCGCGGAGAGCAGCGAAGGGTTGCGTTACAGCCAGACGATCATGACCTCGGTGGATTTTACAATGGCGGCGACGTTCTGGCCTTGTTTCACGCGCATTTCGCGGACGGCATCGGCGGCGATGTTCGCCGTAGCGATTCTTGCGGCGGGCATCCGTGCGGCTTCGCTCAGTATCATGGCCCCCCAGCCGCGGATCGCCGAGCCTCTTAAGCTCAGCCCCATCTTAGCCATAATCTTCGACTTGGACACCAAGCTCGCTATCTTTCTGATTTGCGTCTTGGTTCCTCGCCAGGAGGCCTGTTCGCTCTAACTGAAAGAACGGGGCCAAATCCAGCAAGTGGGTTAGCCGCGCCCCGAATCCATCGGTCTACGATTTATCTCACTCTCTAATACCGCTGCAACGATCGTGGAATGGCCTTGAAAACCTTGCCCCCTTGCGTGGCTCTGAAGTCATTCGCAATCCAGAGCGGAGCATACCGCCAAATCCTGTTCTGGGGATCGAGTGGCACGACAGAGCCGGCGCGCGCCATGCTTTCTGGCTCAGCACGCTTGACGTGATGGGGCAATCACGCGACGAAATCCGATGCGTGACTTGCCGTTCACGCGTTGGCAAAAGCTCGATTGAGAGCGATGGTCCACGCTGCAGCGAAGCGCTTCGACACAGCGGCATCGGGCACCAGCAAATCGAAGCCGTGATAGGCGCCGGGAATCACGTGAAGCTCGGTGGGAACTCCGGCATTGATCAGGCGGCGGGCATATTCCACATCTTCGTCCACAAACAAATCGATAGCGCCGACGCCGATGAATGCGGGAGGAAGTCCGGCCAGATTTTCGACCCGCGCGGGAACGGAGCCTGCCGGAACTGTGGGCGATCCGGCCGGGACGCCGAGCAGAGATGTCCAGCCGAAGCGGTTCGAGCCGGCATTCCAAACAAACTGGCCGATATACGGCGGAACTTGGCGAGTGCTGCCGGTGCGATCGTCGAGCATCGGATAAATGAGCAACTGAAAAAGGATGGGAATTTCGTGGCGATCGCGCGATGCGATGGCAAGCTGCGCGGAATGTCCGCCGCCGGCGCTTTCTCCGCCTATGGCAATGCGATTGCGATCGACACCGAGTTCGTCGGCATTTTTGTAGAGCCAGCGTAACGCCGTGTAATTATCTTCGAGGGACCCAGGGAAACGAGTTTCGGGCGCGAGGCGGTAATCGACCGAGACTACCAGGCAGCCGCAATTCTGCGCCACTGCTTGCAGAAACGGATTGAATTGTCCGGCGATGCCGGAGACGTATCCGCCGCCGTGAATGTGCAGAAATGCAGGACGGCCTTTCGTGCCCGGAGCGGCATCGACGATCACCAACCGCAAGTCCGGGCCGCCCGACGGGCCGGAAATGTGCCGTTCGAATGGCTGCGGCGCCGGCGAAGGCAGCGGAGGCACCGGCGGCCACTTGCGTCCGGTGGCGAGAGTTTCGCTGGTGAAGGTGTGAGTCGGGAACTGCTTGATTGCGGCAAGCAATTCTGGATCGACCATGGCATAGGGGTCCGCGTCTGCCATTGGAGTCGGCGATTGCCGCGCGACGGCTGAGCGCATCAGTTCAGGCGCGATGCCGATTCCAATTCCCGCAGTCAAGCCGCCGCGAACAAAATCACGTCGGGTGAGCTCATTCATCGTTGCCTCCATCTGGTTTTGTCAGGGCATGATTTCAGCCATGCCGCAAAGTCACCAGGGCTTTAGATGAAAACAAAAATGTCGCGGCAGGTCAAAGGCCTGATCCGTCGACCGATCCAAATTCTAGTGCGCCAACATGTCGAAGTTGTAGCGCCTGTGCAAGCGCAACAGGGGCTCAGGGCCTTTATACCTGCGAATAAGAAATTCGTCACGATCAATGCATACTGAGCTGGTGCTTTCGTGAAGGATGTGAACCTGGCCTCTCTTGCTCTTCGTCATCTTCCGCGAACACCTCCGGCACCGTGGATGACAATGGAAATATCAGAGCGCAAACCAACTTCGGCGGATCAACTAATTGCCGTGAACATCATGTTTACTACAATCGGATGAGCCTCGGGCTGCCAGATGGCACGGAAGGAAACGCAGCCAATCTTCTCGCAAAACGATCGTAACGATAGACCAGCACGCAATCGAAACGGCGGCTCCCCGCTTCAGCCAACCTGAGTTATTCCCGTACAGCGGTGTCATTTGTATCCGAAGCGAAGCGCGTCGGCGGGATTGATGCGCATCGCGCGGTGCGCGGGCAAGTAGCTGGCGAGCATGGCGACGCCGGCGAACAGCGCGGCACTGGCGGCAAAGGTGATGAGATCCGTCGCGCTCGTCTGGAACAGGAGGCTCGCCATCAGGCGCGTCAATGCGAGCGAGGCCACGAGGCCGATGACGATCCCGGCGAGGGCGAGCTTGAGCCCATTGCCGATCACGAGACTCAAGATGTCGCCGCTGGACGCGCCAAGAGCCATGCGAATCGCCAATTCCTGGGTGCGCTGCGCGACGGAATACGCGATCACGCCATAAATGCCGACGACGGCGAGAATCAGCGCCGTGGCGGAGAAGACGCCGATGAGGAGCATCATCGAACGGGTTGGCGCGCTCGCTCCGACGAGTCGCTCTTCCATGGTTTGCACGTCGGTGATCGGCTGATCGTGATTCACCGCTGCGATCTGCGCGCGCAATGCGGAAGCAACGTTGTGCGGGTCCGTTCCGGAGGTGCGCAGTGTGAGGTACAGCGTTGGATACGAAAACTGCGGGAACGGGACGAAGACTTCGGGCTGTGGCGGCGTGGCTAGCTGCTCGTTTCTGGTGTCGCCAAGGACGCCCACAACGCGGCACGGCGCCAGATTGCCGATCCAAACGATCTTGTCGATGGGATTCTGATTGGGCCAAAAGCGACGCACGGTGGCTTCGTTTACGAGGACAACGGGCGCACTTGTGGCGTCGTCATTCCCGTCGAATGTGCGGCCTGCGACCAGCGGAATGCCCATTGCTTTTGGGTAATCGGGACTAATGGATTCAATGAACACAAGCGGGCGGTGACCGAGTTCGAGTTCGGGCTGGCCTTCGAAGCGCGCGGGCGTTTCACGCGTGGGCACGACAGGCAAGGCTGTCGAGATGCCAACGGACTCAACGCCGGGAATAGCCTGGAGGTGCTGGAGCGCGTTCTGGTAGAACGCGCTCTTTTGCGCGGGCTGCGGGTAACTCGTGGGCGGCAGGAAAGTCTGCGCAGTGAGCGTGCCTTGCGCGTTGAATCCAGCGTCGACGGTGCGCAGGCGGACGAAACTGCGAATCAGCAGACCTGAGCCGATGAGCAGCACCATCGAGAGCGCGACTTGCGCGGTGACGAGGATCGCGCGTGCGCGATTGTGCTGCCGACTGCCGGCCGAGCCGCGTCCTTCTTCGGTGAGAGTGCCGCTGAGATTCGACCGCGATAGCTGCAGTGACGGCGTGAGTCCGAAGACAACGCCGCTGAGGATTGAGATGGCTAGCGTGAATGCAAGGACGCGCGCGTCGACAGGAACGTCGACAACTTGCGGCAGATTGGTTTGCGTAAAGGCGCTCAGGAACTTCGTGCCGATGTGACCAAGGAAAACACCAAGCGCGCCGCTCATGACAGCCATGAGAACGCTTTCAGTGAGGAGTTGGCGAACCATGATGGAGCGTGGCGCTCCAAGGGCGCTGCGGACGGCAAACTCCTTGCGGCGTGCGAGCGCGCGGAACAGGAGCAGGCTGGCAACGTTGGCGCACGCGATCAGCAGGACAAACGCCACCGCCGCGGAAAGGATCAGCAGCGTTGGACGCACGTTGGCGACGAGACTATCCTGGAGATTGCTGACTGTCATCTTCACGTCAGAGGTTGAATCGAAATTCGCCGGCTTATCCTGCTTGTACTGCTGAAAGATGACCGCCGTTTCAGCTTCGGCCTGCGCCGTGCTAACACCAGCACGCAAGCGACCGATTCCCTCGTAGTACGGGCCACCAAGATTGACACGAGTCGGTGTAACGAGGCTGAGGTCAATAAGGCGGGGCAGCCAGATTTCGGGCTGACGTCCCAGCAATTGCACGCCAAACTTGGGAGGAAGAACGCCGATGACTGTGTAGTCCTTCGAGTTGACCACAAGGCGCTGGTCGAGCGCGTCGCGCACGTTGCCGAACAGCCGCACGGCCAGTTCGTATCCGATCAGCGTCACCTGATTGCCGCCCGGCGAGTCTTCCTTCGCAGTGAACGTGCGGCCGGCGAGAGGTGGCGCACCGAGAACGTCGAATAAGTTGCCGCTCACGCGCTCGGCGGGGACCTGGTCGACGCCGTCGCGAGTTTCAAGATTTGCAATTTCATACTGAAATGCGGCAACGCCGGCGAAGGAGTGATTCGCGTTGCGCAGGAACGTGAAATACGGCAGAGAGATGTCACAGCTCTCCGGACAAGCGCCGATGCGGGCAAGTTGAGCCGCATCTTTATAAGGAAGCGGGCGGAGCAAAATGGAGTTAGCGACGGTGAAGATTGCTGTGTTTGCACCAATTCCGAGTGCGAGGGTGGCGATCGCGAGGGCGGTAAAGCCGGGCGAATTCGCCATCATTCGCAAGCTATAGCGCAGGTCGCGGAGGAGAGTGTCCAAGGAGCCTCACATATCGCTAATCTATCTTAACTATATTGTGCCGACAAGCCGCGCTGGACGGGTCCGCTTTTCAAAGGTATCTGCTTCGGCGCGGCATAATGGAGGACTCGGTCTCTATTCCGGAAACTCGATAAGCTGCGGACTGAAACCTGCCTGTTCGCGAACCTTCCCGATACTAAGAAAGGTCCCTGGGGCGAGACTCGTCGCCGTTTATCGATTCCGCCGAATGGACGCCAGCAAATCATCTTCGGCATGCCAGCAAAACCCACGAGAGGTCACCCAGGAGCGACCGATTTAGCTGCCTTCTATAAGAGACACAACTAAAATTGCGCGAATTTCGGAATGTCTTGACAATGACCTGAGAAGCGCTCCTATCCTGACGTTGCGGGCGGCTATACTACGCTGCTTACAAGGCTCCGGCGACAGAGGTGACTTATGTGGAAGACTGCCCTCGGGATCGCGGCTCTCCTCGCTTGTGCTCCGGCTTTTGGTGGTGCGCTCGACGCCGTGGAGAGCAAACAAATCACGCTGCACGACTTTCGGCTCGACAGCGGCGTCGTCCTGCCTACTGTCACGATCTGTTATGAAACCTACGGCCAGCTTGCTCCGAATGGGCGCAACGCCGTGCTCATCACGCACAGCTTCACCTCGAGCCAACATGCGGCGGGGTTTTACGCGGAGGGAGGCGCTCCGCCGGGACATCGCGCTGGCGACATCGGGTGGTGGGACAAGGTTATCGGCCCCGGCGAGGCGATCGATACCGACTCTCTCTACGTGATTTCCTCCAATGCGCTTGGTTCGTCATTTGGATCAACGAGTCCTCTCAGCCTTGACCCCAGGACCGGCAAGCCGTACGGGCCCGACTTTCCCGCGATCACTGTGAGCGACATCGTGCGCGCGCAGAAGGCGATGGTGGACGCGCTTGGTGTGAAGCACCTTGTGGCGGTCGTCGGAGCTTCCTACGGCGGGTTCGAAGCTTTCAAGTGGGCGATCGAACATCCGGATTTTGTCGATGGCGTCGCGCCTCTCTTTACGGCGGCAAATTCCCAGAGCACGGGCGATGCGAGCCAGGCGTTTGTGGCTTTTCTCGCGCAGGACCCGAACTGGAATGGCGGACGTTATTATGACCAAGGCGGAGTGACAGCGACGCTTGCGGAATTGCGCGTGCGAATGCTCAAATCCTACGGCGCCGAGGGGCTTTATTCGGAGCGGTATCCCAATCCTGCGGCGCGGGAAGCGGCGATTCAGAATTCGGCACGGGCGTGGGCGCGCATCTTCGACGCAAATTCGCTGATCACGTTGCTCAAGGCGCACGAGCACTTTGACGTCCGAGGCGAGCTCGGGCGAATCAAGGGCAAGGTCCTCTACATGCTTTCGGCCACGGACCGGGTTTTTCCTGCGTCGATTGGCGCGGACGTGATGGCGAGATTGAAGGCGGCAGGTGTGGATGCGCGGTACGTGGAGGTCGAGAGCGAAATCGGACACCTGGCGCTCGATCACCAGACGGAGAAGTGGTCGGGCGAGCTGGAAAAATTTATGGAAGGGCTGAGGGCGAAGAAGCCATGAAACGATACGGACCCTCGAGAGTTCGAACCTGGTATGGGAGGCTGAATGCAGCGGCTGCGTTCGCGGCGCTCGCGGCAATTGTCCCATGCGCGAGTGCGGCGACGCTCGAGGAGTGGTCGAACTGCATGGGCAAGTCCGGCTCGACGGAGGCCGTCAAGGCGTGCACGGCGATCATTCGTTCGGGAAAAGAGCTGTCGGATAGCCTGCCGTACGCGTATTTGTATCGCGGGCGGGCGAGCCTGGCACTGCGCGACGGACAATCGGCTGCGGCGGATTTCGCCGCGGCAATCAAGATCGAGCCGCAGCTGGCTCACGCGCACTATGAGCTCGGCGAGATTGCAAAGGCGCGCGAAGACTGGGCGACGGCGGTGGCGGAATTTACCAAGGCCGTCGAGAGCCAGGCGGAGGACGCGGACATTGACGCGTTCACCGACGACAACGAGGGATCGTTTCACGCCATTGCGCTGGCCGAGCGCGGCTTTGCCATATACAAGGCGGGAGATCCTGGAAAAGCGTTAACGGATTTCGACGCAGCGAGCGCGGCGTGTCCCACCTGCAGCGCGCCCTGGCGCAGCCGCGCGGAGGCGCTGGGGGCGCTCGGGCGGAATACGGAGGCGCTAGCTGCGGCGGACAAGGCGGTCGCGCTCAATCCGCGTTCGCCGGGGGCTTTTGTGGTGCGCGGGCTGACTCACGCGCGGCTGCACGACTTCGATCCTGCGTTTGCGGATTTCGCGGAGGCCATACGGCTGGCACCGACGTTTGAGCTGTCGTACCGAATGCGCGCGTTTGTGTATGAGCGGCTGGGCAAGACACAAGAAGCCGCGGCGGACGCGAAGACGCTCGGGCAGCTCCGGCAAGGGTCGCCGGAGGCGCTGAAGCCGCCGCCTGCGCCGCCCGAGGTCGCGCGAGCGATTGTCGCGCCGGCGCTCGACAATGCGGCGCTCGAGCGATTATTTCGTGCGCACACGTGGGAGGCGCGCGAAGGGCTGTGGATGGTGACGCTCGAGCTGCGGGCCGACGGGAGTTACCGGCAGCATATGAAGGATGCGTCCCCGGACGGGAAGCTCGAGGTAACGCAGGACGGCGCGTGGGGAATCTCGCGCGGGCAGATTTGCATTTACACGAATGTCGGGCTGTGTCTCGTGGCGCACCAGTCGGGACACGATCTAGCCCTGGTGCGGACGTCTGGCGACGCGGAGCACGAGGCCGGCGACGCGGGCCAGGGGGCAGAAGCGGGCGTGGCGGAATTCTTCGGCTCGGCGGTGACGCTGCATCCGACGGATGCAGACGTGGTGTCGAGCCCGGTGGCGGAGTTTCCGGTTGACGAGGTCTTTCTGCCGGGCGCCAAGGGTGCGGCGAAGGGGCCGAAGACGCTGCTGTATTACATGCACGGATTTGATGGGCGCGCGCGAGCCCATCCGCCGCTGGCGGAATTTTTCGTCTCGCAACTGCAGCGCACGCATGGCTGGGACGTGATCGACGGAGCCTATCCGCGAAAAGGCGCGACGCAGGTGCGGCGGTTCGGCGGCGCGAACGTGGGCGTGGCGGTGTTTGTGGCGCGGCGTTTGCGGGAGCTGAAAGCGCAGGGATATCAGCGCATTTACGTCGGAGGGCAATCGTGGGGTGGGTGGAGCAGTCTGGTGCTCGACGGCATGCGCGGGCTGCCGCTTGACGGCGTGATCATGGTGGTGCCGGCGTGCTGTGGATGGCGCTCCGTTGGCGCGAACACCAAAGACCCGAATTTCGCGAATAACAAATTTTATTTCGACCAGTTGATTGCGCGCGCGCGCTATCCGACCGTGGCGATTTTCTTCCGCGGCGATGAATATGAGCCGGCCGACCGGGGCAAGTCCGCGGCGCAGACGCTGACCGAGCACGGCGTGCCGAACTTGATCACATTGACCATCCGCCGGGATTCGAAGGGCACGGCTCGGCGTGGTTTCCGCCATTCGATTATCAGTACGGGGAGGCGATTGCGACATTTCTGAGTGCGCCGAAGACGGGCCCTTGCACCCCTGCGTCGATCGGGATGGCCAAGGGTGACTTCCGCGCCGTCGTCACAACGTCGCAGCTACGCGATTGGCAACACCACACGGCGCGGTATGCGGAGCTGAAAGGACGACGCTTTGCAGTTTATCCCGCAGGCGAGACGCGGCAAATCGTGGATGAGCTACGCACGCTCGTGCGCGGATTCGGGATGGGAGACAGCGTGTACACCTCTTCGTTCAAGGACGACCTTTTCTGTTTTCGCGCACGCATCAAATTCGCGCAGCCGCAAAATACCGACGCGGTCTGTGTCCGTTTGGTGTGGTGGAACCAGCACGCGCTGCTGGGGATCGATCCGCAGAGTGGCGCAGTGCTCGAGTGGTGGGTTGAGATGCACTGAGAAGCGCGCGCTTTCGCGTGGCGAGCGTCAATTCACCGGGCACACGAAGACGACGACTTCCACTTCCCGGCCCTCGAAGGAAAGAAGCAGGGCGCCGTCGGGAGTGCCGATGCTGGTGGCGCCGATGCCAGGGCCGCTACTGCCATCGGCGGGAAGGCTTCCGGTCGCTTGGCACGGAGTTGTCCCCTGCAGCCGACTGCCATTGCTAATGATGCTGCCAGATGCGGAACCATCGCACCTGAGAATCGCGCTCAAGTCGATGTGAACCGTCGAGTTGTCGGAGGCCGCGGGGGTCCAAGCGGCAAACGCGCCGATGGCCGCCGCCAAGACAACGATTTGCTTCACCCGGAAGATTTTCATAAGCGCACCTGCCTGCGCAAGGTCAATGCCGCACTGCGCGCCCATTAGGCGAAGCAGCGCGTCCCCGTGAATTCCGCTTGCGTCGATTCTAATCCCGAATCGAACTTGGAAAAGCTAAAAGATGCGTTAAAATTTCTGAACGCGGGCTCAGCCATAATCGGTTGTGGGCAACCGACTTTTACCACTGATTACTTCCGTTATTCTATTCTGGCTCGCCAATCCAGTTCGTCCAATGGTGCCAACTCCAGCGACGGTATACCGACTTTCGGCTAAACACCTATGCGACTTCCGATCAGAAATCGATCAAGGATAACTTTTCAGTGGCCGACGTTCTGCGAGTTGAAGGAGCCGCCTCGGAATCGCCTTCCTGAGAGCTACGTTTCTAATAGCGAGAGGGCTCACCGGTTGTCTCGGTTCATTCTCGGTCCACTGTAAAATTTACAGCAGACCTCGATGGAAATCGACACTGGGAGCCAAACATGTGAAGAGACAGTCAGAAAACGTCAGGGTTACGCTCGACGAGCGTCGCCCATTTTGCACCGCGCGACAATTGCTGCTCCCCACACAACTCTCCACGCTCTTTCATCTGCCGGCTGCGTTCTTGACGCACGGGTGAGGTCTTCGAATCTCGGGTCACCTTTCACTCTCTGTAGACGCCACATTTCGTTCGGGTCTGCCTGAAATCTCCGGACTAGTTTCTGGAGCCAGGTGTGGCTAATGCCAAGTGACCGGGCCAAAGCTCGACCGGACGGCTTCTGTCCTCGACCGGTATACCCAGAGGAATACATATGTGCGGGTCATGCGTGATTCCTTCAGCCTCAGGCTGTCGTGCAACAGATGCGAAAGCAGATGAGCGTCAGCCAGCAGCAAAACCTCACCTTGCCCAAAACTCAAGCGAATCATTATGGTCCCGGTGTGTAGATTTCTACGTCGGTGGCACCTACGGCTAGCACCTTGCCATTTTGTAGCCTGACAGCCGCGGGATTTGAGGCTACCTTCAGGCCGCCGGTAATCGTCCATGTGTTGGTGGCCGGATTGTAGAGCGCAGCTCTGGTAGTCGGCGTTGACTTGCCGCTATAAACCGTGCCTCCGCCAGCAAGTAGAACCTCTCCGTTCGTCAGCGCTACCAGCGGTCCAAAGTCCGAGCCGGGCTGGCTCGTTGTGCGTGACCACGTGTTCGTTGCGGGACTGTAAAATTGTCCCGTGTAGCTCGGGAGATGATTGCCAAAGAGCAGGGCATCGCCATTATTCAGGGCGGCAATACTCACCCCCGTGGCACCGGTGTAGTAAAGCCGCGATGTCGCCGTCCAAGTCCCCGTTGCGGGATTGTAAACTTCGCCGTAATCTCCGCCGGCTACGAGGACGAGCCCGTTTTGAAGTAGCGCCGTGGGAGCGCTATTTGCTATCGGCATGGCGCCCGTCGCCGTCCATTTTCCGGTGGACGGGTTGTACAACTCCGATGAGTTGCCGGACGTTCCGTCGAGGTTCGAGCCACCAGCGACGAGCACCTCGCCATTCGCGAGAAGGGCAGCGCCAGCGAACGCGCGAGGGACCGTCATACTACCTGTCATGCTCCACTTTCCTGTCGACGGGTTGTACAGCTCTGCGCTAGCGGTGTATCCCGTTCCAGGATTCCCTCCCGCAACCAGCACCTGACCATTCGGCAGCAGCGTGGCCGTGTGATTCAGGCGCGGAGTAGCCAAGGTTCCTGCGGTACTCCACATACCTGTGCTCGGGTTGTAAACTTCCGCACTGGTCAAAACGCCTGCAGAGTCCTCACCGCCAACAACGAGAACTTCACCGTTCGCAAGGAGCGTTGCCGTGGGACGTGTGCGCTCTATGTTGAGGCTACCGGTAGTGGACCAGGTGCCGGAAGTTTGGGCTGTGGCCGACCCGCTCACGACTGTTAATGCAAGAAGAAATAGACCTGCCAATACAAATCCGGAAAGCCTTTCGAGCCAGTTCGTGCCACGCATTTCATCCTCCGTAGGTACCGGTAGGTACTGAGCAGAGCCATCGGCGTCTACTTTGATCAAGGCGCCGACGGACCGGTATGCTGATTTCGGCGGAAGCTTGGCTGAAATCGCTGGCACTACTTGTCACAGGAAGGTCAAGAAAAGGTAAAAAGACTGTTTGTTGATGCTACTCAAAATTCCCAGTGTTCAAGGGCCATGCGCTGCCCCGCCCCACTATCTATGGTAGTAGTTGGCTGCCCGCTGTAGGCTCCCATCGGCGGCGGGCTAGTGTTAACGCTCACACTCGCCACAATGGTAGTCGCCGCGTGCTGTCTCTACTACCTGTTTCGTCCCTGATGGGCCAGCTATGCCCGTGACCGATCCAAAACCTCGCGAGCTAATAGTCGAGCTCAACGCACTGGCCGTTAGGGCCACTTCCGCTCAGGAGCTGATGACGAGCATCGCAAACTCTTCCACCAGAAAATGTTGAAATACAACTGGGTGGGTTTCTATATGCTCGAAAAGGAAGGCAAAGAGGACGTTCTCGTTCTCGGCCCATTCCGCGGGACTATGACCCCACATACTCGCATCTCTCTGAACAAGGGTATTTGTGGCGCCGCTGCCTCCACTGGAAAGACCATCGTCGTCGATGATGTCAGAGCCGACTCTCGATACCTCGCGTGCTCCACTGAAACCAAATCCGAAATCGTTGTGCCCATCTTTGTTGAAAACAAAGTCGTCGGTGAGCTCGATATTGACAGCCACTTTCTTGCCGCTTTCGGCTCTGACGATCGGATCTTATGTGAGTACGCTGCCATTGTGGTCGGCCGCTGGCTCGAAATAAACCGCCAAGCCGATGGAGTAGAATCCAATGCCACAAGATTCATTTGAGGAAGCTCACAAGGCATTCTTCGGACCGGTGGAAAAAGCAACTAAGCCGAGCACGTTGAGCGCGTCTGCGCCGGGGTTGAAAGAGCCTCAGGAGAACTCTCCAGTCCCGCTCCCGCAGCAAACCAGCGACTGCCTAGATACATCTTTTCAAAGGGACGGTGAGTCATAGCAGATCTTGTCTCCTGAAACAGCGCGGTGCAAGCCACCTGCCCGTGAGCTTACAGTTTACATCGTCGTCGCCGTTAGAATTCTTCCGGGTACTCTCCGAAGGCAGCCAGCCATTTGGCGGTCAGTGGTGCACCCTGGCGTCCTTGGACGGCCGCTGACCGTGCGGCCGTCGGTTTTCTGGGCACTGCATTAAATTTCTATCGTGCTCATATGGCACTGGTCGAATATCTTCACCGCGCTTTTCGCGGCTGCTTTCCTCGCTGCCAATGCTATTTTCTTCCATACCCTTCGAGGACAGCCCACCGTAACGGGCAGAAAAGTGATTTCGCAACTCATCGGGTATAGAAAGTTTCTCGCGGAAGTCGATGCCGACGTTATTAGCCGAATGAACTCGCCGGAAAAAGCGCCGATCAATTTTGATAGGAAGCACGCTTATGCCGTCGCATTTCACCTCGATCTCGGGTGGGGTGAACAGTTCGTTACTTCAAGCGGTGCGATAGTCGCCGCCATTCAAAAGATGGGCCGTGGCGATAGCGGCTAATGCTTAAGATCGCATCGAGCACCAGCGATTCCAGTGCGGAAGAATTAGGAGTCAAAGCTCTTTCTACTTAGGGCGCGATGATTTCCAAAATTTCAGACCAAATAAAGCTAGAACTGCCACTGCGACAATTTCAAATGTTATTCCGAGAGGGTGGTTATAATCGAACCAACCAATTAAGATAAGAAGACCCAGTAGAAAAACCCAGAACAGCCGTGATTTGAGCACGCTCTCTTGTCGTCCTGAAGGCTCTCACCGGACGATCACTCCTGAAGCTTGGGCAGCCCTTTATATACAAGTGCGAATGCGGATGTCCAGAGCAAGAAGTTCAAACAGGAACTCATCCGGACAGGGGCCTTAGAATCGCCAACGCTGCCACAGGAACTTCACAGAGCGAAAACTCCCGCCCACGCCAAAAGTGGAAACAAAAACAGTAGGGCTATTCCGAGGATAGTCGTTAGAACTTTATGAATTCGGACTTTGGTGGACTTCCACGATTGGCATTGTGACTGCAGTCGAGCAGTTTTGGATTGACCGTTGGACATCGCATCCCCTCGGGTGGTTGAGCGTTTAGCTCTGTGGAATTCGCAACGAGCCGCAGGTCGGCGGCACGATGCTAGTGGGGACGGCGCAGACAATATCATTTCTCATGCAAGCTGTCACGAAAAGGCAGGGTGAAGCATTTCAAATCTTTGAACGATGCTCCTGTCTGCGGAATCCTCGGCGGATCCAAGCGCGCGCTGCCACAAACCGAACACTCTCAGTTTGTAGGGTGATTTTCAGTAACTTCCAGGCCTAGAGGCAATCGAATTAACTGTGATTTTTGGAGCGGGCGATGGGAATCGAACCCACCGCAACACACGGCTAACCTACTGAACCCACTTACCCCTGCGGCTCGATTGGGGCCCATTAGGGTCCACAACCAAGGCTACTTTTTCAACGGCCTCTCGGTGCGCTTCGCCTACGACGTGCCCGTAAATCTGTAGGGTCGTGCGAGCATCGGCGTGACGAAGTTGTCGTTGTACGACCTTCGGCGTTGCCCCCGAGTCGAGCAATAGAGCCGTGTGAGTGTGCCGGCTATTCCGGGGCCGGAATAGCCG
>CAWJGI010000053.1:0-7811 GCA_963842255.1 uncultured Acidobacteriota bacterium | reverse complement strand
ATGAGGGCGGGCGGTCGCCTATAAAAGTCTAGCAAGCCAATCACGACCCGCAAGGCGATGTCCTCTTCTGGTTATCGGCAATAAGGAACGCGCACACCTTTGCGCACAATTATCCACAGGCACGGTTGGACGGGGGGTTGACACCAGGTGCATAATCGCTTGTACTCACGTGTAATTCATGGGGGTTCTGGGGCTTGGCGCAGCGTTATACGCGAGGAGAAGTCAGCCGCATCTTGGGACTTGAGCCGAGCCGTCTTCGTTACTGGGAGAGGTTGCGGCTGATCCGTCCTCAATCGCGATGGGGCGAGAGCTTCTACAGTTTTAGTGATTTGGTTGCCGTCCGGTCCATTCAGGAATTGACGCGAAACCGCGTCCCTGCCCGCCGGGTAGTCCGAGCCGTTTCCTTAATCGAAAAGCAATTTGGCGATGAGCCGCTGGCGATTCAGGAACTACGCGTAGTGAAACTGGGAACTGACGTGCACGTCGTCCCGCCGGGATCGGAAAAGCCCTACAATCCGTTTCTGCGACAATGGGCTTTCCCGTTTGACGTGGTGGCACAACCGTCGAAATTGCACGCGATGCGCGGCCCCACTCCTGAAGATTTTTTTCAAACAGCGCTCGATTGCGAAGGGCGCGGCGATCAACTGGCCGAAGCCATCGAGAACTACCAACGCGTGGTGGAGCTCGCTCCGAACTGGATCGAGGCGCACATCAATCTCGGCGTCGCCTACTATCAGCTAGGTCAGCTCTCGGACGCGCGTGATGCGTTCCTAACGGCAGTGCAAATCGATCCGCTCAACGGCATTTCGCGCTACAACCTGGGCTGCACGCTCGAGGAATTAGGCGAAATGGACGAGGCCATTAATCATCTGCGCCGCGCCGCGCGCGCCATGCCCGCCCATCCCGATGTGCATTTCAACCTCGCTCTGGCTTACGACAAACGCGGAGAACGCCGCGCGGCGCACGAGCATTGGATGCTTTATTTGCGTTACGCCCCCAACGGCCCGTGGGCCGATCAAGCTCGCGCGCGCCTGAAGAGATCCTCCGGCAGGCGCAAACCAAACATGCCTATTCCCTTTCGCCGGCCCAGCTGAATTCGGCCCCTCACTTGAAAGGATTCCAATGTCTTCGCGATGCGCCTCCTGGTTCGCCGCCATACTATCGGTGCTGAGCATGTCGCTACCTGCAAATTCTCAGCGAACGAATCAATCGCCAGAGACACCACCTTCAGCTGCTTCGCAAAAGTTCGCGACGCTGAGCGATCAATTCATGAAGGAATCGCTGGCGCTCTCCCCGACGGAGGCTTCCGCAGCGGGATACCACATTCAGGTGGACCCCGAGACAGGCAAGAAAATGGAACTCGACGCGCTGCTGGACAATTTCAGTCTCGCATCGATCGCGCAAGAGCGTGCGTTCTACGCACACTGGCGGGGACGCTTCCACAATGAGACGCCGCCATCGAGCCTGGACGCCGAGGACGCCGCCGATTGGCAACTCATCGATGACCAAATTGGACTCAACCTTCTCGAATTTGACAAAATTCAAAGCTACCGCCACAACCCAACAGTCGTCGTTGAAACAATCGGCAACGCCCTGTTCCTTCCGCTGACTCAGACTTACGCGCCACACCAGGTGCGGGTCGGCCACGTGCTATCGCGAACGCAGCAGATTCCGCGGCTGCTCGATCAAGTGAAGGCCTACCTCAGCGACGCCGATCCCGCGTGGGTAACTGCGGCCATCGATGAAAACGCAGGCAACCTAGACCTGATCGAAAATACTCTGGCGAAGGAAATTCCAGCCGGTTCGCCATTGAAAACCCAATACGACCAAGTTGCTCCTGCTGCGATCTCAGCCTTGAATGATTTTTCCCAATGGCTGCAAGACGGTCTGGGAAAGCGACCTTCAAAAGTCACCTGGCGTCTCGGCAAAGAGCTATACGATCAGAAATTCAAGCTGGTGATGGAAACTCCGGTGACACCCGCAGAAGCGCTCCGTGACGCCGAGAAGGACATGAAATCGGTGCGCGCCCAAATGCTGCAGATTGCAATTCCGATGCACGCGGAGATCTATCCCGAGCATAGCGATCATTCCGATTTAACCGAGCACGACCGCCAGAACCTGATCATTGAGGAAGTGCTGCGCAAAATATCGGACGATCATCCTGGCCCAGATGAATTGCAACAAACCATCGAAGCCGACCTCGCGGGCATCACTCAGTTCATCCGCGAGAAGAAGATCGTTTCGCTCAGCGCTCGCGACAATTTGAAGGTGATACCCACGCCGCCTTTCGAACGCGCCAGCTATTCCGTGGCAGGCTTCCACAGCGCACCACCCCTCGAACCCCAGGCCGAAGCGCAATACTGGGTCACTCCGATCGATCCTAAAATGCCGGAGGCAAAAATCGAATCGAAACTGCGCGAATATAATAATTACACGCTGCAATGGCTCAGCATTCACGAAGCGCTCCCCGGCCATTACATCCAGTTCGAGCACCTCAACAATATTCAACCGGAACGCCGTCGCTTGCTGCGTTCGCTTTACGCCAATGGCGCTTACGTGGAAGGCTGGGCCGAGTACATCGCACAGGTAATGATGGACGAAGGGTTCTTGAACAACGATTCACGCTTCGCTATGGTGATGCGCAAGATTCGCCTGCGGGTGATTTCGAACGCAATCCTTGACATCAAAATGCACACCATGGAGATGACCGACCGGCAGGCGATGGATTTGATGACCAAGGAATCCTTTCAAACCCAGGCCGAAGCGGAAGGAAAATTACAGCGAGCGAAGCTGACCTCGACGCAGCTACCAACCTACTACGTCGGCATCCGCGAATGGCTCGAGCTGCGCAAAAAGTATCAGGCGGCAGCAGGCAAGAATTTCGATCTTCTCAAATTTCATGACTTGGTTCTCGACCAAGGACCGTTACCGGTGCCGTTAGTCGGGAAACTGGTGATGCCCGGCGCACAATAACGGCCACAACCCTCTGGAGGCAACTCGAGACAAAATGCCAGGCGAGCCAATCTCAGAACGAAAATCCGGCCTGCAAATAAATCTGGCGGTTCGCCGCATTGGAAGAAAACGGTCCGCCCGCTAGTTGGTTCGGCACCCCAAAGAACCGAGCGTTGAATGATGCGTCTCCACCTGGAACTTCCGGCGGATTCAAAACCGCACTGGGATTCGCCAGGTTCACATTATTAAAAACGTTTCGCGCGTTCACGCTCAAAGTAATGCTGTAGCGCTTCGACCCACTAGCGGTGCCAAGGCCGCCGCCTCCCCCACCTCCAAAGGGATTCGCACCCGGTCCCCCACCTCGCCCTCCGCCTCCGCCGCCGCCACGTCCTCCACCGCCGCCAGCGCGACCGCCGTCTCCCGGCCCGCTTGAACTTGCACCTTTGGTTTCAGGGCCGAAGTTGAAGGTCTTAGCCAAACGCACATTAAGCGTGAAATGGTTGGGCCCGGTAAAATCATTCTGGGGAATCGGCGTCGCGTTCGGTCCCGGCAAGGTATTGAGTGTGCCAAACCCCGGAACGGTCACAATCGCACCGCCTGCAGGACCGGATGAAAAAGAAGGCCGCTGGTTCAATTCCGAGCTTCCAATCAAATCCTCGCTCAGAGTGATGCTGTAAGGAGAACCCGAACTGGCAATCATGAACGGGCTGAACCGCAAGCCCCACGGCAGTGCCACAGATCCACCAAGGAAGAAACGATTACGCACATCAAAAGAGGCGCGGCCGTAATCCTGCATAATATTGAACGGATTGGACGGAAAGCTGTTCGCCCCGGATGTGTCACTGTTCGCATAATTCAACACGTAGTAGGCAAACAAAGTGAGTTTCGACCCTGCCATGATGCGGCTCTGCACAAATAACTGGTTCTGACGAAAAATCGCGTTCGATTCATACTCATAAATATTCTCATTCGGGACGGGGCGCACAGCCGGAACAGGATTCAGGTAGTAAGGATAAAAATCATTAGGGTTCGTCGGCGAGTTCACGTTGTTAGTAAGAAATTGATCGTTGCCAATAGAATTCAAGTACGAAACGCTCACATTCGTGACCTTATTAATTTGCCTCTCGAGGCTGATGGCGCTCTGCACGATGTAAGGCGCGTGAAGATTATTGTTGGGCCGGTACTGAGTGAATAACTCGCTAGGACCCGGAGTAAGAAGCGGCGGTGTGGCAGGCGCGGGATTGAAAAAATCCGGACTGGGAACCACGTACTCCGCCAGGTTTACGCCACTCAAACGCTCCTGTTGCAGCACCTCAGCCAGCAAAAAACGGTCGTAGAAAATACCGAAGCCGGCTCGCAAAACGGTCTTCGGCGCGCTTTTCCCTCTTCCGTCGATGCCCCAGGCAAAACCAAGACGCGGCGCAAAATCGGCATGATTGCCGATATTGTTCTGCGATTCAAAACGCAGTCCATAGCTCAAACTAATGTTAGGACGCACCCGCCAGTCATCTTCTATATACAACCCCACGTCCACCTGCGACACGCGCACGAAGGGGTTAGCAGCCAGCGTCGTATTCGTGGGATTGGCTGTCACCAGGAACTGATTCGCCGAAGGAATTCCCTGCAACGTGTTTATATAGGCCTGGACGGAAGGAAACTGGTAAGTTCCGTTGAACCCGCCGGTCGAAGAATTGCCGTCGGTATAGCCGCGCAGCCGAGCCCCGAATTTCAGGAAATGTTTGGTGTATTGAATGGACGTATAATTCTGAAACTCGAAATTATTGGTGCTGTCGCTGACCAACCCGCCGCTATAACCGCCGCCGGTGAAAGCCAGAGGAACCATGATGGTGGGTGCGGTGCTCTCCGGCGTCTGGCTGCTCTCGTCGCGGAGATACTGAAAGCGCGTTTCGTTTACAATTTTCCTGCCGTAAATTTGGGTGTCGCCCACTTGCACAGTCTGCTCGGTGCTCAGTGAATTGTAGCCCTGAGACGGCAGCGAGAATCCGCTCACACCATCGTTGGTCTCATCGTTCCGATAATATTGATAGCGCACTGTCAGCGTGTTGTTTTTCGACACGGCGTAGTCGAAGCGCGGACCCACGTTGTATCTCTTTTTTGGATTAGGCACGGCGGCGCTGAAGGGAGTAAGCGCGAATGTCGTCGGATCCACGATCTGCGCGTTCACGATGCCCAGGTCATTAATGTCACGGATATCGCTGGTGAAGAAAAACGAAGCCTTCTTGCTCAGCGGCCCGCCAATATTCCCACTGTACTGCGTCGAGTAATAACTGGGGTAAGGAGTACCTGCGGCTTCCCGCGAGTCAAAAAAGGGATTTCGCGTGTTGAATGCAGAATCATTTGCGTTCACTGAAAACCCGCCGTGCCATTTATCCGTCCCGGGCTTCGTGAAAACTTCAATGCGGCCATAACCCACTTTGTCGTACTGCGCGGAGAATGGATTCTGATTGATGCGGATCTCGCGAATCGAAGATTTCGGGGGAAGCTGTCCGGCGGTGAATCCATCAATATAAAACTGCCCTCCGTTGGGTCCTGCGGAAGGTCCCGCCAGTGCGGTGAGATCGGTCTGCAATTCGTCGGGATCATCCGGCAGCGCATCAAGCGCCGCGCCATTAATGACAATCGCCCCGGCATTGTTGGTGGGGCTCACGTCGACAGCGCCGGTCTCATCGGTAACCGTCACTTGCTGCTGTTCGACTTCAATGGTCAGCGAAATATTCAGCTGCTGAACCTGCCCGGCCGCAACCTGCACGGAATCGTTTTTGTAGAGCGCGAAGCCCTTGGCAATTACTTCCACCGTGTAGTTTCCCGGTGGAAGGTTCTTTAATTCGAAAACCCCATCCCGATCGGTTGTGGCTGCCCGGGATTTCGCATCCGGACCGGTGACAATCACGGACGCGCCAACAATAGCTGCTGCAGAAGGGTCGGTTACCTGGGCGCGCATAGTGCCGCCGGATGCCTGGCCCCATGCCGCTGCGGAGCATGCAGAACCAAATACGATGGCTATGAATATCTGTGCAGCAAAAGATAAGGCCCGGGTTCTCATCCATTCTCCTGGAAGATATGAAATCGGCTTGACGGTGACGATCTATGTTCAGAGATAAAATTTACTGAGAGCCAACCGCGCCTTCGCCCGATGGCGCGCCCAGACTCCAGGGCGGGAGCAGCATCGCTTGGCTGGCATTACCCGCCGGCGCAGCCGCGAGAATTGCCTCGACTCCGCCTACAACAGTGATGGCAGTCACTCCGCTGGCATCGGTGCCCTCGGTCGACACGACCATCACCGCGTCGCCTTTTTGAAAATCACTGAGCGCAGCAGCAGGCATTCGATTCACGATTTGTTGCAAGTCGCCGCGCCCTCCGCCTGCCGGCCCGTTTCCTCCCTGAGCACCACCGCGCTGCCCGCCCGAAGCTTGTTGTCCGCCGTTGCCGTGTTGCCCGTCATTTTGAGAAGTGCCGCTGGCATCACCGGCTCCCTGAGCTGAGCCGCCGGCCCCTTGCGCGCCCTGCGCTCCGGCGCCCGCACCTTTCAGCCGGAACGCAATCATCTGAGCCATCTGTGCGGGAATCTTGCGCAATTGCGATTCATCCGTGATTTTTACGACGACGGGCTTTTTGGCGATCAGATCGGTCACACTGATGGTCTTTGCGCTGGCATCAACAGCATTAATAATTCCCGCTATATTTCGAAAAGTTCCCAAACAATTTCCTCCGCCGCAAATTCAGCACCGTCCGCGCTCCTGGTACCGCGCGCGCGAAGCTGATCTCCGGGCTTGATCTGGTCGAGCGTTGCGGATTGGGCATCATCGAACTTCACCGAATTAGGCGCATAGCGCCGCAAAATTGTCGATTTTGTGGTGTGGACGACGATCGTTTTCGCGCTCGGCCCGTTCCCGGTTGAAATTGTTATCGTGCCATTGGCAGCATCAACGCTACTGACCAAACCGCCAATGCCGCGCTTCTGCCAATCTTCGCGATCCTGGCTTTCTTAGCCTCGAGATCGGTGGCCTTCATCGCAATGATTCCCACGGCCAGGGTAGACTTCCCATCATCCGAAGCTCTGCCGCGCACCAGAATGCGGTCACCGGGCTGCAAATCCGCCAACTGAATCACAGCAGCTGACTTCAAATCCCTCTGCCCCGGAGCAACCTGCACGATTTTCGTCGTGTCTTGCACACTCACGGTGACATCGGACCCGGCGTCAAGCGTAAGTGTAAGCACGTTTCCGCTGACAGACTTGACTGTGCCCACTTGCTGCGAGATCGAATTTTGCGGCGACGGCGCGCTTTTCTGCTGCGCCGGCTGATAGACCGTATGCAGCGGCCGCGCAGTCGCGATAGCGAGTGAACTTGCGACCGGAAGCCCCAATACGAGAAATGCTGCGTTACGTAATAATTGCTTTGTCAAAACCATGAATCGCTCCACAGATCGCCTGGTTTTTCTTACTAGCTTCCATGACAAAAACGGTAATCAGCCCACATGCCGGCGTAGCACCCACTCTGATTGTACGCATATCCCCCAAGCATATTTAACGCACCTTTACCATTTGGAGTTTAGACGTAACCGGAACCTCAAAACGTTTCCAATTCTTTACATCGGAATGGTGCGCCTAACATTTAGCTCAGAGGCGCGATACTGGCTACCTATGCGGGACGCTCGATCGGACGGTGACAAGATGATTTCTACGCAGAAGCATGACGAACGAATCGCACAGGCTTCGAGCCGGTGACGGTTTTAGCTTCAATGGGATGCGGTTGCGAGGAAAGTCAGATAGTGTAAACTACTCGAAACCAACTGTGGTGAGCGTAGCTCAGCTGGTAGAGCATCGGTCTGTGGCACCG
>CAWJGI010000052.1:0-138472 GCA_963842255.1 uncultured Acidobacteriota bacterium | reverse complement strand
TCGCGGCCTATGCCGAGTTAATACAAGTCAATCATGTCGTGGTGTTGCAAGTTTATTCTGGTCTGGCCTCCGCTGATTAGCCGATAACAAACGCGTTGCCATTCGGGGCGATTCCTCCATCTTGGTATTCCGGCAATGCGGACCGGCGATTGAGCGGTGTGAAGCAGAACTTCTCAGCAGATTACTCCCGGAAGGGAAAGTGCGAAAAAGCTAAAATGCATACGGAGCTGCCTGCGTCATCGAGACAAGCGCTGAGAATTTCGGTACGCCGTTGCCTACACCTGAGGAAATACACCATCGTAGAAAAGTTGTTAAGGTCGCTGAAGAAATTGCGGTTTCTCCAGATATGCCTAAGAGGGATGAGGCTCGGATATCGCTACCCACACGTCGGGTTCAGCGCGCACTCATTCCTAGAAATCTCACCGGCAATAATTAGCCACGCCACAAGCCACAGCGCACGTAATCCCCGCATTCGTTTAGCCACGTTGGCCATGGCTGCCGCCAATTCGACCATGTGGCGTGCCAGCGAGCGGATAGAACCAGAACGAATGCCACGAAGTTCGCCGGGCATAGTGTCGTCGGGCTTCGTTCTTACCGACTAACCGCCCAGTGGCGAGCCGACTCCAGGGTTGTGAGTGCTATCGGGATTTAGCGTTACGCCAATGCAAGAGCATAACGGTGGGCTATTGCATCGGCCAAAGAGTGTCGGCGCTAGCGGCTGCTATTAGCGCCTAGCAGCATTTATTTGAGCGTTACGAATGCTCGGGCACGTGAAATCAGACTTTATTTCCGGCTCAAAAGATAAAGGTCGGCATGGCCGCTCGGGCGGGCGTAGACGACGGTGGAAAGATCTTTGGAGAACTCGTAGGCATTGCCGTTATAACCCTGGCGGAATGCAAAGAGCAGTTTAACGGCAGCTTGCGGCGGCCCGGTAACCTTCCCATCGTGCCATGGCACCCGGTAAATTGTCGTTTCGCCGCGCGAAGCGCCAAGGTACAGGATCGATTTGTTATCGGGCGAGAAATGGACGACAAGGGGGCTTAGCTCGGGCAGTAACGGAATACATTTGCGATCGGCCAGCGAGACCGCACTGACACCCAGGTTTTGCGTCCCTGCGCTTAGCGAGGTAAGAAGATATTTCCCATCAGGCGATGAATCCCACACGGCGCCGCAATCATCAACTAATTTTTCAACGCTGGAGCCGTCCGTGGCGACCTTCCATATCGTAAGCTTGGCTAAATCCGTTTCCTGGCCACCCAGGAAGAAAAAGTTCGGGTCGACACTGGGCGCGCCATAGCCGCCGTTGACTCCCGACCAGGGTATTTGGCGAAGGCCAGTGCCATCGGTCTTCACAATATAGATTTTTGGCTTGCCGCCCTCGACTGCTGCGAATAGTAGCTTGGAAGCATCAGACGTAAACCCAATTGTGACGAGTTCCGTTCCCGATGTGATTTTGGTGCGATTGTTTCCGTCTATATCGGAAACCCAGAGATCTCCCTGTTGGGCGTTGCCAGACAGAATTATGTACATGACGTGCAGGCCATCCCAAGAGATGGTAGGTTGAGTGGCCTCTTCATTGGTCAAATCGAAGGACTGCTTCGTCTGCGGGTGATAAGCCGTGAGGAAACCGGACCGCCTTCCGTTCACAAAATAAATTCCATTAGCAGAAGGGGCAGGCATGGGTGAGAGGTCAGGGCCAGCTCCGGAAGTGACTTGCTTCAAGTCGCCGCCGTCTAAACGGTATTCCCATATATTCGTGACATCGTTAACCGCCCGGCTGCACAGAAGGGTCTTGCCCGGATCGTTCCATACCAGGCCAGTCGGGCTGCCGGACAGTTCGCCGATTTTTTGAGATGCATGGGTGGCCAGGTTCACGCGGTAGAGCGTCAAACTTGTAGAACCTTGTACAGTATCGTTTCCAGCGGCGATCAGCAGATCCTTACCGTCGGGAAAAGGCAGAATTGCTACCGGGCTCGAACCCTCAGGAGACCGAAAAACCATTTCTTCAGCTAGACCAGTCTTAGGTTTGTGAAAAACTGCATTATTGTGACGGCTCTTTACGAAATAGAAGGAGTTTCCGTCCGGAGATATCGCAAGGCCGAATCCGGAGGCAACCAGCGTGGATGCGCCGCCAAGGGTCGGTACACTAAAGCTCTCTTCTCCTGTGAAGTCGTTGGCGTAATAGATCTGGGTGCCGTCTGGCGAGAAGCTCTCCATTGATTTGTCGACTGAGTCGTTCGTGAGTTGCAGGGGATCTCCGCCGGAAGCCAGCATCACAAACACCTGGTCGAAACCCGCTACTGGTGAAGTGAATGCCGCGGTGTGGCCATCGGGAGAAAGGACGGCGCTGTTCATTGGCTTGTTCCAATGGCTGATCTGAGAAACTTTTGTAGGACCGCTGGATGCGCCGTGAAAATAGTAGGCGCCTAGCCCGCCTAGAACAACAAGTGCCACGATGCCCGCTACAACCAGGTAAACCTTACGCGAAGGTCTTGTTTGTTCGGCTGCGATTACTTTCCCCGTGCCACTCGTGGACGAACCCGCAGGCAATTCGGCTGGATTCTGCCAAACAGCACTGGATCGTCCGGAGCCGGAATCGCGTTTCGAACGCTTCAGGTCGCCACGCAATTCGGCGCCGGATTGATACCGCAACTCAGGGTCTTTTTCCAGGGCCTTGTTAATGATGCGATCGAGTTCCGACGACACGTCAGGGTTCAGGTGTAAGGGCGATACTGGTGACTTATGCAGAATTGCATCGAAAACCATTGCCGAGGTTCCCCCGGCGAATGCCTGGCGTCCGGTTGCCATTTCGTACAATACAATGCCAAATGAAAACAGGTCCGTGCGCGCGTCCAACTCCTGTCCACGTGCCTGCTCTGGCGACATGTATGCAATTGTGCCCACCGCGCTGCCGGGGCTGGTGAGTTGTTCCTTCATCGCCAGAGTCGCCGCGCTCATTCCGCCGCCCTCCGCCGTGGCGCCGACTTTGGCCAGACCGAAGTCCAGAATTTTTGCTTGCCCTCGCGTCGTCACAAAAATGTTTGCAGGCTTGATGTCTCGATGAATGATTCCCTTAGAGTGTGCCGCGTCCAGCGCGTCGGCCATCTGGATGCCCAAATCCAAAACCGATTCGACTTCCAACGGCTTCCCCGCAATTTTATGCTTCAGCGTCATGCCTTCCAGATACTCCATGGCGATGAACGCTTGGCCGTGCTGGTCGTCGATCTCGTAGATCGTGCAAATGCTGGGATGATTCAACGCAGACGCAGCTTTGGCCTCGCGCTGGAAACGCGCCAGTGCCTGCGGGTCTTTGGATACATCATCGGGCAGAAATTTGAGGGCAACGAAACGGCCGAGTTTCAAATCTTCGGCCTTATACACCACACCCATGCCGCCCCCGCCGAGTTTCTCGATGATGCGATAGTGCGAGATGGTTTGACCGACCATGATAGGCGCTAGAAGCGTCAATCATAGAGACGCAGCCGAGGCCCGTCAATGTGTTCGCATGCTAAAGGCGGAGAGGACGATGGGAGCGGTGAACTTGGTTGTCTTGTCCTTTGATTTGCGGAGGGGTGATTACGGCCATGACCGCCAACTTCGATCGATTTCCGATAGGGCAATGCGACGAATCCCGTATCGCCTTTGGCTGGCGGATCACAGTTGGATATCCAGCAGTCGAAGCGAGATTCTTTAACACTGAGACACACAGTAGTAAGTAAAGCTTAGAAGACCACGGTATTCAATTTTGTGTGTGCATTCGTATCAGCGTGATGCCGCCTGAGGGATCGTTGGCGAGCGGTAAAACGCGCTGCAGCAATTCATCTATGAATTTTTGTTTCTCTTCAAAAAAAGGAAAGTGGCCGGAATTTGCAAACCAGACAAGCTCTTTCTTCGGGGCGTTGATCGTTTGTATATAGTCGGCAACAACGGACGCGGGGCAATAGGGATCGACCCTTCCTTCAAAGAAGAAAATCGGTACGTGGAAGTCAGGGCCGAGTTTCGTAAGATCCAAGGTCGCCATTTGAGGAAACATGACCTGCAGGGAAAACATTTGGCCACGTAGCCAACCGTAGTCATCGAGGAGAGAGTATTCGGGAGCAGAAACAAGTGTGGTCACAATTCTCTTGCCGTTGATGAAATTCTTCTCGCTTGGCGGCGGTCCAAGTAAATCGCGCTGCCAATTTCGAATTATGCTGGTTTTTGCGAAATCCGGCGTTGCCGGCGGATAAGGCGCGATACTTTCCAAATCCTTGATCGCCTGCTCGTTGTGGCGATTGTGCGCGGCTTGCAAAGTGAGCTGATAGCCGACGGCCTCGTTCTGAGGCATACTCACGGCTTGTCCGGTTCCCACAAAAGCGTAGATGAGTTCCGGATGCTCGTGCGCTAGCCAGAGGCCCAGAAGGCTTCCCCAGGAGTGCCCCACTACGAAGATTTTGTCGCGCTTGAAGCGGGTACGAAGATAATTCGCTACGTCAACGGTGTCCTGTTCCATCTGTGGAACAGTCATGGTTTGTCGCTGCAGTTCCCGGCTATTCGATTCGTAGGTCTTTCCGGCTCCGCGTTGATCCCATTGCGCGATGGTGAAATGCTTCTCCCAGGGATCTTGAAACGCGCTGGCCATGGGAATGAAAGCAATGCCGGGTCCACCGTGAATGAACAGAAGAATTGGATTCTTCGCATTTTGGCCGCGCACCTCGATCCATTGATCGATGCCACCGATTCGCACAGCCTCGAGACTTTCGATGCCATTCGGCGAAGTGATGGCGCGTTCTTCAAAAACTTTCTGCTGTAAATATTTTCTGTACAGCAAGGCCCACGACACGGTCACAACAACGAGGCAAAGAATTGTTGTCCCGGCATATTTCAAAATCTTCTTGATCACGGTCAGCTGCGCAGACAAGTTCTACTCTTGATAGGTACGCCTGGACCCACATCTTTGTTCCACGTTCCGCCCACCCCTCTTTGCCCATCACGTCTGCCATGTTACTCGCGTGCAGGCGTCGCACAATGCCTTGCACAATCATAACGCCGTCATGAGCAAGCGTGGACCAGCCGGCGAAAAGGATGAGGCTGCAATACTGACGCGGGTCGCTGGTGGCGATCAGCAGGAAGACGCCGAGCAAGATGTAATTAGGCAGCAGAGAGTTTCACCGCGTTGTGCTTCAGCACACTGATTGCGGCATCACTCGCCCACCCGTCGACCCCGCCAAGCTGGCGCACTATTTTCAAATGCAGGAAGCAGAACTCAGGACAAAAGCGATCACGGATTCTCGTGCGGCGGTTGCCGTCGACGTCACTACGCTCCAGGCAATCCCCGCATTGCCGGCGGCGCTTGGCTCATATCAGGCGTCGTGTACGACATGGCGACTGGACTTGTTGAAATCACCGTACCGCCAGCCGATTCGTACTGCTTAAAAACTCCTGACTACCCCCGATTACCGGAAAAGCCTACTCAAAACCGCTTGTCCGGTAACACGACTTCCATGATAGGTCTTCAGTCGCTGTTTGTTATAGCTGAGCCCGGTTTCTATCAACAGCATGCTGATCTTGTACGCATTCAAACTTATCGCACAACACATTATCGGCTTGCGACTTTTTCTGCCGGTTGCGATGTAGATTTTAGACCCCTATCTGGCTTACTCTCTTCCACAATATTTAACCCACACGGGGCTGAACCGGGCGGACTCGCCGAGACCGTCTTACCGCGGAGGCGGCAACACGAATGAACGAACCACAACCAGATCAGATTCTGCAGGTGGGCCTGGGATTTTGGGCGTCAAAAACGCTACTGAGCGCCGTGGAAATGGAACTATTTACGGAGCTGGCGAAACATCCGGAAAATCTAGAGACCCTCCAGGGCCGGCTCGGCCTCCATCCGCGATCAGCCCGCGATTTTTTGGATGCGCTGGTGGCGCTTAAGTTTTTGGAACGCCGCGATGGCAAGTATTACAACACGCCGTCTACAGATTTCTTCCTCGACAAGCACAAGCAGTCCTACATCGGCGGCGTCCTGGAAATGGCCAACCACAGGCACTATGCATTTTGGGGCCACCTCACCACGGGGCTGCGCACCGGCCTTCCACAAAATGAGATTAAGGACGGCGGCCCCGACGTTTTCGCGGCCATTTATGCCAACCCGGCGAGTTTGAAAGAGTTCCTCCGGGCCATGACCGGTGTGAGTCATGGTGCGAACCAGGCCATCTCTCGTAAGTTTCCCTGGAACAAATATCGGACCGCTGTGGATGTCGGGACCGCCCAGGGTGACCTGATCACCCAGGTCGCGCTGGCCAATCCGCATATTGAGGGGACCGGGTTTGATCTTCCGGCAGTGGGGCCAATTTTTGAAGACTACGTGGCGGGCAACGGACTCTCTGGCCGCGTAAAATTTTCACCCGGCAGTTTCTTGAATGAGCCATTGCCTAAAGCCGACGTGGTAATGATGGGTCACATTCTGCACGACTGGAATTTGGACGAAAAACGAATGCTGGTTCGCAAAGCCTACGAAGCACTACCCGGGGACGGTGCCTTCATAGTGTACGAGAGCATTATCGACGACGATCGCTCGACGAATTCTTTTGGGCTGCTCATGAGTTTAAATATGTTACTGGAAACTCCCGGTGGTTTTGACTATACCGGAGCCGACTGCGCCGGGTGGATGAAACAAGCCGGATTCCGCGAGACCAGGGTGGAGCATTTGGTGGGCCCGGACTCAATGGTGATCGGTATTAAGTAACAATCGTTCTATTGCGGTGCGCCTGGGAAACCGGGGCGAAGTAACCACCAACGTTCGACGACGTCTGCGAAAAGCTGAGTTATGAACGATGAGCGGTATTGACCCATAAGGAGTACGACAAAGGAGGGTGGAAAAGTGCCTGCAATTGCTGAACGACTGCCAGCCAAATATCTTGTCAAAGCGGAGGCTCCGAAAATCATTGCGTCTCGTAAGCAGCACGAAGCCTATCTTCAGAGGCTTCTGGAATTGCAACGCAAAGCACATCGAAGCGCGGAAGAGACAGAAACGGCCAAACTGCTGGTCGTCTTGATCGCGGACTACGAAACGAAGCAGTTCTCACTACTGCACCGCCGAAGCGTGCAGGTGAACCAAGAAGGTGGCCCGGATGATGCGAGACGATAATTTGAAGACACTGAAGCGAGAGGAGATTTACACAAACCGGTACAACAACCCGGAGCAGTTGCGCACGAACATCGAAGAGTTCATCGAGGAGTATTACAACCGGCAGCGACTGCACTCGGCCTTGGGCTACCAACCTCCCGGGGAATTCGAACGACAAAGTGAGCAGGGACACAGGGCAGAGTCTCTGGGCGCAACTGTGCAGTCTGAGCTCCTGTCTGACAAAATAACCAGACCTTCCGCAGCATGCATTTCCGTTTCCGTCTCTGTGTAGTTTTAGTCTGACACTCCCACTTGAGGCGGACTGGCCGTCACGTTGGGAGATCCAGCCATCGGCTGAGGTGTTGGGTCAACAATTGGAAGTCGATCGGCTTCGAGATGCAACCATTGCAGCCGGCTTGCATGACGCGCTCTTGATCAGCCACCATGGCGTGCGCTGTCACGGCGATTACCGGAATTTGGCGTGACTGAGGCTGTTGCCGGACGTGAGTTGCAAAACAGAGCCCGTCGTCCCGGCCGAGCTGAACGTCCAGCAGCACTGCATCTGGTTTTTGATCGTCAAATACGGTTATGGCTTGTTTCAGATTCTCGGCAAACTGAACCTCAAATCCTTGAGTTTCCAACCAATCGCACAAAAGCTCGCGATTTGCTAAGTTGTCCTCGACTACTAGAATGCGCCGATTCATGACTGTGCCAGCAGAGTAGAGGGAATGACCCTTTGCAGCTCCCTGATCAGACTCTCTTGCCACAATTCTTGCTTGCGGAATAAAGCGTTGGTATTTGATCGAAGGTAATTGCGCTCATCAGGTGTCAAATCCTTGCTGGTCAAAATGAAGATCGGCAAGTCAGAAGTACGAGAGTTGCCGCGCCATTCGGAAAGCAATTGAAAGCCACTCCCCTGCGGCAGGATCAAGTCGAGGATGACCAGCTCGGGCAGCGATTGGGTAACTCGAGTCCGAGCCTCCCCCACATCGCGCGCTGTCTCGACCTTGTAGCCATGTTTGGAAAGCATTTCGTCGAGGAACTCTCGTGTCGCAAGGTCGTCCTCAACCAATAAGATCCCATCGCCTGCTTCTGCTCGCTCGCCACGGCTTTTCAAACAACGTTCCAAGGCCCCTAACAGGACTTCTCGATTTACAGGCTTGACGATGTACTCGTCAGCGCCCAGCAACGCTCCCACAGCTTGTTCATCAACAATGGTGATTACGATCGCAGGAATTGCAGCAGTGCGAGGGTCTGACTTCAAGGCGGGCAGCACTTCCCATCCACTGATCGGCTTCATGAGGACGTCCAGGGTCACGGCGTTCGGTTGCAACTCCGCGGCGATCCCCACAGCTTTGTCCGGTTCTTTACACAGAATCACTTCGTATCCGGCGGATACGAGATGAGTTTCAAGGAGCTGAGCAGCTGCTGGATCGTCTTCAACAACAAGGATACGGGGATCCCGGCCGTACCCCGCAACTCGTGCGTTTCCCGCCGAAGTTCAGGCTTCTGTATCATCGGAACCAATGGCAGCGTAAAGAAGAAGCAACTGCCGGATCCTGCTTGGCTCTCAATTCCCAACTGCCCACCTTGCAATTCCACCAGACGGCGCGTAATGGCCAGGCCCAGGCCCGTGCCTTCGACTCCTCTATCGTTTTGAGCCAAACGATAAAATGCCTCAAAAATCCGTTGCTGCTCTTGCTGTGGAATGCCCGGCCCCGAATCGCGAACTTCGATGCGCACCGTGTCGCCTTTATTGGTGGCGGCTAACTCGATCCGTCCTCCGTCGGGGGTGAACTTGATCGCGTTTCCTAGCAGGTTCAACAAAATTTGTTTGAAACGCGTAAAATCCGCCCGGACGCTGAGATCGGACGGCGATTTCTGAACTACAGTGTGCGATTTTTTGTCGGCGAGGGGCCGAACGGCGTCCACCACGTAGGCGAACGTACTCCCTACCGGCACATTTTCAATCGATAATTGCAGGCGCCCAGCCTCGATTTTTGAAAGATCCAGAATGTCGTTGATGAGTCTGAGGAGATGATGGCCTCCGGTATTGATATGTTTTACATATCGTTTCTGTTTGTCGTTCAATTCTCCATATTGCTCTTGGATCAAGAGATCGGAAAATCCGATGACAGCATTCAAGGGAGTTCTCAATTCGTGACTCATCGTCGAGAGAAATTGGTCTTTGAATTTATTAGACCGTTCCGCCTCTTCCTTCGCCACGATCAGGGCCTGTTGCGTTTGCTTGAGTTCCGTTACGTCGCGCGCGATGGCATAGATTAGCTGTTGCTCGCGAAACGGAGCCGCATGCCACGAGAGCCACTTATCAGGATCCGTCCTTGCAGATGTAACGATTCTCGAATGAGACTGTTTCCTGCCCCTGACTCAACTTTTCTATTTCCCGAATCGTCGCTTGGCGATCCTCCGGGTGAACAAATTGCAAACGAGGCGTGGTCAAAAGGTCTTCTGTAGTGTGACCAAGCACTCTTTGCCAGGCAGGATTCACTCGTTTGAAATATCCGTCGGTGCTGGCGATGCAAAGCATATCGATAGAAAGAGTGAAATAACGGTCGAGCTCTTCACGGGCCAGCTTGCTTTGCGTGATGCGGTCTTCTAGCTCGATATTCAGGGCCTGATTAGCTGACAGCAGCCGAGTCTGCCGCCGAATCAGGATTGCTGCTAGCCCCGCAGTCGCTAGATATACAAGCAACAGATAAAGAGTTATCGAACGGTATTTGTTCTTCAGATGGAGAGCAGCGGCCAGCGCGACACTTTCCGGACGGGAATAAATCACAGCCCAGCCCAATTTCGGCACCGGGGCAAAACCCGCGAAGGAATTCCTGCCGTCGATCTGTAATTGCCCGGCGCTTTCCTGACCGGCAAGCGCGCGCTGCATCCTCAGCGACGAAGATAGCTTTAAGTTTTCACTTTGTGCATTCGCATCCGGCGAAGCCGCCACAACGCCGTTTCGGTCCAGAACGTAATAGTCGGACCTGTCTCCTTCTTCAATTGCGCTGAATTTGCTGGTCAGTTGGGAAAGACTGTAGGTTCCCATTATGATTCCCGCCGGGTCGCCATTTGCGTCGCGGATAGGAACGGCAACGGCCACGACCCATGGGTGCGGAGCTACAGCGGTCCGATACACTTCTGAAACGTAGGGCTGCCAACTCGCGGTTACGCCTCGGTACCAATCTCTAAACGCAAAATTGTCCCCCAAAATTCCGGATGACGGCACCATTACGTGCGAATTGCCCTCGCGATCAAAGACCCCGACAAACAAGAATGCAGGTTCGAGAGCGCGAGCTTCCTGGAGATGGGCTTCGATCGCAGCTACATCATGACGATTCCATTCGTCCCTGAGTTCCGGCCGATCGGCAACCGAGGTAAGGATATTTTGAGCCGAAGTAAAGTCTTGCTCGACGATCGTTGACAAAGTGCGGGCTCGCAGCAGATCGCTCTGCAACTCCTCTTGAGCGATTTCGTTCTTCGATTCCAAATACATCCAGTAAGTTCCCGCCATAAGCGGGAGAACAAAAAGAAACAGCAAAACCGCCAGCAACCAGGCCTTCTGTCCGGTGCGCTGTGTAGTAAGCGAGCGCTGAGATACAGCTTCACCCGCTGATTTTTTCGGCGAAGGGTTAGCCTTCATTTTTCACTCCCTCGCCGACTGGAATGACGGATTCGACTACCAGATTTTCCAGCTCATCCAGCAGCGAGCCGTCCCACCATCCACGTTTCGCCTCGGTTCTCATCATGGCGATAGCTTCTTCGGGAGCAGCCGCCCTTCGATACGGACGATGTGTGGTTAAGGCATCGTAGATATCAACGGCTTGAAGCACCCTTGCCGTAATGGGAATTTGTTCTCCCTTGAGCCCGTCGGGGTAGCCCGAACCGTCCAGTTTTTCGTGGTGGTGACGAATTATGGGCACTACCAGGCGGAAGGACTTGAGAGGAGAACAAATTTTTTCGCCGATCACTGGGTGTTGCTTCATGATCTTCCACTCTGTTTCGGTCAGTGGCCCCGGTTTCAGCAGGATGTGCTCTGGGACCGCGACTTTGCCTACATCGTGAACTATGCCGCCGCGCCGCAGTGCGACCTTCAATTCCTCGGGCAAGCCAATTCGCTCCGCAAGGGCCACGGAGTAGTCCGACAACCGTTCACAGTGTCCTTCCGTGTAGGGATTCTTTGGCCTCAATGCTTGTGGCCAAACTGAAGACAACAGTTTCCGCATTGTCCAACTCGTCGGTAAACGACTTAAGCCTCAAAAGCGAGCGAACACGAGCTAAAAGTTCGTGCTTATTTACCGGCTTGCTCAAGAAATCATCCGCACCACAATCGATTCCACGAATGCGGTCGTCCGTATCCGACAAACCGGTGACCAACACCACGGGTATTAGTCTCGTCCTGGGATTCGACTTGATTTGTTGGCATGCGGAAAATCCAGTCCGGCCGGGCATTACAACATCGAGAAGTGCAAGCTCCACGGATCCTTCGAGAACAGTTTTTAGTGCGTGATCTCCGTTTCGCACACAGACAACGTGATAGCCAGCTGCAGTTAACAACCCTTCGAGCAATTCCAGATTCGCTTCCGTGTCGTCAGCAACTAAGATGGTGGCATTGCGAGGTTCCAGGCCATTCATAGGTTTCTCCCAAGCGCCTAGGTGGACGCGAAGCAAAAAGGCAGCGAACAGGCGATATGGTGATGGCAGGCTTCCCCCAATCTATATTTCTGATACGGTCAATGAAAGTAAAAACCAAAAAGTACTACCACAATGAGTTAGCTTAGCCGGGCTTCAAAACTAACATCCCGGGGGCTCAGGAAATATCGGTCACGCCAGAAAGCGCGCTGACGCTGTCCGCATCCCGCGTTTCATTCAGTTTCCTGCCTGCATCCTGTCCATTCTTGCCACGATCCTTTAGGCCTGCGTGATGGATTCTGTCCGAGTCAAAACACGCTTACCGGAGAAGCGAAATATAGCTAACTCCACAAAAGTCCGATTGTGGGAAGACCTTCAGCAACGTTTGTTTGCGCTGTTATTTCTCATATCGCCGTTCCTGGGTCGCGACTGCGATGATAGCTTGTGAGTGGCTGGACCATCCTGGAGTTGAGCGACTTCGTTCTATGCTGCGACGTTTTTCACAAACTCGGGGGCTCCTGGATGTGAATCGTCTCGACAATTTTGCTAGATACTTTGGGCGTATAATGCTTGCCGTTTTCGAAGTCGAAAAGGAAATCTCCGGTCAGATGAAGGAGGTGAAGCATGCACCGGCGCGAGTTTCTGAAGCTCGGAGCGGTCGCAAGCGGAACTATCTTGCTGGGGGGGACGGGCCGTGCCGGAAGTTCCTTGGCTGCTCCTAAGGAAATCCCCAGCGCAGACCAGCTGGTTCTGACCAACCTGGTGGACAACATTTATGACGTCTTCGCCAAGGGCGGGAAGATTGGCAACCTCACAATCACTCGGAATACTTTGCCCTTTCCCTACGGGTCGGACGTGTCGCTGTTGTCGGAACATGGGCTGGCTTTTCACTTGCAGTCCTTCCGCGGAGCGGAGGAAAAACAAATCCTGTTGGACTTCGCGCTCACGCCCCGCACGCTCACAAACAACTTCAAAGGGTTGAGAGTCGATCCCTCCAGGGCCGACGCCCTGATCATCAGCCACGGCCACGTGGACCATTACGGAGGCCTGCTCGAAGTGGTACAGGGCCTCCAGGAACAAGGCAAACCAGGGCTCACTCTCTATGCAGGAGGGCAAGATACGTTCTGTCATCGCTGGGTCGTGCAACCGGACGGGAAAAAACTCGACTACGGTGAGCTCAAGCGGGATGAGCTGGAAGCGCGAGGGTTGAAAATCGTGCTTGCTGAGGAGCCCACCGTAGTAGCGGGCCACGTCATCACTTCAGGTCACATCGCGCGAATCACCGATTTCGAGATGTCTCCTCCCTCAGCTCGCCTCGAAGCGGGTTCCACCGGATCCGCCTGCGACGCTACGTTCCACTTCCCTCCCGGCACAGTCAAGATGGAAGCCAAGCAGGGTGAGTTGGTGAAGGACATCTTCTGGGGAGAGCACGCCACCGCTTACAATTTGAAGGACCGGGGACTGGTCGTGATCTCATCATGCGGCCACGCCGGCATCATCAACTCCGTCCGCCAGATCCAGAAGTCCACTGGGATCGATAAGGTGCACGCCGTGGTTGGCGGCTGGCACTTGGCCCCCTATCCTGATGAACTGATCACAAGGACCGTGGAAGCCATGAAGGAGATCAACCCGGACTACCTGATTCCCATGCACTGCACCGGCTTCCGCACCATGATGGTGATACAACGCGAGATGCCAGAGAAGCTCATCATGCCTTCAACGGGCACGCGTGTGGTCTTCGGCGGCTAGCTCCGATCCCGCTTCGGCGGGCGTGAGGACGGCTTCCAGTGCATCAGCGAGGCGCACGAGGTCGTCAAGATCCATCTAAAGGGACTGCACGTCCGCCTAGACGAATAATCTTGGATTACGGCGCACTCGCAATTGATCCTTTAACGCACCCCCCACAGAGGTCAACCAACATGTCCTAGTCCGCTTGTGGTCAATAACGAGTCAAACTTCATCAAAGCCGAGCCGATCGTTGACGGCATGCCGAAGGCTTTGCTTACAGCCAAGATAGAGTTCGGTCGTCGGTAGGGAGACGTGGCCCAGGAGAAATCGGATTTGCTCCAGCTCCCACCTGCGAGATTGACATAGTCGCGCACAAGTCATGAGGAGCAAGATTGAGGATCCCGGCGCGCTGGGCAGCGGGCTTCAGCGACATGCCATATCGCTTTTGGCGTAATCCGCATTCCCCAACCACTCCTTTTTTGCTGACCCTTCTAAAGATGTTCCCAATCGTGATTTCTGCCTTCATAGTTTATTTATCCACAAGTCGCTTCACCTACGTTGCCGCGGGTACTGCGCGCACGTGACGGACCTTTTACAAGGAGATCCGCGATGACCCAATGGTCTTTCCGAATCTGCATATTTTCAATGCGCACAGAAACAAGTTCCGCACGTCGCAGCCCGCAACCGAGGAGAACCGACAGAATGGCGATAACGCTATCTACAGCTTGCGGCGATACGCCGTCTTGCCTACGAGGCTGCGGACAACGGACTGTCAAGCTCTCTGCAGGTATTGCGAGAGTCAAAGGAGCGAAACGGTTGGGGGTGCGGATTGGGAACTGCCCCACCGTTGAACAAGGAAGAATGCTTCTCCGCACTTCATGCCTCAGACACCTTGAGGGGTAAGAGCACCACGTCAGCCCGAATTTGCGTTGCTATTGCCTCTGTCGGTTGTTACTGTGCGCGCTGTGTCCAGTTTCGAGAGCCACAAGATTAATCGGCGGAGTTTGCTGATTGGCGGCATCGCGGGTGCGATAGCGGCCAAGATTGGCACTGCCCAAACACCCCGTCTTAAAACGCTCACTCAGTGGTTGAACGCCTCCCGTGGCAAACGGGAGGATGCTCTACAACAATGCTTAGATCGCATTCAAGAAATGGATCCCTCGATCCAGGCCTGGGTTCAAGTGTTGCCGCAGAAATCAACTCGGGACGGAAAACTTGCAGGTATCCCTTTCGGTGCAAAAGATATTATCGAGACACGAGGTTTAGCGACTGAGTATGGTTCGCCAATTTACAAAGGACGAATCGGCACGACAGATGCCGCGATCATTCGCGAGATGCGCCAGCGGGGAGCGATCTTGCTGGGAAAGACAGTGACTACGGCCTTCGCCTATCTCACACCCGGCCCAACGCGAAACCCCAGAGATTTGGAACACACGCCGGGCGGAAGCTCGAGCGGATCGGCGGCCGCCGTCGCGGCGGGGATGGTTCCATTCACTATCGGAGAACAGACACTGGGATCGATACTGCGGCCAGCCTCCTACTGCGGCGTTACCGGATTCAAGGCCAGCTACGGTTTGCTATCCATGGACGGCGTGCTGCCCTTGGCGAAAAGCCTGGACACGCTCGGCTTCTTCACACATACACCGGCCGATATGCTGCGGCTCTGGCAAGCAATGGGACATCCTACCGGCCGGGCGGAGGATCTCGTCCTTGGCACGCCCGAATCCGTTCCTGATGTAGAGCCCTCAATGCAGGCAGCGTTTAGTGATGCGCTCTCCGCGTTGCGAACTGCTGGCGTCTCCATCCAATCCGTTGATATTGCCGGAACGCTCGCAAAAGTCGCGGACGAGGCCAGGACGGTGCTGTTCTACGAGGGGGCGCAATTCCACAAGCAGCGTTATAGCGAGTACGGAACCCGGCTGGGAAGTCTCGCAGACTTGGTTCGAGAAGGGCTGCAAATTTCTGAAGCGCGCTATGACCAGGCCAAGCGGAATATCGCGGAGAGTAGGGGCCGAATGACTGAGATCTACAAGTCCACACCGGTTATCCTGGTGCCGGCCGCGACAGGGCCAGCACCGCTAGGCTTGTCGTCGACGGGCGATCCAAGAATGAACCGTCCGTGGACTGCCTTGGGAACGCCGGCAATCTCCATTCCTCTTCCAGTTGCGAGCGGATTGCCGCTCGGGCTACAACTCACCGCAGAAAACGGCCAAGATGCTAGGCTGCTTCAGACGGCGGTTCGCCTGCACAAGATCCTAGCCGAAGCGTAGAACAAGGCTGTCGTCACGCCTCCCAACCCTTTGCCTGATGAGTACCGCACTTCTTCGAGGAGCTTCAGCACTTCAGATGCGGTGCGAGTTAGCGTGACTGTGACCGGGACACTCTGCCTGACGACCACGCTTGGTCCGGCGACGGGCAATCTACGAATCCAATACCTGGGAATTGCGGGCTATGCGTTCGCGCTGCCGGTTGCTTGCACAATTCTGGCATGTTTTCAGACGCGAACCTCTGAGATTCACCAATTCTTAGTCCCATTGAGAAATCGATCTTCGCTTGACGTCGATTGTTCGCGAATGATGAGAGGATTGCTCCCCATAAGTGCGGTTGTGGGAGGTAATCCCCTTTTGCGTTCTTACGGCCCATAACGCCGTGGATAGTGGCCGACTTTTGGGGATTAACCATCAGTTATCAGGGTCGGTTCAAATCAGTCTTCAACTTCCAGGAGGTAGTTTCGCGTACGCAACCTTGGTCTATTGTCATTGCGATACAAGGGTTAGGGGGAGAAATCCGGTGCGGCTACATGGGCGCCTTTCTGCCGCGCCCATGACCGCGATGGATTCTTGTGCGAATCCTTATTTCCACTCCCAAACCTTACTGTGTGTCTTCCCCTCCGCATCCACTTCATATTCGAAGACGCCGGGCGCGACATTCAATTTCGCTAGTTTCTGCGAAGTAGTTTGATAATACAAAATTCCCCTGTAGCTCAACGCACCGCCTGGCAAAATTTTCCCCTTTCCCGACCCCTTCCACACCACCCCGTCGCCATCCTTGGTAGAGATGAGACCGTGACCTTCTCCGTATAGACTGCCGTCGGGACTGACCACTGAGGTGTAGGTGCCCAGTCCGTTCGTCGCGATTCCCAGCATCGTACCGCTATCCTCAAACGATACTTCGACCGTCAGCGGGTTCGATTCGAGCACGCGCCTCACAATTCGCTTGCCCGTGGATTCTCCCAGCAATTCTCCCATCATGGTTTTCCCTCCGATTGAGTTTGAGTTGAAGTGTCTGGCCCGATGTTGCCCATTGGGTTTTACAGGGGGATTTTCATTTCTGATCTCGCGGGAACGCACACTTATACACCCGAAGGTCCTATGAGAGAACCGAATTATCACCAGCTCATTGGTTCAACGCAGTGCTGAGTCCGGCAGGAGTCTGGCTTTGGAAGAACAGAAATGGTTTTCCGTTGGGGGCACATCGACAATCGTTGTTCCAGTTCTCTGCGGATTGCTGCTGGCATTGAAGTTTGAAACCAGAATGTCGCCGACAGTGACTGTTCCATTTTTCGGGAATTGCAACGGGACGAAAGCCGCGCCGTAGCGATTCACGTCACCGTTGGCGGGAACCGTCGAAACGTTCTGCAGCGGTGACGGGAGGAAAGGTGCGTGATCATCAGGGTGGTTGCCGGAACAGACGCTTTGGCGCCGCGGTTTGACGGCTGGAGAGCACGGTTTTTGGATCTTTTGGCCTAGATCGCGCTTCATCGTATTTCTCGTTTGCTAACAAGCTCGATTGAGTGTTGACGAGCCGGAACTCGGCGGGGCTCGTTTCTATCCGAGGCTGATCGGCAGCCTGGCATGCTGCGGGTTATAGCTCCGAAGCTCGCTGTGCTATGTCAAAAGCTCGTCTGGGATTTGTCAAACATTTGCAAATTGTAGCGGCCCGGTAACCGCTGTGGCATCGTAAAGATTTCGAGGGTGTTTGGGCTACACTATCGGCAATTCTCGGCGAGAAGTGTTCCGGATAAGCACGCCGATGCGGTGAATAATGTGGCGATATGGAGGTTAAGCAACCTGCGACACTGTACGCGGGTTCGAATCACCATCTGACGATTCGATTTGCTCCTTGGCCTCTTGTAGATGCCATTGGTGATGTTATCGCGGAAGACGTCTCCGGGAAAACTGGATCGAGAGACCTAGAAGCCACGTTCGTTTGAGACGCATGTTGTTCATAAGCAGGCAACGCTTCATTCAATCGCAATGCATCCCACAAGATTTAGTCCCTGCGAATTTGCCAAGGAGGTTTGCTATGCGGTGCAAGGGATCGCGAAAATTAATTTTCGAGGCGTTGATGATCGGCGGCGGCTTGTTGCTGTGCCCTGCGCTCATCAGATGTCAAAACGCTGCTGCGACATCCTCGTCCAGCGCGTCGCCCGCCGAGTCAATGCCTGACCTTAAGACGCTGGCTGACTCCGTGCGCGCTTTGCAGGCACAGGTACAGTCCTTGAATTCGCAAGTGGGTGAACTGCGCGCGGCCGAGGAGCAAGCGCGGCTGGAAGCTCAGGAACTTCGAAGCGAATTGAAGCGTTCGACTGCGAATCCGGGCGCGAAACCGGCCGAGCCCGTGGACGTTTATTCTCCGATGGCATCGCTCGATAAGACAGCTCCTTCGGCGACGCCAACAAGCGCGTCCTCTAAGCCTGACGAGGGAGCTCCGCTTGAAGAGCGTGTGACTAAGCTTGAAGAAAATCAGGAATTGACCGACGCGAAGGTGCTCGACCAGAGCCAGACAAAGGTCGAGAGCGGGTCGAAGTATCGAGTGCGTCTCACCGGCCTTGTGCTGCTGAACGCTTTTGAGACACGTGGAGCGGTGGACAATTTAGATTTCCCTCAATTTGCGACTCCGACTCAGGTACCCGGAACTTCCGGGGCGTTTGCCGGATCGTTGCGACAATCGCAGATCGGGATCGAGGGCTTTGGGCCCGATGTTGCGGGAGCGCATACCAGCGCAAACTTGAATTTCGATTTTGCGGGCGGCGCTGCCGATACCTCGAATGGCGCAGTGATGGGTATCGTGCGCCTGCGCACCGGGACAATCCGCCTGGACTGGGCCGACACCTCGATTGTGGCCGGACAAGATTCTCTGTTCTTCGCTCCTTTGACCCCTACCTCCCTGGCTAGCCTTGCGATACCAGCGCTGTCCTACTCGGGAAATCTTTGGGTCTGGACGCCCCAGATCCGCATCGAACACCGTGTGGCTTTATCTGAGACCTCGAGTTTATTGTTGCAGGCTGGAATCATGGACTCACTTACCGGTGATTATTCGAATAGCGAAAACCGGCTGCCGAGTGAGGGAGAGCAGTCAGGCCAGCCTGGTTATGCCGCACGAGTGGCATGGAGCCACCATGCTTTCGGCAGGGATGTGACAATTGGTGCCGGGGGTTACTACGGGCGGCAAAACTGGGGATTCGGACGAAGCGTAGACGGTTGGGTGGGGACCACGGACGTGACAGTGCCCCTGGGGAGTCTTTTTGAATTTACCGGCAAATTCTATCGCGGCCGTGCGGTGGGCGGGTTTGGAGGCGGGATCGGACAAACCGTATTGTTGACCGGCATGGAAGACAATCCCGGTACAAAGATTCGCGGACTTGACTCGATGGGAGGCTGGGCTCAATTGAAATTCAAGCCTAAGGCAAACTTCGAGGTGAACTTCGCGATTGGACAGGATAACCCATTCGCAAGTGAACTAAGGAGCTACCCAGCGACGACGTACTATTACGGCCCCCTCTTGTCGCGTAACCTGACTCCATTCGTCAATTTCATTTATCGCCTGCGCTCGAATGTGCTGTTCTCGGTCGAATATAGGCGGCTGCAGACGTACAATCTGGACACCAATTCCGATAGCGCCAATCAAATCGGTCTTAGCGTGGGGTACATATTCTGATGCGGGCATTCAGAGCCGTCACGGTGTTCGGCGCTCTGCGCTGCCTGGCGGTGGCGTGCGTATGCATTGTTCCGGCGTTGCGCGCCGCGCAGCAGTCAACCGTCACCGCACAAGTTTCCGTGGTGCGCCCCGGGCATCAGCGCAAGATGAGCGGAAACGCAGCGGATGCGTCTCAGGTAGTCATCTGGTTGACGCCACTTGACGGTACAATTTTGCCGACAGGCACAGGGACTTCCCCAGCTGCAAAGCCTCCGGAGCTAATCCAACGCAATAAAAGCTTCGAGCCACATGTCCTTGTCGTGCAGGTAGGCACGGTGGTGCTATTCCCGAATAAGGATCCCCTCTTCCATAATATTTTTTCCATGTACGATGGCAAAAGGTTTGATCTGGGACTGTACGAGGCGGGAACAACGCGTTCGGTACGTTTCGATCGGCCCGGCGTGAGTTTTCTGTTTTGCAACATCCATTCAGAGATGAGCGCCGTCGTCGTTGCCGTGGAAACCCCTTACTTTGCTATCTCCGATCGCGCGGGACGCATCGCCATTCCCGAGGTGCCCAATGGCCGATACCAGCTGCATGTCTGGTACGAGCGAAGCCTGCCGGAGAGCCTGGCAGGTCTGACCAAGCTGGTAATCATCTCTGAGAACTCAGGTTCGCTCGGCCAGATCCGCGTTACCGAGAACCCCGATTTCACATTTGCGCATAAGAACAAATATGGGGAGGACTACGTCCCGCCGCCAGCTCCCAGCTACGAACATCCGTAAGCCCGGCGAAGGGCGACGTTTACAGAATTTACAAGTTTTTGACAAATTCCGAACGGTCCGATGACACAGTTAGAGGTTATCCCTTTCATAGTGGCAGGCGACATGACGACACACATGGTTTCTCTTGGCGCGGTTTCCAGGCAGCCCACCCTACCAGCAAAGGAACTAATCGTGGATACGATATTGGTGGTTGAAGACAGCCGGCCGATGCAGCGCACTTTGCAGCGTTTGTTCGAAGCCGACGGACTGGAAGTGCAGATTGCGTCCGACGGCATCGCTGGACTGGAAAGTTTCCGGAAGCAAACACCCAACGTTGTGGTGCTCGACTTAAAACTTCCGCGGATGCCCGGCAAAGAAGTGTGCCGGGCGTTCAAAGCCCATTCGGCCTCCGTTCCGATCGTAGTATTGAGCGCAAACGCCGAGGTTGAAGACAAGGTTCTGCTTTTGGAACTCGGCGCAGACGACTACGTCACAAAACCCTTCAGTCCCAGGGAGCTTTTGGCACGAGTCCGCCGGGCCATGAGACGGGCAGTCCCGACGCCTTCCGGATCAGCGAGCGTTGCAGACACCACGCCATATGCTCGTCACGAGATGCTAATTCTCGGGGACGCGAAGATTGATTTCACCAGCATGGTCGTGACACGCGCTGGCCGAACCCTGGCTTTCACAGCGCAGGAATTCAAGTTGCTGAAATATCTTGCGCAATCGCCGTCGCGAGTGATTTCGCGCCAAGAACTTCTGAACGAAGTGTGGGGATACGAAAATTACCCAACGACGCGAACCGTCGATAATCACATCCTGCGCATACGGCAAAAGCTGGAGCCTGATCCCGGCCATCCGCGCTATTTTCTCACCATGCATGGCGCTGGTTACAAGTTCACGCCGTGCGATAACGCAGGCGCTTCGGAATAATCGGGACGCATCGAGGAGTCTGGATTGGCACGTTTGCGATTACGAACAGAACTTCTGATCGCCACCCTTCTGATCATTTGCGCATTGCTGGGCACCCTTCTATTGGTGGTGCGGCATACCGTGCGTTCGGAAATTGCCAAGGAAGTACAGGAAAGCACGAACGAGTCGCTAAGCGCATTCAAAAACGTGCAGCAGGAACGGGAACAGCAACTTTCCCGGACGGCCGCGATGCTGGCCGAACTCCCTCCTCTCAAAGCTTTGATGACTACGCAGCACGCCCTGACGATCCAGGATGCGTCGGAATCGTTGTGGAAACTCGCCGGCAGTCAACTCTTTCTAGTGGCCAAGCCGGACGGACACGTTCTTGGGTTGCATGTTACCGAACCCGGATGGACGTCCGAGGATGCGGAGAACAACCTGCTGAAGTCACTGGAGCAAGGCGACGATGCGGCGTGGTGGTACGCCAAAGACCAGCTTTACCGCGTGTTTCTGCGTCCCATTACTGCGGGCACAGATAACGACCGCCGGCAGCTTGGTATCCTTGCGGTGGGCTACCAAATCGATTCTACGGTGGCGGAGCAACTGTCGCTGGTGTCGGGCAGTCAAATCGCGCTTACCGCAGGCGAGAAGATAATCGCAGCCACTCTTTCTGCTGTTGACCAGATGGCGTTCGATCGCTGGATACAGAAAACTCCGCGCGCAGAAGACAGCACCCAGGAAATCGATCTTGGCCGCGACCAGTACCAAACGGCTTCGGTTTTGATTCACGACGGGCCGCCGGCGTCAGTGAAGTGTTATGTGTTGATGTCCTTGCAGCCCGCGAATGCTTTCCTGCAACATCTGAACCGTACGATTTTCATTTTAGGCATTTCCGCAGTGGCTCTTGCGGCCCTGCTCCTTGGCTTTGTGTCACGAACGATCACGCACCCGCTCGACAACCTGGTGGCCGGTGTTCGAGCTCTTGCCCAGGGAGACTACGCCTACTCGATAAAGCCTCGCGGCAGCAGCGAAGTCGCCGAATTGGGCGAGGCGTTTACGAAGATGCGCGGTGAGCTGCTCGCTTTTCAACAGAAACGGTTCGCGACCGAGCGCATCGCTGCTTTCGGCAGGGCAGCCAGTTCAATTTCTCACGACCTGCGTCACTATCTCGCGGCGCTGGTGGCGAACGCTGAGTTCCTTTACGAAGCAGAAAAGTTGAAGATGAATCGAGATGAGATTTACGAGGAGATCAAGACAGCGTCCGAACAGATGACCGACCTGCTCGATTCGCTGCGAGAACTGGCCCGGGAGGATGGTTCTATTTCTCCGATTGCCGCTTCTTTGAATCAAACCATTCGGCGAGCTGTGGACGCCGTGAGATCAAGACCGGAACTGCGAAGTCTGGACGTTTTGCTAAGTACACCGGGCGAAATGGAAGGAACCTTCGACCCCAAGAAGATCGAACGGGCATTTTTCAATTTGGTGCTCAATGCGTGCGAGGCCGCGGCGCCTTCGCATGGCCGAGTGACGATCGATGTTTCGGCTTTGCCAGAATCGTTTGAGGTTCGTATCGCGGATAACGGTGGAGGCGTGCCGTTCGCTATTCACAACACGCTCTTTGATCCGTTCGTCAGCTCCGGGAAACCGAATGGCACTGGTTTGGGTCTAGCCATTGTGAGCAAAATCATTCACGACCACGGCGGTTCGGTTGCGCTAGAGACAACTTCTCCCAACGGAACCACTTTCCTGGTCACACTGCCTCGCAGTGTGCGCCCCGTGAGAATTCCGCCGCAAACGGTCGCGTCATAGAGGCTGCTGCGGATCGCGCCGGTTCGGCGAAACCTTAATTAGAACCGAGAGTGTTATTCCGTTCTTCCTTTACAAGCCGGGTGCGGACAGGTGCAGTCGACGTCGGGAGTTTTTTCCATCGCCTCGCACTGCGCGCTGCAATACTTCCCCGCAGTAACCTGACAAGAGCAGACCGGGTGCGCGCATTTTTTTGCTTCGTTAGCCATGATAGGTCCTCCGTTTCAGGTTGAACAAAGCACGAGTGTAACAGCGGCGTTGTCCTGCACCATACCGGACTGCCATGAATGCCGCAGAGACGATGTTTGAGCAGACCGCAAGGTCTACGCAGTCGACAAAACGGCTTGTAGAGCGGGTTCCAGCGTTTCGTAGCGGAACTTGTAGCGGTTCTGAATAAGCTTTTCCGGTCGCACTCGCTGGCTGGTCAGCAGAAGCGCGTCGGCCATTTCTCCTAAAGCGAGACGCAAAGCGACCGCGGGCGCGGGGAAGATTGCCGGACGATGCAGCGACCCTGCCAGAGCGCGCGTGAACTCCACATTTCGCACCGGGTTGGGCGAGACGAGATTCACGGCCCCCCGCCAAACCTCGTTTTCGATGGCGGCGCGCAATATATTCACGGCATCTTCCAGCATGACCCATGACATCCATTGTTTGCCGCTACCCAAGCGGCCTCCGAGACCGAGCTTGAAAGGCTTTAGCATCTTTGGCAGCGCACCACCATGCATGGAAAGTACCACGCCAAACCTCGCGCAGATGGTGCGAATACTGGCAGATGCAGCGCGCGCCGCCTCGCCTTCCCAGGCCCGGCACAGTATCGCCAGAAAATCGTTGCCGTAACCGCTCGATTCGGTAAGAAGCTCGTCGCCACGGTTGCCGTAGTATCCGATGGCGGAAGCGCAAATAAAAACCTTTGGCGGTTCCCTCAGGCGCGCGAGTACGTCAACTAGAACTCGGGTTGAATCCACGCGACTACTGCGGAGGATTGCTTTGCGTTTCGGTGTCCAGCGGCCTTCGGCAATGCTGGCTCCGCTCAAATGAACGATAGCGTAGTACCCTTCCATTGCCGGAACGTCCGCTGCGGCACTCGCAGGATTCCAGAACACATCGCCCGGCTCTTTTTTACCGCCGGGGCGCACAAAATGTGCCACGGTATGGCCATCCGCGCGAAGCGAGCCGGTCAGCGCAGACCCGACCAGACCCGAGCCTCCGGAAATCAAGACCCTCATCAAAACTCCCGTTAGATGGAAGGCTTAACAGTATGACCGAATACCCTACGGCGCATCCGGCACGGCGTCAAGAGACTGACGGTCGTTTCTAATCACGCCGAATGAAGGATGCAAACCAGCCCTGCTAGTATAGAATCTGCGATCCCTGAGAGAGGTATGAATGGCAAATTCGCTCTACCGCGCCAGTTTAACAATTCTCTTGGCCAACTTTTTCGTTTTGTCATTGCCGTTTTCGGGCGGCGCTCAGGAAGACCGTGGCATCACTGGGTTTTCGTCCGATCACGTTGCCGCTGAACGCGACCGTGAAAGGAAGCTGCGGGCGATTCCAGAGCCGTCACGCGCCGAGAGCAATCTGCGCCGTATCACCAGTGAGCCTCACATGGCAGGGACTGAAGCAAACCATCGATTGGCTGAGTGGCTCCGCGATCAGTATCGCAGTTATGGTCTTGACGCTGACATTGTGTCTTATAGCGTGTGGCTCGGGCAGCCACGCGAAGTGAAACTGGAACTGACCTCGCCGGAACCGAAAAGTCTGGCTACACCTGAGCAGCCGGTCGATGTTGACAAAGACACCTACAACAAAAACGCGGTGATGGCTTTTAACGCGTATGCGCCGTCCGCCGACGTTAGCGCGGCTGTGGTCTATGTGAATTATGGCACGCAAGAGGACTACCGCATGCTCGATACGATGGGCATCAGCGTTGCGGGAAAAATCGCGATCGCTCGCTACGGTCGCTGTTACCGCGGCATCAAGACCCAGCTGGCGGAGGAGCACAAGGCGCTCGGCCTGATCATTTACTCCGATCCGCAAGACGATGGCTATTTCATGGGCGATCCGTTCCCCAGGGGCCCATGGCGGCCGATGAGCGGAATTCAGCGCGGCTCAGTCGAGTATACGCAGATATATCCTGGCGATCCGTTGACGCCTGAAGTCGGGGCGACTGCGAGCGCAAAACGCCTTGCACCCGCAGACGCCGAAAACATTTCGCACATCCCTACCATGCCGATCAATGCGCAGGACGCTGCCGTAATCTTGTCAAATGTCGGAGGTCCGCACGTTCCGCACGCATGGCAGGGAGGCTTGCCGTTCAGCTATCACCTTGGGCCCAATGGTGCGGTCGTGCACATGAAGCTGGTGATGGATTATCAGCGGCAGCCCGTATATGACGTCATTGCAAAGCTGCATGGCAGCAGTGACGGCGAGTGGGTGGTGCTTGGTAATCATTATGACGCCTGGGTCTACGGGGCAGTCGATCCCGGAAGCGGAACCGCGACAATGCTGGAAACTGCTCGCGCGCTTGGCGAACTGGTTCACAGCGGCTGGAAACCGCAGCGCACAATTGTGATGTGCGAATGGGACGCGGAAGAGCCCGGCCTGATTGGGTCTACGGAGTGGGTGGAAGCGAATCGCGTGGAACTGCAAGCAAAGGCTGTCGCCTACATTAATACCGACGTCGCAGTCGCTGGACCCAATTTCAATCCCTCGGCGACGCCCTCGCTTAGGGAACTCATTCGCGACACAGCGCGCACGATCCATTCGCCAAGAGGCGGAGGAAGTCTTTACGATGCATGGCTTGAACACGCCAAGAGCGGTAAAGAAGAGTTGAGTGGAATCGCTCGTACGCGGGCGAATATCGAAGCGCCGGGTGAAGTTCCGGTGGACGCGTTGGGCGCGGGTTCCGATTTTTGTCCCTTTTTTGATTTTGCCGGAATCCCCTCCTTGGACGCCGGTTTTGTCGGCGATTATGGTGTGTACCACTCGCTGTACGACGATTTTTACTGGATGAAGACATTTGGCGACCCCACATTCGAATATCACGCCGCTTTGGCTCAGCTGATTGGGGTGCTGGCGCTGCGGCTGGATGAAGCAGATGTGTTGCCATTTGACTATTCGGCATACGCTTCGGAAGTTTCCCGCGCGGCGAACGTGATGGCTTCGCGCGCCAATCAAATGGGGATGGAGGGCACGACGGTGCAGAAGGTCACCGACGCAGTCGCGCAACTAACGGCGTCGGCGACCCGAGCATCGCAAGCGTCGCGCGGCTCTGGTCACTCATTGTTAGATCTCGCCGCGCAAAATAAAATGAACCGGGAGCTGGTGAACGTGGAGCAGGCCCTGCTGGTGCCCGAAGGACTGTCTGGCCGTCCATGGTACAAGCACTCCATCTATGCGCCCGGAAGCTATGCGGGATATGCAGCGCAAATGCTGCCCGGCGTAAACGAAGCGCTGGATAAAAATGATCCGGAGACCTTCCAGCGTGAGGCGAACGCGCTGGCAGCGGCGCTGCTCCGTGCCTCGGCGCGCCTGGATAACGTGACGCGCCTAGCGTCGACTTCCCATTGAATTTATGCCCAGCAGCGCAGGAACGAACTTCACGTTTGTGCAGCTGAGCGCGGTAGAATCAACCTGATGCGTGTCCGCGTGCTTTTTTTCGGCCAGCTCAAGGAAATCGTCGGGGTTGCCCAGGAAGACGCTGAGCTCTCTGAAGGCGCACGTGTCGAGGATCTCTTTGAACGCTACGGGCGCCGGTTTCCGAAATTGGCTGAGTTTCGCCCTTCCGTTGCTGCTTCGGTGAATCAGGAGTATGCGGAATGGCGTGCGCTGCTGTCGTGCGGCGACGAAGTGGCATTCTTGCCTCCGGTAAGTGGCGGGCAACAAACGGCGGTGTCCGACGATGTGTTTCTGCTTGTCCGTGAATCGATCAGCCCAAGCGAAGTGATACGAACCCTTAAAGCACCTGAGGACGGAGCGCTTGTGGTATTCGACGGGTTCGTGCGCAACAACTTCAAGGGCCGTACCACGCTTTACCTGGAATATGAGGCCTACGAGCCGATGGCTTACGCGAAGATGCGCGCTATCGGATTGGAAATACGGGCGAAATTTTCGATTCACCGTGTGGCGATGGTGCACCGGCTGGGCCGTTTGGAAATCGGCGAGACGAGTGTGCTCATTGCGGTAAGTTCCCCCACCGGGCCGCGGCCTTCGATGCCTGTCGCCACGCCATCGATGCACTGAAGCGCACCGTGCCAATATGGAAGAAGGAATTCTTTTCAGGCGGCGCGATGTGGGCCGAAGGCGAAACAGCAACTGATAAAGCCAATTCCGGTTTGGATGAATCTCACTCTAGATGAGAAGAGCGATTGCGGCGTTTTGCGCCTGCACGTTAGCCGGGATAGCCGGGCTGGGCGACACCTTGGCTAGTGACCGTCAGCAGAATAAGCAGCAAAGACAAAAAGGAACGATTCGGGTGCAGACCGATCTGGTCAGTATCTTGGCCAGCGTCACAGATGCCAAAGGCGAACCGGTTATCGGGCTGGACCAGAATGCGTTTCAGGTTTTAGAAGAGGGAGTGCCGCAGAAGATTGCGCGCTTTGAGCCGCAGACCAATCGTCCATTGGATCTCGCGTTGATGGTGGATACCAGCGGATCTGCGGTGATTGAGTTGAAGATCGAGCGCGATGCTGCTTCGCACTTCGTGCACGAGGTCGTGCGACCCGGCGATCGGCTCGCTGTTTTTCAATTTACGAGCGACGTCGTGCAGCTTTGTAATTTCTCGGACGATCCCAGGTTGCTGGAATCGGCGGTGAGGCGCGTCGACCCTGGGGCGGACATGGGCACTTCACTTTACGACGCCGTTGTGCTGGGCTCGCAATCGGTGAAACGGCAGGGCGCGGACCGGCGCCGCGCGCTTGTGATCATTACCGATGCCGGCGAAACGACCAGTGTTTCGAAATTCGAGGATGCGCGGCGAGCTGCGATTTCGTCCGAGGCCTTGCTTTACACTGTGGTGATGCGGCCGATGAAATCCAATGCTGGCTGGAATACGGCGGGCGAACACGCTATCGAGACGATCACAGACAGCACTGGTGGCGCCATGTACTATCCTACCGACCTCAACGAGCTGGGCGCTATATTCGACCGCATCAATCGCGAACTGCGCACGCAGTATCTGCTTGGCTACTATCCGGCGCCGCCGCCACCGGCGGGAATTGCCCGTCACGTCATGGTGAAAGTGAATACCGGGGATACCGTGCGTTATCGCAAAGAATATTTGCCTGCGACATTCGCGCAATAACTCACAGATGAATACATTTCTGAAGGTTGCGATCGAAGCGGCGCGCGAGGCCGGGGCCGTGCTGCTGGCAGAGCACAGCCGGCCGCAAAAAATATCGTACAAAGGCGACGTAGACCTGGTTACGGAAACTGACAAGCGGTCGGAGGCAATTGTGGTAGGGCGATTGCGGCGTGAATTTCCGGATCACCGGATCGTGGCCGAAGAAGGATCGGGCGGTGCGGAGGAGGCTTCGCGTTACGAGTGGCACGTCGATCCTTTGGACGGCACCACGAACTTCGCACACGGGTATCCCTGTTTTGCGGTGTCGATTGGACTGTTAGAAGACGACAAGCCTCTTGCAGGTGTGGTGTTCAATCCCGTAAGCGATGAACTTTTTTCTGCCGCTCGTGGCGAAGGTGCTTTTCTGAACGAGAAATCGATTCGTGTCTCAGCTATCGAGCGGCTGGCCACGAGCCTGGTTGCCACCGGATTTCCTACGCACAAGCGGCGCGACAATGTGAACATTCATTACTATTGGCAATTCACGCTGCGGTCTCATGGAGTTCGCCGCGATGGATCGGCTGCGCTTGACCTGTGTTCGGTGGCCTGCGGACGCTTTGACGCATTCTGGGAATTTGGACTGAAGTCTTGGGACACGGCGGCGGGCGTAGTGATCGTCACTGAGGCTGGCGGGAGGGTCACGGACTTGCGCGGCGAACCGTACCGGCCCGGAGGGCCGGACATCCTGGTTTCAAACGGGCACATTCACAAGGAAATTCAGGAAACCGCGGCTGAAATAGCGGCTCAGGCCACCAGGCTGTAGCCCAGGTCATCTCGGCTCGGCTACTCCAGGTTCGCGTCGTGCTCTGCCAGTGTGGATTGATCCGCCTCCGGCAGGCTGATAGGTACGCGGGGCGAGCTTCCTTCGGGCGCGGCGCGCAGATATTGGACCGGCCAGCTTGCCGGGAATCCCAGGTGCGCCGCCGCAGACAGCGGCCAGTACGGTTGGCGCAGGAATTCCCGCGCTAGGAACACCATGTCGGCTTTCTCTTGTCCGATGATCGCGTCCGCTTGGCTTACTTCTGTGATGAAGCCCACCGCGCCCGTCATGACTCCTGTTCTTTGCCGAATTTCATCGGAAAAGGCAACCTGGTAACCCGGACGTGCGGGAATCTGAATACTCGGCAGGATGCCGCCCGAGGAACAGTCGATCAGGTCCACGCCGAGAGGCATCAGTTGGTTGACCAACTCAACAGATTGGTCCACATCCCATCCACCCGCAGTCCAATCCGTCGAGGAGATGCGAAGGAAAAGCGGGAGGCGTTCGGGCCACACGCGACGGACGGCCGTGACGACTTCGCGTAAAAGGCGAGTACGATTTTCAAGCGAACCGCCGTAATTATCGCTGCGACGGTTCGAAAGCGGCGAAAGGAATTCGTGAAGCAGATAGCCGTGGGCGGAGTGAATCTCTAGGACCTCGAAGCCTGCTTGCAAGGCTCTGGTGGCGGCGTTGGCGAAATCTTTGATCACTTTCTTAATTCCGTTTTCATCAAGCGCGACCGGTTTGGCGTAGCTGCCGGAGAAAGCCAAGAGCGCTCGGCGCGACCGGTTGCCAGCCGCCTTTTGATTCTGGAATGTAGCCAGCAGGTTCCCACGGTGCCGGCGTGCTTGCTTTGCGGCCTGCGTGGGCCAACTGCGTTCCCGGCACTGCTCCTTCTGTCCGGAGGAAGCGAGTAATTCGCTCGAGTGGCTCGATGTGATCGTCCTTCCAAATTCCCAGATCCTGGGGGCTGATGCGTCCCTCGGGCGAGATAGCATTTGCTTCGGTGAATACCAGAGACGCGCCGCCAACGCCACGGCTTCCCAGATGGACCAGGTGCCAGTCCGTGGCAAAGCCGTCCTTGCTGGAGTACTGGCACATCGGTGAGACAACGATTCGGTTGCGGAGCAGCAGATCGCGAATTTGTAATTCGTCGAATAAGTGCATCGAAGGTTTCCTTTGTTCTACGCCGAAGTTTGCTCGTGGCTTGAGACTGCTGGCCTTAGGGAACCTACAGCCATTTAGGTGGCGGATAGTGCGTTGTCCGAGCTGAACCGGCCGGCCCCCTAAGCCGCGAGTGCTTTGCTAGTCATTCCGCTTGTGGCTTTTCAGGTGTTTGTGGTCTGCAACTGGATCGAGCAGGCGCAGTGAATGAACGCCACTCGTAGGATCGAAGCGATAGACCAGGACTGCGTCGGCGGCCTCATCCTCGCGCGCAAGTTCCAGTTCTGGATTGTCGATGATAATGTCACCATTGTTCTTGATGCGAAGTTCGCTGCCTACTTGCAGTACGATTTTCGTCTCGTTCTGGCTTGTTGCCATTATGGCCTCCCTGAGCCGGGTAAAGCATCCCGGATTTGATGAGCGCTGCGCGCGAAAAGTGGCAGTGGACTTAGGGCCATCAATTTACGGCCGACCCGCGCAGGGCTGCGGAGCTACCCTTCGTGCGCAGGGACGCCTCAGGGATTCCACAACGGCGAAGTCAAAAGCAGCACCCAGGCACGGATAAATCCATCGTTATTGCAGACTTGCTAAAGCGAAGATAGATTCCTCGCTTCGATTAGAACATCAAGCCTTGATGGTAAAAGATCGGCTGAGGATTTGGCGTTAGAATTTGAAGAGCACCCCTGCAGTGAACTTCGGGCTGTACTGGTAGGTGCTGAAATAGCGACTGCCAACCGCGTCGCCGCTCAGCCGGAAAGCCCAACGCGGCTTAAAAGGCAAATCGACTCCGCCTCCAAACTCGTAAGCCAAAGCGTTCTGACCTCCCTCCGGAGTCTGCGGCGTGAAGTGCGAATAGCCTATCAGCGCATGAGCCCAAAGCTCAATATTCCGGCGCGCGGACCAGCGGAATCGCGGTCCACCGGTGCCCGAAACGAACCAGGAGCTTTGTCCGAATTGCGTGCCGTGCGTCGCCGAGAACTGGCCTTCCGCGCCGACCCAATTATTGAAATAGTAGACCACACCGTAATCGAAACCATTCTCGATCTGAGTGTGGCTGGGAACTTCATAGAAAGCGAAAAACGAATAGCCGAGATAAATCTGCCAGTTGTATCGTTCAAAGACGCTCGTTACGTCCTGCGGCGGTGCGGCTGGGGCTGGCTCCAATGAAAGCGCAACTGGCTGGCCAGCGATGACCGGTGGTAGCGGTGCCGAGTTACCGAAAGGCGAAGGAGTTAAACTCGCGTTAGCTTCAAAAGCTGCCGGGGCAATTGGCAACTCCGAAGCTGAGGCTGGAAGCACTGCCGAATTGGGACCATTTACCTGAGCTTCCGCATTCAAAGCAACAAAAAATACCAGTGCAACTAGTAAATGTACGTATCGCATTTGCGCGTATCTCCCAAGAACTGCGAAAAAAGACCCGCTGATACCCTCATAATTTGACCGAGAAAGGGTACCGATGTCCACCCTAAATTAGAAACCTGAGCGAATTACGCTATAGTCCTCTTGTGCGCTGGTCGTGGGCATGGCCGGGCGGCGCATCGTCGGTTCAGCAAACCCGAGGTCAAAGCGAAAGTTGCCGAGCTGCTGGGCCGGTTCAGTAAAGTGCGCAAGCATTGAAGCGAACCACGATCAGACGGACACGAACGGCTCGGTTCGCTCGAGGCATCAGCCTGTTTTACGATGCGTCGCAAGCCTGCAACATGAGCAACGCGTTTTTTCGCGCCGGCAGCCGGATCCGCGCCCGGAGAATACTTGGCTCGTAAGATTGCCTTCCTATTAGGTTTTGCGTTCTGCGCGACCGGGATATTGTCTCCGCCGCTCGCTCTTGCCTTAGGGCTGCTTTTTGGCTTGAGTTTCGAGCATCCCTTCCAGACCGAAAGCCGCACTGCTACAAAATTATTATTACAAGCGTCCGTGGTAGGGCTCGGGTTTGGAATGAACCTGCACGAGGTACTGCGCGTGGGGCGCAACGGGTTGGTTTATACGGCGCTGAGTATCGCGTTTGCGCTGACGATCGGCTTGCTGGCCGGCAAATACCTTGCGGTGAACAAGACGGCTTCGGCTTTGATAACCGTGGGTACCGCCATCTGCGGTGGAAGCGCGATTGCGGCTGTCGCGCCGATTATTCATGCGGACCATGAGGAGACTGCCGTTTCTTTGGGCACGATTTTTATCCTCAATTCGATTGCGCTTTTGATTTTTCCACCCTTAGGGTCGCTACTGCATTTATCGCAACAGCAGTTTGGCTTGTGGGCTGCGCTGGCGATTCACGACACCAGTTCGGTGGTAGGTGCTGCTGCGCGTTACGGCGGGGTCGCGCTGGTTAGTGGGTACCACGGTTAAGCTTACGCGTGCTTTATGGATTGTGCCGGTTTCCGTCTGCGCTGCTTTGTTCAAGCGGTCCGACCAACGCATTCAGTGGCCTTGGTTTATCGCGCTTTTTTGTTTGGCGGCTCTTGCGAACACCTACTTGCCGAGATTTTCTTCGCTGTGGCACGCGCTTAGCGTTGTGGGCCGGCTTGGATTGACGGCCACTCTTTATCTGATTGGTACCGGGATTTCACGCGCGACGATTCGGCAGGTTGGCGTGCGGCCTATGTTGCAGGGGGTTTTTCTCTGGGTGGTCGTGGCTGGCGCGTCGCTTTGGCTGATTACTGCTGGGTGGATTGGGCTGTAGATTTGCCGATGCTGCATTGGCGGCTCGGGCTGGACGATGCTGAAAAGCCGCGCTGCCCTTCGTGCCTCAGGGTAGAAAGGCCGTACTACATTTAGATCTTGGGGCTCGCTGCTTTCGATTTTGCTCAGAGATTGGACTGAGCAACTACTTCGGAGGGTGCCGGCGTTGGACCCGCCAGCTCGCTTACTACTTCTGACAATGTGATCGCAATTTTGCAGTTTTCGGAAAGTTTCATACGGGCTGCAATCCGTTCTGCGGTTCCCGGATAGTTCCAAAAGCAGATGAAGATTTTTAGCGGCGGAGTTTGATTTCGGAATCTGGCGTAGAGCGCTTTCGCGTGGACGAGGGCGAAGGGGGAAGGGCTGAAATACAGATGACGTCCGGCTTGCTTTGCACTGCTCGCGATACCATTTCTGCGGCGCTCTGAAGAGGGATGCGGGAAACTTTCTGTCCGGCTTTTTCGAGAAGTTGAGTGAGCATGGTGCCGGCGATTTCGTCCGCTTGGTCTCTCGCAGGAACACAAATGATCTTCAGTGCGCGATGGACCGGCGTTTCAGAGATGTTGTTTGACCTTCCCTCTGCCGGTGTCGGAGCTGAATCGGGGGCGAACAGTCCACGGTGTTTCTGCTCGTCTATTTCGAATAATTCATGGACCATTCGCCCGGTGTTTTCGATGATGAACCTTGCGGTGTTCTCGTCGAGACGATTTCTATGACGGTCCTTCTCGGCCATGCTCAAGGCCGGCATCAAAATTGAATCGTAAAGTTCCTCTAGCGTCTTCGTCTCGAGATATTTCGTGAGAATCGTTCGAGCTTCTTCGTGATCCAGTGCCAGCAGGCGCTGATAGAAACGCGAATCAGGCGTCAGCACGGGCTCATCACCCAGAAGCACGGGAAGAAAACCCAGACGCGGCACGTATCGCCCCATCACCACGAAGCATAGAGTCAGCGGAGTTGAAAGCAGCAGGCCGATCGGGCCCCAAATTGCAGTCCAGAAAACTGCCGCCACAAGGATGGCCAGTGAGGAGAGTCCCGTGTAAGCGCCGTAGAGCAATGGCTCAATTACATTCGACACAATGATTTCAGTGACAACGAAAAGGCCCAGAGTCATCAGCGGACGAGTCCATCCATTGAAGATTGCGAACGATAACAGGACCGGGAGAATGCCGCCGAGCGGCGGTCCTATGTATGGAAGGAAACGCAGTAGGCCGACTAAGACACCCCAGAGCATTGCACCGGGGAGCCCGATGAAATGCAAACAGGTGCCGATGAGAACTCCGTAGCAAGTGTTCACCACCAGCTGTAAACGCAGATAGTGGCTAACCCTTGCTGCAGCTTCGTCCATCGCCTGGGTCATTACATGCAGACGACCCTGGCCCGCGAGAAAAATGAAACGATTGCGCAAATTTTCCCGGCGCATGAGCATGAAAAATGTAAACACCACCACGATGCCGAAACTGGCCATGAGCCCTAAAGCGCTTTGCAAGGATTCAAGCGGCAGGCTAGGCGGCTTGATGATTTCTACAGGAAGGGGACGTTGAGCAGAAGCGGGTCTCGAAGACCGAGATTCTCGATCGGAGGTTCCCGGGGACGGAGGAGCCGCGAGATCCTTGCGAATCTCGTTCATGGTGTTCGATGCGTTGTTGAAAGTCTGATTTTTATTCCAGTGCAGTGAATCGATCTTGGCCTTGATATTCGAACGATAGTCTGGGAGTTCGTTCATGACCTGACTGAACTGCTGGCCCACCGTCCATCCCAAGGCGCTCGCGGCGACGACCGCCAGCAAAACTACCAACAATGTGGAGAGCACCCGTCCCAGATAGAGCCGTTCCAGCATTTTTACGAACGGGGTGAGGATAAAAGTAAACAAGACCGCCAGTGCGAATGGGATCAGTACAACCTTTGCAAAATAGAGCGTGGCGACGACGACCACGGCGACTACTACCCCGAGCAGGCGTCCGACATCTTTTGACCAGTCTTGACGGGGCATAATTTTTTCAGGAGCGCTTCGTTTGCGGTGCGGGGTGGCCAAACACTATGTCCCAGTCTGCCTCGTCAACCTGGCATATGGCCATACAGTGAAGTACCGAGAGAAGGCTGGCTCTTATGATGAGATGCGGTGTCATGACCGAGATGGACGCGACGGTGACGCGAGCCGAGCGGTGCCGATTCACGGGGGCATCCTGCATCGCTGCTACTTGTCGAGTTAGCCGGCGTGTCTGGCTTGCGGCACCAATTCTGATTCCACGGGTTCGGGCCCAGCCGGCCTTAGCGTGAGCCAGTCCGTGCGGACCTTGTCCCACTCCTGAATCAGGAATCCGTAGGATTCCAGGAAGCTGCGAATTTGAGTGCGTCCTTTGCCCACGATTTTTTCCAGTATAGGAACCAGAACACCCAGAGCGCTTTGGCTGAGGATGGTGCGTTGCGCGATCTGGCAAACGTACTTCGTCTCGGAAACCGCGATGGTGAAGCCATCGCGCGCGTTGACGTGCAGCATCACGTGAATGTCGGAACTGCCGTCTCCTGCGTATATCAGGTGGTCGGGGCCAATTTTCATCGCCGCTTGCAGTTCGTCGAGAAAGGCTACCTTGCCATAGCCTGCGGTGGCGCGAACGATCGTGTCGATTTCACCCGTGCTTTTATATTTGAATTCAGTGCCATGGATGCGATCTGGCGGGAGAATTCCTTCCAGCGCCGATTGGATCACCTCCACCGGTGCCGCGGAAAGTACGTAAAAATCAAAGTGATAGCCTTGAATGCCGTGATCGAGAATTTCGTTCAGGAGACCGATGTTCGCTTTCAGGCGGATTCGTTTCCCCACCTGGACCAGGTGCTCTTTGCGTACGCGAGAGCGAAATTCGGGATCGTGAAGGAGCAGATAGGCGAGCTCAGCGCCTTGCTGGACTAAATTTATTCTGGCCATTCCCGCGGCCTTACGCTCGAATTCTTCGGTGGGAATACCGACAATCTCGCTTAGGACGTATCCGGAATCGTTGAAAGTCAAGGTTTGGTCGAAATCGCTGACGAATAGATAAGATTTCAGTGCATTGTCACTCATCGCTGTTATGATCCTCCGGCTTCTTACTGATGTTGCTAGCGTTTTAATTGTCCCAATTCGTTTCCGGTGATTATTCCAGGCAAGTATTAGTGCCGCGAACACGTCAGATGATTAGCGCCTGGTGAATATTTTGGGGCTGCTTCTTGTTAATTATACCTGTTAAGTAGATGCGCTAGCGGGCGGCTTCGCTGCGATGATTAGATGCCATAAGCAATTCGTAAATCGATGGAAGCTATTTGAAGTTTCGATGCGGATCTGGGAGGCTTGAACTTTCTTTGATGGCCGCGGAATTGAAGATAATCTGGCGCGAGCTCGCGCGGCCTTTCGCTTCGCGCGGATGGATTCTTCCAGTTTCTTTCCTGCGATCTCGGATTCCCTGATTTTTTTGGGTTACGGGGGCCAGGCTGTTTTCCGTCGGTCCGGGCAGGATTCTAAGAACCCAGGCTTGAACCGGAGAGTTGCAGGAACTCGCTAGGATGCTTGCTGCCGCGAAATGTGGCGGCGCCCCCTCGCTGGGCGCGACTGATCTTCGCTTTTTGTTTGCTTAGCTTCAGGTTATGACCCAACCGCCACCCTATACCATTGAAACTCGATTCCGGATAGTATTCACCCACTGTTCTAGCCGGTAGCTATCCGGAGGGTCTTATGGCTGCTACGTGGAAGGGATACCTCACATTCGGGCTGATTTCTATTCCTATTCAGCTTTCTCCTGCGGCACGATCTGAACGGATCAGTTTCAATCAACTCCATTCCGTTTGCCATTCCCGCTTGAAGCAGCCTCTGTTTTGCCCCACCTGCGACAAGTTTGTTGACCGTTCCGAAATCGTCAAGGGCTACGAGTACGAGAAGGATCAATACCTTTTGTTCAGCAAGGAAGAACTAGACGAGATCGAGCCAGACACCGCGCAGAGCATGGAGATTTTAAGCTTTGTGAAATCCGAGGAAATCGATCCGGTGTATTTTGACAGCTCTTACTACATCGAGCCTGCCGAAGCTGGGGTGCGCGCTTACAATTTGCTGGTGGATGCGATGCGCAAGACCGGTTATGCGGGCATCGCTAAAATCACGATGCACGGGCGCGAAAATATCGTGATTATTCGCGCGCGCGAAAATGGATTCACATTACATACCATGTTCTATAAGAATGAAATAAGGGCGGTGTCTGAAGCTTCCCTTCCCAAGGGCGAAGTGAAACCCGAGGAATCGAAACTGGCTATGCAGTTGATTGAAAGCCTGACCGCGCCGTTCGAGCCGGATCAGTATACTGACGCTTACCAGGCGGAATTGGAAAAGCTGATCGAAGCCAAAGCCCACGGACAGAAGCTTACGGTGGTGCCGCGGTCCAAGCGCGAACCCGTAATGGATTTGATGTCGGCTTTGAAGAAGAGTTTGAGTGCGAAAGAGGCTGCGCCGAAGAAGACTTTGCTGCGCGCCGTGCCCAAGCCTGGCGAGAAGGAGAAGAAGTCGCGAAGAGCTAGCTGACGATTGAGGATTTTTGGAGTGTTTAGCCTGCCGCGCTCAGCTTTCTTTGGTTTTACGCAAGGATCGTGGGGATCCCCGCTTCGCGCGCCGCTGTTCCCAAGGAAAAATCGCAGAGAGCCTTCGCTGCGCTCAGAGAGGAGGACCGCGTTTTGGATGTGGCGAAGTGACCAGCGTTGCTGTGGAATATGTCCGGAGCTCTGTCCACCCGTTCATTGGAATGAGCAAGCGGCTAGGCGCTCTGTCCAGCTCTGCCTTCCTGCGACTGCCTTTTCTTTGGTCTGCTCGATTACCCATGCCATCGAAGCATATGCTGGGTGCAATGATTGACGCCAGGCGCGGCCCGATGCTAGTTTGGCGCATCCTTGTTCATGCGCGTTGTTGACCTTATCCGCAAAAAGCGCGACGGCGCGGAACTTTCCCGCGAAGAGATTGAATTCCTTGTGCAAGGCGCTACCCACGATCGCATTCCCGATTATCAGATCGCGGCTTTTCTGATGGCGGTGCTGTGGCGCGGCATGACCCGCGCCGAGCTCGCGGCCTTGACCGAGGCCATGCTTCATTCTGGTTCCACTCTCGACTGGTCCTGGCTGCCTGCCGCGAAGGTAGATAAGCACTCGACCGGCGGAGTGGGCGACAAGACCTCGATGGTCATTGCACCGATTGTGGCCGCAGCCGGATTGTATGTGCCAATGATCAGCGGGCGTGGCCTTGGACACACGGGCGGAACGCTCGATAAGCTGGAATCCATTCCGGGGTTCAACGTACATCTGCGGCTTTCGGAGTTTCGCCGCGTCCTGGAACAGTGCCGTTGCGCGCTGATCGGGCAGACGCCCGAAATCGCGCCCGCGGACAAGAAGCTTTACGCCCTGCGCGACGTTACTGCCACGGTGGAAAGTCCCTATTTGATAACCGCGTCAATCATGAGCAAGAAAATGGCGGAGGGAATCGATGCGCTGGTGCTGGATGTAAAGACGGGCGACGGCGCATTCATGAAGAAACAGGAAGATGCCGAATATCTTGCCGAATTGATGGTTGAAACCGGGACTCGCATGGGCAAGAAAGTTGTAGCGCTGATCACCGATATGGAGCAGCCGCTAGGACGCAAAGTGGGCAACGCGCTTGAAATCGAAGAATGCATCGAGATCTTGAATGGCAAAGGGCCGGTCGATCTGCGCGAGCTGTGCCTGGAACTGTCTGCTTGGATGCTTGCACTTGGTGGAAGAAGCAAATCAGTGGAAGCCGGGCGCAAACTCGCAGTGGAAATGCTTATTTCCGGAAGCGCCCGTGATACATTCCGCGAGGTCATTGGCCTGCAAGGAGGGGATGCTCAGGTTGTGGACGATCCCAGTCGCTTGCCGCGAGCCAAACACCTTGCGCGAGTAAATGCCACCTGCCGTGGCTTCGTTACCGCGATTCACTGCGAACAGGTCGGAATCGCGAGCATGGCTCTTGGTGGTGGGCGAGAGAAGAAAGAAGATTCCGTGGACCCCGGTGTCGGGCTGGTGCTCGAAAAAAAGGTTGGTGATCCGGTGCAAGTTGGCGAGACCCTCTGCACCGTGCATTACGACCTGGACACGCGGTTGGTGCATGCCATGAGGTTGCTATCTGAAAGTTTCGAAATTGGTGATCAAGCTCCGCCTCCCGTGCCGCTGGTGCGGAAAATTATTGGCGCGGGAGAAATATCGTGACCCTGGTTCGCTTGCAAAAGGAGACTCCTTAGCATGCACCGTTTTGTAGGGGTTCTGGGAATGATCACAATGATGGCCCTGGCGTTTCTGTTTTCGACCAATCGCCGGGCGATCCGTGCGAAGACTGTGGCCTGGGGACTCGGCCTGCAAATCGTGTTTGCGTTTCTGGTGATGCGCTGGGAATACGGACGCTTAATATTTCAGAAGGCGGGCACTGCCGTAAATTGGGTGCTGGACTTCGCCTTCAAGGGATCGGAGTTCGTTTTTGGGAGCCTCGGGCAGAAGGGTTCGCCGCTGGGCTTCTTCCTTGCGTTTCAGGTCCTGCCTACGATTATTTTTATCGCTGCTGTTTTTGCCCTGCTCTACTACTTCGGAGTCATGCAATTCGTCATCAGGCAGGCCGCGCGCGTGATGACCGGATTGATGGGGGCGAGCGGAGCCGAATCGCTTAACGTCGCGGCCAGCATCTTCATGGGGCAGACCGAAGCGCCATTGACCATACGGCCCTATTTGCCGGAGGTGACCGAATCCGAATTGATGACCATCATGACGAGCGGCATGGCTCACGTCTCCGGGGGAATCATGGCCGCGTACATCGCCTACGGCATCGAGGCCAAGCATCTGCTAGCAGCCGTCATCATGACGGCGCCAGGCACGATTTTGCTTTCCAAGATGATGGTGCCGGAGACGGAAGTGCCGGTTACGTCCGGACGCGTCGAAATGGCTCCCCTGGAGCGCGATACGAATGCATTGGGTGCGATCTCGCGAGGAACGATCGACGGATTGAATCTGGCGGTGAACGTTGGCGCGATGCTGATCACGTTCATCGCTTTGATCTATCTGGTGGACGGAATGTTTGGCGTGGTGCACAACGCGCTGGCGACGATTGGCATTGCGTGGTTTCCGTCGAGCGTCGAGCAAATTTTTGGCTGGCTATTTTCGCCTATCGCCTGGGTGATGGGGATTCCCTGGCAGGATTGCCACACCGTTGGAAATCTGTTGGGCCTGCGCATGGTCACGAATGAACTTGTGGCATTTCAGCGACTGGGTCCCATGAAGGACGCGCTCGACCCGCGTTCATTTACGATTGCCACGTTCGCGCTGTGCGGCTTCGCAAATTTCAGCTCCATCGGGATCCAGATCGGTGGCATCGGCGCGCTGGCCCCGAATAAGAAAGCCGATCTTGCGCGGCTCGGAATTCGGGCAATGGCCGCGGGCACGATGGCGAATCTGATGTCAGCGTCGATTGTGGGAATCATGCTGAGATGAAAAGCCAAAAGGCGAAATCAGCTGCCCGCGGTTCCGAATTCGCTCGTGCCGAGCACGCCGCGAAGTTCATTTTGTCTAAAACCAAGCTTCATCCCAAGATCGCGGTAGTGCTGGGCTCGGGGCTGGGCGCGTTCGCCGATGAGTTGACGGAAGCAACACGCATTCCGTATGAAAAAATTCCTGGCTATCCGCGTTCGACGGCTATCGGGCACGCCGGACGCCTGGTAATTGGGAAAGTGGGCAAAATTGCGGTAGCTGCCATGCAGGGACGGGTGCATTTCTACGAAGGTTATTCCGCACAAGAAGTTGTTTTTCCAATGCGTGTTTTAGGCCGCATGGGAATACAGTCAGCGATCATCACGAATGCTGCGGGCGGCATCAGCTTGGAATTCAAGCAGGGTGCGCTGGTCGTGATTCGCGATCATATAAACTTGCAAGGCACCAACCCGCTGATCGGACCGAACGATGAACGATTCGGGCTGCGATTTCCCGATATGACCACGGCGTACTGGAGCGAGTATCGCCAGATGCGCAATGGCCGAAGCGAAGAATATCGGTATTCAGGTTGCGGAAGGCGTTTATGCAGCGCTTTCCGGGCCGAGTTATGAAACACCCGCTGAAATACGCTCCTTGCGGACGATCGGAGCTGATTTGGTCGGGATGTCCACCGTGCCGGAGGTAATTGTGGCGCGCCACATGGGGATAAGAGTGCTGGGGATATCTTGCGTGACGAATATGGCGGCGGGAATCCTGGATCAGCCCATCCATCACCTTGAGGTGCTGGAGACCACCGAACGTGTGAAAGGGCAATTCATCGCACTTTTGCGCGCGGTGTTGCCGCGCATCTCCAGCGATAAAAAATTGAGGAACGTGAAAAATTAGATGAGCCCATACGACGCACTCATTACCGCAGCGCGGCAGGCCCGTGAAAACGCTTACGCACCGTTTTCAAATTTTCGTGTCGGCGCCGCGGTCCGGGCAAAATCCGGCCGAATCCATACCGGCTGTAACGTGGAAAACGCGACACTAGGCCTTACCTGTTGCGCCGAACGCGTGGCGATCTTCAAAGCTGTCTCCGAAGGAGAGCGCGGCTTCGATGCCATTGCCGTGGTTACCGATGTCGATCGGTTGACGCCGCCTTGCGGCGCCTGTCGCCAAATCATCTGGGAATTTTGTGGCGACGTGCCAGTGGTGCTGGCAAACCTAAAAGGCAAAGTGGAAGAAGAAACTGCCGGCAAATTGCTCGTGCGTCCGTTTGATTCCTCGTTTCTGTAGACCACAATTCTGTAATTGCAATGCTATTCCTGCTTGCGAGCGGTGTTGCGCTGCCGCTGCAGTTTGATAGCCGTGGAGCGAAGTGTCTCCGGTATGTTTTTGTTTGCGGTGAGCTGTTTCAGGTCCAAGGGGGTAAGACGCGGCAGCAGATGAAGTGTAACGTCGAGCGGTGCTTTGGGATTCTTGGTTAAGTTTCTAGCCACGATGTAGTTCTTCATGAAGGCGCGATTATTCGCGATGAGCCGCAGGACTTCTTGCGAAACATTAGCCATGGCCGCAAAGTTTTCGACCTCCAGAACCGTAAGCCGGGGCGACTGCAGAACACCGCGCTGAACAATTTTGTTGGGATCGCGGATCAATAACATGCGTTCTTCGCGGCCGCCTTTAACTGCAAGCTGGATGCGCTGAACTACGTTCATGGATGATAATCGCTGCAGCAAGGTCTTCCGCTTCTTGAGATCCGGTATGGCCTCTGCTGCTGCATCCGCGATTTCGTTTTCTTCGATCTTTGCATTGGCTTCAAATTCGGCGAGCACTTCCCTTTGTTCGTCCGTGGCGTTCTCAGAGTAAGCCAGAGCAGCGGCAAGCAACGGATAAGACGTCAATCTGTCGAGATTTTCGAGCAGGACCTGGATTCCGGCTTTACTCAATTGCCCGGAGACACGAGCGACAAATTCCGCCGAACAAGCCGTGTTTGCCGCGAGTGCATCGGCAATTTCAGACTTCTCGCCCATATGGTCGGCGCAAAACTCGAACAGCCTGGGATCGACATCCGAGCGCGCCAGGGCGGAGAGTAAAGAGCCAATAGGCTGACTTGAAAGCAAGGCCCGGGCACGTTCCGCGACATCGGGCTCGGTATCGGTCGCCAGCACGGCAAGCAGCTCGATGCGAGATTCCGCCTCCATAGAAGCATCTTCTGCACACACCGCCAGCTTTTGTTCGGAGAGGGCTCGGCCTCCTAGAATCGCCTCCCGAAGGTCAGAACTAATAGAAACCTCCTGCAAGCGAGCTCTGCACGGCTGTATAGAGCGGAGCGACCGTGGCCTGCGCAGCATTCGATTCAGGCGTGCTGTGGACCCTTCCGAACCCGGCCGGGCCTTCCGACAGGGCACGTCCTGGTGCGGAGTTAGCCGGGTCAGCGGAGTGCTTATGCAAGCGGGCCGCGATTTTCGGCCCGAGATAGTGAATTGCCGCCCAAGCGCCGGCAATGATCAGCAGAACGACGATGACCGCGACCGAGATTCGCGCCCACTCCCGCCTACGCTCGTCAGGCGGATCCCCGACTACGCCGGGATCAGGACGGCCTTTGGTTTGAAGAGCATACTCGGCAACCAGACTCTCTTCATCTAAGCCGAGATAACGGGCGACGGACCGAATGAACCCGCGGTTGAAAGCCCCTCCGGGCAACTCGTCCCACTGTTCGTTTTCCAGGGCTTCAAGGAAACGCGGAGCAATGCGCGTAGCTGCGGAAATTTCCTCCAGTGAGACGCCCCGCATTTCCCGCTCGCGCTTGAGTTGTTCGCCGAAAGGTGTTGACGACATCCGCTGGAATCCGCGACCAAAGAAAATATAGGCGTCAGTGATGGGTGTGTCAATGCTGGCAGAGGGATCAGAAGCAGGGCGAGTGCCTATTGACATTACGTCAATCGTCCGGCGAAGGTCATTGCAGTTGAATGAAATCGTTCCTTATAATGAGAATGTTGCCCAAAGAATCTTCAGACTCGAAGAAAAGCGTCCCGGCGGAGCCTGTCCGCAGAACCAGGGACGGTAAACCGTTTAGTGGTGTCGAACGGCGGCGAAGCCCGGGTGTAACCGTGGACGTCCCGTTGGCAACTCCCAATGAAGTAACGGTATTCCATGAATTAGGCAAAGCGCTTACTTCCTCGCTGCAATTGGACCAAGTTCTGCGGACCATCATGGAAAAGATCAACGAAGTTTTGCGCCCGGATACTTGGTCTCTACTTTTGATGGATACGGAAAAGAAGGAGCTCTTCTTCCAGATCGCTACGGGAAAGGGCGCGGAATCCTTAAAGGACCTTCGGATCAAGGTGGGGCAAGGCTTGGCCGGCTGGGTGGCGGAGACAGGCAAGGCTGTGGTGGTCCCGGACACCACCAAAGACTCGCGTTTCTTCGGCCAAGTAGACGCAAAAACCAAGATGGAGACGCGTTCGATCGTGGCGGTGCCTGTACGCTTTCGTGAACAGTGCCTGGGAGTGATCGAACTGATCAATAGCATTGGTCCAGAAGGCTTCAGCGCTCGTGATATGGCGCTTCTGGAAGCGCTCGCCGACTACGCTGCAATCGCCATCGAGAATGCTCGGCACGTACAACGGATTCACGAACTGACGATCACCGACGATTGCACGACCTTGTACAACGCACGGCATTTGAATTTCATGTTGGACACGGAGATCTATCGTTCCCACCGTTACGCCTTCGAATTCTCGCTTATCTTTATCGACCTGGACCATTTCAAGAGCGTGAACGATACGCACGGCCATTTGATGGGTTCGAAGCTTCTTGCGGAAATCGGACAAGCGATCAAAGACAAGTGCCGGCTGATCGATCTTGCTTTTCGTTATGGGGGGGATGAATTCGTGGTGCTGTTGCCACAAACGTCCAAAGAAAATGCCATGGGCGTCGCGCGCCGGCTTCATAAATTGATTCGCGAGGCGGTCTGGCTGAAGGAATCCGGAATTAACGCGCGGGTGACGGCCAGCGTGGGCGTGGCTGCGTATCCCAGCGATTCCCGGACGAAGGCTGAACTGCTGCACCTCGCCGACGAGGCCATGTATCTGGTGAAAAATTCGACGCGCGACAGTGTCGCTGCTTGTGGCCTAGGCCTGCTTCCCCACGGAAAATAGTTGCAGGTGTGTTCCTGTGCTTGATTCGCGTGTCCGTTTGCCAAGCAGGAAACCTCTCCCCTATACTCAGACTCTAAATTTCTAATACTGCGATGTTTCGGATCATGGAGGAAGGGAGCTGAGAAATCAGGAAGCAGCTCGCTATGCACGCTGGGCCGCTTGGACCGCAAGCTTTATCGCCTTGATTGTGGCCGGAGTTTACGCGCAGCGCGCGATTCGCGAATCCCGGGCCCGCAGCCTGATCAAGACTTTGATTCCTGTGACGGTTCAGCAGCAATCGAACGAGTTCTCGTTTTCAAAAGTCGAACAAGATCGGACCATCTTTACTGTTCGCGCTTCGCGTGCGACGCAATACAAAGAGCAAAACCGCGCATTACTTCAGGATGTCTGGATTACCATCTACGGGCGCGAAGGAAATCGCAACGACAACATCCATACCAGTGAATGCAATTACGAACCCACCAGCGGGAATGTGACGTGTCAGGGTGAAGTTAAGATCGACCTCGCTAGCACTGGCGCGGGGAAACCTGCCGACAGCAACTTGCAAGTCACAACGCGGAATTTATCCTTCAACCGCGAGACTGGGGAGGCCTCAACGGCCGAACCGGTGCAATTCCGGTTTGCGGGGGGCCAGGGGCACGCGGTCGGAGTGACCTACAGCTCGCAAAATGAAATTGTGCGGCTCACTCATGACGTCGAACTTGACATGGCACCATCTCCCACAGACTGGAGACCTTCCGGTCAGCGCTGCCGGAAGCAGCCTCGAAATCCGCCGGAACGATCGTATCGTCGAGCTTGCTGCTCCGGCAGTGGTAAAGCAAGGTAACCGCGAACTGGCAGCGGATAAAATTCTAATCGAACTGGATTCCGACTTTCGCGCTCGGCACGCAGTCGCATCGGGCCATCCAAGGATTCGGTCGATCGATGCAAAAGGCGAACTCACCGCTTCGGCCAATCAATTTGAAGCCTCGCTCGATTCTGCCGGCTGGGTGCAACAAGTCACGGCCGAGGGAAATGTGGATGGCACTCGACGCGCGGCCGATTCGACCGACCACTTTTCGATGGCTCACGCTATCTTTGTTATGGAGCGCCAGCACAATCTGGTGAGAACACTGACGGCCTGGGGCCAGGTTGCACTCGATTCCCGCCAGGGAAGCGATGCACGCAGCCTTCAAACCGAGTCGTCGCTCGTAAATTTTGCGCCGGGCAATAAACCGAATCAGACGCTGATTGAGAGCGCGGAGACGAAGGCTTCCGGCACGATCGTGAGCAAAACTGCCAATGACACCACCAAACTCAGCGCCAGAAAGTTTGTGGCGCGATTCAATCCCCAAGGACACATGGAAGAGCTGCTCGGACACAGCGGCGCAGAGATCCAAAGACAATTCGGCGCGGCCGCGCCTCAAACGTGAAGTCTCAAGAGTTTGTCGCCAGGTTTTCGCCCGATGGACAGTGGAGTACGCTCGATGAAAGCGGCGGCGTTGTGTTTGCTCAAGCGGATCATCGGGCATCCGCCGCACGCGCGAGCATTGTGCGGGCGACTGACACGATCACGATGGACGGTTCTCCAGTCATCTCTGATTCGATGAGCCGAACGACGGCGGAAAACGTCACCATCCATCAGAAGTCAGGCGAGATTCGAGCAGATGGCAAGGTTGTCTCGACCTTCCAGCAGAATGGCGCCGGAAGTGCCATGAATCTTGGTTCTGGGCCGGGTCACATTTCAGCTGAAACCCTCAGCGGCTCGACAACCTCCGGCCATGTGACTTATTCCGGTCACGCACGCTTGTGGCAGGGAGAATCGGTCCTGGAGTCCGGCCAGATCGAAATTTGGCGTGACGATAAAAAACTGCAGGCCAGAGAGAACGTGGTTGCGGTCTTTCCCCAGGCCTCGCAGGCGGCGAGGCCATTTGCCGAGCCCTCGCCTCACGTTCCGTCCTCATCACCGCCCAGCGCGCCTGCCGGTCCCACTCTCTGGACCCTCCGTGCTCCGCTGCTTACATACTGGAGCGATGCGGGTAAGGCGCACCTCGAGGGTGGGGTAAAGGCCGACTCGCAACAAGGCTCGATGCAGTCGCCGACTTTGGACGTTTTTTGGCGTCCGCGGCGACCAAGACGCCCTCGTCCTTAGGGAGTGCCGCACAGCGCCCCCATAAAGCCCCCGAGCTACGAACAGAGGCACCGACATCAGCCGGGGTCACACCTGCCGACGGACAGCAATTGCAGCGAGCCCTAGCCCTTGGCGGGGTTACGGTGCGCCAGGGGGATCGGATCGGTACTGCGGAGCAAGCGGAATACATCGCCGCCGACGGGAGATTCGTGCTCTCGGGAGGTCATCCCACCATTATTGACGCGGCCAGCGATGCAACTACCGGCCATTCGTTGACCTTCTTTGTAGCGAATGATACGATTTTGATCGATTCCCAACAAGGTTCTCGCACTTTGACCAAACACCGGGTTGAGAAATGAACCGGCATGTTCAAACTCCAGGCGGCCGATCTAAGCAAGTCATACCGCGGGCGCAAAGTTGTCGATAATATCAGTCTGGAGATTCAACAGGGGGAAGTGGTCGGGTTGCTCGGGCCTAACGGGGCGGGTAAGACAACGACGTTCTACATCCTGGTCGGCCTAGCGCGTCCGGATTATGGCCGGGTGCTGCTGGACGGCGAGGACATCACCGACCTACCCATGTACCTTCGGGCCCGCAGCGGTATCAGCTACCTACCTCAAGAGCCCTCTGTATTTCGCAAACTGACGGTCGAGGAGAACCTTCTGGCGGTTCTTGAGACTCTTCCGCTGACGTCAGAGCAGCGCCGGGACCGGGTTGAGGAGCTACTGGCGCAGATGGGGCTGGAAGGCGTACGGTATAGCCGGGCGTATGTGCTGTCTGGCGGCGAGCGGCGCAGGCTCGAGATAGCGCGTTCGTTGGTGCTTTCGCCCTCGTTTGTGCTGCTGGATGAACCGTTTGCGGGAATTGATCCGCTGACGGTGGTAGACATCCAGAAGATCATTGCGGACCTGAGTGCGGCGGGAATTGGGGTGTTGGTGACCGATCACAACGTTCGAGACACCTTGGCGGTGACCAATCGCGCCTATATTATCAGCGAAGGTAAGATTTTATTCGCTGGCACCCCGAGTGACCTTTCAACCAACGCCGAGGTACGCCGCATCTACCTGGGAGAAGGTTTCCGGTTAAACTGAAACTATGAACTGGCTCGCGCCCAAATTACATCTCCGTGTCGCTCAGAAGCAGATTCTGACGCCCGGACTTGTGCAGATGGTCAGCGTCCTGGCGCTCAACCGCCTGGAACTGCGCGAGATGATTAACCAGGAGATCATGGCCAATCCGGTGCTCGATGAAGTGGCCGAGGGCGATGCTGCGGCGCAGGATAGCTATACCGACGAAGCGTTTTTGAAGAAGGAATTGGAGAAAGTGCCGGAAAAGCCGGAAGCCAATCCCTTCGATGAATTCGATTTCGGGTCTTTCTTCACGCAGTACCTCGATGCCGGGACCGAGCGCCAGGCCGGAAGTGAACGCGAAGACATCGAGCGTCCCTCCTTCGACAAGTTCCTTTCATCGGCACAGAATCTTGCGGACCATTTGACTTGGCAGCTCAGCGTCAGCATATGCACCGAAACCGTGCGAAAAATCGCCGATGGCATCATCGGCAACCTGGACGAGAACGGTTATCTCACAGCGACTCTTGATGAACTGGCGCAGTCCGGTAATTACACCATGGACGATGTGGAAGAAGCGCTCGCGATGGTACAGGAATTCGATCCCCCGGGCGTTGGCGCGCGCGATCTGCAGGAGTGTCTGTTGCTGCAGCTGAAGCTGGTCGATCCGCAAAACACCCTCGCGCAACAGATCATTGCCGAACATTTGAAACTTTTGCAGAACAATCAGCTGAAGGAAGTAGCGCGCGCGCTGAACCGGCCGGTCGAGCTAGTGAAGCGCGCCGTGGACGTCATTAAGCAGCTCGATCCGAAGCCGGGGCTGCGCTACAACCACATAGAGCCACGATTGGTAGAGCCGGATGTTCAGTTCCGCAAAGTTGACGGTGAGTGGCAAGCGCTGATGAACGAGGATGATTTGCCGCAGCTTCGACTTAATCCGATGTACCGCCGTCTGCTGGCGCGTGATGCCGCCGATCGCGACGTGCGAAATTACGTCAAGGAACGCTTCACCGCTGCCATTCAGCTCATGAAAAACATCGAGCAGCGCAAGCACACCATTCAGCGTGTTTGCCAGTCGATCTTGCGGCGTCAAGGCGATTTTCTGGACTATGGTGCCGATCATCTGAAACCGATGATGATCAAGGAAGTGGCGGAGGAAGTCGGCGTGCATCCCTCGACGGTCAGCCGCGCCGTCGCCAACAAATATGTGCACACTCCGCAAGGCGTCCTGGAGCTGCGATATTTCTTTAGCGAATCCGTGAATGGCCCGCAGGGCAGTGAAATGTCCCTGCTTTCGCTGAAGCGCCGGGTGAAGAAAATGATCGAAGAAGAAGACGCCGCGCATCCTCTCACCGACGAGCAGATCACCAAAAGGCTTAGCGAGGAAGGGATTCAGGTGACCCGTCGCACGGTAGCGAAATACCGCGAGGATTTGCGCATACCCAGCACCCACCGACGACGGGTGAAGGGTTAACAGCCCGCCGTGCCGCGCTCGCGTCGCCAGCCTAGAACACGAAATCGCGACGCACGCCAGCTGGTTCTTCTCACCGGCCTGTCCGGCTCGGGTAAGGGATCGGTCCTAAATACCTTCGAAGATCTCGGATTTTACTGCGTCGATAACCTGCCGGTCAGTTTAATTCCCACATTCAGTGAACTCTATGGCGAAGGCTCGGGCGAAATCGAGCGCGCTGCCCTGCTGGTAGATGCCCGGGAGGGCGAGCAGATTGAAAAGCTGCCGGGGATTTATCGCAAGCTCGCGACCGAACACCCGGCGACGCTGGTGTTTGTGGAAGCAAGTGACGCAGTTCTGATTCGCCGATTCAGCGAAACGCGGCGTCCGCATCCGCTGGGCCAGGACGGATCGATAGCGCAAGGAATCCGCCTGGAACGCCAGCGCATGGCTCCGATCCGGAAACTCGCCGATGTTGTAATTGACACCAGCCGGTTCAACATTCACGAGCTGCGTCAATTCATCATCGACCGATTTCAAAATCCCGGACACCGGCCGCTGCTGATCTCCGTCGTCAGCTTCGGATATCGTTACGGGATTCCAGCTGACGCCGATCTGGTGTTCGACGTGCGTTTCCTGCCGAACCCGCATTTTGTTCCGCGCCTGCGGCCGCTCACCGGCAGGGATCAACGGGTAGCGCGCTACATTCGTTCGTTCGTGCAGACCGGGCAATTTCTGAGGAAACTTGAAAGCCTGCTGTTCTATTTGATTCCGCAGTACATTCGCGAAGGAAAGAGTTATCTGACCGTGGCAGTGGGATGCACCGGAGGGCGGCATCGTTCTGTGGCGCTGGCAGAAGTGATTCGGCGCGAACTGAAGCGCAAAGGATATTCGGCCAAAGTCGTGCATCGCGACATCGATAAGACCGCGTCTTGAACTCTGGGGACGGCGAGCGTAGTGTCGAGGCTTTCTACTTTGCACTCTGCGATAAAAGGACAAACTCCGGACATGACCCAGCGCGAAGAGCTGCGCAGGCTCTTGCGCTATCTCGCTCCCTACACGGGTGTGCTCGCTGTGGGCATTTTGTTGATGGCTGCCATGGGCATTGCGGAAGGCCTGGTGGCGTTTGCGATCAAGCCGGCTCTCGACGTTGTGCTCAATCCGCAGTCCGCTCTGCAAAAACTGGTTCTCTTCCGGGTTCCGGCGACGGACCGCATTGTGTACCTGAACGATTTCGTTCCTTCTCGCGTGCATCACGTGTGGTCCGTTTTTGCCCTGGCACTGCTGTTCATTTTTCTTTTCAAAGCCGCCGCGGAATATTTCGGCAGCACTTTGATTCAGTACGTGGGAATTGCCGGAGTCACAGACTTAAGAAATCGCGTTTACGCCAAGGTGGTGCAGCAGCCCGTGGGATTCTTTCACGATAATCCCGTGGGCCGAGTCATGTCGGCGGTCATTAGCGACATTGAGCAGATGCGCAGCGCCTTCTCCGACTACTTGGCCGATTTCTTTCGCCAGGTATTCAGTCTCATCATATTTGTCGCCGTCCTGCTGGTGATCGACTGGCGCATGGCTGTCGGGTCCGCGGTTCTTGTTCCCCTGGTTGTCTGGCCGGTATCGAAACTGACGCGTCGAATTCGACGCTCGACCGAAACCAGCCGTTCGCGCCTCGCCGATTTGAGCCAGATACTTCAGGAAACCATCAGCGGAAACCGCGTGGTGAAAGCCTTTGGCATGGAAGGCTTCGAAATTCGCAAATTCCAGGAGACGGCTCGAAGCCTGGTGCGCGAGAACATGCGCTGGATTCGCGCGGTTGCCGCTACCGGACCGATCATGGATGTCCTGGGCGCGGTGGTGATATCGATGATCCTGTTGTATGCGCGTGGTGAAATTAAGCTGGGCCGGATGTCCATCGGTTCGTTCGGGGCTTTTACCTTTGCGTTGTTCAAGGCCTACGAACCCATCAAGCGGCTTGGCGGCATTTATCAGCTTTTTGTTCAGGCCCTCGGAACGTCCGCGCAGGTATTCCGGCTCTTGGATATGCCGGAAGAAACACTCGATGCGCCGGCCGCAAAAGCTTTGCCGCGGTTTTCGCAAAGTGTAGTACTGGACGGCGTCAGCTTCATGTATGAAGACGGCGAATCGGTGACCTTGAAGGAGATCAACTTGAAGGTTCCAGCTGGTGCGGTCGTCGCTTTTGTCGGGTCAAGTGGCGCTGGAAAAACAACTCTGGTGAATCTGCTGCCGCGGTTCCATTTGGCGACCACCGGGACCGTGCGCATCGACGGCTTCGACGTGCGCGACCTGACCTTGCGTTCCTTGCGGGAGCAAATGGCCATCGTCACGCAAGAGACGATCCTGTTCAATGACACCATTTGGAATAATCTCTGTTATGGCCAGCCGGATATGCCCGACGAAAAAGTTGTTGCGGCCGCCAAAGCCGCCATGGCCCACGATTTTATTATTCAAATGCCCAAGGGCTATCAAACACTGATCGGCGACCGTGGGCAGCGGCTCTCTGGCGGCCAGCGCCAGAGATTGGCAATTGCGCGCGCTTTGCTTAAGGACGCGCCGATTTTGATTCTGGACGAAGCGACGTCGGAACTCGATTCCGAGTCCGAAATGCTGGTGCAGGACGCGCTGAATAACCTGATGACCGGCCGAACGGTCTTCGTTATAGCCCACCGCCTCTCAACAATTCGCCGCGCCGACTTGATTGCTGTGCTGGAAGGGGGCACAATCCGCGAGCGCGGCACTCATGAAGAGTTGCTCGCTCGGCGCGGGCTCTATGCGCGTTTGTACGATATGCAATTTCGCGATGCGGAACCGGCTTCGCGTACCGCGGGGACTTTGTAAGAATGCCTAGCCCGGGATCACAATCGATCGCAGTAAGGGACGGGCGGCCGGTCTCTGTCGCGCTGAAATCGATGACCGGTTACGCGCAGGCGCGTGCGCTGGAGAACGGATGGAGCTTGCGCTTCACCATTCGGGCGGTGAATCATCGATTTCTCGATTTGCATTTGCGCATTCCGGAAGGATTCGAACCGCTCGAGCCGCGCATACGTCAGCTGGTGCGCCAGCGCGTGCGGCGCGGTCACCTGGATCTGACCTTGTTTTACGAACTCGCCGGGCCGGCGGCCGTCGGTGTAAACCACGATGTCGCGGCTGCTTATCTGAAAGCTGTTAATTCCCTGCGGAAGGAATTTGGCATTCAGACCGAACCGGACCTTGCGTCGATCTTGCGGCTGCCTGGCGTCATTGCGCCGGCCGTCGCATCGCTCGAAGAAAAACTGGAGCGGCTGGAAAAAGTGGTGATGCACTGCCTCGATGAAGCCCTGGTTAAGCTCGATTCGATGCGCGAGGAAGAAGGTCAACATCTCGCCGAAGAAATGTCCGTCCGCTTGCAAGGCCTAGCAGCGCTTGGCGCCAGGGTGGCAACACTCGCCGAACACGCGCGGCCTGCTTTCGCGCGCCGGCTGAAAGCACGACTGCAAGATCTTCTTGGCGAAGCGCAGATCGATCCCGCGCGCCTGGCCGAAGAAGCTGCGATTGCCGCCGAGCGCAGCGACGTCTCTGAGGAGCTGGCGCGTCTGCGCAGTCACGTGCAACAATTCCAATCGCTGCTGAAGGGCGCGTCCGATGTCGGCAAGAAGCTTGATTTCCTGCTGCAGGAAATGCAACGGGAGTGCAATACCCTGCTCTCCAAGACACCGGGGAACGAAGCCGAAGGTCTTGAGATCACCCGGCTGGGCCTGGAGATTAAATCCGAGATCGAGAAATTGCGCGAACAGGTACAGAACATCGAATGAGCGCATTGCAACCGCTGGTGCTGATCGTCTCCGGCCCCTCGGGTTCCGGAAAATCAACTCTGGTGGAAAAGATTCTAGAGCTTCCCGGCACGGTGCTGTCGGTTTCGTGCACAACTCGCGCGCCGCGCGGGACGGAGACCGACGGCAAATGGTACAATTTTGTTTCCGAAGCTGAATTCCAGCGAATGGTTAAGTGCGGCGAGTTCCTAGAATATGCTCAGGTATTCGAAAAGAATTGGTACGGCACGCCGCGAAAATGGCTGGAACTAGCGCAGGCGCAGAAAAAAGATCTGGTGCTGGAAATTGATGTGCAGGGTGCATTGCAGGTAAAACAGAAGTTGCCGGGCGCGGTGGCAGTGTTTGTTCTGCCTCCGTCGCGCGCGGAACTCGAACATCGAATCCGGGCGCGGGGCCAGGATTCGGAAGACGAAATTCACAGGCGGCTTGAGCGCGCGCGTCAGGAAATGTTGAGCTACAGCAGCTACGATTATGCGGTCATCAACGACGACATCGGACGGGCAGGCAAAGAAGTTCAGGCTATCGCTCTGGGATCACGCTGTCGCGTGACACGAAATGAAGCACGAATTCGGGAAATTCTGAAGTCTTTTGGAGGCTGATCTTCACATGGCCGTTCTCAAGGATGCACCAGAAAGTCAGTTCGCGTATGTGGTGGTGGTCGCGCGGCGCGCGCGGCAATTGCTGATAGGAGGCCGGCCCATGGTCGATAATCCCCGGTCGCGCAAGACCACGCGCATTGCCGAGGAAGAACTGCAGAAGGGTCTGCTGGAATACGACGCCCCGCACTTGAATGAGGACGCCGAAGACAAGGAAGAGAAGCGGCGCAAGGGTTAGGCCCCGCGTGACCGCACGGTGATCCCATGAAAATCGCGCTCGCTGTAACCGGCGGGGTGGCTGCCTATAAAGCCGCGGAGCTGGTTCGCCGCCTGCAACAGGAAAAACTGGACGTGCAGGTGGTGATGACTCGCGCAGCGCAGGAGTTTGTCACTCCTCTTACATTCGCAGCCCTTACCGGGCAGAAAGTTATCACCGATCTTTTTAGCGCAGCCGGCGCCGCGCCCGCGAACGTCGAAAGTGCGATCGAACATATCGCCGTCGCTCAGCGCATCGATCTCCTGCTGGTAGCTCCCGCCACAGCCGATATCCTGGGAAAATTCGTGCACGGAATAGCTGAAGATTTCCTTTCCACGCTGTATCTGGCCACCAAGGCGCCTGTGGTGGTGGCGCCCGCGATGAATGTCAACATGTGGGACCATCCTGCTACCCAGGAAAATGTCGCCGCGCTACGCGCGCGCGGGGTTCACATGGTTGATCCTGATGAAGGCTATCTGGCCTGCGGCATGACCGGTTCCGGCCGCTTGGCCGCTACCGAAACGATTGCGAAGAAAGTTTGCGATGTGCTCGGCCTGCGTCACGATTTCGAAAACCAGACTGTGCTGGTGAGTGCCGGTCCGACCTGCGAGGACATCGATCCGGTTCGGTTTCTTAGCAATCGCTCTTCGGGGAAAATGGGTTATGCCCTGGCCGAAGCCGCGCATCGCCGGGGGGCTCGCGTGGTACTGGTGAGTGGTCCAACTGACTTGAAGATCCCCGAAGGCGTCGACTGGGTTCCGGTTCGCACAACGGAACAAATGCATCGGGCGGTGCTGCACCGCGCGAGCAACGCTCAGGTCGCCATCATGGCTGCCGCGATTTCCGATTACCGGCCGGCCGCCGCGCAGGATAAGAAAATCAAACGCAGCGAGGGTAGTCTTACGCTTGCGCTTGAGCCGACGCCAGATATTCTGGCCGAGCTTGGCCGCGAGAAGGGCCATCGCGTGTTGGTTGGTTTTGCCGCCGAAACGGACCGGCTGGCGGAAAATGCGCGGGGCAAGCTCGCACGCAAAGGCGCAGATATGATCGTTGCCAACGACGTCACGCAGCAAGGCGCCGGTTTTGATGCCGACACCAACATCGTCACTTTCTATCTTCGGGATGGCCGCGAAATTCCGCTTACCAAAATGAGCAAGCTCGAAGTCGCGAATCGAATCCTCGATCAAGTGCTGGAAATTCAGCGCAATTCCAAGTAACTTCTAAAAGAGGAAAGCAATTTTCAAACGGGGGTCGAATGGATTCGACGAAGAGTGCGCCTGTGGCCGCGAGCGCACTGGAACAGGTGCGCGACTGGCTTCATTACGGTGAAGAATTGGGACTCGGGCCATATTATCGCGCTCGCGCTCCGCTGCATTCGCTGAGCGAAGAATCTTTCGCGGTGTTGCCGCAAAGCGCCTCCGAGAAACTCACCGGCGCTTCCCCGGCTGAAGTTTCCATGCAACCGGTTCACAGGCTGCAGGCCATGGCTTCGAAGCACGTTATGACGTCGACAGCAAAGATGACGCCAACTGGAAGTTTGCCCTCTCTATTTGAGTCTATCGATCGCCTCGCAGACGACACGCTGCCAATCATTCGCGAAGATATCGGCGATTGCACGCGCTGCAAACTTCACAAGGGACGTAGCAAGATCGTGTTCGGCGCTGGAAATCCGAAAGCCGAGCTTATGTTTGTCGGAGAGGGGCCGGGACACGACGAAGATATCAAGGGCGAACCTTTTGTCGGTCGCGCCGGCAAATTGCTGACCCAGATGATCGAAGCTATGGGTTTGCGCCGCGACGACGTTTACATCGCCAACGTGGTGAAGTGCCGGCCACCAGAAAATCGCTTGCCCGAGAAAGACGAAATTAAGGTGTGCTCGCCATTTCTAATGCGTCAGATCGACGTGATTAAGCCGAAAGTAATCTGCTGTCTGGGAAGCTGTTCGGCTCAAACTTTGTTGCAGAGCACCCAAGGAATCTCCAAGTTCCGCGGCGAGTGGTTTGATTTTCGCGGTGGAAAATTAATCGCCACATACCATCCGGCATATTTGCTGCGCAATCCTCCGGCGAAGAGCGAAGTCTGGAAGGACCTGCAAAAAGTGATGGCGCATCTCGGACTTCAGCCTCGGAAACGTTAGTATTTTCCCGTGCATCTTTCCCTCGCTATCACCCTGGGACTTACCGGAGCCTTCTGCTGGGGTGCGGCTGATTTTGCAGCGCGCTTTGCATCGCGGCGCGTGGGCGCTTACCGCACACTTTTTTTCATGCAGTTTTTTGGCTTCATGGCTCTAAGCGCATATCTGAAATGGACCATCGGATTCTCGCAAGCCTCACTTGGCTGGCGTCCCTGGGCCATGGCGATTGCAGCGGGCGCTGCTGAATATGCTCGCGTCGCTGTCTTTGTACCATTCCTTCGAGATCGGAACGATGAGTATCGTGGGGCCGGTGTCATCGAGCTATCCGGCATTGACGGTGGCGCTGTCCTTGCTCAGCGGAGAACGAATTCACGCGCTGCGTGGCGCAGGATTGGCTGTGACATTTCTGGGCGTTATTCTGGCCGCTACGTCGTTCGCGAAAAACAATGCGGGAAGCGACGCCCCGCTTGTAGACTCGCCGCATGCACACTTATCGAGGGGCGTAGGGTGGGCTATCGTCGCAGCTCTCGGATTCGGCGTGATGTTCTGGTTTCTGGGCTTTCACGTCGTGCCCTTAGTGGGCAGCGCTGTGTCCGTGTGGGTGATGCGCCTGACTGCCTTGGTATCGCTCGCTGTCGCCGCTCGACCGGTTCGGCAAACACTCGAACTTCCCCGAGGGGTTGTGTGGTGGATGCTGCTTGCTGTGGGAATACTTGATACAGCTGCATTCGTCGCGAATAATGCCGGTCTGAGCACCGGGCAGGTTTCATTGGTTAGCGTGCTGGCATCTCTTTATGGCGCTGTGACGGTGATTCTCGCGTGGATTTTTTTACGTGAGCGCCTGGAACGCAGCCAGTGGCTCGGCATCGTCTTGATTTTCATGGGAATCGTCCTGGTCAGCATCTAGCTGGGGTCTCTTGCCGGGCAACCTCGCTACAACTCGGCACCGAATGAACTGCGCAGCGGTTTCTGAATGAGCGGTCCTGCTACACTATCGACTTAATCCATGACTCAACGTTACTTGGAAGTTGCGCTGCCGTTGCCGTTGCGCTCGGCGTTTACCTACGCTCTGCCGGACTCGCTCGATGGCGAGGACTTGATTGGCCGGCGCGTGCTGGTGCCGTTTCGCAATCGCCCTATGGTGGGTGTAGGTCTCGCGGTTACCGAGCAGGCTCCCGCGATAAGCCGATTGAAAGAAGTTTCCCAGTTGCTTGATTCGATTGCCGCGCTACCTCCGAAGCTCATCGAATTGGGCCACTGGATCAGCCGTTATTATCTCGCACCCCTCGGTGAAACCTTCCGCGCGATGTTGCCGCCCGAAATCGAATTGCGCCACGATCGCGAATACTGGGTGACGGAGGCCGGCATGGCCCATTGGAACGAGCTTTCGGAGCTCCCGGAAAAAACCGACGCCGAGAATCATGAACTGGAATTCTTGCGCGCTTTCGATGCTTCTGCTTCAGACGCAAAGGAACCTCAACTGCCCTCGGCTCGTGTGCGGCGCTTGCCGGGAGGCGAAGCGGCCGCTGAGAGACTTGTGCGCCGAGGTCTTCTCGCAGCGCGAGAAATAATTCGTCCCCGCAAGACGCGCACGCAGAAAATCGTGGCCTGGAATACCGCGCATCCCGAGCCACCAGCCAGCACCACAGAGGAAAAGATCCATGAAGTACTAACCGCGACACGCGGTCCCTTGCCACTCAATTTGTTGCTGGTGACAGCATCCGTGACCCGCACCGTTGTACTACGACTCGAGAAAAAAGGCCGGTTGCTGACCTGGGAAGAGCCTCTGACGGCTGACCAAGATCCCTGGGACACGGATTTCGCGCCACCGACGAACCTGCTCAACGATGAACAGAAGTCAATGCTCGCCGAAATCTGGCGCTCGGTAGTGGCGGGCAAATTCCTGGCTAGCTTGCTGCATGGAGTCACCGGCAGCGGAAAGACGGAAATTTATCTCGGTGCAGTCCAGGCGGCGCTTTCACGCGGCAAAACAGCTATCGTTCTGGTGCCTGAGATTGCCTTGACGCTCTGGGTCGGTCGCCTTGTGAGGGCGCGCTTCGGAGCGACTGTGGCGATTTTGCACAGTGGCTTGCCGGACGTCGAGCGCGCGCAAGAATGGTGGCGAGTGCGGCGCGGAGAAGCGCGCGTTGTGGTTGGCACGCGATCGGCTGTTTTTGCGCCCGTTGAAAATCTCGGCTTGATCATCGTCGATGAGGAGCAAGAGGCCAGCTACAAACAAGAAGAAACGCCGCGGTATCACGGTCGCGATACGGCTATTTACCGCGCGCGCCTGGAAGGCGCAGTGGCTCTGCTCGGTTCGGCGACTCCTTCGCTCGAGACTTATCACAACGCCCGCGCTGGAAAGTATCATTTGCTTGAGCTAACAGCCCGCGTGGCCAATCGCCCGCTGGCCGAAGTGCGCATCATTGACCTGCGCGAGGAATTTCGTCGTGCGCACAGGGCTGCGCCCGTTTCCGAAGCGTTGCGCGCCGCCATCGCGTTGCGATTGGAAGAAAAGACCCAGGCGATGGTGTTGATCAACCGGCGCGGTTATTCCTGGTCCTGCTTGTGCCGAAGTTGCGGCGCGTTTGTCGAATGCGAGAATTGCAGCATTGCTCTGACGTATCACAAAAGCCGCGAGCGTCTCGAATGCCATTACTGCGGTTACTCGATTCACCCGCCAAAACAGTGCCCGAAATGCTGTGCCGAATACATGTACTTTGTCGGCGACGGCGCCGAACGCGTGGAGGAATATCTGCGCGAACAATTTCCTAAGGCAGGTATCGCCCGCTTGGATCGTGACACGGTGCGCACCAAGCGTGAATATCAGCAGGTGCTGGGCGCTTTTGCGGGCGGCGAGGTGGATATCCTGGTCGGCACGCAGATGGTCGCGAAGGGGCACGATTTTCAGCGTGTCACGCTGGTAGGAGTCGTTGCAGCTGACCTGGCGCTGGGGCGGCCCGATTTCCGCGCTGCCGAGCGCACGTTTCAATTGCTGACGCAGGTTGCCGGCCGCGCGGGCCGCGGCGATCTTTGCGGTGAAGTCCTGGTCGAGACTCACTATCCCGAGCACTACGCGATCCAATTAGCGGCACGCCAGGATTACATCTCATTTTACGAGAAAGAAACGCATTTCCGGCGCCTGCTGCACTATCCGCCGTTTACGGCGCTGGCTAGCATCCTGGTGCGCGACCGCAAGATCGAAAATGCGATTCGCTGGTCGCGCGGCGTTGCCGAATATTTCGCGCCCTTCGAAAAACGCGGCGTCAAGGTACTGGGCCCGGCAGCAGCACCGCTAGCAAGGCTGCGGCGCGAGTATCGTTATCAATTTCTGCTGAAGTCGCAACGGCGATCCGCGCTTTCACAGGCGCTAAGCGGTGCTCTCGATTTTTGTGCGAAGAGGCAGATTCCCGAAACCGGCGTCATCGTCGATGTCGATCCCGTGAATTTGTTCTAGCGCGCAGCACTTGTTTGAATGACATAATGTCAACATGCCAACTTCACCACTCCGAATTGTGTTGCCGGGTGGGTCCGGACAAGTAGGAACGATCATTGCTAGGCACTTTCATGCGCAAGGGTACGACGTCGTTGTGCTCGCGCGAAACCTAAAGCGTGCACCTTGGCGGGCTGTTCAGTGGGACGGAGCAACGCTGGGCCGTTGGACCGGCGAACTTGAGAACGCCGATGTCGTGACCAATCTTGCGGGCCGCAGCGTTAACTGCCGCTATAACGACTCCAATCGACGCGAGATTAAAGAATCTCGAATTCGAACGACGCGACTGGTCGGAGAGGCCATCAGCCGATCAGCTCATGCCCCTCGAATCTGGATGAATGCCAGCACTGCGACCATTTACCGCGATGCCTACGACCGGCCAATGGATGAGGCCACCGGCGAACTGGGAGGCCGCGAACAGAATGTCCCTTCCTCATGGCGGTTTAGCATCGACGTCGCAACCAGTTGGGAAGAGGCATTTTTCTCCTGGTCCACTCCCGGAACCCGCAAAATCGCCCTTCGCAGCGCTATGGTGATGAGCCCTGGTCCCGACGGCATCTTCGATACCCTGCTCTCGCTCGTACGCCATAGTTTAGGAGGAACGTCCGGTTCCGGAAGGCAATTCGTATCTTGGATTCACCAGCACGATTTTCTGCGAGCGATCGAGTACTTGATCATAAACGACAGTCTGGATGGCGCCGTTAACATCGCCTCACCGAATCCGATTCCAAACGCGGACTTTATGGCGCTCCTGCGAAAAGCGTGGGGCGCCCGCGTCGGACTGCCCGCGACAGCCCTAATGCTGGAGTTAGGCGCCGTGTTTCTACGAACCGAGACAGAGCTGATTTTGAAAAGCCGGCGCGTGGTTCCAGGCAGACTGCTTGCGAATGGTTTTCAGTTTGATTTTCCCACCTGGGACATTGCAGCGTTTGATCTGGTAAAGCGCTATCGGCAACAAACAAATCATTGGGCTGCCTGAAGAGGCATCGGTTCTCCGCAAAGCAGGTGTTTGAGAGGTCTAAATCGGAGAACCCAGAGCCTGAATTTCACCAAGGATTATTCGTCGGCATCAACGTGAAGCACAGCACGAAGATCACCAGCGCGACGATGGCCATTAGCTTTCGTGACGCGTCGAGCGGTTGCCATCGATCGTATAGAGCCGGGTGCCGAAGCCGCAGTGCGAGCACCAGCAGGACGATCCCCCAGAACGCCCACCCATACCAGTAGCGAATCCCCAAGAACACCAGGAATAGCGCGACCGCCAAGGAAATGCGTTGGTGGCGCTCCGGAGTCAGGCTGTAAATAATGTGCCCACCATCCAGCTGCCACACTGGCAACAAGTTCAGAGCCGTTGCGAGCAGTCCAAACCAAGCAGCACGCGCAACCGGATGCAGCAGCAGCGAACCAGCATCTGCGCCCGGATGGAACATTGAAATGAAGAATCGCATCAGCGCGGGGATGCCGAAAATAATCCCGGAATCCTCTTGCGCGCCCGGAACAATCTTCGATATGGCAATTCCATAAGCAAGCAAAGGCACGACGGCAACAAAGCCCAGAATCGGGCCAGCAATCCCAATATCGAATAGCGCTCTGCGAGTGGTTATGGCGGAACGAATTTTGATCACCGCACCAAAGGTGCCAAACAGAAATGGTGAAGGCAGGAAGAATGGGTAACTGCACTCTACGCCGTAATACTTACAGGCGAAGTAGTGGCCCATCTCGTGAGCCATCAAGAACCCCAGCAGCGTAAACGCAAAGGGCATACCCATCAAAAGCAGATGGGGATGTCGAATCAACAACAGCGGCAGCGTGAAAAGGTCCTCGTCCCCCACTGCACGCGCCGAGTTGTGGGCGTAGGACACCGCAAACAGGGATCCCGCCGCGAGGGTCGTCCACAGAGTCACAACAAACAGGATCGCTGCAGGCCAAAGCGGGCGGCGTCGAGCACGTTTTCGCGGCGGAGGTATATCGATCAAATCATGCAAATGCCGATCCAGAACTTCCAGTGGAAGACGACCGTCGCCATTGCCGGGGCTTGAAGGCATTCAGGTTGGATGCGCAGCAGGAAAAAACGGGTTCGCGGCCGCTTAAAGCGACTCGTCGGGTCCTGCGGACTAGGGTTTTGGGGCGGTCGGAGCCGCAGTTGAAGTAGCGGCTGGTGCCGGGAGTGCCTGAAGTTCTTTGCCCGGTTTGAAGCGCACAGCCTTGCCGGGCGGGATACTAACCTGCTGTCCGGTGCGCGGGTTGCGGCCTATTCCTGTCTTGCGCGGCTTCACGTTGAACACTCCGAAGCGGCGAAGCTCTATGCGCTCTCCGCGACCGAGCGCATTCTTCATGGCTTCAAAGACCGTTTCGACGGCCTGTTCGGCTCGCGTTCGAGTAATATTCGTCTTCTGAACAATGGCGTTAACGATGTCGAGCTTGATCACAACTGCCTCCAATGACCGGAAACCTATGCTAGACAGGGGGTTGCAGGTTGTCAAGCACTGCTGCTGTGTAATACACTCGCCGATTCCGTTGGGACGTGCAGGCAATCGGTTAGCGATTCGGGCAGCCTCGCCGAGGCCGCTGCCAACCAGCACAGTAAAATCCGCAAATTACGGAGGCAATGGATGTCGGTGAAGTCTGACAAGTGGATCCGTAAGATGGCGCAGGAACACCGCATGATCGAGCCCTTCGAAGACCGCCAGATACGCGACGGCGTTATCAGCTATGGAGTTTCATCCTATGGGTATGACATGCGCGTGGCGGACGAATTCCGCATTTTTACGAACGTAAATTCCTCGATCGTGGATCCGAAACATTTCGACCCGAGGTCGTTTGTCGAGTTCCAAGGTGATATCTGCATCGTTCCGCCGAATTCTTTCGCGCTGGGACGCTCGGTGGAATATTTTCGTATCCCGCGGAAATGCCTGACCATCTGCGTGGGAAAATCGACCTACGCGCGTTGCGGAATCATTGTGAACGTCACGCCGTTCGAACCGGAGTGGGAGGGGTTCGTTACGCTTGAGATCAGCAACACGACCCCGCTGCCGGCGCGCATTTATGCGAACGAGGGACTCTGCCAGGTGATCTTCTTTGAATCCGACGAGGAATGCGAAACTTCGTATAAAGACAAAAAAGGCAAATACCAATCCCAGCAAGGAATTGTCTTGCCAAAGATTTAGGCGACGACCGCTCGGCAAAATCTACGGCCATAGCGTTGAGGTTGTCCCGGCTCGCGAGACAACCTCAGCTAGAACCGTCTGGGTCAAGACTTGCCGCTGACAATCGATGAGGGCTTTCCCCACTTTCCGGTGAAAACAAAAGAATCAAGCGGCTTGCGTTCGCGAGGCGCCATTTCTCGTTCCTTCAAGTGATCTGGCAAGTGTTGGGGCTCGCCGACATAACCAATCGCCAGTCCGGCAACCGCTTCATGTCCCTCAGGGATTTCGAAAATCTCGCGGGCTTTGTCAGGAAGGATCCCCGCCATCTGGTGAACCGCAAGGCCCAGCGCTTCCGCTTGCAGAGCAAGAGTGGCGGCAGCCTGTCCGACGTCGTGGAATGCATGGCGATTCGCTTCGCCATTGTGGTCAAATTTCAGCTTTGCAACGCTCAGCGCCAAAACCGGAGCATTTTTCGCCCAACTCTGGTTGAATTCGACGAAGCAATCGAGAATTCTCTTGTAGTTTGCGGGGTCGTCCTTGGTGGCAACGATAAAGTACCACGGTTGCCCGTTGTAAGAAGAAGCAGCCCAACGTGCGGCTTCGAAAAGCGCGCGTATCTTCTCGGGTTCTACCGGGCGATCTGCAAATGAGCGTGGACTCCAACGCTCACTGATTAATTGGTGGATCGGAGCGCTCGTGGTAGCTGGCTTTTTAGGTACGCTCATGATTTCTCCCTTTTAGATGAGGTTTGTTACACAGCAGCATGGTTGCAAAATTTTTTCGGCCGTCAATTCACACACTTCCTCGGGAGAAAATGCGGCGAAGGCATTGCTGCATTTTCTCCGAGCGGACCTCACGCAGCTTTCGATCGCGAAGCATCGGCAGAGTAAGCGCCTGGCCCGAATGCGGCGATGAACAGTAAACCGCCCATGATCGCTAGGTTCTTGAAGAAATGGACTTGGTTATCCATTCGTTCCGCACCCTGCAGCGCCCAGAAATTGTGAATGAACAGCGACGTCGGGATGAGGTACAAGAACAATGCCCAAGCGGCGATCCGGGCCCTCAGTCCGATCAAAATGGCAAGACCGCCAAGAATTTCAATCAGGGCAGCCGCCCCTATGGCTAGCGCCGGCGCCGGGACGCCCTTGGATGCGGCGTAACTGGTCATCATGGCATGACCTGCGATTTTCGAAATGCCTGCATTGATAAAGATAAGGCTCATCATGATTCGGCCGATGAGCGGAAGCACGCTGTTCGAAGAATTGGACACTGGAATGATCCTCCTTTTATCGACTTCCTGTTTGAAGATTTTACCCAAGATCAAACAACAGCACTTCGGATGGCCCCTTTGCCTGGACCCGGACTTCTTCTTCCTTTGAAATTGCAGCACCGTCTCCAGCTTTCAGTTCCCTGCCATTCACAGTGACATCGCCACGGGCGATCTGCACCCAGGCATGCCGGTTGGATTTCAGGCTGTGCGCTGTTTCCTCGCCCTCGGCAAGGCGCGCGATATACAAGTCCGCGTCCTGATGGATGGTGACAGGAGCGTTCGGCCCCGCCACGTGCAGGAATTTCCCGCGCAAATCTTTGTCTGGGAATGCCAGCTGCTCGTATTCCGGTTTCAGCCCGTTGCGTTCTGGAGTGATCCAGATTTGCAGCAGGTGCGTCGGATCCTTTGGCGAAGGATTGAATTCGCTGTGCAGGATGCCCGTGCCCGCGCTCATATGTTGCAGCTCGCTCGGACGAATCACGGCGCCTGTACCCATGCTGTCGCGGTGTTCGAGCGAGCCTTCGAGGATCCAGGTCAGTATTTCCATATCGCGATGCGGATGCATTCCGAACCCTTTGCCCGCGGCTACGATGTCTTCATTCAACACCCGCAGCGAACGAAATTGCATATGCTCGGGGTCGTAATACTGGTCGAAGGAAAATGTAAAATGGGTGTCGAGCCAATTGAGTTTGTTGTGTCCACGTTCTTCACTTGGTCTGATTCGAAGCATGGTGTGTCTCCCTGTTTAGTCTTTCGATGCAAAGCTCTTCGGCGCCGCGTCCTAGTTTTCCCGCTATGCGGCGCAAATCATCTTGTTCCGCTGGGGTCAATTCGCTCATCACCCGGGCCACAATCCTGGCGTGCTCCGGGAATATGCGCGTAATCAGCCGGCGGCCCCTTGGCGTCAGATGAATTTCGACCATGCGACGGTCCTTTTCTTGACGCTTGCGCTTCACCCAGCCCTGTTTCTCTAGGTTGTCTACCACCAGCGTGATGTTGCCGCCGCTCCGCAAAAGTTTCTTTGCGATGCTGTGCTGGCACATGGGGCCCAGGTGAAGCAGAGCTTCGAGGACCGCGAACTGTCCACCGGTCACTCCTTCTGATTCAAGATGTGCAGTCGTTTTGGAGATGACCGAATCCGAGGCTCGCACCAGATTGATGTAAGCGCTCAGCGCCCGGACCGCGTCTTCAGCGCCTTGGAAGTGGCTTGGCATATTGATTTAAGATCAAATCATTCAAACTCGAATGATCGGATGCAAGGGGATAGCGAAAAGATTCAGCCGGGCGCTTCAGGGCTTCTGCGTAGGCCGCATCATAACCTCACTAACAAAACTCTGTGGCGCCTGCGTCACCAGCATCTCCACACATGCGCTATATCCTCTGGCTGCAACATCTTGCCGAGTCCTTCTTCCCATGCGGCGAAAAATTCGTAGCCACCTCCCCGGACAAATCGCGCTAACCCGTATCCCGTACCCTCGAGATCCTCGGCCATGCACCCGTCAATCCCAGCAAACCCCATTTTGAGGCGCAATAAATGCCGCCTCCCGAAAGGTATTCTTCCCGGCCAAAGACGCAATATTGATGATGTGCCCGCTGCGCCGTTCGATCATCCCCGGCGCGACCGCCTTGCTCGCCAGGAACACAGATTTCAAATTGGTGTCTAACACAGTGTCCCAGATGTTGCTCCGATGCCTCATGGGTGGGTCCGAAGTATCCGATACCGGCGTTGTTCACCAGAATCTCGACCGGGACCGAGTGTTCTGTCTCGGTGTGCTGCACAGAAGGACGAAATTTGCTCTGCCATGCGTCACATCCACCGCCTGCGGCAAACACGCCGGCCGCGTCATGGCACGCAGCTCGTTCGTCGCGCCTCCAGGTTTTGCCGGTATCTCGAGCACGATCTCAGTCTCGCTCCCATTTTTCCCAGCTGCGGCGCGACTGGCCAATCCAATGCCGCGGCTCGCACCGGTAACAATTGCCACTGTCCCGTCGCAAGGTTTTCAGTTATTCATATCCGTGAACTCCTCGAGGCGACAATTTATCGTCCATTCGTCATCTTATCATTCACGTGAGAACATCCATTCGAGCAGGAACTGGCGCCAACGAATTCGGCTTCGCAAGGTGGATTCACCTTGCACGCATGCGTGGCTTTCCCTATAATCCCGGATTTCGTTTAGCCCGTTATCCTTCAGGGGTTGTGGCCCTAGGCGATACGTTCATTCCGTACCAAAACTGGTCCAGGAGGCAGTAAAGAGATGATCCGAAAGTGCGCTTTCATGAAGGGAATTATTATTTCTGGCTCTCGTTCTAGTTTGCCTGCCCGCGGCGCGGGCTCAGCAGGCGGATCAGGGAAAAGCCCCCTATACGATTCCGGAGTACAACGCCTTCCAGGCGGCGCGCGCCGAGACGAATCCGCAGAACAGGCTCAAGCTCCTCGACGATTTCGTCAGCAAGTTCGCGAATTCGACGCTGATAGTCTACGTCGACCAGCTCTACCTTTCCACCTACAACGAGCTGAAGAACTATCCGAAAGTCATTGAGACGGCCGATAAGATCATCGCCATGGGCGACAAGGTGGATACAGCGACACGCCTGCAGGTCCTGCAATCGCGCGTGCAAGTGTTCCCGTTTGCATTCAATCCAAAAGCTCCCGACGCGCACGATCAGTTCGTAAAAGAGCGCGACGCCGCAAAACAGGGCGCGGATCTCGCTGGCGAAATATCCCAAGCCGGCAAATTCGACGCTGACCGACGAGCAATTTGCCGAACAGAAAAAGCCCGGTATCGCGTTTCTTCAATGCCGCTGCGGGTTTCGCGGAACTGCAGCTCAAAGACTATCGCGGCAGCCGTGGACGATTTCAAAGCGGCTCTGGCAAATAATCCCACCGACGCTGTTACGGCTACCGCCTGGGCTTGGCTTATCTGGGGATGAACCCGCCTCAGTACGTCGACGGATTCTGGGCGCTGGCGAGGTCGATAAATCTGAAAGTTCCCGACGCGGACAAAATCAAAGATTACTTGCGCAAAGCGATTCTAGCCTACGAACAGCCTGGCTGTGATAGCTCGGTTGACGAGCAATTGAACGAACTGCTGACTCTTGCGGGCACGACCGGCGATCGTCCCGCAACTTACACGATTCCCAGCGCCACGGACCTGCAAAAAATCGCCGCAAAGCAGCACGATTCTGACGGTGATCGCGCGATCTAAGCGCAGCTGGAGACAAGGCCAAGCAAACTTGGCTTGCGATCTGCGGCGCGCAATTCCCCGGCGTTGTTGGCAAGATCATCGACATCAAGCAAGGTGACGGCTTCGCGGATTTCCTGGTATTTACTGGCGCAAACGAAGACGAAGTCGAAAAAGCGACCACCCCCAACATGGACGTTAAAGTTTGGACTGCACGCGCCTCCGGCGGGGGCGCCAAACGCAGCTCAGGATACGCCTCAGCCCGACGTCGTTCGCCTGCAGAAGGATGACGGAATTCGCTTCTCTGGTGCGATTGTGAGTTACGATCCTTCGCCTTTTATGCTTCACTGGGATCAAGTGAAGGTTGATCCGACCACGATTCCGGAGAAGGCTGAAGCCGGCAAACACCACAAAGTGCCGCCAAAGCAATAGAACTAAGGTACCATATTTTCAATCGCGATTGTGGCCGGTGCTAGAATGGGCCGGCCCTTGTCACTGCCCGGCTATCCTGCTTCCGTATTTTACAGAAGGACTTCAGCTCCGCTTCTGTCCCACGTGGTCGAGTTTGTAAGTACCTACCTTGCGACTTAGGGTGTTGCGGTGAATTCCAAGCACTTTTGCGGCACGAGATTGATTGCCGTGCAATCGCTCGAGGACTCGTTTTATGAACTTCTTCTCGAACTCCGTCACTGCTTCTTCCAGCAGAATTCCGCGTTCGACCATCATACCAACTAAGGATTCCAATTGATCTTTCACGTTTTCACGCCCCGCGCTGACGAGTTCGGAGACTGGGCCGGTATCAAAGCTGAGGCTAGGTGCAGCCAGCCTTAATCTAAATCATGGCCTGTGACGCGTTGATAGGCTTCCCGGTATTTATTCTGAGTGGCGGTTACTACCTCGTCTGGTAACCCCGGGGCTGGGGGCTGCTTGTTCCACCCTATTTTCTCCAGGTAATCACGCACGTACTGCTTGTCGAAAGATGGCTGGGCGTGACCCGGAACATATTGATCAGAAGGCCAGAAGCGCGATGAGTCCGGAGTGAGAGCCTCATCGATCCAGATCAACTCGTTTCCGGCGAGTCCGAATTCGAATTTTGTGTCGGCGATGATGATTCCCCGCGACGCCGCATGCTCTAACGCATGGCTGTAAAGGGTGAGGCTGGTATCACGCAGCTTTTCTGCAAGCGGGCGGCCGATGCGCCGGACCGTTTCATCGAACGAAATATTTTCGTCGTGACCCGTGGTGGCCTTGGTGGAAGGAGTGAAAATAGGCTGGGGAAGACGGTCGGATTCGCGTAAGCCCGGGGACAACCTAATGCCGCAGATGGTGCCGGTTTTTTGGTAGTCCTTCCAGCCCGAGCCGGAAATGTATCCGCGCACTACGCACTCGATTGGCAAAGGATTTGTTTTGCGCACCACCATGGCACGACCATCGAGCGAATCGGCGTATCGCGCAAGCTCTCCGCTAAAATTTTTGGCCGCGATCACGTGGTTGGGGACAATGCCAGCGAGCTTGTCGAACCAGAACAACGATAATTGCGTGAGAACTTTGCCTTTATCAGGAATGGGCGTCGGCAGCACTAGGTCGAAAGCTGACAGGCGATCGGTAGCGACGATCAGCAATTCGTCGCCCCATTCGTATATATCGCGGACTTTGCCGCGCCCCCGAAGTTTGAGTCCGGGAAAATTCGTTTCTGAAATAGTTGGAGTCATTTGCGGAGAAGCCAAGGATTATTACCTCGCAGCGAAGAGGCGGGTATTCTAGCGCAGCGAGTTGTGTTGTCAACCGTTAAGAAACGCACTTCCTCTAGTTTTTCACAGGCGTGAATGAACTGAAAACCAGACTCAGGCAGCGTTGGTCGCTGCTTTGGAGGCCGGCACTGCAGCCCCTTCTTCCCACTTCACAGAAACCAGCTTGTGAGACGCCAGGCTCTTGCATCGTAACGCCGTACAACACCGAGCCCATTTCCATGGTCTTGCGGTTGTGGGTAACCACGATGAATTGCGTTTGCCCGCACATGTCCGCGAGCATTTTGTTGAAGCGCCCGACGTTGGCTTCATCGAGCGGTGCGTCCACCTCGTCCAGGATGCAGAACGGACTCGGTTGGTACTTGAACACCGCAATCAAGAGCGCGAGCGCCGTTAGCGCTTTTTCGCCGCCAGACAACAGCAATATATTCTGCAAGCGCTTGCCAGGCGGCTGTGCCACGATGTCGATGCCCGCCTCGCCCGAACTATCAGGCTCGGCGAGGCGCATCTCGCCGTGTCCGCCGCCGAATAGCGACTGGAACGCGATGGCGAAATGCGCGTTGATGAAATTAAAAGCCTCTTCGAACTTTTGGCGGGAAACCTGGTCGAGCTCGGTAATGGTGAGCTGTGTATTCTGGATGGAAGCCACCAGATCGTCACGTTCACGTCGCATGAACGCATCGCGCTCTTCGCATTCCTTGAATTCCTCAAGCGCCATCATGTTGACTGGTCCCATGGCCTCGACGCGCGCTTTCATTTCGTTGTAGTTCGTCTCGGCCGCTATGAGAGCCTCTCCCAGCAGAAGTTGCTCGGCTTGTTGTGCCATTAATTCTTCCGGCTGTGCGTTCAGTTCGGAAATGCAGGTTTGTCGCAGGTAATCGCGATCTGCATCGTTACGCGCTTTCTCGATTTGGTGGCGGTTGCGTTCAGCGCGGAGTTCTTCAAGTGACTGCCGCTTACCGCGCACAGTATCTTCCAGCTGCGTGGCGCGTGTTCTTGCCAGTTCCCATTCGCTCTCAAGAGCGGACTTCAGTTCATCAAGGCGCGCTTTCTCTTTTCGCAGCTCTTCTGCGTGCAATCCAAGTTGTTCGCAGGAGGCCTGGAGCTCGCTTTTTTCTTGAAGCATGGCTTCGTGTTGTTGCCGCAATGAAGCCATCCGCTCACTGGCGAGCGCCATTTCCTCAGCGATGCGGCGCTCAGCGTTTTCCGCGCTGGTCAGACGTTCGGACATCGTCGCCAGCTCTTCACGTCGGGCAGCCGCCTGTTCTTGAAACGTATGGAAATCTTGGCGCAGACTTAGCAGCCGATCAGAAGCTTGCGTGTTTTCATTTTCGGCGGATTCGCGCGCGCGCATCGCTTCTGCATGCTTTCCACGAGCGCTCGCTGCACGAAGGCGAGCGGATTCCGCTTCTGCGCGCACCCGTGAAATCTCCTGGCGCTGGCTGGCGAACTGCTGTTCGATTCTCTGCAAGTCAAAACGCGACTGGTCGCGCTGATGTGTGGCCGTCACCAGGAATTTTTCCGCTTCCATCTGTTGCGCCAGCGCGGAGGTCACTTGCTCTTCGGCTTCCGCGATGGCTTCTTCCAGCCGGGTCATTGCGGCTTGTTGCTCGTTTGCCGCTTGCTCAAGCCGCAGCGTTTCGGCTTCATGCTGTCGCAACTCGCGTTTCAGCGCAAGCGGACCGGCTTCGCCTGCCCGGCCCCCTGAAACCATGCGACCGTGATAGCAGGTGCCGTCGGGCGTAAGAAAATAGCTGTGCGGATTTTCCTTGGCCATTTGCTCGGCCAGCGCGGAACCCTCCGCTATGTAAGCGGTGCGCAACTTTGTGAGGAAATGCTTTGCGGCGGGCCCCAGTGGTTCGCGGAAATCGACGAGCCGGTCGAGCCTTCCCAGCACTCCAGCAGGGGTCGGAAGCGAACCATCCGCCTCGGGAGAGGGCAAATTCAGCCTGCTGAGCGAGTCGACAAAAAATGTAGCGCGGCCGCCCATTTCGTCGCGAAGCAATGAAATTCCGGCACGCGCGTGATCAAACGATTCGACCACTACGTATTCCAGCTCGTCTCGCAGGAACTGTTCAATAGCTGCTTCGTACTTTTCCTGCACCTCGGCATAATCCGCGAGCAGGCCGACGGCGTGGAATCCCGTTGAATCGGTTCCGTGTTCATGGGCCACGTTGAAAAGCTTCTGTACCGCGTCGGCGGTGTAGGCGCGCTCGCTCAGGATCTGTTCAATCGAAGCTCGCCGCGCGCGTTCGGCGGAAAATTCCTGGCGTGTCTGTTCCAACGCCTGGCTGGCTTCCTGTTGATGTCGCCGGAGTTCTACAAGCCGAGCCTGCCTGGCGCGAACGGTCCCGCCCCGCTCTTGCGCGCTCGATCGAGCCTCGATGAAGGCCTGGTCGGCGGCTGTGACTTTCTCAGACAGTGCGCCGCATTGATGTTCCATCACCTGCATTTGGGATGCGCGCTGTTCCTCCGCCGTGGTATATCGCGCGGCTGCTTCTTCCGCCTGCAACGACTCGGCGTGTTCACGCGCGGACTCTTCAACCAAGAGGCCGAGGAGTTGCCGCAATTCCGCAATACGTGTTTCGAGCCGTGCCTGTTCGAACGTAGCGGCGGATGATCGTTCGATAGCTTCGCGCAAACCGGTCTCAAGAGCGGCAGTTTGTTCGCGCAGAGCAGCCGCAGCTTCGTTATAGGTGGTCATGCGAGTTCCCAGATCGCTGACCTGGCGTTCAGCGGCTTCCATTTCCACAGTTAGCCGCAAAGCGCGCGCCTCAATTTGTGCGGCCTGCTCGCAATTAAAGGTAATGCGGTTTTCCGCACGATCGAGATCAAGCGCCGTTTGTCCGACAAGATTCTGGATTTGCCGAAGCTCGCCATCAAGTTCGTAGCTGCGGCTACCTAACCGCTCCTGCTCAGCTTCCAGCTCGTGAACAGACCTGGCCTCGCGCTCTTCGACCGCATCCATTTCGCGCAGCAAGTTTTCCAGCCGCGCTGCTTCAATATCCAAGTGTTCAGCTTTGCTCGCCAGCACATTGCGCAACAACTCGCGCATCTGTTCACGCAGCTCGGCGTAACGACGGGCTTTCGAGGCTTGACGCTTGAGTGAAGCAAGTTGCTTTTCCACCTCAACCAGAATGTCATGGATGCGAGAAAGATTGCCCTTCGAGGCTTCCAGTTTCGCTTCCGCCAGCCGCCGCTTGGTCTTGTACATGGTGATTCCGGCGGCTTCTTCGATGATCGCTCGGCGGTCCATCGGCTTCGAATTCAAAATTTGACCGATGCGCCCCTGTTCGATGATGGCATAGCTGTCGGGACCAAGACCCATGCCCATGAAGATTTCTTGCACATCGCGCAGTCGCGCGACTCGCCCGTTGATTAGGTATTCGCTTTGCCCCGATCGGTACAGTCGGCGCCCAACCACGACCTCGCCGGGTTTGACCGACATGGCCGGTTTTTCGGACCCGCGTTTTTTCTTCGATTTGCCGGGCTGCTCCTCACCATCCGCGGCATCGCTTTCCTGTGGGGTCGCTTCCTTCAGCGAAAGCTCGATGAAGCCGTCAACAATCTTGGTTTCCAGCTCTCCGGTCAGGGGCGCTTGTTCTGCGATGATTGGCCCCGCTGCTTCAGAAGATTCCGCGCTTTTCTGGGGCGAATCGATTGCCTTCACCACGGCATTCATCAAATCAGGATCAACGAGCGTCAGCGTCACCTCCGACAATCCCATGGGAGGGCGCTTGGCTGTGCCGTTGAAAATGCAATCGGACATGCGCTCGGCGCGCAGCATTTTGTGGCTTTGCTCGCCTAACACCCAGGAGACAGCGTCCACAACATTGGACTTGCCGCAGCCGTTCGGTCCGACGATGCAGGTAATGCCCGTTCCGCTAAAGGTGATAGGAGTCTTTTCGCAAAAGGACTTAAACCCCAGCAGTTCGACCTTACGAAGTTTCAGCACCAGTGTCCTCGCACAGTTTGCTCCCTCCCCTTATCGGCTGAAGAAGCTTCAATTTGTCAATATTTTGATGCAGGTATATCGGGACAAAAACCCTGGAGGGTCGATCGTGCAATGGCCCTTCCGCCTGGCGCTTGCTTGGATGGCGGCTACGGGAATAAAAAGTAGCATGGAGCGCTAATGGTGTAAAGAAGGGTTTTCCCCAATGGGACACAGCCCGTCCAGACCAACCGCGTCAGGATCAATGAAGGGTGTATTCTTAAAGGGCGCCTTCTGTCTGGTTCAAAATGGTTTCCGCTCCTTGAGTCGTTCGGCGCAATGCAAGAGTTGCAGACGATAGAGGGAATTAGCGAGACGAACAGAATGCCAGTAAGTCATTCTTGCAGATTGACTTAAGGCGAACCTCAGCCTACGATGGCGCGCTAGTGGAGGGAGGATTGCAGCAGGACGCCACCCAGAGCTCCGGCGGTATCTTGTCCGCGCTTGCGATTCTCGCCTTAATTCTCTTTCTGACGATTGAAGGCCTACGCCCCCCTGCGCCAAGACCGGTCGACGCCGATCCCAAACAATTTTCTGCTGAGCGCGCCAGCGCGATACTCGATCGACTGGTAGGCGACGGCATTCCGCACCCCACTGGCAGCCCGCAAAACGACACGGTTCGCGCCCGGGTTATCAGCGAGTTCACAAAGATCGGGTACACGCCCACGGTGCAGGAGGGCTTCGCTTGTGATGATGAGGGCGACTGTGCGACGGTCAAGAACGTACTAGCGCGCCTCGAAGGCAGTGAGAACGGTCCTGCGGTGCTCTTAGCTGCGCACTATGACTCCGTCCCTGCCGGCCCGGGAGCTTTCGACGATGGAGCTGGTGCGGCGAGCGTGCTTGAAATTGCCCGGGCATTCAAGTCGCTACCACAGCCACGGCATCCCCTGATATTCCTAATCGACGATGGGGAGGAAGCAGGGTTGCTGGGCGCCCGTGTTTTCGTAAACGAGCACCCGTGGGCGAAAGACGTACATGTGGCCGTGAACGTAGACAGCCGCGGGACGTCCGGCGCAAGTTTGATGTTTGAAACCGGCGCGGCGAACGAATGGGCGCTGCGCGCTTATGCCCGCCGAGCTGCGAGACCAGAGACCAGCTCGATCTTCTACGAAGCATACAGGCGATTTCCCAACGACACAGATTTTACCGTTTTCAAGGCCGCTGGATACCAAGGCGTCAACTTTGCGAATATCGGCCGGGTGCTCCATTACCACACCCCGCTCGATAGCTTCGCGAATGCAGATCCCGCGACATTGCAACATCAGGGTGACAACGCCTTAAGTTCGGTCGAGACCTTTGCCAATCTCGATATTTCCAATCCAGCACCGGGTGAAGCCGTTTATTTCGATGTGTTCGGGCACTGGATCATTTCCTGGCCAGCTCGCCAGACGCTCAAGATCGCGGTTGGATCAGCACTGTTACTTTTTATTGAGATTGCCTGGCTGATCTACGGGAAGCGTCTAAGCGCTCTTCAGTTTTTTTGGGGCACAGCGGCGTGGCTGCTTACGATGGTTGCAACGGGGATTCTGGCTTGGGTTCTTAATTTCGTTCTGCGACGCATAGGCGCGACAGAAAGCCCGTGGATTGCGCATCCGCTTCCCGCTCAGATCTGTTTCTGGTGCGTGGCCATCGCGGTCGTGTCTTTCATGGCACTCAGATTTGCTCCTCGAAGCGGGCCGCTTGGCCTCTGGGCGGGCGTATCGATCTGCTGGGCGGCGCTTTCGATTGTGGTTGCTTCCCAAGTACCAGCCATCGGCTACGTCTTGCAATGCACCACCTGCGCAGCGGCTGCCGGAGGGCTATTGCTCGCTTTTCGATCAGGCCACTCGGCGCAGGGCGTTGCCATCGCTGTGACCCTGCCACTTGCCTTGGCCGCCGCACTTGGCTTCGCGCCAGTGATACTGATTTATCAAGGCTTTGGTAATCTTGCACTACCGGCGATTTCGGTCCTGGTAGCTTTGCTGTTCACCCCAATCGCGCCGATGGGCGCCGAATTCAGCCGCGTCCGGCAATCGACCCTCGGTCCGCTACTTTGGACCGCCTGGAGCATCGCTGCACTCTGCGCCTTTTTTGCAATCGTTGTGCCGGTATCCTCAGCCAAGGCGCCCGAACATGTGAACCTCGAGTATGTTCAGGAAACGGACTCAGGAAAATCGCAGTGGGTGGTCTATCCCGCTTCGGGCCGGCTGCCGGAACCGATTCGCCTGGCCACGAATTATCGCCGCCAGGACACTCATCCGTTTTCCTGGAGCTCTCAGCCAGCGTTCGTAGTTAGCGCACCGCACCTGGATTTGGCACCTCCGACGTTCACAATCCAGGAATTGTCTGAAGAAACCGGACAACGTCGCTATCGTGCGCTGTTGCGTTCCGAACGCGGCGCCAGCGAGGCGGCGGTATTGTTTCCGCCCGACTGCGGCATTGAGTCCGTTACCGCGGAAGACCAAACTCTTGAGCCCGAGAGTGATCGGGTGCGGCGCGAATTGAACGGCTGGTTCGGATATGAGTTTTGGGCCGTCCCCGCTAAGGGGATTGAGATCGGATTCACTCTGCCCGCAGGCAAATCAGTTGAGGTCTTCGCCCTGGATGTGACTTACGGGTTGCCCCAAGAAGGACAATTCTTGCTCAAGGCGCGGCCGTTGACCGCGACCCCATTTGGCAACGGCGACCGCACCATCGTCACCCGTCGCGTGGAATTGCTTCCCTGATCCTTCGCGAGCCCGGCTTTTTGAGCCTGCTTACTTTCTTTTCGCGACGATTACCAGGTTTCCGTGCGAATCTTCATCAACCAGAATTGCATCTGACCGGTCCATTTTGCTTCTTTGTTCCCGCGTCAAACGCGCGGCTTGGACCACTGTCGTTGGCTTTACCTGCAGGTCCAGGCGGCCCATTGCTAACGCTTCTTTGTAGCTGGAGTAGGTCGATGGAACGAATTCGCCGGGATTTTTCGAATTCGCATTGACTGCGATGTCCCGATCGAACCATTGTGAAGTGGTTGCAACGCCGGGATGGCTGCTTCCAACATCGTTAATCGAGCCATTCGTGTTTATGGTTCCCAAGCCATTAATGGGAGCGCCCGTACCGACGTTGATCCATTGGGCGTGCGCCGATCCAGCCAAAAGCAAAACCGCTGCGAGAATCAGAGTGGATTTCATGACTGCCTGTCCTTGTTTTGCCACGCTTCCGATTCCCGGCCGCGAGCCCTCAGAGCTGGCTATAGACTAACTGAGCACATTAATTTGAAAATGGTACAGAAGTTCCATGGGTACCAAGCGCTGTCTTGCGCAGTAAAAGTACTACCCTGACTTTACCTTTTGATCGCCGGAAGTTATTGCTGCTGTTAGCTTTTCACGAACTTGAGCCTGATTCGGCCGTTTGCCGCGAGGCTGCGGGTCAGTTACAATCACCCTTTTTGGATTTCGCAAAAATGACGGATATACAGCTTCACAACACGCTTACGAACCGTCTCGAGCCACTTAGGCCCGTTCACAAGGGCCAGGTGCGCATGTATACCTGCGGGCCGACCGTTTACGATTTTGCCCATATTGGAAATTTCCGGACGTTTGTGTTTCAGGATATTTTGCGCCGGTTCCTTCGTTCGCGCGGTCTCACCGTTTTGCAGGTGATGAATTTAACCGATGTAGACGATCGCATCATTCAGAATGCAGCAGCTGCGGGAGTCACGATTCGCGAATACACCGAGAAGTACATCCAGGCGTTTATTGAAGATATGAAGGCGCTGAATCTTGAGACGCCGGAGGAAGTGGTGCGTGCCACCGATCACATCGAGGACATGGTGGACCTGATCGCGCGCTTGCAAGAAAAAGGCATGACATACACAAGCGAGGGCTCCATTTATTACCGTATCGCGAAATTTCCTTCCTACGGAAAACTCTCGAAGATCGATTTGGCAGGAATGAAGGCTGGCGCGCGCGTGGACAACGACCGATACGAAAAAGACGACGCACGCGATTTTGCATTATGGAAAGCGCCGAAACCCGGCGAGCATTTCTGGGAAACGCCGATTGGGCCGGGCCGCCCGGGCTGGCACATCGAGTGTTCGGCCATGGCCATGAAGTACCTTGGCGAAACGCTGGACATTCACACGGGCGGCATCGATCTGGCTTTCCCTCATCACGAAAACGAAATTGCCGAAAGCGAGGCGGCCACGGGGCACACGTTTGTCAAGATCTGGCTGCATGCCGAGCACCTGATTGTGGATGGCGAAAAAATGTCCAAGTCGCTCGGGAATTTTTTCACCCTGCGCGAACTTTTCGTCAAAAGACACAAACCTTCAACGATTCGCTATCTGCTGGCCTCCGTTCCCTATCGGCGCCAGCTGAATTTCACCGGCGATAGCCTGAAACAAGCAGCGAATTCCGTGGAGAGGCTGCGCAATTTTGTTTCGCGGCTTAAGTCCGAAAAGTTCGCGGGTGGCTCAAATCCCAAAATGACCAAACTTGTGGAGCAAGCGCTGCAGGATTTTGACGCCGGACTGGCCGATGATTTGAACACGGCCGCCGCGCTGGCTGCCGTATTCGATCTGGTGCGCGATGTGAACACAGCCATGGATCGCGGTGAGTTCCTCGAACAGGACGCCATGCCGTTACTCGCCGCCATGGAGAAGTTTGACGCAGTTCTGGCCATATTAGTCGATGACGATCAGCAGAAGCTTCAACAACTGGGTTTTGGCGCCGACCAAGCGCGTCTGAGGCCCGAACAGATCGAAATTCTCCTTGAAGAGCGCAGCTCCGCAAAAAAACGCCGGGATTTCAAAAGGTCCGATGAAATCCGGCAGGAACTGGCGAGTTCTGGTATCATCCTTGAAGATACTCGCGACGGTAGTGTCCGCTGGAAATATAAATGACCATTTCTGTAGAGCACGATTTGTCGCTGCATAGCCAGCCCTCTCACGAGCGCCCGAACCTCTACGGCGTCGATTAAGTCCGCCTCCTTTCTCTTGCCTGAGTGCGCCCGCTGGGAACCGCTGTGCGCGCCCGGTCCAAAATAAAATCCTTCCGGAGGAAGCTATGCCAGCGACTGATGCAAAAGTTGATTCGAAGTTGCCGCACCTGGTTACGGTGCTGCCCGGCCCCAAAGCAAAGGCACTCGTTGAAAGAGACCATCAGGTGGTGTCGCCGTCGTACACCAGGGATTACCCTTTGGTGGCCAAGATTGGCCGCGGCGCCACAATCGAAGACGTTGACGGCAACACCTTTCTCGATTTCGCTGCGGGAATAGCCGTCGTAGCTACGGGTCATTGTCATCCTGAAGTTGTCGCTGCGATCCAAAAACAGGCCGCTCAACTGATTCACATGTCTGGCACTGACTTCTACTATCCCAACATGGTGGAACTGGCGGAAAAATTGGCGTCGATTGCGCCTGGCCCGGACCCAAAACGCGTTTATTTCGGGAATTCTGGCGCGGAGGCCATCGAAGCAGCCATTAAGCTCGTGAAGTTTCACACCAAGCGCGATAAGTTAATCGCGTTTCACGGAGCCTTCCACGGACGAACGATGGGCGCGCTTTCGTTGACGGCCAGCCGCGCAGTTCAGCGAAAGGGATTTGGCACGCTGCTTTCTGGTGTGTTCCATATGCCCTTTCCGGACACTTATCGCGGGACCTACGGAATTCGCGCCGAGCATGCGTCGAGCGATTCCCTTTCCTATCTCGAAAATGAACTGTTTCGCCGCCGCGTCGATCCAGACGAGGTTGCGGGCATTTTCATCGAGCCGGTCCAGGGCGAAGGTGGTTACTTGCCGGCACCTGCGGAGTTCCTGCAAGGCCTGCAGCGGATTTGCCGAAAGCACGGGATCATGCTGGTCGCAGACGAAGTGCAATCTGGAATGGGACGCACCGGGAAATGGTGGGCCTGCGATCACGCAGGCATTGAACCCGACATCATTTGCACTGCCAAAGGCATCGCCTCAGGCATGCCCTTGAGCGCAGTCATAGCCAGAGCCAGCGTGATGAACTGGACGCCAGGCGCGCACGCTTCCACCTTCGGCGGGAATCCAGTTTGCATTGCAGCGTCGCTTGCAACGATTGGCTTGCTCGAGCGGAATTACATCGCCAACGCCATGCGCATGGGCGAATTCATTATGCGCCAGACTGCAGATTGGACTGAACGGCACAAGATCGTGGGGGAAGTGCGCGGAAGGGGTTTAATGATCGGCGTCGAGTTCGTGCGCGATCAGAAAACCAAGGAACGGGCACCTGACCTGCGCAATCGTATCGTGCAAATGGCGTTTCATAAGGGCTTGCTGGTTCTGGGATCGGGCGACACGACTTTGCGGTTGTGCCCGCCATTGCTTATCGATGAAGAACAAGCCAACTTTGCGCTGAAAACGCTCGATCAAATCATCAGCGAAGTCGAGCGCTCTGTTTAAGGATTGAAGGTCAGCTAGAATCACGCAGCGGGCCTGCTCACCAGTTTCCGGGCCGATTTGAGCATGATTTTGCAATAGCACAGGCTGGCAGCGCGAAGCCTGTGCTATTTTCTTTTAGGATACTTCCATCGCGCCGTCTACTTAACCAACTGCCGTCTCGAGGTCGTAGGCCTAGGGGGCGATTTGCCACGCATTTTGGACGTCGGTTGCGGACCCGTGAAGTATCCTGGTTCGATTGGCGTCGACATGAACCCATCTACTGCTGCTGACGTGATCTGCCATCTGGATCGAGGCGCGCTGCCTTTTCGCGACAATTCTTTTGATCAGGTGCGCGCCGAGCACCTGATTGAACACGTCGCGGATGTGATTGCCACGATGGAAGAATTCCATCGCGTCACTAAGCCCGGCGGGACAATTTTTATAGTTACGCCGCACTATACGGATTTCAGCTCGTTTTGCGATCCCACTCACCGCTGGCATTTGAATACCGGCTCATTCCGCTATTTCTATCCCGGCGGGACGCACGGTCGCGACATGTGGTACACCAAGGTGCGAATGAGGCAGAAACATTTGAACGTGAGGCTTCTTAAGGCATGGCGCGCTCTGGGTTTTCAGTTTTTGGTGAATCGCAGCCGCATATTTCGCCAGTTCTGGGAGCATTACTTAAGTTTTGTGATTCGCGGGAAAAATATGGAATTCACGTTCGAGGTGATCAAGTAAATTCTGATGCTTGCGAGACTGATTTTTTCGATTGTGGCAGCAGGCGCGGCTGGTTGCAGCCGATGAAACCGGCGCCAGAAGACGCTGTAGACTGGGACAAGCGGCGCAAACATCCGCTGTGGCGAAAAAAACACCACCCCGGTGCATCTCTGCAGATCGAGTGACTCTACGCCGTAGTAGAATAGACCAGCCCAAAGCAACTCATTATTCGCCGACCATCGTCCCGACGCTAGCGACTGGACGCATTGCGCCTAGGAGGCAAGTTTGCCGGAGCTTCGCAAGGATCCTATTACAGGTCGCTGGGTGATCATTTCAACCGATCGCGGCAAGCGTCCGCTTGAGTTCGTTCGCGAAAGCGTGAAGATCAAGGGCATGCCAAATTGCCCTTTCTGCCCGGGGAACGAAGGAAAGACCCCTCCTGAAATCCTGGCTTATGGCCGGAACGGCAGCGGCAGAGACAGCCCCGGCTGGAGAGTTCGGGTGGTTCCTAACAAGTTTCCTGCGCTGGGCATCGAAGGAGGCCTCGACCGAGAGGGTGAAGGCCTGTTCGACCGCATGAACGGGATCGGCGCGCACGAAGTAATCATAGAAACTCCGGAACACAACAATACGCTGGCAATGATCAATGAAAAAGGAGTCGAGGAGGTTCTGTGGGCTTACCGCGATCGCACCATCGACCTGAAAAACGACAAGCGCTTCCGATATATCCTGCTTTTCAAAAATCATGGAGAGCCTGCAGGCGCTTCGCTCGAACATACCCACTCGCAGCTAATCGCTCTGCCAATCGTGCCCAAGCGTGTGCGGGAGGAAGTGGACAATTCGAAACGCTACTACGACGAAAAGGAGCGCTGCATTTTCTGCGACATGATTCGGCAGGAAATCGAAACCGGAACGCGCATGATCCTGGAGAACGAACAGTTCATCGCCCTGGCACCGTATGCGCCGCGTTTTCCGTTTGAGACATGGATTCTTCCGCGGCAGCACAGTTCGGCATTTGAAAACATGCCCACGTCTTATTACGGAAACCTCGCGCGGGTGCTGCACGATTTCCTGGGCCGGCTTGACTCCGCCCTGTCGTTTCCCTCCTACAACTACGTGATTCATACCTCGCCGATCGGCGAAGAAATTAACGACCATTATCACTGGCACATTGAAATGATGCCGAAGGTCACAAAAGTGGCGGGTTTTGAGTGGGGCACCGGCTTCTACATCAATCCCACGCCACCGGAAGAATCCGCGCGCTTCCTTCGCGATGCCAAGTAGAGATTCGACCGCGCTTTAGGACCGCATCCGGAGTTTTGGGAAACTTCTTCAGGCTTTGAGATGCCACGGAACATTCACAAGGATAATTCGCTGATTTCCCTTCAACAACAGAAGCGCTCTTAGGATCTCCGACCTTTTATTTTGCAGAAAATAATGCCACCAGTGGTGTTCGACCAACTCCGGGATAAGCACGGCTATTCGGCGCGTTGGATTCGCGCGCTGAACTTCTAAAACGTGATTGACGATAGGCATAATCACCAAACGAAACGGCGATTGCAACTCAATCAGTTTTACTGGCGCGAGCCCCGCCTGTTTCGCAGGCTCTTCAACCATCTTGGCCCATTGCTCCCGCAAACTATGGTCCTCTGCTTCGCCGCACACATGTACAGCTTGAACGTCAGGAGAAATTGAGAGGGCCACCTGCAACGCTTTCTGCATTAGCCTGCCCCACTTCTGAACCGGCATAACCACCAGTGGCGGGTGCAAGCCGCCAACTTCCAAAGGATGGGGACATTCCAGCTCCTTCCAAACGCGCTCAAAGTAACGATGCACGCTTATCATCAGTATCAGAAGGGCTGGAATCAGCACGGCCGTCATCCACGCGCCTTCTGCAAACTTCGTAACCAGAACTATCAGCACGGTGATGCCGGTGGCCACCGCTCCCACGCCATTCACCAGCATGTATTTTCCGGAATGTGGATCTTTTGTTTTGCGCCAATGCGCCACCATTCCGGCTTGCGATAAAGTGAACGCAAGAAAAGCTCCCACCGCGTACAGTGGAATTAAGCGATCAGTCACACCGCGAAATGCTACCAGTAACATCGCGGCTAGAAGCGCAAGAAGGTACACTCCCTTGGTATAAACCAGGCGTCTTCCCCGCAGGCTGAATGAATCTGGCAAATAGCCATTCATGGCAATAGCCCGGCAAAGACGGGGAAAATCCGCAAATGCGGTATTAGCCGACAAACACAGCACGACCAGCACAGCTCCAATGGTTAGGTAATAAAACGCTCCGCGTCCTGCTACCGCAGCGACCATCATAGACAACACACTTTGATATCCCGGCTGCCCGGGGACGGTGGCGGCGATGTGATAGGAGCGCACCAGATAACCGATTCCGCCAAGCATCAAAATAAGCAATCCAATGATTACGGTTAACGTTTTCTGCGCCGTTTGCACCTTCGGTTCGCGAAAAGCGCGCACCCCATTGCTTACCGCTTCGACTCCGGTCATCGCCGTACAGCCATTGGAAAATGATTGAAGCAGGAGCCAGATACCTGCTGCAGTCATGGTCAGAGAGGCAGGAGGAGGAGGCGGCGGGATTACGGGCACTGGATGACCATCGGCAATGACTGATTTAAACACCCCCCAGGCGATCGTCGCCAGAATGGTCCCGATAAAAATATATGTAGGAAGCATGAACACGATTCCGGCCTGGCGTAATCCCCGTAAATTTATAAAAGTGACAAACGACAAAATCAGCAGGCAGAGAAGCAAGGTGCGGGGAAGGAGTTGCGGAAAAGCCGAAACCAGAGCGCCGACTCCGGCAGAAATTCCGACGGCGACAGTCAGGATATAATCGATCATCAAAGCCGATGCCGCGAGCAATCCCGCAAAGGTGCCGAGATTTTCCGTCGCGACAGTATAAGAACCGCCTCCGCCGGGGTAGGCCGCAATGGTCTGCCGATACGAAAAAAAAACGATGGTCAGCAGCACGATAATGCTGACGCTGATCGGCACCATGTATGCAATCCCGGCTGCTCCGAGCGGAATCAGTAAGGTGAGTGCTGCTTCGGGACCGTAAGCCGCGGAACTGAGGGCATCCAGACCGAATATGGGTAGGCCAGCGGTCGTGCCTAATTCCTCCGCGCGCTCGTCCCAGGTAGCGAGAGGTTTGCCAAAGAGGATGTCTCGAACCGTCATAGATTCGGCCTCAAGTGTCTCAGAAGTTCCCCGGGGGGTAAAATGCGATGAGAATAGTAGGGGAGCTTAGAACTAAAGATCCAAGCGTTCGAGCAACGTTTGCAGGTTGGATTCATCTACCACCAGCTCGGGCCGGGAAGTGCTGAAGTCCTGGACCTCATCAAGGGCCTGAAACAGTCGCATTTTGGCCACGGCGTATTCTTCGGTGCCGGTCAATACCCGACCCGTCTGGCGCGTCCACTGTTCGAGCACATCACGCCTCACAAAAATGTGAACTGGAAACATAGTCTTGCGATCTGCAGAGACGTAATAGATGTATTCGTTTCCACTCACTTGGCCGCGGGGGGCCGGATGTACGTCCTGAAACTGGTATTGGTAGACGTATCCGTTATCCGCTGAATAGCTCTTAATGCGACGCACGGTTTCTGGCTTGGACATGGCGGCATTATTCGGCGGGAACGCGCTTGGTGTCAATCATTCCGATAGATAGCTAAGTGCGGACCGTGCCATTGCGGGAGGAGTCGGTCCTGCATGGCAGTGATAAAAGCAACAGACAAAGGCAAAAAAAAGGCTCCCGGAAGGTGCGGGAGCCGTTGCCCAGATGCTGCCTGCCGACTTTTAGTTCAGCTACTGCGTCGGCAGTATTTCCTGCGAAAACCCAGTGGTATCGACCGATCTCAACTGCGGCGTATTGGGCGGCAGATACGCAGGACCGAGCGTAAAGTTCGTGTCGAAGGAGTAATGACGATCGGGAGGACTGTAGACGTAACTTCCTGTCTTATACGTACCGACGCCTTGGCGGTTGTAGTAGAAGCTCACCAGCGACCCTTGGTAATAGCAGCTCACCGGCCAATTTTCCAGAAAGCGCAAAAAGTTGTGAACACCGCCGTCCGTACCGAAATCGTTCGGTTGCCCGGCCGGCTGCGGAAACGGAATTCCTTTGCCGGCAATCAACGCGACCCGATATGCTGTTTGCACGGCCGTTCGCCCACCGAGATTGTACGGAAACATAAATGTGTTCACGTCGTTCCAGTTATCGGAAAGCAGCGTCACAGTATCGCCGACCACCGATGCGGCCACGCTAGTGCCGCTCCATGAACCGTCTGCCGGAGCGTTGTAATCGCCCTGGATATACACGGGATTCTCGGAGGCAATGGTAAGCCCGCAAGGAACCGCACCACATGAAAGACCGAGGTTAATCGTCGCCCCATCTACAATCTTGAGCGCACGACGGAAAAGCGCGGGGGAATTTTCTCTCGCCTCCTGGGTGTAGTTGTACACGTAGCCGGGCCAGTTTATGTTGCCGCAGTTCGGCTGAAAGGGCCCCGCACCCATACCACCCAGTACGTTCGCCGGGGTCATGGAAAGGCCACCATACGTGCGCAGAATGCTGTCACCTTCAAGGTCTTCGCCTTGTTCAGGAACTCCGGGAGTCGGGGCAGCAACTCCATCGGGGCATCCCGTAGCAGGATTCAGCGAGTTAACAAACTCGTTGTAGCCAAAGGATCCTGTCCTCACGTTCCCGCTGCTTGGATCCTTCTGCTCGCCGCGGCGGTCCGAAAAATAGACAGTGAATCCGTTATTTGCGTTGTTTATGCTGAGACCTGATGTCGTTATCCAATTGGCCAGCTGCGCTACGTCAAGCTCGACATAATTCATGACACCCGCACCTGTAACTCCGGGCTGCGCTCCTCCTGGAAGATAGTCTAGGCTGTTCGGCGCCGGAGGGTTCTGTTCCGGCCGATAAATTCCTTCTCTCGTGTCATAGAGCGCCATGGGCCAATAATCTGTTCCGCGCAAAGATGGCGTTCCGCAACCGTTAGCCGTATTGGTCTGGGGATTGTCGCGCAAACGGGCCAGGCGAATGATTGCACTTGGGCTAGGGTCGGTGCACGGGACTGTTGCCGCTACGTTCGGGTTGGTGGTTGGCCCTTGAGCAGCCACTGCAGCGGGATTACCCGCGGGATTGGGCAGCGGCAACAACGCTGGAGGAGCTGTATAAGTATAATTTGTGGTATTGGTCGGATTAATGTTCCGACCTGTGAAACCGCGATTTAGGACGGCTTGGGTTACATCTGTCCAACCGCCACCTATCGCTTGTATCTCGATTTTAATACATCCGGTGATCGTCGGGCTTCCGTTGGTGATCCAGTATCCGTTCGCAGAAGAGTACACTGCCGGAATCGCGACGGTCGCATCGGAAACCGGCAACGGAATGGCCATACCAGCGGTATTTAGAATCGGGTTATACCAAGTGGCAGATGCCGGGGGTGCCCCATTAAGTGCTGACAAGGTTGCCAGGTCGATAGGCGTTGTGGCCGTAATACCCGGGAGACTCATCATATCCGCATTGGTGCATCCGGCAGTGCCATAGTCGTCGAGGAGAATCCGCACGCTCGCTAAGCTGTACATCTGCCCGGATGAACCTCCACCCGCCAGAGGCCGGCGGATGAGCGTGATTGGCGATACGTTTGCGCCAAGAGCTGTCGAAGTGAGGGTCAAAAGCGGCGCATTGTTGGTTAATTGTCCGTTGTAAACATTGGAACTCATTAAATTAGACCACGTCGGGTTATTTAGACTCGTACTGACTGCTCCGACTACGCTCGGGGCGTTCACGCTGCCTTCATTAAGGCCTAGGGGCCGCCATTGAGAGTTCGCATAGGACGGACCCGGAGGTAGCGGCGGATTCGGAGTAGTCGCGATAGTAACGATGCCGTCGTAATTTCCTGCAGCAATTGTGTTCCCGTTCTCAAGATTTGTGCGGATGATTTGTCCTACAGCAGTCACCTTGTCCGATAGAAACAGCGGCCCGGCGTTGGCTGCCAGCCACAAGTTTCCGTTCGTGTGGGTTCGTCCCCCAAAAGTAAACGGCGGACCAGCGAAGAAGCTCAGGTCCGAGTCCGAGTAAACGCCAAACTGAAATACGGGAATCGTCACTAGCTGTAATGTTCGCAGCAACTTAACTTCGGAACCGGTGGTGCTGTTCTGCGCGGCCACCGACAGCGTATACGGGGTTATCAACCCTTGCATGCCCGCATAAGGACTGGGTGGAAGAATGGTCGCATAAGTCGAAGCCGGATTTCCGGTTAAGGGATCGGCAATGAAACTAACATTGTAGGTAGAAGCACCCGCAGCATTTATGTATTGGATGTAAGGGATCCCCGTCGGTGGCGTCGATGTGATGGTCGCTATGTCCGCCGCGCTTAACGAACCTTTGGTGTTAAAGACATTTGCTACCGAGGCGGTAAGCTGTTCCATACCGGCTTCGGCACCATAAAAAGCAGACTCGCGGCTTTTATTATTGCCCCCGAGCCTCTGGTCGGTCATTACCATCCAGCACATCCCGACGATGATCGCAGAAATCATGACCATAACCAGCAGGGAGGTTATCAGCGCGACGCCCTTTTCTGTTTCCGTTCTCACAGCGACTCTCCTTTTTGAATCGTGAAAAAAACTGGGCGGAGCCCGAAACTTTCTCACGGGGGCGGCGCGGTAGCCGATGCAGCCGTACCAAACGTGTTTGTGAAAGAAAGGCTGCGCACGCTCACCTGCGTGCTCAAGTTGTTGCGTAGGAATTGCGGACTAGCCACGGGGGAGTAGGCTTGATCGGACCTCCCAGCAAGGAAGATATTGACCGCACGAATCTGATTAGCGGTGTCCGGCGAGACTGGCGATGGCGCGTTACCGGGTCCGACCGGGTAGGTGCCCAAAGGGTCGTTCGAGGCGGTAATGTCGTAACTGAAAGAAAGCAGCTCAATATTATCGGCAATCGCCGTCGGAGGGTTCACCGGCGCGCCCGCGGGATAATTCGGGTAATTGACCTGGCGTATAAGTTGCGGGTGGCTCGGACTCGTTGTGGAATCCAGGTAGTAAGCCACCATCCAGACGCGCGTAATCGTGGTCGGAGGAAATACTCCGCCCGGGCCTAGTTGTGTCACCGTGCCGGCCGGCTGGCCGGTCGCATTGAGTCCCGCAGGATCGCCGCCGGCAAATGAAATTTTCTGGCCGGCAACACTGGTGACGTATTCCAGGGCTGTCCCATTCTGATTTTGGAACATGATTAAATTGCCGACGGTTATAGGGTTCGCCGCACCCGGCATGAGGAAGCAAGCTGGATCTAGAATCACGAATGCGCCATTAGGATCAATCACAGCGCTCGAAGAGGCAGCACCCGCATTGCAGGTCTGCGCAGGTGGCGTGGGCTGGTATATGGGGAAATCGTAAAGATGATGCGGGGTAGGAACCGCCGCGTCCCTAAGCACGTCATCTGCATAGACAACGTTGATTACATCGGTTGGATTTCCTGGCAGCACGGCATTGGTTACTGGATTAACTCCCTTTCCCACCTGACCAATCTGCGAGCCGGCCACAAGGGCAGTTAAGGATGGAAAACCGCCAGCAAAATTAGGAGGTATCGGAGCTGCATTGGGAAATATCACACCAGCCGACATGCCGGGCCGGATAATCGCAGAAATTCCTGCGGCTCCGCTATTGGGAACCGCAATCCCTCCCTGCGGAATTCCTTCACCGGCTTGAGCTATGTCGCGAACCATGAAATGCATTCCAGCGCGCACATTCTCCTGGTCGTTTGCCTCAAACGCCACCGCCTCGGTTGCTCGCTGCGCTTGTACCAGCGCGCCAATGGCGGCACCTACCACGGTGACCACGATGGCCATGGAGACCATCAGTTCCAGCAGCGAAAATCCTTTTTGCCGCTTCATTTCTTGCTCCTGGCGTTTCTAGTATGCGGAAACATACGTGGTCAGCACGTATGTGCGATTGAATCGACCTGCAGTGTAGTTAATCGTGATTACGACCTGGTTTAGGTTTGGCACAGTCGGGACAGCGCTGACTGCGATCGTGCGCGTAAAGTTAGACAGCGGCACTTGCACGTCGTCGGCTGTGCCTAATATGTTGTCTGGGCCGGGTTCGAGGATGTACTCAGGCGGCTGGCCCGAATCCGCGCCTGTTCCGATCAATCCATCGGGCCCGGGCTGCAGCAGTGGTTGCGGCCCGACCAGAAAAAGGCCTCCAGGATTGGTGACATTCGCGATTTGCGTGAAGGTCACATTGTTGCTGTACTTCGCGGCATAGATATCTTCTGCCGCTTCCTCCGCTTTCTGTTGCGCGATGAAATCCTCTTGCGAACCCTGCATGTAGGCGAGCGAGTCTGCCAGCGTCGCGGCCAGCGCTAAAATGCCCACACTCAGCACGCTTAGCGAAATCATTGTCTCGAGCAGCGTGAAGCCCTTGTTCGAACCGCTCTTCTTAGCTAAACGCATTGTTCCGCTCTCCTTCAGTACTGCGCCCATCCTGTTCCGGTACCTTTCCAGGCCCGCACCCTGCCAGTAGCGCCGAGCACGGTAACCGCTCGCGAGGTTGTATTGGGACCGTTCTGCCCCAAAAACACCGTTCCACTTAGCGGTTGATACAATGTCCCGTCAACTAACTCACCGTCGCTCTGGAACAGCATGCCTCCTACCGGCCCACCGCTGACGCCGCCGAATTCAATTCCAGCTGAAGCGAGAGGCTGCCCGAGACCGTCGGGAGTGTCGGGGCCTCCGCCGAAATAGAATTGTTCGGGAGCATGAATCGCCACCGTGCTCAGGACTGGGTTTATGGCGCCGGCGCCGGCGGTCAAGTCGTTTCGCTGGGTCAGGTTGATTTGCGGAATGCTCGCTACAGTAGTGAACGTGACTTGCACGTAGCGGCGATTGGTAATGGCGAATTCGCGGGCTTGGCGCAATTGGCCGACTACCTGTTGCATGGCAGCGTCACAATCCGCATTTTGCAGCGCTGGTTTTAAAGTGAAAACCGCCATCGCGCAAATAGTCATGATAATGGCTACGGCGACAAGCAATTCGACCAGCGAGAATCCCCCCTGGCGATCAGTGCCCGTTCGTTCCCTTCTTGCTTCCGGTACTATCACGCTTACACCTCGAATCGCCCATTGCAGAGTGGGCGAATCTTGAAATCTGATCAGTTCATTGCACTTGGCGCGCCACCTAGGATTCAGCCTTAAGCCTATGTAATACAGCTAGTTGCAGGGCTGTAAATGCATGGGAACTTTCGATTCAGGTTTGGGCGGGGTAGGAATGTTACCGATCTGGTGATGGGATACTGCAGCGATTTAGGTCAAGTTACCATCGGCGAACTGCAAAACATGATTTGCTCGGAGGTTAGGTTCGGAGGAAATTCCCGGGCGAGTCAGAAATAGAAAAGCAACGGTAGCTTCGACAGCCGCTTCGCTAATCAGAAGATTTTGAAATGCGGGTTAGTTCCTTAACGATGCGGTCCAATTCTGCGCCAAGTTCTTGCGGACCTCTGCGCCGGAGAACCTTGGCTACCTCGCGGTAGTACCACAGAGTACCTCGCTTACCGCCTTTGAATCGCTTCCACAATGTATCGCGATGGCTGCGGAAGTCGGCGAGCGTTTCGCGTGCGTTGTAGACTTTATCTGCTGCGGAAACCAGGCGCACTGAAGAATCCGCAATCAGCAGGTGCTGCAAGTAGCTCTTCTTTCGAGTGAGCCAGGGCGGTTTGGGCGTGGAGTCTGAATCAGTGCATCCTTCAACAATTCGCGCCACGCGCGCGCCGAATTCACGCTGGATGTCGCGCAGTCTTGGCTTACCGCCCTGATCCTCCACCGCGTCGTGCAACAGCGCCGCGATGGCTTCATCTTCATCGCCGCCTTGGGTCAGCACGATCGAAGTCACGCCGAGAAGATGTCCCATATAAGGACGAGTTGTGCCTTTCCGGGACTGCCGGGAGTGAATGCGGGCCGCATAGACAAGCGCTCGCTGGAATCGTGCGGAAAGCGGCGGCCGCGCCACCATTAATCGCGGCTACGCAGTTTCGAGAGCAGACGCAGAATTTCGAAATATAGCCAGATTAGAGTGACCATCAATCCGAATGCTGCGTACCACTCCATATATTTCGGGACGCCCGCTGCAACTGCACTCTCGATAAAGTCGAAGTCCAGCACCAGGTTCAGCGCCGCAATCACTACGACAAACAAACTGAACGCGATTCCGATCGGGCCGGAGCCGTTAATCGTAGTGAAGTGAATGCCAAAGAATCCGAGCACCATCGACAAGAGGTAAAATAACGCGATCCCTCCGGTCGCCGCTACGATGCCCAGCTTGAATTTTTCCGTCACCGGAATCAGCCCCGAGCGATACGCGAGTAACAATACGAACAACGTGCCGAAGGTCAGGCTGACAGCTTGAATGGCGATTCCGTGATACCGGGTTTCGAACATCGCTGAGATGCTGCCCAGCAGCAATCCTTCGAGCAGCGCATACATCGGGGCGGTAACCGGCGCCCAGGTCTTCTTGAAGATGGTGACCAGAGCAAAAATAAATCCGCCGATCCCGCCGACGGCGATTAGCGGCATCACCGTCTCGGGATTCCCTGAATGCATAAACAGATTCCAGGTCCACGCCGCTGTCGCCACCACGCAGAGCAGCAAGAACCCGGTCTTGTTGACCGTGCCCCGCAAGGTCATCGGTTCGCCTAGCGCGATGCCGGCGTCCTGAAACGCTTTAGGATTCAATGCCGGATTTGAAGTCCTCATCAAATCTGCCACTGTGATTCTCCTTTAAGGTCGCCGAATGTTCGATTCCCCAGCGGATTACGAATTGTGTTTCTGCTAACAACAAATCCCCGAACGCGGGTTAGAAAATGATCCAAGAACTGGTAGCGCCAACGGGAATCGAACCCGTATTACCGCCTTGAAAGGGCGATGTGCTAACCGTTGCACCATGGCGCCACATTGGGTTTATAGCGTATTGCGAGGTGTTTTTGTAATGTTTGTGTAACAAACAAGCCGCTAGCGCATTGAATAGGCCCTGTGTGCTGCCGCGCTCGCAAGTCTAGTTGCTGCACCAACACGCCTCCCTACTTTAGGTGGCACCAAGTTTAACATACTGCCCCACTTTTACGAGGGCATCGCGGACGTCAGCCGCGTCGGTTATGTTGTACCGCTCGAAAATTGCCTCAGTCTTGTGTCCCGTAATCTGCATTGCTACGCCACGCGATACGCCCGCGCGAATCAAGTTCCGAGTTGCACTTCGCCGCAGGTCGTGAATCGTCAGTCCTTTATAAAGGCGCTTCTCGTACACGCCGAGTCCTAGCTTATGACACGCCTGGTTCCAAGCCTTACGCAGGTTCGTAGCGTCAAAGACCGGGCCATCTTTGCGTGGCATTTTCTTCAGCGTTTTTGCTACCTCATCAAGTCCTGCGCCCACGAGTGGTAGCGTTAACGGCTCCCCGCTCTTGGTGATAGCGCCCGGCAGCTCAACCTCCATACAGTCGTCGCTGACCATTGCCCAAGTGATTTTCCTTGCAGCCCCGAGTCGGCAACCTGTGAAGTAGATGAATGTCAGGAGAGGATGAAGGTTTTTCGGAAGCGCATCCCGCAGGGTTGTGAACACATCTGGATTTACGAAGCCTTGCCTAGGCTTGCTGTCTTGCGGCATTGGAAAGTGAGGCACGTCGGCCAATCGTAGTCGGCCTTCCTTGCGCGCCAGGTTAAGCATTGACCGCAGCACACCTAAGTTACGACGGATGGTTGCGTCCGCAGCTCCCTCTTTGCGGCGTACCTCTATGTATCGACGAAGGAGATCGGGCGTGATGTACGTAACCGGCGTCCGCTTGAAAAACTTATCGAGGTGGGTTAGGCCTGAGATTCCCTCAGTACCGTCTCGCCGCTTGTAGATCGTACCTTTGCCTTGATTCTTGTATTCCGCAAGCAAGGCGTCGCGCACGTCCTCATACTTAACATTTGCCACTTGCTGCGCTGGAGCCATCCCCAACCCTGCTTCGCCCATGCGCTGCTGTAGCAACTTCTCCGCGACCATTTTTGATTCGCTTTCGCTGGATTCGCGGACAAGCCGTCCGTTGTGATAGTAGAAAATGTAGTAGTAGCGCGATTCCACCTTCTTACCCGTTTTGTGATGCTTGTACTTCAGCTTTACCACCGACCCTGTGCCCCTCTGCCGCTTTCCCACGGTACCTCCGGGGCACAAGTGTAATGTAAAGGGCGCGTGCCAGCAATGATGCCTATTGGGCGACAACTGTCCCTTGGTACGTCTAGGCAATTACTAGATCGCACAATACCCTGTGTGGGCGGAGGATCAATACATGGCAACGACTGGTAGCCAGCAGCCAACGATTGCGGGGATAGAACCCGAATATACGAAGGAAGAGAAGGACAAGTTTGCTAAGAAGTGGGCGGCGGAGGGCGAAGACCTTGCTAGACGGAGCAACAAAACCCAATGGGACCTTGGCGATTGGCTAATTGAAGGCGAGCGTCGTCTACTCTCCCGTGCCTATCGCGATGCTATGAGGATAACGGGTTTGGCTCGCGCAACCCTGTGGGATATCAAGGGCGTGGCAGACTTTTTTGACGGAAGTACACCTCGCGACGTCGCGAGGGTCGCCGTTTAAGCTGGAGCCATCACAAGGAACTCAAGAAAATCAAGGACGAGAAACTTCTCGAGAGTCTAAGGGACCGCGCAGCAGATAAAGGGTGGTCTATCCAGGAACTCAGAAAAAGAATCGAGAATAAGACCAAAGCGAACAAATCCGATGCTCGGACCCGCACGATACATGTCCCGCTAAGCCTGTCCGACTTCAGCCGCCTCAAGAAATTGGCTATCAAACGAGGCGTTGCTGTCGGCGTCCTAGCAGCTGAATTTCTTTCCGAACGCCTCAAACCACACCATACGGATACAAAACCCGCGGAGCGGGAAGGTTCAGTGACCGAACTAGGTGCGGAAGTTACGGTTCCCGAGGAGGTGGTGGCTCAATGAAGTTTTATTTTGCCGGATATCCTCCTCCAGACTACGTGACGTGGAAACACCGAAACGTGGCCATGCGTAAGAACTTTCTTGCGACGTTCGCGTACCCAGAATCTCAATTGCTTGCCGAATCCATTTGCTCGGAACCGCAGCGTCGCTTGTTCCTTGATAGTGGTGCGTATTCTGTTTGGACGAAGGAAAAGACGATCGATATTGACGAGTATGTTCGATTCTGCCTGCACATTAAGAAGCTCGCTAAGTGTCCTGTTGTATTTGCGGCGCTTGACGTAATTCCGGGTAACCTGGAAAACAGATATCCCACAAAGCAGCAGATAGAAACGGCTTGTCAGGAGGGTTGGGAAAACTATCAGTACATGCTTAGGAAGGACGTTGAATGCGTGATGACCTTCCACCAGGGTGAATCGAAGCATTGGCTTAGGAAAATTGTCGGTAACAGCGACTATATCTGCGTTTCACCGCGCAAGATCGACACTTCGGACGAAGAAAAATACGCATGGCTGAAGGAGGTCTTCAAGTTTGTTCCGGTCGACCTCAAGGTTCATGGGCTGGGAGTTGCCAGCGGCAAATTCATGGAATCATTTCCATTTTACTCTGTAGACAGCTCCGCTTGGATTCAGGGCGGAAAGGGAGCAAGTTACATTTACTTCGACCGGAACTCTTTGGAGGTTAAGGCAGTGCCCCGTTCCAGGTGGATGGGTGACCTAAAGAACTTTCGGGAAGCCAACTTCGGCTACCTTCCAAGGGCAGACCGTACCATCGGCGACTCAAGCACTTACTTTTACCTCGAGCAGGCTGCGAAAGCGTATGAGGCTCTCGAAAAAAGCATGACGGAGCTGTGGCAGCTTCGGAAAGTATTCTGGAACGATGAGCCTAGGATTGAAAATGCGATGGCAGCCAACCCACGGTACGCAGAATTAGCAACCTACGACTGGGGAGAAGCGTGCGGCAAGTACGAGACAGTGCAATTGCGGGTGCGGGGATTCGAGGAGGATGCCGACAACGAGGCTGTAGCAAGTAACGACTGACTCAAATTTATTCCAGTTCCCTTAAAAATTCACCGAGACAAATGCACTGACCGATGTGAATATAGATTTACCGTTGGGCTGAATTCAGGGTCCTGAACGTCTTCTACCTGCCGTTCGGCGGGTCAACAGGCACGGAAATCCCGTAGGAGTTGTCCCATGTCCAAAAAGCATGTCCAAGCGGCGATTGCTGCGCCCGCCGAAGCTCGTTATCTAACCATCAAGGGTGCCGCCGCCTATGCCTCCCTAACCGTTTGGTTCGTGCGTGAACTGATCTGGGGTCGCAAAATCCCGTATGCCCGCCTCGGCAATCGTTACGTAATTGACCGTGAAAACCTGGACAAGTTTATTGCCGCCGAAACGGTGTGTGCCCGTTGAGTAGTTCACTACAACTAGGCGCCCCGGCGTGGAGTAGTTCCCTTTGACCGAGCACGTAAAACGCGGTTGGCAGTGTGATTCAAACTGGCACCTTCGCAAGCGTGGTGCGTTGACACTAGCGATCTATAACAAGATCGGTGCGATCACGTACGACAGCACACTGCGGAATCATGGTGTCTACTACAGTTCGGGCCGGAAGCTTGCTGAGTTTTTTGATACCAGTGAAAACCATGTTACCCAGGTGCTCCGCCAACTGAAAGCGGACGGATGGCTAAAAGTGGCTGGCGAAGCAACAACGGCGATCTACAAGTCCAAAAAATACCATTATGTCCAGCACGACGAGTGGGCACAGAAACATCCTGGTCAGTGCTTCGCCCGCCCTAAAATGGTATGGGACGATGAAGAGCACGACGAACTTGCACAGTCGTTGTACAAACACAGCGGCGGCCAAACCTATTGGTACCCTGAAATGCTCACTTCACTCCGGTCCACAGGCGCCGACGACGAAATGATAATCCGTGCTTGGCTTGAACGGTTATCAACACTTCAGCACAGACCTAACGGCAACGCGGCATGGAAAAAAATCCAACTCACGTTCGTCCACGACTGCAAGGTCGGTAAGATCTTCCAAAAATCCAACGGCGAGCCAGTGGGCGCAAAGTGAACGGAAAACCACTGTATTACGTCAACGCCCCAACGTGGGCAGCATTCAACGTCCCAACGTGGACAGTGTCCACTCGCCAGCGTGGACGAAGCACACGCCCCAACGTGGACATAGGTTTGTATTTAGGTTTGCTCTAGATTTGAAAGTAGGTTGGATACCGGCTTACCCCGAACGGTCTGTCAGCTATCAGAACGTAAAACCCCAACCCCGTTACTCCGTAGAAGTACCTTGTCCTGCGCGGGCGGGGCGCTGGTGGCAATTTTCCGGTGCCTGGGCACCCGTACCACCTACCCAGGGTTAAAGGAGGGTTAAAACCCATGACACGCCTAGAGCACATGCGTCTGTACCGCAGTCACCTGGCAGACGAATCCCGTGCACTTGCCGACCACTACGTTCGCGCCAGTGGCACGTCTCCGGATACCTGCCCGCAATTGCAGGTCCGGCTGAACACCATGCAACTACGTATGCGGTTACTAAACGAAGAAATCGACAAACTCATGGCGGTCGAACTAGGTAGCAAAGATGCCCAGCCAAATGTACCGGCGTTTGCACTCGCGCACGCGTAAACCCCGCAGCAAACCTCATCCGCCATTCGTCTGCACGAAAATCCATCATCGCCTTCACTTCCTGCCGGATGGTTTAACTGCCCGCGATGTTGAATGGGCCGACGCACCGTCGGTTGCACTACACCACGGCAGCGACTGACGACACGATTCTTTGCAATGGCAGCTCGCCGCAAACCATCACGCTCACAGCAGATGGAATCACCGCCGGAAAAACTTACACGGTCACAGTCCGTATAACTTCGAAAGGACCAGTCACGGTCGTTTCGCAAAACGGCGAAGAAATTGAAGGCGACGACGAAGGCGCGATATTGTAGGCGGCCCAGTCGTGTGACTTTGTTTGGACAGGTTCGGACTGGATTATTCAGTAAGAGAAGAATTCCAATGTTACGAGGGATTTGCCAATTGCCTATAACGCTCTTCCAGCTAACCGAACAGCCAGTGGTGGGTCAGTTTCCGGTTACGCAACTTACTAGGCACTGAGACGAAGATTCCGATAGGCCGTGAGGAGAGCACTCGTGTGCTTAAAAAGTGTTTATGACCGCTTCGTCCCAGGAGATTCTCCTCCTTTGGAGAATAGGCCCGTCATTGCCGACCTCAAAAACCTCGCCTGATAGCACACGTTAATGCGAGATTGGCACGAGGTAGGGATTCATCGTGGTTGTGGGGAGTAGCACGACTTTCGTCGGCGAGACAACGTAGAAAAGGTATGACTGGCTGCCATTTTGCGTCAGCACTCCTCGTCCATTCGCAGCAACAGTGTAGGTGCCGGAAATGGTCCCTGCCGAAGGGATACCCGGCGTGCTCGTGAAATCGGTGGCGCCAGTAACATTGCCAGCGCCGTCGGCATTCACGGCATTGACTTCGTTGGCGGCGCTGAACGAATCGGGAGAGCTGGCGCCAACGTAACTTCCGGAGAAAGAAGAGTTTGTGAACGGGCCGCCAGATTGTGGTTCGAGAATCCCGAAACTTAGATTCGCAAATCCAGCCACAAACGCTTGGTTAGGAGCGGTCAGATAGAGAGTGGTGGCGTTGGTCGCGGGTTGCCCATTTATGCTGAGAGTCGCGAGACCGCTGGGAGACACGGTGTAGGTTCCGGTAAACGCGGGGCTGCTCAAGGTCCCGCCATCGTTTTGGTCGGAGGTGACCGAGAAATTACCTACACCATCCGCGGTGAGCAGGCCGACTTGTGCCTGAGTTGGATTGGCAGTATCGGATGTCCCGTTTTCCGCTTGTGTTTCGATCACGCTCACGCCGGTCAAGCTGGCATTGGTGTAAGGGCCGCCCGTCTGCTGCACGATCTCACCGGCGAAGTAGTGGAAGTAACCAACGGTGTCGTCATAAACCGATATTGCCAACAGGTGGGAAGAATCGATGATATAGAAAGTCCAATCAAGCTCTAACTGGGATGATAGCCTCGTTACGAACGTGCCGCGACCAATTGATGAAACGACAAAGCTATTTGCTGTGAAAGAGAATTGACCGTCGACCTGGACGTTGGTTATGTTGCCTTGGCCATCCGCCGTGAAGGTGCCAATCATAGCTGCTTGCGGGAAATTCGAAGGATAAGTTTGCGCCCCGGCAAGGCCGAATGCGTAGTCGCCGGTGATCTTAGTGAGGGAAAATGCGGTTGGATCCTGCTTCAGGACGACTCCGCTGGCTTCGACGTAATTATTTACTTCTCCGTACGCTCCGGCATAGAGGTTATCAAAGATGGCGATGCTGGCGTTTCCGTCGGCCTGCACAGCGATCGCCAACGTATTGGTAGCAGGAGTCTGGCCGGGATAAGACAGAGTCAGAGTGCCAAGGTTATTCGACGTGATGCAGTAGGTTCCCGTGACCGTAGTGAAGTTACCCATGGGAGGGATTGAATCCTGCAAGTAGTAATCGGCGAACCCCGGTTATGTTGCCAGCGCCGTCGGAGAGAAAGCTACCTATTTCGTTTTCAAACGGAAACTCGCTTGGACCAGGATGAAGTCCGTGCAGCAGAAACGCGTAGTTGCCCTGAAACTTCGCATTGTTGGGACAGTTCTGAGCAGCAATGTCAATGCTGAGTGATCCCGAGACGAGGCTGGCGGGACCAGGTGATTCGGAGTCTTGCACTCTGAAAGTGAAACTCGATGTTCCGGTTGCGGTCGGAGTTCCAGCGAGGACGCCGTCGGCGCCCAAGTGGAGACCGCCGGGCAAATTGCCACTGGCGATGGCGAAGCTGTAGGGCTGAATGCCTCCCGTTGCCTGCAGCTGTTGAGCGTAAGCAGAATCAACGCTTCCGGTGGGCAGAGCGGTTGTCGTAATCGCGAGCGGAGTGTTGATGGTAATGCTGAGGCTCGCGGTGGCGGAACTGGGAGTGGGGGTATTGCTATCCATAACCTCGACGACGAAATTGGACGATCCGGCGGCCGTGGGAGTGCCGGAAATCACGCCCGAGTTCGAGTTCAACGTAAGACCGATGGGAAGAGATCCTGAAGCTATGCTCCATATATAAGGGGGAACGCCGGATTGGGCCATAAGAGTTTGAGCATAACCGACGTTGACGACGCCTTGCGGCAATGTCGTTGTGACGAGGCTTACAGAGGGGGCATTGACCAGGAATGATAGCGATTGCGTCGTCGAAGTATGCGTCGCGTCGGTAACTTGAATCGTCGCGGAGGTTTTGCCCGTGGTCGTGGGAGTACCTGAAATTGTCACAGAGTTGGTCGTGCTGGAACCCAGCGATAGGCCGGATGGAAGACTTCCGGATGCAATCGACCAAGTGAATGGGCTGGTGCCTCCGGTTGAAGTGACTGTAACGGAATAGGCCACGCCAGCGGTGGCAGCCGGAACGGATGCGGTGGTGACAGACGGAGCCGGATTCACAGCAATTTGCAGAGAAGCTGATTTGGTTGCGTCTGCGACCGAGGTAGCCGTTACCGTCGCGGGGGTTCCTCCAGTGGCCGCTACTGCTGTGTAAGTGACCGACGTGGAGGTCTTGGCGCTTAACGAGCCGGGGCCGGCGAGAGTCCACTGGACACCCGCGTTGCTGGTGTCGTTCGCGACGGAGGCCGTCAAACCAAGTGTTTGACTCTGATCTAGGGTCTGGGCGCTGTTCGGTGACAATGTCACCGAGATACTTTGGGGAGGCGTTGTCGAAGAGGAGGAACTACCGCCACAGCCTGAAAGAATCAGGCTTAACGGAAAGACGAGACTTCCCAGCGCAGAAACAACCCAGAAACATGGTTTGCTCATGCTTGTCCCTTAGGATAATGGAGCGATTAAGCTACACTATTGCTTAATTTGTAACATACCGAATCCATACCGTCCATAGTCCGGTTGGCTCGTAGTGCCTGGTAAACGCGGTGGTCTCAATGGCTCGACGCAACACTAAGCTCGAGCCCAACCTTGCATTGAAAACAAAAGCTAAAATCGCTCGCTAGAGACAGACCAGCCGGAACGCTGCTCTGGCTAGGTTTTGGCTGAGTACAGCCAAACAGATGGTTCTCCCGCTGAAGCATTGTTGAATCAACGCACTGATGGTGTTGCATCGCGGAAAATCCATTGTGCAGATAGCACTGCTGCTAAAGTGTAGCGTCAGGATTGTTGCTGAAAATCTTATCCAACTGTACGACGTAGAGCGCAACCACCAAGCGAGTAAGTAACTTTCGGTGCCTGGCCGGCCACCAAACACACAGCTATCAGCAATCCTCCAACCCACAGGCAAACGCTACAGAACCAAGCAATACCAACTCCCACACCCAAGTTAAAACCACGCCAAATCGCATTGGATTGCGCAACAACGGATAGAAAGCCATTTAGTAGACCACCACAGAGGTATGGAACGACGTACAGCAATCCTCAACCTTTGCCGATTGTTTGCGATCTAAGAGTTGAACGGTTTTGTAATCAGTTGATGGGTATGGGCTATTGCGGTCCAAAAGCCCGATGTCCGCAAACCGCACGGGTGATTGACGACGTGAAGCAGCGGTCGGGCCTGCCGCTAGACGGCGACAACTTGATCAATCAGGCCGTCGGTTGTGCAAATCGGGCGCCGGTTCTGAGGTTCAACAATTTGTCCACAGACCCGGAGCGGGACGAGCAGAATGGCTTCATGTTCATTTTCAAGGGAATCGTCGGCCTCCGAAATTCAAAGGCCCATAGCAATCGCCTATTTAACGATCCACTGCGAGCCCACGAGTACTTGGCGATGGCGAGCCTCCTGATGCGTCTGCTGGAGATTGCTCAAAAATGAAAGTGGGCGCTTTCTTTGGCCAGTCCGATGTTTTGTAACAATTGTGTAACAAACCAATAAAAACGGGCCGAAACCGATCTAAGGTATTAGTGGCGAAAATACAATAAATACGGGATAACTCGTAAGGTTGCGTTTGAAAGGGCGATGTGCTAACCGTTGCACCATGGCGCCACGGGGAAAGTGCTGCAAGGGCGTAGCTAAGATTATCAGAGATAACGCCGGAATTCACAAGGCTGCAGACTCACCAAACAAGCCCGAAAAATAGGATAGATCCTCGAGTAGCAGAAATCGCAGCCTGGTTTTCAGCTCGAAGCGTTAATGGCCCGCCACTCTCACCCTAGACAGCTTTCCATCCTTCGCGCTCGCGTAGGGATGTTATATGCGCCACATGATGCCGGCCGTGCCAGGCATACAGCGCCAGCTGATCATCGAGCGACATCGGCTTGTCCCATTCCGGATGGCGAATGGTGCGCGTCCAATCGGCAGGTTTTAGCGACCGCAGCAGCAGCACCCAGCGTTTGTGCAGGTTCTCAAGCAACGCTAGCGAGGGCTCAATTGCGGATTTCGCATCTGCCAACTTTGCCCACTCAGCTTCATCGTAAGGTTTAATCGTGGGCTCGTTTTCGGTTAAACCAAGCTTGAGCCGCACGTAAGCGTTCATGTGACTATCCGCCAAATGATGCGCCACCTGCCGAACCGTCCATCCGCCCGGACGATAGGGCGTGTCCAGTTGCTGATCGCTCAATCCTTTCACCGCAGAGCGAACGCCTGAAGGCGCCTGGTCGATGGCGGCGATGCACTCATGGCGCTGATCGTCCTGGAGCGTTCCCGGACGATGAAATTTCCCGATGGGATAGCGCAGATCAGTTTCCATGACTCGCTCCTGATTCGCTGACTCCAGACTCACAACCATCAAGAATACAACAGGATCACAATGATACCCACATGGGATGCAGCGTAATGAGATCCGGTTCGAAGATCAATTGGGAACCAAGCAGGTTTCGAGCGGCGTTTGTGGGAATCGCAGGAAGGGCCTATGAAGAATTCGATGTGCGCAAAGCAGCGACTGAGGCTTGCAAGTGAAAGTTACAGCTAGCCTTGATCCTCCAAATATTCCTCATGCCAAGCCATCTGGATAGCTTCGAGCTTTCCTTCATTCGAAAGCTTCGGATCGCCCGTAAAGCCGGGAAGGGCGGTCACGTACTTGTGCAGGTCGGTAAACCGAACTGTCAAGGGATCCAGCTCGGGGTGTGTTTCAGCCAGTTCGATGCCAATTTCTTCCGGATTGTCCCAATCAAAGCTGTTCGGCATGCTCCCTCCGTCGTTCGTTTTTTTCCCCGTTACTTGCGTTCTGCACCCGGTGCGGAACGGAAAGTTGACCGCTTCTAGTGCTCCGCTTCCTTCGCGTAGTTCTTATTCCACTCCGGAATTTCGACCACGACGTCCTTGGTTCCGTCCGGCACGCACTGGCATCCCAGCCGCGATTTCGGCGTGACGCCTGGAGCTTCGTCCAGCTGATCCAGTTCAGCATCGGTAGCTTCGTTGCAGGAGTTCAGCCCCTCATGCACGATCACGTGGCATGTCGAACACGCACATACTCCGCCGCAGGCATGGTCCAAACCCAGGTGATAACCCTGCGAGATATCCAGTATGCTCCCGGGCAGCCCGTCGTGGCCGTAGGGAAGTTTCTCCGGGTCGACTTCAACGGTCTTGCCCCCTTTCACAAACGTGACCTTATACTTGTTGGTCGCGGGCGTGAACTTTGTCTCTTCGATGTATGGATTCTTACCGCCCATTCTCCTCGACTCCTCCGGCCGCACGGGTATTTCGGCAGCACAACCTGTTCGGCGTATCTTCGGCGACTTTCTTTAAGCTGAAAGTCATCGGCCTTTACAAATCATCAAGCCGTTTGCCTTCCAGCGCCGTTTGCAGCGCGCCGTTCATCAGAACCTCGGCAAGATGGGCCGTGACTTGGTTCAAGTCGTCGATGCTGCTGCGAATCAACTTGTAATCGGACCCCAGCGCCGCGACCCGCAATCTCGCCTCGGACTCCATGATCGCCTTGCGCTCCTCCAACGAAATTTCCCGCGAGCGAGGATCCGCCAATGCCTTCACCGTGGCAGCGACAATCGTTTCCGCCTCCCTACGCGCTTCGATCGTCTGGCGCTCTGCAAAGTCCTGTTCGGCGTGTTCGATCGACTCCTCCAGCATCCGTTCAATATCGGCATCGGAAATCCCGTAGCTCGGTTGCACTTCCAAGCTGTGCTGCTCGTTGGTTCTCAAATCGCGCGCTGCTACTTGCAGAATTCCATTTGCATCGATCAGAAACTTCACTTCAATCCGCGCCAACCCGGCTGGACCTGGCGGAGTCTTCAATTGAAAACGCGCCAGCGAACGGCAATCCTTTGCCAGCTCGCGCTCGCCCTGGAGTACGTGAACATCAATCGCAGTCTGATTGTCCACTCCGGTTGTAAATAATTCTTGGGCACTTGCCGGGATCGTCGAATTCCTTGGAATCAGCTTTGCTACCACACCACCCATGGTCTCAATGCCCAATGAAAGCGGCGTCACATCCAGCAGCAGCATCGTCTTTACGCCGCTTTCCAGAATGTCCGCCTGCACCGCGGCTCCCAGGGCGACTACTTCATCCGGGTCCAGCTCGCAGTGCGGTGCGCGTTCGAAGTATTCGCCCACCGTTTTGCGCACCAGCGGAATCCGCGTGGAACCGCCCACCAGCACCACTTCGTCGATTTGCTTGACGCTCAGCTGGGCATCCGCCATCGCCATTCTTACTGGCGCCATGGTCCGCGCTACGATCGGCCGGATCAGCTCTTCGAATTCCTTGCGTTGGATTTCGCGAACGTACATGCCCTTGCCGGCTAGCGGATATTGAATCAATGTTCCATCCGCGGCCGAAAGTTCGTGTTTCGCGCGAATCAGGCTTTTGCGCAGAGTCTGCGTTTCATCGCCACGACGATCCAGTTCGGAGCCGAATCTCTGCTGTATTTCTCGGCGTGCCAGGTCCATCAATGCATTGTCGATGTCGTCGCCGCCCAGATGCGTATCGCCATTGGTGGAAAGCACCTGGTAAATGTCGCCTTCGGTGGTGCTGATCAGTTTCAGGATAGAAATGTCGAATGTGCCGCCGCCGAAATCGTACACGGCCACCTGTCCGCGCTTTTGTTGGTGCAAACCGTAGGCAAGAGCTGCAGCCGTCGGTTCGTTCACAAGCCGCAAAACTTCGAGTCCCGCGAGCCTGCCGGCGTCCTTGGTAGCTTGCCGCTGGGCATCATTGAAATACGCCGGAACCGTGATCACGGCGCGGTCCACCGGCTCGTCGAAATATTTTTCAGCCCAGGATTTCAGCTCGCGCAGAATGTATGCGGAAATTTCCGGCGGCGTAAAAGTCTTATCACCTAGGCGAACGCGAATCACGTTGTCGCTATTAGGATCGATGTGGAAGGGAAAAATCTTCAGCTCGCCCTGAATGTCAGCGACGCCCCGGCCCATTAGCCGCTTTACGGAATAAATAGTTCGGTGCGGTTGGGTCAGAAGTCGCTGCCGCGCGACACCACCCACAACTATCTTTCCGGTCAAATCCAGGCTCACGACGGAAGGACACAGCGCCGAACCGTCAGGCCCAGGGATGCACTTCGGCGCACCGCTGTCTGGGTCCATGTACGCAACCAGGCTAAAGGTCGTTCCAAGATCAATTCCAACTACTCGTCCCATCAGTCCCTCGAGTTTTCGGTTATGAAAAAAAAACAGGAATCCCGTTCCTGCCGTTACGCTTCGGCTAATTCTTTGTGTACTCCGCTCACTAGGTTCCTGATGTAGCTCCGGCGATTCATTACCTCGTTCATCTTCGCCAACACCGCACTGTTCGCGCCCTCCCCGCCGAAATCGACCGCAGCGTCCCATTCACGCCCTATCTTCTCTAGCTCGGCATCCACCTCAGCCAGTTTTTCTTGGAAATTAGCTGCCGCCGCTTCTAAGCGCGCACGTAACCCCGCCACATCGCCGCCATCCGCTCTGGCATCGCGCAATTCATCAAGCGACTCATTCAGCTCAAAAACTTCCTCCAGCAGTTCAGGCGGAGCTTGCTGCTTGGTTGTACCTTCTTTGCGAACACCCAAATGTTCGAGCAGATATTCCAGCCGCGAAATCGGATCACGCAGCGTGCGATACGCATCGTTCAGCTCCGATGATCGTTCGAGGGAAAGATTCCGTTCGAATTCGCTGGCGCGGACGAAATTGTCGGGATGCAGTTTCCAGCTTAGGATGTGGAACTGCCCTTCCAACGCGGCCGGTTCAATGTTCAGCTTCTGAGGAAAACCGAAAAATTTGAAATAGTCCCACCCGGTCGGCAAGGGCTGAATCTTTCCGCAAGCCGCGCAGAAATGCGCGCCGGTCACAGCGCCCTTGCAATTCCAGCAGCTCGCAACAGGTACTCCCTCGGCGCGTTTGGTCTGTGGTTGTGAAATGCTCATGCCCTCTCCGTACCTCTACCGCTGGTCCGGGAACCCAAACACATATCTCGACCGGCTCGCAAAGTTGGCTGAAAAGGAATTCCCGCGGACCGGGCAGACCAACGCTGCAAATCGCGGACGTCTAAGCGGTGAACGAGCTTCCGCACCCGCAGCTACGGGTCGCATGAGGATTCTGAAAGACGAAGCCCTGCTTCATCAGATCTTCGTGATAATCAAGCGTGGTGTCGTGGAGGTAGAGATAGCTCTTGGGATCCACGAAGATGCGGGCACCGTTTTCCTCGAAAACCTTGTCGCGATTGCGCGCTTCGGTGTCCAGGCGCATCGCATAGCTCAGTCCTGAACACCCGCCGCCCTGCACGCCTACCCGCAGCCCGCCGGATTCTTGCGGCACACCTTCCTTCTCCAGCAGTTCGCGGATTTTTACCGCAGCTTTTTCCGAGACGTGAATCATATTGCCAGTGCAACTCCTATAGGGAAACTCGCAGAGCCGCGCGCTTATTGGCGACCGCTGGCCGTATCACAGAACCTTCGGCGCGAGCACAAACCTCGCCGCGCCGGAAACAGTTGGAGCAACCTTAGTTATGCGCGACGGCGGGCTCAGCCGGCTTGGCATCCGCTTCGCCCTGCTTCTTCTTCCAATCGCCCAACGCAGCCTTGATCGCATCCTCGGCCAGCACGGAGCAATGGATCTTCACAGGCGGCAGCGCCAGTTCACGAACAATGTCTGTGTTCTTGATGGCTAGCGCCTCTTCCACCGTCTTGCCCTTGACCCATTCCGTGGCCAGCGACGAACTCGCAATCGCCGAACCGCAGCCAAAGGTCTTGAACTTGGCCTCTTCAATCACGCGAGTCTCGCGGTTCACCTTCATTTGCAGCTTCATCACGTCGCCGCATTCCGGTGCTCCCACCAGACCGGTGCCCACGTTCGGATCGGCCTTGTCCAGCGAGCCGACGTTCCGCGGATTGTTGTAATGTTCGATCACCTTATCGCTGTACGCCATTAGTTCATTCTCCTCTTCAAAGTAACTGAGCTGTCCAAACCTTCCCCTGAAATCACTTCGTCCGACAGGGTAACCGGCGCGATGGAAGCCGACCGCCCTGCACAAATTTCCTCCAGCGTCCGGGCTACTACTTCCTCACGCAGGTCCAGGAACTCCAGAAACTCAGCAAGTTCCCCGATTTCCCGAAAACGCCGCGAATTGCACGCTCCACCATCCACATTGGGTGCAAAGAAAACATCAAACACGGTTTCGCTGCCGCTGAACGTTCGATGTACGCCGATAGTGCCTTCGTAGGTCACGTTGCCTCCTCGACGTTGGATTTTATTTTTTATTCCGATGCCACCTGCCAAGTCATCTTGCTCACGTCTACTCCTTCTTTCGCCATTTCGTAGAGCGGCGAAAGTTCACGCAAACGCTGCACCGTCTCGACTACACGATCGGCTACGTAATCCACTTCCTCTTCGGTGTTGAACCTGCCCAATCCAAAGCGAATCGACGTGTGGGCCAGATCTTCTCCGACGCCCAGCGCCTTTAACACGTAGCTCGGTTCCAGTGTTGCCGAAGTGCAAGCCGAGCCGCTGGAAACCGCGATGTCATTGATTCCCATCAGCAGTGATTCACCTTCCACATACGCGAAGCTGATATTGATATTGTGCGGTAGGCGATGGACCATCGAGCCGTTGATAAAAGTCTCATCGAGCCGGGACATGATCGATTCCTTCAATCGATCGCGAAGGCGGCTCAGCTTTTCGCTCTCCGCTGCCATTTCCTGCTGACACAGCTCGCAAGCCTTGCCTAGCCCCACAATTCCAGGAACATTCAGCGTTCCGGAACGCATGCCCCGCTCGTGGCCGCCGCCGTCGATAATCGCCGACAGCTGGACACGCGGGTTCTTGCGGCGCACGTACAGCGCACCGACGCCCTTCGGCCCGTAAATTTTGTGCCCCGAGATCGACATCATGTCGATGCCGTCCTTCTGTACGTCTACTGGGATTTTGCCGATGGCCTGCACTCCATCAACATGGAAGAAGATGCCCTTTTCCTTGGCAATCTTTCCAATCTCGGCAATCGGCTGCACCACGCCGATTTCATTGTTGGCATACATGATCGAAATAAGGATGGTCTTCGGGGTGATAGCCTTGCGCAGCTCCTCCAGATTAATGCGCCCATCTTTTTCCACCGGCAAGTAGGTGACTTCGTAACCATACTTTTCCAGGCGCTTGCAGGTATCCAGTGTCGCCTTGTGCTCGGTCACCTGCGTAATAATATGATTGCCCTTCTCGCGGTACATTTCGGCGACGCCCTTGATCGCGAGATTGGTCGATTCCGTCGCGCCGCTGGTGAATACGATCTCTTTCGGCGTCGCGTTGATCAGCTTAGCGATCTGGCCACGCGCATTCTCTACCGCTTCTTCAGCCTTCCAGCCGTATTCGTGATTCCGGCTCGCTGCGTTGCCATACTTGTCAGTGAAGTAAGGCAGCATTGCCTCGACCACACGGGGATCCACCTCTGTCGTCGCATGATTATCAAAATAAATGGGAAGTTTAATTGCCATTCTCTGTCTCCTCAATCACCTTCCGTATTCGCGAGCACGCTTCGAGAGCGAACTCTGCGTTTGCGCCCCTGCTGCTAAGCCCTCAAACCCGAAGTTCGACCATCTCAGACATCGGTGCCTCATCCGTCATCTGAGAGATTGTCACGTTGCCAAGCACCGCCAGAATCCTGTCATTCACTCGCCGTAGCGGCTCACGAATCGAGCAAGTGTTCGAGACGTCGCACGCCCCTCGCGAGGTTACGCAGGAAGTGATAAAAAGCGGCCCGTCGATCGCCCGGATGACATCGAGCGCGGTAATCAACGAAGCGTCGCGAGCCAGCGTGTAACCCCCACTTGAACCATGCCGCGCGGCAACCAGGCCGTTCTTAGCCAGCTTCTGCAGCACTTTCGCCATCAAAGGCGTGGACATCTTATAAATCTCAGCTATGTCCCCCGCGCTGCACGATCCGTGACCGCCATGCATGGCAAGGTGCTTGAGCGCGATCAGTCCGTAATCAGCCTTCTTCGATAGCTTCATCATTAGAGCATGTACGACCATTTCAGTCGCATTTAAAATTCTACGGCCATAGCATCAAACTGTCAAGCTCTTACCGCGAGCCAACCCCAATCGGGCCAGCATGTTAAATAACGACCATTTTAGTCCTCTTGGTCAATCACAAGAAGCCGAATTGCTGGAATATACCCTTAAAATGGGTGTAAAACCTCCTGAATGGATTGAACCGGGCGCTGGCTAAGGCCCGCCCATTAGCAAAGCCGGTTCTATTTTCCGGCCTCACCCTTTGACCTTCTAGGTTAGAATCGCACATCGAATGGATTCCAACGGCACCAGACCCGTCACTGCAATTTATCCCGGCTCATTCGACCCGGTCACCAATGGTCACCTAGACCTGATCACGCGCGCGTCCAACATTTTTGACAAGCTCATCGTAGCTGTCGCGCATAACCTTGAAAAGGACCCACTGTTCTCCGAAAACGAGCGCGTCGAAATGCTTCAGACCGCGACCTTCAAATGGACGAACGTGGAAGTGGATGTGTTCGACGGCCTGCTGATGGACTACGCCCGGGTGAAAAAGGCGAATGTAATCGTCCGAGGAATTCGCGCCGTTTCGGACTATGAGTATGAGCTCCAAATGGCCATGATGAATCGCAAGATCGAACCGGACGTGGAGACAGTTTTTATGTTGCCAGCGGAGCAATACAGCTATTTGAGTTCGCGATTAGTAAAAGAACTGGCGCGCCTGGGCGGTCCCATAAAAGACTTCGTTCCGGGCATCGTTTACGAACGCCTTAGCGTAAAATTTAAGTAAGCTCATAGCCGTCAAATTACGCCGCTCGAATTTGAACTGGGGAGACTAAATGGAGCTGGCCACAGAAAGAAAAAACGAACAGACATTTCAACTCGCCGGTCGCGTCAACCGCATCGATGTTTCGCCCACGATGGTGGTGCTGCAGGAAGCCGAAAAACTGAAAGCTCAGGGAATTGACGTCGCGGACTTCGGGCCAGGCGAGCCAGACTTCCCGACTCCGGAGCACATCAAGCGCGCCGTGGTCAAGGCGCTGGAAGAAAATCGAACCAAGTACACGCCCGTGGCAGGAATAGCTCCGCTGCGTCAGTCCATTTGCGATTGGCACAAAGCGCAACTGGAGTCGTCTTATCAGCCTTCGGAATGTGTTGTGACGGTCGGGGGCAAGCATGCAATCTTCAATGCCATCTGCTCGCTGATCAATTCCGGCGACGAAGTAATCATAGGCACTCCCTACTGGGTCAGTTATCCCGACATGGTGAAATATGCAGGCGGGAACCCTGTTTTTGTAGAGACGCTCCCGAACGACTCTTTCATCCTGCGCGCCTCCGAAGTGGAACGAGCGATTACACCCAGAACGAAAATCGTGATCGCAAATTCTCCAAACAATCCTACGGGATCGGTGATAACTCCGAGCGAATTCGCGCGGTTGCAGGATCTTTGCAATCGCCGCAATATCTGGTTGTTATCGGACGAATGCTACTCGCACTTCGTTTTCAAGGACGCCAAACCATTTTCTGCCGCGAGCATCCCCGGACCGAAAAACCACCTGATTATCGCCGGATCGTTTTCGAAAACGTTCGCAATGACAGGATTGCGCCTTGGCTACATCCTTGCGCCCAAACCGTTAGTGGACGCTATCGCCAAGTTGCAAAGCCAATCCACTTCCAATCCAACGTCCATCATTCAATATGCTGGCCTCGAAGCGATGCGCGGGCCGATGGACTCGGTCACTGAAATGCTCGCCGAGTACGCCAAGCGTCGCGAACATTTTCTTGCCGGTCTGCGTGCGATCCACGGCGTGACCTGCATTCCGCCGATGGGCGCGTTCTACCTGTTCCCCAACGTTTCGGCTCATTTGAATCCCCAAATGCCGGACACTAGCGCGGTAGCTAGGCAGCTTCTCGAGCGTGAACACGTCGCGGTGACTCCGGGCGAAGCCTTCGGCGCCCCCGGATACTTGCGCCTGTCGTACGCCACTTCGATCGAACGCATCGATGAGGGCTTGCGCCGGCTCCAGCGCTTCTTCTCTGCCGCCAAGTGACCGTCTCGAACGTGCCATTATCACCAGCGCGCTTGGAGCCGACTTTTAGCCCGCGCCCCTGGGGTTCACTTTCGCTTGCACCTCTTTTCCCTGAGAAATCAAATTTGGCCGAGCCCTTGGGCGAGGCCTGGATGACTGGCAGCGAATGTCTGTTCGCTTCAGGTCCGTTCGCGGGAAAAAAGTTGGGAGAAGTTTGGCGCAACATGCCAACCGACTGGGCTGGAACGCACGCTGATCGCGACGCCGCTTTCCCGCTGCTTGTAAAATTCATTTTTGCAGAGCAAAAGCTTTCCCTGCAGGTTCATCCCAACGATGATTACGCTTCACGGAATGAACGCTCAGCAGGAGGACAGGGCAAGACCGAAATGTGGTACGCAGTTCGTGCCCGCGAGGGCGCCGAGGTTTTAGTCGGACTAAACCCAACTGTCACCGCCGAAATATTCAAGCAGGCAATTGTGAACGGCACCTCCGAAGACTGCCTGGAACATATTCCGTTGCGCGCAGGTGAAGCGATTTTTGTCCCCGCGGGAACGGCACACACGATTGGCCCGGGCCTCACGCTTTGTGAAATTCAGCAGAACTCGGATATCACCTATCGTGTATACGACTACGACCGGCGCGATGCCCAGGGCAAATTGCGCGATCTGCACATCGATAAAGCGCTAGAGGTGATTCATTTCGGCGAGCAGACCGGCGGGAAACTAGCACCCGTGCGCATTGAACGCGGCACCCCCACCAAGACGTTTTTTGTCGCCTGCCGATATTTCGCCACCGAAAAATGGGAATTCGCCCAACGGATCGCAGCCGCAACCTCACCTGGGCATTTCGATTTGCTGGTCATCCTGGAAGGTCGCGGTTCGATTGGGTGGGATGGCACCTCGATCGAATATGCCTCCGCGCAGACTTGGCTGATGCCCGCGGCGCTCGGCGCGTATCAATTAGTCCCTGAGGCGCGCACCTCCCTTCTACGGACCTACGTTCCCGTTCACATTGACGAATTTGTCCGCAATCTCGCTGATCAAGGCGTCTCTGAATCCGAATGGTCTCGCCTGGTATATCCGTGACCAAGAACCGGACATCGCTTCCTGTCTGCGCCGTACTGCTCGCAGGAGGGCGAGGCACGCGATTCTGGCCGCGCAGCCGAATGCGCGCCCCGAAACAGCTTCTCAACATCACCGGCAAGCAGAGTATGCTGCGGCAGACGGTCTCGCGCCTTGAGCCGCTTATTTCGCTGCGCAATTTCTGGGTAGTAACGAACGTTGAGCAGAGCGCTGCAGTTCGACGCCAGCTTCAGGGAGTTCCCGCTGCGCATATCCTGGCTGAACCCATCGGCCGCAATACCGCCGCTGCCATTGGTCTTGCTGCGATTCATCTGATCTATGCACATGGCGACGCCTTGATGGCGGTACTGCCGTCAGATAGCCACGTCGCTGACGGTGCACGGTATCGAAGCTTGGCCCGCGCTGCCGTTGATCTGGCGCGCACACCCGGCAACCTGGTGGTTTTTGGAATTCCGCCCACACGCCCCGAAACCGGCTACGGCTACATCGAAGCCGGCCATAGAGGCGCGCGCACCCGTGTAGCCGCTGCGTATCCCGTGCGTCACTTCACCGAGAAACCTGCATTCCACGTGGCGCGCCGCTACCTGGCATCCGGGAACTATTACTGGAACGCCGGACTATTCTTCTGGCGGGCATCTACGTACCTGGAAAATCTGGGGCGATTTCTTCCCGCGACTCACTCCGCGCTTTCGGAACTGGCCAAAACGATCGGAACTCGACGGTATGGGTCCACACTGCGGCGAATTTACTCAGGCCTTGAGAATATTTCTGTCGATTACGCCATCATGGAACCAGCCGCTCACGACAGGCGGAATCCATCCGTGTATGTGATTCCGGCCAAAGTTGGCTGGAGCGACATCGGTTCCTGGCAAGCGGTCTTCGATTTATTGGCTGCCAAACCTGGCGCAAACGTGTCCGCGAGCCCCCTGTTTGCGCTGGATTCAACTGGTAACTATTTCTGGAGCCCGAAGAAATTCATTGCCGCCATTGGCGTCAATGATCTTGTGTTGGTTGAAACCGAAGACGCTATCCTCATCTGTCCGCGCGACCGTTCCCAGGATGTCGGCAAAATTGTGAAGTGGCTCGAGCAGCGCAAACTGCACAAGCTAATCTAATGGCAAGCGCCTGGCGGTTTCTATGCGGTATTTCCGGACGGATCGGCGAGAGCCGGTACACCCGATTGCCCCAATTTGGCGCTTGCCGCAGCTCACTTGAATGTCGCAACTTGTCTTCCCAGCCGAAAATGCATCGCTTATACTTTCTACCGTGAACACCATCGTATTTGGCACCGACGGTTGGCGCGGTATCATCGCCCAGGATTTTACTTTCGAAAATGTCCGGAAGGTTGCGAAGGCTATTGCCCGCTATGCGCTGCGCGCTGAGAAACCTGATGCCGGCATACTGGTAGGCTACGACACCCGGTTCGGCTCCGAACACTTCGCACGAGTGGCCGCCGAGGAACTTTCCTCCGCGGGAATTCCAGTTGCGCTCGCGACCGACGCCGCGCCCACACCCGCACTTTCGCTCCTCGTGAAACTTCGAGGCGCCGCAGGTGGCATCCAGATTACCGCCAGCCACAACCCCTATCCCTGGAACGGCGTAAAATACAAAGCCAGCTACGGCAGCTCGGCTTCACCAGCGATCGTCGCGCAAATTGAATCCGAGCTTGCCAGAGTTCTTCGCGATGACACTTCTCCGCTGCCGCCGCGCAGGGACCTGATTCAATCGCTCGACATCCGTACCCCGTATCTTGAAAACTTAAACGCGCTAGTGGACTGGGACCGACTGCGCGCTGCAAAATTTCGTTTTGTCCTTGATCCCATGCATGGTGCCGGACGCGGACTTCTGCGCGATTTATTCCGTCGCAATCAAATCGCATGCGAGGAGGTACGGGGCACGCGCGACCCTCTTTTTGGCGGCGTCAATCCCGAGCCGATCCCGCCGCACATTGAACTGCTTCGCCAGGCTGTGCTAAAGGGCCCCTATGACGCGGGCTTTGCACTCGATGGTGATGCCGACCGCATCGGTGCTATCGATCGCGACGGCACATTTATCACGCCGCATCAGATTTTTGCCATTTTGCTTTGGCACCTGGCGGGGACCCGCAACCTTTCCGGGGAGGTAGTAAAGACCTTTTCTACTACCAAGCTGATCGACAAGATTGCCGCGAATTTTGGACGTAAAGTCTGGGAAACACCCGTCGGCTTCAAGTACGTTTGCGATCGTATGCTCGAAAGCGACGTTCTGCTCGGTGGTGAAGAAAGTGGCGGGATCGGGCAAAACTCCATTTGCCGGAGCGTGATGCGACGGTAACTGCGCTGCTTCTTGCCGAAGTTATGGCCTGGCAGGGCAAATCGCTGGGCGAGCTGGTCGCCTTGTTGCATGCCGAATTTGGCGAGCATCATTACGGCCGGGTGGATCTCAACTTGAAAAATGGCCAGAAAGAAAAGGCTCTACAGTATTTCGCAGATCCCGGACTCAAAAACTTCCTGGACTGGCCGATCACGCGCCGGGAAAATACCGACGGCATTAAGATCTATTTAGCAGAAACCGGTTGGGCCATGGTGCGTGCTTCAGGCACCGAACGCATGTTGCGAATTTATTCCGAGACCACCAAGCCAGACACCACGCGCCGTGTCCTAGATGAAATAACAAGATTGGCGCGCAGTTTATCGCCATAGGCGCGACACTTGCCGGCCAGGGGTGGGCGCTTTGATTCGCGTTCAGGACTTCTTACCCAAAGGAGGACGGAATGGAAGTGATCAATGTGAATGAAAAGCTTTGCAAAGTCAAAGAACCTTGGAGCCCGAAAATCGTTGGAGAACTGAACGATTCGTACGTAAAGGTGGTCAAATTCAGTGGCGAATTTGTATGGCACCACCACGATAACGAAGACGAGCTCTTTGGGTCATCCAGGGCCGCTTGCGAATGCGATTTCGCGACCGCGACGTCGATGTCCTGCCGGGAGAATTTATCATCGTCCCCAAAGGGGTCGAGCATATGCCAGTCGCTGACGAAGAAGTCCAAGTCGTTCTGCTCGAGCCCAAAACAACGCTTAATACAGGAAATGTGCGCAACCAGCGGACGCTGGTAGAACTCGAGCGTCTATAGCTGGCTCCATTCTTCGAGGCTGAGCCGCCAAGGAAGCTACCGCATGAAACGCCGACTCTATACGCTTGACGTTTTCACCACCAAGCCCTTCGCCGGAAACCCGCTCGCAGTCGTCACCGACGGCGATGGACTTTCCACCGCCAAAATGCAATCGATTGCGCGCGAAATGAATCTTTCTGAAACGGTATTCATCCAGCGCCCCACCAATAATCGGGCACTCGCGCGGCTGCGCATCTTCACGACAACTCAGGAGTTGCCTCTCGCCGGTCATCCGGTGATCGGCACATGGTTCCTGCTCGCAGAACTTGGCGTGGTTCCCGCGTCCGAAGGCAGCGTGCACATTCTGCAGCAAACCGGAGCGGGAATCCTTCCCGTGGAATTCACGTTTCATGACGGTCGCCCGCTTCGCGTGACAATGACGCAAAAGCCGGCGCGTTTCTCTCGTGCGACTTTCACGCGGGCAGCATTGGCTGCGGCTTTAGGCCTCAAGCCCAGCGATTTGGAGCCATCGCTTCCCTTGGAGTTCACTTCCACCGGAATTCCAAACCTGATGGTGCCGATCAGGCGCACGGCGCTCGGAAAAATAAAGATGAACTTGCGCGCCCTGGCGCAATTGATTTCGCCGCACGGCACCATGGCTTACTGCTTTGCGCTGGCGGGACGGGGACGCGCCTTTGCCCGCGGCATGCTTCCCTGGGGAATCATGGAAGATCCAGCCACAGGTTCCGCCGGAGGTTCACTAGGCGCGTATCTGGTGCATCACGGCCAATTAAAGCCATCTGAAACTTTGCGGATCACGCAAGGAGTAGAGATCGGCCGCCGCAGCGAAATTCAGGTAGAGGTTGGCGAAGAGCGAGGCAAGTTGACTCCAAAAAGTAAGCGGTTCGGCAGTCCGCATCCTCGAAGGCCAGATCGAAGCGTAGGCTGGCCTACATGGCTCGCTTCGTTGTTTGCCTTTGAGGACGGCGCCGCGTGCTGCCTCTGCCGGATCAAGCTTCGATGGATTTGTAAGCCGCATCCAAAATGCCATTCAAAAATGACGGTGACTCTGCAGACGAAAATTTCTTAGCCAGCTCGAGCGCTTCATCCATCACAACTTTGGCCGGCGCGGTTCCGAACCGCAATTCATAAATCGCCAGCCGCAAGATGCTCCGGTCGACCGCCGCCAAGCGCTCGAGCCGCCAATTCTCAGAAAGTTTCCCTACGACCTTATCGCTTGCGTCAATTTCCGCCACGGCGCCTTCGAATAATTGATTCGCGAATTTCCGGGTCGATTCCGCCGCGCGCGCCAGCTTCCAGAAATGCTGTTCTACCAAACCAGGTTTTCGCCGCGTCATATCCCACTCAAAAAGCATTTGCAGTGCGAACTCACGTGATTTGTGGCGCAACGTCATACTACCGGCGCCCGGCCTTTCGCGCAGCAGACGCCGCGCTGGGACTCTTCACTATCTTGCGCACCAATTGTCCCATCTCTACAGCGCCCAGTCCTGCCTGATAGCCCTTGTTGCCGGATTTCAATCCTGCACGATCGATGGCCTGCTCCAGAGTGTCGCAGGTCAGCACGCAAAAAATTAGGGGTATTCCGGTATCGAGCTGGGCCAGTTGAACGCCGCGCGCCGTTTCCGAAACCACCACATCATAGTGTGCGGTTTCGCCGCGCAAAATACACCCGATGCAAATAACGGAATCGAAACGTCCGGTTTGCGCCAGTTTTTTCGCGGTGATGGGCAGTTCGAAAGATCCGGGGACGTGCACGATCTGAATTTGCTTTTCGTCAGCGCCACATTGGGCTAAGCCCTCGAGTGCTCCCGCCAGCAGCCGATCCGTGATAAAGCTATTGAATTGGCTCACTACAATCCCGATTCGCAACCCCGACGCATTCAATTCCCCGCGTACGATTGTCGGCTTCAATTTTTCAGCCATGCCTCAGCGGCCCTCGAATTTCGCAGGACGTTTTTCAATAAACGCGCGCGTACCTTCGCGCATGTCCTGCGTCGCGCAGCTCAATCCAAAAAGTGTAGCCTCCAGATACAGTCCTTCTTCTTGCGGCATCTCTATTCCGCGCTCCACGGCTTCCATCGCATATTGCACGGCGAGTGGCGCGTTCGCGATGATTTTCTTGGCGATCGATTCTGCCGCAGGCAGCAATTCCGCCGCTTCCACGACGCGATTCACCAGTCCAATGCGCAGCGCCTCATCCGCAGAGATCATATCGCCGGTCAAAATCAGTTCGTGCGCCACTGCTTTTCCGCACAGCCGAGGCAGGCGCTGAGAACCGCCAGTCCGGGTATGATTCCCAACTTCACTTCCGGCTGGCCAAGTTTGGCATTGCGGCTGGCAATACGAATGGTGCACGCCAAGGCTAATTCGCACCCTCCGCCCAGGGCAAATCCATTAATTGCGGCAATCGAAGGTTTCCCAAGTGTCTCCAACCGGTGAATAATCCCCTGGCCGTGTACGGTAAACTCCTGGCCGCTCAGCGGAGTTTGCTGCGCCAGCTCGTTTATATCCGCGCCGGCAACGAATGCCTTTTCTCCAGCGCCGGTCACAATCAATACTCGCACTGTGGCATTCTCTCGGACGGCTTTAAGGCAATCATCCAATTCGTCCAGAGTTTTGCGATTCAGCGCATTCAATACTTGCGGCCGATTGATTGTGAGCCGCGCAATCTGATCTTTCGCTTCAAACAGCAAATTAGAGTAGGCCATATTTCCTTTCATAAGGTTCTGGGATATTACCACTGGTATGTTACCGAAAAGACGCCCATGGCGTGGTGCGTGCCGCAGCTTAATGACAAAACAACAGGCTAGGGCTGATCACGATGCAACGCCTGAGAAGGTTTTGAATCGACCGAAAGGGTAGATGGCAGTGACAGGTTACGCCCGGTCAAGGCGTGGAGAGCTCGACCAGAACGTTGCCGCCCTGTTGCCGCGCCTCTTCCAATCCCGCGTCCGCACGGTTGATCCACTCGGTCACTCGGTCTTCGGTCTCATCGCCAGGACGAAGAGGCTTGGCCACAACCGCGCTGGTGGTCAGCTCAGCATCTCCGCGCGAAGGACGCACCGAGGCTGCCAATTGCCGCAACTTCTCCGCGAGTGCACGCGCACTATCGAGCGGCGTGTCCGGGAGAATAAACACCAGCGACCACGCCGTGTATTTCACGGCGACATCGGTTTGTCGTATCCCGGCTGAAAGTCCTCGCGACAATTGCTCCATGTAATGGTCGAGCGCTGCATCCCCATGTTGGCGTAAAAACTCACCGCCGCGGTCGACCTGCACTAGAACCAGAGAAATCGGCGTATTTTGCGCGCGCGCGCGGTTAGATTCCATCAGCAGGCAATCAATGTAGGCTCCGCGGCTGAGCAAGCCCGTTTTCTCGTCCGCCACGGCCAGAGACCGCACCAGCGAGCGCAACTTGGTGTGATTCACGGAAAGCACAAGTTGATCGCCGACCGCTTGGAGAAAATGGCTTCGTTCGGCTTCCATTTTCTAGCTCTCACATCGCCAATCAGCAAAGTGCCGGAAGGCGCTTGCGTTTCCTTGTCCGTCAATATCACTCCCAGACCGGATTCAATTCCCAACTCGCGCAGTTCGGGCAATGTGGACGCCTGCAATTCCACACCGCCCAGCGAGTCCGGCGCGACCGTAGATACGATTCCTACGATGCTCAGAATCTTTGCCACACCCACTCCGGAAAATCCAGGTGCGAAATATTCCGCCGTCGATTGCGCGCCTTCGCCTGGCGCCCCAACCACCACCAGGCAGCGATTGGCGTGAAGATGTTTTCCCACCTCCGCCGCCGTGCTGATCAACACCTCGCGCGGTGTAGGCTGCCGGTACATCAATCGATTAATTTCTGCAATCGCTGCCAAGTCGCGATGCGTTTCCGCCGCAGTCGGCCCTTGCGCCGGAGCTGCACCCGACGAATAGGACTCGAGTTGTTGTGCCGGCGTAGGAGGAGGCGCTTCTGAGGCTGGAGCAGGGGCCACTGCTTTCGATGAGCGCTTATAACCGGTACCCTTGGGCCACCAATTTGCCCGTTCGTAGAGTGCGCGTAACCTTTCGTTTCTGTCTTCTTCCCCGGGGAAAAGCTCGGCGATGCGCTCCAGACGTTCGAGGGCCTTACTCTGCAGTGAGTATTGCAGGAAAATTTCCACCTGGACCACCAGGTCTTCGAGCGCATGCTGCGCCCGGACTTCCTCTGGTATCGATGCGGAGCCTTGCGACGGCTCTCTGCCCGCCCCGGTAAAACCATCCGTGCGCGTCGAAACAGTTGCCGCTTTCGCCGCGCGCGCATGATGTTTTGTAAGAAGCCGGGATCGACTTTTCCTTCAAGCTGTGAAATCCGCTCGTGGTTGCGATAATCGTAGGGGTCGATATCCACAAGCCGGTCGAGCGAGTCGCAAGCCTCCTTCAATCGATTCGCGGCGAGATACAAATCAAACAATTTCACCAGCGCGTCGAAATATTTCGTTTCGCGATTTAATTCCTCATATAGTTTAGCCACAACTTCAGCGACTGGAAGCGAGGAAGGATAGGTTGCGGCCAGGCGCTCGAAATTCGATGTCAATTCCGCTTCCTTACGCAGGCCTCGCATTGTTTCTTTTGTTTGTTGCAGCAGGGCTACGGCTTTAGGCTCGCGGCCAGATCCTATATAGGCCGAAGCCAATTCAAAAAGCTTGGTGAATCCTTCAGGCTTCTGTTGGTAATATTTCTCGAAAATTTCTCGAGCCGGATCCAGCCTGCCTGTGCGCAATAACGCCTCGCCATCGAGCGCCAGGTACGATGTACTCGTCTCTGCCCCCGCCAGCGGCTCGAGCAGCGCCACAGCGCCTTCGGAATCTCCTTTCCTGACCTTCGCTTCCGCGTAAAGCAGCGCTCCAATTCGGTCCTGGGGCGAAAGCTGATTCGCTCGCCCGAAATATTCCAGGGCTTCGTCAAGCGCCCCCGCTGCCAACGTCAATTGCGCGGCCCGGAGATAGCTTTTTGTGGCCAGGTCCGCGTGTTTAAGCTGGGCTGCGTGCTCAGCCAGCACAATATGCCGCTGCGGATTTTCCGAATCGAGCGTGACCATGCTTTCGTAGCACGCCCAGTGCTTCGATATCACGCTGCTCTTTGCCATAAAGGGCCGCAGCAATTCCAAATTGTTCGATAGCTTCCGCGGCGCGATTTTGCTTCTGCAGCACGGTCGCGTAGCGCGTCAAACGGTCGGCTGGCTGGGGAAAGGAACGGAGGAACCGGACGAAGACGGCGGTGGCCTTGGTACCGTCACCGGCCTCCACCAGGCGATCGAATTGCAGTCCGTAATAAAGAGCTGCGCGCGAAGGCTCGTTTAGGCGCGTATAGATATCAGCAAGCGCCTGCAGCGCTTCCTGATTCGAGGCCGATTGATCGAAGACCGCTTGGTACTCAACCGCGGCGTCGCGCAGCTTATTCTTGTCGAGGTACTTCCGCGCCCGTTCGAGATGTTTGTTAATGTCTTGTTGAGCCATGTGGCATGAGCGCAATCAGCAGGAAATGAAAAGTCCGGCGGCTTAGGGTCATTCCCATTGTCGATTCTGATTTTCGCGCAGTCAAACCTTCACTATATACCGGACGCCAAACTGGTCTCAAAACGAAATCGCGGCGCAGTGCCTAGATAAGCGATAAAAAGAGGTAACCGGCCGCGGCCAAGTGAACAGTTCTGAAGCGAGGGCTCACGGGATGAGGCCGCGTCGAAGGAGGACTATGCTCGTGCCTGCGACTGCGCGCAAGCCTGGTTTGGCAAGCCTTTGACCTTTTCGCGCATCGATTTCAAGGACAATCCGCTTCGCACCAGTCCTGCAAAGCCCAAAAATATGAACGGTATCGTCAGTGCCAGGAACGCAAAAAACGAAAAATTCGTCGCGGTGGTCTTCTCCACTTGAAACACGCTCAATCCCAACACACAGAAGAACTGATACGACCCCACATTCGCCGGCGCATTGGGCAGCGACACCCCCAGGTTAATCACCAGAAGCACCACAATCGCCGCTAGAAATGGTAACTCGCAAGCCGTATGCCTGCATCATCGCCCAGAGTCCCATCACCTGGCAGGCTGGCATCAAAAGCGATGCCAGAACTGCGGAGTAAAAGCTTGGCGCAGTACCCATCGCGTGCAGACCCAACAGGGCTCCCATCAACTTTCCCGGTAAGCGCCGCGGTCCCATCGCAAACTTCGGATCCTGCGAAAGTTTCACTTCGAGCACATAAATCACGATTACCACAATAGCCAGCAAAACCAGGGTAACGATCCCCAGGGTATCCGCCACACGTCTGAATTTGCGCGGCAGATCGACAAGCAGTGAAACTACTGCCAGAGAGGCCGTTGCAATTACGAGGTCCACGAGGCGTTCGACACCCATCGATCCCAACACCTTCCCAATCCCTATGTTTTCAGAGTCCGAAATCAAGTAACAACGCAGCAGTTCGCCCGGCCGCAAGGGAAATACCAGATTGGCAAACAGTCCTGCATACACCGCACGGATTGCGTGGGTTAATTTCACCTTGCCAAACGGGCTCAGTAGCAGCTTCCAACGCAACGCCTGGACACCATAGCTGATCACATCGAACCCCATTCCGATCAGCACCCACTTCCAATCGACATTCGATAGCTCACGCATCGCCTGCACGATGTGGAAATCGTGCAGAACCCAGATGAGGGAAGCGATTGCCAAGCCATAGCCGATCAGCTTAGGCAGCTTCGACTTCTCCGGCACAGTGGTTGGGAAAAGTGTGCTCAACTCAGCAGGCATCTCCGGATTGCCTCCAGCCTCCGTAGTTCACACGATTGAGCAGCAATTTCGACGCTTTGCCCAGAATCTGCTCCCGGCGCTTATGCTCGCTCTATCGTCAAAGTGCGGTTCTTTAGGTTCCTCGCGCAGTTTTGCCTTCGTGTCCCTTGGCCAGCACCGACGTAACCCGCCCATGTCAGCGCATCGTCGTGTACCCCCCAAAAACCGGCTACAGCCTACGATATCCCCCTTCGCCATTCAATCCATGACTGCCTGTAACCCCCCGTCGCAGTTACCGAAGCACTCAGGGCGGAATGCCGCAGATGGTAAACACGCCAGGCCGCCCCTGGGGCGCGGCTTGCTAGGCCGGTTTCGGCAACACCCTCAACTAGGACACCGCACCAAAGAATGGCGGTGACCGTGGGCGATAGTCAGTGACCCGCCGGTCGTGATGCAGCTTTCCGATTTCAAATTTCGATTTTCTGTCGTTTGTGTGGCAAACTCGACAGTTTGAAAGCAGCGACGGCAACCTTGAGACACGCCGGGAGTCTGGCCTAGCGGCGCAACTTGCAGCGTCCCGGCCGGGCAACAAGTTCGAATACCTAAGCCGCCAAAGCCGGAGTTGAGCGGCTCGGCCCGGCGGCGTGAGTCAGGTCGAGGGGCGCTCGCTTGCTGGCGCCCCGCTTGGCCAACATCGCTTGAATGCCAAGCAGCCAGATTTGGAAAATCCGCGAGTCGCGGCCGTAGAACGCGCAAACAGAGAGCCATGGACCCGCAGTACATCCGCAATTTTTGCATCATCGCGCACATCGACCACGGCAAATCCACGCTGGCCGACCGCCTGCTAGAGCTTACCGGCGCGCTCAGCCAGCGCGAAATGCATTCGCAGGTGCTCGACTCCATGGATCTCGAGCGCGAGCGCGGGATCACCATTAAAGCCAAAAGCATTCGCTTGCATTACCGCGCAGGTGATGGCCACGAATACCGGCTCAATCTCATCGACACCCCCGGCCACGTGGACTTTTCCTACGAAGTGTCGCGCGCGCTCTCCGCCTGCGAAGGGGCGCTGTTGGTCGTGGACGCCAGCCAAGGCGTGGAAGCACAGACGGTGGCCAACGCGTTTCTGGCTTCACGGCATAACCTCACGATCATTCCGGTCATCAATAAAATAGATCTGCCCGCTGCGCGGATCGATTACGCCAAAGAGCAAATCGAGAACGTGCTGGCGATTCCGGCCGACGAAGCACTTCCCATCAGTGCGAAAAGTGGTTTGGGTGTTGACGAAGTTCTCGAAGCAATTGTGCGGCTGATTCCCCCGCCCAGGGGCTCGACAGACGCCCCACTTCGCGCGCTCATTTTCGATTCCTGGTTCGATTCCTACCGCGGTGCGGTGGTGCTGGTCCGGGTGATGGAGGGACGCATCACGCCGCACATGAAGATTCGGCTCACGTCGAGCAACGAAACCTACGAAGTCGAAAATCTGGGCGTCCTCACACCGAAGCCCATAGTGCTAGACGAACTAGCGGCCGGGGATGTGGGATTCATCATCGCCAATATTAAGCGCGTAGCCGACGCGCGCGTAGGAGACACCGTTGTCGAAGATGGCCATCCCGCCCCGCCATTACCCGGTTTTGAAGCCATCAAGCCGATGGTCTTCGCTGGACTTTTCCCGGTGAACGCCAGTGACTACGAAATGCTGCGCGATGCACTGGGAAAATTGCAGCTCAATGACGCAGCATTCTTCTACGAGCCGGAAAATTCCGTCGCGCTCGGGTTCGGTTTTCGTTGCGGATTTCTGGGACTCTTGCACATGGAGATTGTGCAGGAACGCCTCGAGCGCGAATTCAACATGGGCCTGATTACCACAGCCCCGAGCGTGCAATATCGCATTACCACGACGGCGAACGAAGTGACAGAGGTCGACAACCCAACGAAATTTCCAGCGCCAGCTTCGATTCAGAAAATCGAAGAGCCGATTTTGACCGCCATGATCATTACTTCGGAAGAATCGGTGGGCGGCGTGCTGCAATTGTGCGAAGAAAAGCGCGGTGCACAAAAGAAATTCGAATACCTTTCGCCTACGCGCATTATGCTGACCTACGAAATGCCGTTGAACGAAATCGTTCTCGATTTTTACGACCGGCTAAAGAGCGTTTCGCGGGGCTACGCTTCGCTCGACTACCATTTATCAGGCTACCGCGAATCCGACCTGGTTAAACTGGACGTCCTGGTAGGAGGCGAGCCAGTCGACGCGCTAACCGTCATTTGCCATCGGGAGCAATCCTACGAGCGCGGACGCGAACTGGTTTCGCGTCTGAGGAAGCTGATCCCGCGCCAGATGTTTGAGATCGCCGTGCAGGCCGCCATAGGTAGCCGGGTAATCGCCCGCGAGACCATCAGCGCGATTCGCAAGAACGTAATCGCTAAGTGCTACGGGGGCGACATCTCCCGCAAGCGCAAGCTCCTCGAAAAGCAAAAAGAAGGCAAAAAACGCATGAAGCGCGTAGGCCGCGTGGACATCCCACAAGAAGCGTTCCTAGCAGTTTTGAAAGTCGCCGGCGGCTCCGTGGACGAAGAATAGTCTATTGCTCTGACTTCTTCTTAGTGCGGACAGTAGCGCCTAATTCGCCCCACGCTAATCGCACAGAAATGTCCTGGCCGAGCGCGACCTGCTCGGGCGATCGCAGCACCTTCCTGGATGCATCGTACGCAATCGAATAGCCGCGGTCCAGAATTCGCAAGGGGCTCAACTCTTTAAGTTGCGTCCCCGCGCTTTCCATCCTCCGCTGCTTCGCCATCAGCACGCGGTCGATCGCCACTCCGAGGTCCGCTCTATCACGCTCCCATCGATGGCGCAGGCTCCCAACCCGTCCGCGCAAATCGAGGCCCGCTAGATGCACCTGAACGATGCTCAAGCGACGCTGTTTGCGGGCCAGCACACGGTCAAGTTCGGCGCTCAAAGTTGCGCGCTGCTGTTCGCTGCGCCGGCGCAGAACTGCCGCACGGCCGCGCAGGTCAAACGATGCGATATGCGCGTTCGCCTCAGTCAAACGCTGCCGCGCCATGGCCAAGCGCAGCCGCAAGCCAATCGCAAGCGAGCTGGACATTTCGTCCAGCTGCTGCCGCCGCCCGCGCAACATGCGTTCCAACTGCCTGAATCCGCGATGCGCTTGCAAATCCCGCACGCGATGCCGCCACTGCGAAAACCGGTATTGCATCTGCTGAATCAAGTGGCGCTGATGATCGGCTATGTGCTTCTCGAATTCCTGCCGTGACTTCACCACAATTTCCGCAGCCGCTGAGGGAGTGGGTGCCCGCAAGTCCGCCACAAAATCGGCAATGGTGAAATCACTTTCGTGGCCCACGCCGCTAATCACGGGAATCAGCGAGGCGAAGATCGCGCGCGCAAGGATTTCCTCGTTGAACGCCCACAAATCCTCTAACGAGCCACCACCCCGCGCAAGAATCAGCACGTCAACGCTTCTAGTGCGATTGAAATATTGCAGGCCTTGGACTATTTCCATGGCGGCACCCGGCCCCTGTACCTTTACCGGATACAGGCTAAGGTGCGCGTTCGGGAATCGCCGTTTCAATACGCGCAAGATATCGCGTATCGCTGCGCCAGTGGGTGACGTAACCACGCCAATGCATCGCGGCAAAATCGGAAGCGGTTTCTTCCGCGCTTGGTCGAAAAGTCCTTCTTCTTGCAGCTTTTTTTTCAGCTGCTCGAAGGCCAGCTGCAGTGCGCCTAAGCCAACTGGCTCGATATTCGTTACGTAAATCTGATATTCGCCGCGCGCTTCATAGACGCTCACCGAGCCCCGCACGGTAATATGCAACCCATCCTCGGGCTTGAATTTTATGCCGCGCATCTGATCCTTGAAACACACGCAGCGAATCTGCGCCCTGGCATCCTTGAGGGTGAAGTAGCAATGGCCGGATTGCACCGCATGACAGTTGGAAACTTCGCCTTCCACCCACACGTCGGGCATGGCAGATTCCAGCATGTCCCGGATACGCGCGGTCAGCTCGCTGACTTTCCAGGTACGGCGTTCCGGCATCAGATTAAAAAGCGACGCTTGGCTCATAACATCAACGGCGGAACAAATTCACGATCCAAAACAATAGTGTCAGCACCAGGCTCACAACGATGCACGTCATCAGCGGAAAATAAAAAGTGGAGTTGCGTCCCTGATAGACGATATCGCCAGGAAGACGTCCGAGGCGGAGGGGCAATCTAGCACCGAGCAAGAGAAATGCACCGCAGCAGGCCAGTACAACCCCCAGAATTAGAAGTACCTTGCCGAGCTCGCGCAGCGGATCCATGGCAAAACAGGGGCGCTCTGGCGATTCTACTCCATTGCTGCAGCTGCGCGCGGTCTTTGCCCCGTCCTAAACGAGTTCGTAGCCCGCGAAAAAGTAGCCGATCTCAAATGCAGCTGTGTCTTTAGCATCCGAGCCGTGGGTGCAATTGCATTGAATGCTTTCGCCAAGCTCCTTACGGATTGTGCCTGGCGCGGCTTTCGCGGGATCAGTAGCGCCCATGGTATCGCGCCATTTCGCAATGGCGCCTTCCGCTTCCAGCACCATTAGAACCGCCTTGCCAGAACTCATGAAATCCGTCAGTTCCCCGAAAAAAGAACGCTCTCGGTGCACCGCATAGAATCCTTCGGCCTGTTTCTTGGTCAGGCGAAGCGACTTGATCGCTAGGATGTGAAATTTCGCCGCGTGGATGCGGCTGATGATGTCGGCGGTAAGCGCTCGGCCCACTGCATCCGGCTTAACGATTGCCAAAGTTCTTTCCACGGCCATTCGGTTCTCTCCCAATTTTCGGATATTGACTCGCGGACAGCCTGCTCGCACGTTCGCAGTTATTTTTTCGACTTTGCCCGGCTCTTCTTTTTGCCCGCGGGCCTTTTTGTGGCGCTCTTGGATTTCGATTTGGATCTGCCGAGAGCCGCGGCCACGGTATCGCCAATTTCCGCCGGACTTTGTACCGTGTGAATGCCCGCAGCACGCATGGCCTTGTACTTTTCCGCTGCTGTTCCCTGCCCGCCGCTGATGATCGCGCCGGCGTGTCCCATACGGCGTCCCGGAGGCGCAGTTTGTCCGGCAATGAAGCCCACGACCGGCTTCTTGACATTTTTCTTGATGTATTCGGCGGCCGCTTCTTCGGCATTGCCGCCAATTTCGCCGATCATGACAATTGCGCTTGTGTGCGGATCCTCATTGAATAGCTTGATGGAATCCAGAAAAGTCGTGCCGATAATCGGATCTCCGCCAATACCTATACATGTCGATTGTCCAATGCCCAGGCGAGTCAGCTGATCGACAGCTTCGTAGGTGAGAGTTCCGCTGCGGCTGACTACGCCCACATGTCCCTGCTTGTGGATCGAACCAGGCATGATCCCGATTTTGCATTTACCCGGCGAGATAACCCCCGGACAGTTTGGGCCGATCAGGCGCGACTTTGAATTTTTCAGTGCAGCCGCTACTCGAACCATGTCCAGTATAGGAACGCCTTCGGTAATACAAATCACAAGCGGCAGGTCCGCATCGAACGCTTCCAAAATAGCGTCAGCCGCAAACGGAGGCGGAACAAAAATCACGGAAGCGTTGGCCGCAGTTGCCTTCAGCGCATCAGCAACGGTATGGAAGACGGGCACGCCGAGATGCTTCGTGCCGCCCTTTCCCGGTGTCACGCCAGCGACAACTTTCGTGCCGTAATCCAGCATCTGCTGCGCGTGAAAACTGCCTTCGCGGCCGGTAAGGCCTTGCACCATCAGCCGCGTACTTTTATCAACCAGAACACTCATAATTGCGGTTAAGGAAGAGGTGAGGCAATAGTGCACAGCAGAAAAAACCTCACGCTATCTTCCGCCACTCCTTCGCTAGATTGTGTAGCACCGTTGCGTTGATCCTCGCCGCCCGGGAAGCCGGCCTCCCGCCTCTGTTCATCTTCCCGCCAGCGCGACCGCTTTTTCCGCGCCGTCTTTCATCCCCTCGGCCACTGTGAAATTCAGCCCGGAGTTCCGCAGGATTTCTTTTCCCTGCCGCACATTGGTGCCTTCCATGCGCACGACCACCGGAATTTTGAATTTCAATTCCTTGGCGGCGTTCACCACACCGCTGGCAAGCACATCGCAACGAAGAATGCCGCCAAATATATTCACAAAGACGGCTCTGACGTTCGGATCGCTAAGCAGAATCCGAAATGCATTCTTCACCTGCTCTTCCGAAGCGCCGCCGCCAACATCCAGAAAATTGGCCGGACTGCCGCCGCTCAACTTAATGATGTCCATGGTCGCCATCGCCAGGCCGGCGCCGTTCACCATGCAAGCGATATCGCCATCCAGCTTGATGTAATTCAACTTGAATTTCGAAGCTTCCACTTCGAGCGGTGTTTCTTCGTCGAGATCGCGCAGATCCTTGAATTCAGGATGACGATAGAGCGCATTGTCATCAAACGTTACTTTGGCATCGAGCGCGACAAGTTTGCCGTCAGCCGTCACGACGCACGGATTGATCTCCACCATGGAGGCGTCGGTCTCCATAAATGCCCGATATAACGACTGAAAAAATGGCACTGCCACGCTGACTTGTTCTGCCGTTAGCCCCAGTCCAAAGGCCAGCTTCCTCGCCTGGTACGGCTGGAATCCGGTGGCGGGATGCATGACTTCACGCAGAATAGCGTCGGGATGATCCTTTGCAACTTCTTCGATTTCCATTCCGCCCGCGGCACTGGCCATGAAAATGGGCGCGCCAATTGCGCGATCAACCAGAACGCCCAGGTAAAGCTCACGTTTGATGTCCAAACCTTCTTCAATCAACAACCGACGCACAATGCGGCCTTCTTCACCGGTTTGCGGCGTAACCAGCTTCATGCCTAGAATTTTTCCAGCAAGAGATGCAGCTTCGTTGGGTGATTTTGCAATCTTGACGCCGCCGCCTTTACCTCGGCCGCCAGCATGAATTTGGGCTTTCACCACGACCACGTTGCTTCCAAGCCGTTCCGCCACGGCGCTTGCTTCCTGTTCCTTCACCACCACCTCGCCGCGCGGAACCGGAACGCCAAATTTCGCAAGGATGGCTTTAGCCTGGTATTCATGGATCTTCATACCCACTCCATCGGCTTCCTGAAGGTCGCCTTGAGCAATAGTGCTAAAATTTGAGGACGAAGCAAGCGACCTAGTTTACTGGGAACCTGCCGGACGAGCAAGGAGCTGCGATGGTGCTCGAGATGAGAGCCCCATGCGAGAAGTGCGGCCAGTCGCTAGGGTTGGACGCAGAAGCGTACATATGCTCGTACGAATGCACGTTCTGTGAGGGCTGCGCATCGCCGAGGAAGCACTTCTGCCCGAATTGTAACGGCGAGTTGCTGCGACGGGGGAAACGCAAGGCCTCGCAGGAAGTCGCATAGCTCGTGAAATTGGAACTCAACTAAAGCGAAATGATTGAAGAAGCGCTAAATAAAATCGTCGCGGGCGGCGATCTGCCGCAGGCCGAAGCAGAGGCCGCGATGGAGGATATTCTCTCCGGCCGCGCCAGCTCGGAGCAGATCGCCGCTGTTCTGGTCGGATTGCGCATCAAGGGCGAAACCGTGGATGAAGTGGTCGGATTTGCGAGGGCTATGCGGCGCCACGCGACGCCCATTTTTCCGCCAGGCGGCAGCCGTCCCCTGCGTCCAGACGAAGTGATTGTCGACACCTGCGGAACCGGAGGCGACGGTCGCGGGACTTTCAATGTCTCAACGGCGGTCGCATTCGTCGTGGCAGGGGCTGGCGTGCGAGTGGCGAAACATGGCAACCGCGCAACCAGTTCGCGCTGCGGATCGGCGGACGTGCTGGAAGCGCTCGGACTGAGGGTCGAACTCGCGCCGGAACAAGTGGCCCGAGCCATCGAGGAAATCGGTATCGGATTTTTGTACGCGCCTGCGATGCACTCGGCCACACGCTATGCGATTCGCGCCCGCCGCGAATTGCGAATGCGGACAATATTCAATCTTCTTGGGCCGCTAACCAATCCGGCCGGAGCCACCGCGCAGGTAGTGGGCGTCTACGATGCCGGCCTCACCGAACCAGTGGCACGGGCCCTCGGCGCATTGGGAGTACTGCGCGCATTCGTGGTTCACGGCGCGGACGGATTGGATGAAATTTCAATCAGCGGCGAGACCTCGGTCGCTGAGCTTCGCGATGCCGTGGTTCGCAGTTTCACGGTGGTGCCGGAGGATTTTGGTTTACGCCGAGCCCCGCTTGAAGCGCTCCGCGGAGGCGACGCAAAACACAATGCCGAAATCATTCACAAAGTTTTGGGACGCTCGATGATGTACCACGAGCATGGCCCGCATCGCGAAATCGTATTGGCGAATTCAGCAGCGGCGCTGGTGGCAGCAGACCACGCGACGGATTTTCTGGATGGTGTGCGCCTCGCGAAAGAGTCAATCGATTCAGGAGCGGCTCGCGCCAAGCTAGATGCATTGGTGACCTTTTCTCAAATGGGAATTGGGCATTAACAGTCCGCGTCTTGAGAAAGCTTTTGCCAGTGGAAACCTCGTTGCTGGCTCGGATCAGTGCAACTCACCCTAATCGCGACCGCTGGAAGGATCGGCGGAAGTGGCCGTGTCGAGATCCAGAAAAACCGGGGCGGCAGCGGCGTTCGAGCCCGCGATCGGCGGCGGATAACAGTTCCCGTCGTGGTTGTAAGTGCTACTGCAACTTTTTGTAAAATCGCGCCGTCGCGGTGATTGCGCGAATTGCCAAATCGCGGCGTAGGCGATACCGCTTGCTGATGGCGCAGGCGGATTTTTCAAGTAAACACAGCCAGACGATGGTGGACAAGCATCGTTGTACACGAAGAAATATTTTGCATCGGTGTGATCGCGGATATCGTCGGCAGTGATGATGAACTGACCCCCTGCTTCCTTCGCTTTCATCCCTGAGCAGTAAACCCCGGCGGCGTACCCTGATGAATCGACGCGCTCGATCCAGGCCGAAAGATACTGGGTCTGAACGGGCAGCATCCGGCCGCCTTCTTCTTGATCGAGAAAAATCACAGTGTGGAGAGGAAACGCTTCCCGTTCGGCCAATTGGACGGCCAGTTCCGCGTCGCTGTTGCCAAGTTCACCCGCCACGGCAGGCGGCTTTAGCTGGCTCTCGGTGCGGCCATTGAAAAGTACCAAAAAGCCGAAACCATTTTGGAGAATGACTGCTCGCTTCCCGGTCCATGAATTGGACTTTGCGCCGGGCGGCAGATTGAGCCAAAATCCTGCGAAGGCAAAAGTCTGTTTCAGCACGGGCAGCGCAGCGTCGCCGGGATAATCGTTGGCGTCAAATCCCAGATATGCCCGCGATTGCTTGGTTGCGGGCGTTTTGGGTGCTTGCGATACCAAACACACGGTCTGGTACCAGGCCGCCGGAAACGAGAGGAAAAATATTATAAACAGCAGTTGAGCCACAAACATTTCGCTAGATGCCCAGAAAGTTCTTCAGCAAATCAAACCCCGCACCCGTAAGTACCGATTCCGGATGAAATTGTACGCCTTCGACCCGCAGTTTTCGGTGGCGCAAACCCATAATGGTGTGATCTTCAGTCTCGGCGGAAATCTCCAGTTCACGCGGCAGGGTTTTACGTTCGACAATCAGTGAATGGTAGCGCGTGGCAATGAAGGGCTGAGGCAGGCCGCGAAATATCGTTCGGCTATCGTGGCTAATTTCGCTGGTTTTGCCGTGCATCAATTTCGGCGCGCGGATCACACGCCCGCCGAAGGCCGCGCCAATCGCCTGGTGGCCGAGGCACACGCCCAGAATCGGAATCTTGCCGGCGAAACGCTGAATGAGGGAAACGCTGATGCCTGCCTCTTTTGGCGTGCACGGCCCCGGGGAAACAACGATGCGTTCAGGACGCATCGCTTCCACTTCTTCGAGCGTGATCTGGTCATTGCGGCGAACTTCCAGTTGCTGTCCCATCTGACCGAGGTACTGCGCCAGGTTGTAGGTAAAGGAATCGTAGTTGTCGAGAAGCAGAATCATCTGTGCCGCTCAGTTACTCGCTTCCATGATGCCTGCTCAGCAGCAAACGGCGAGGCCATCAACTCATTCGCCCGAGCGCAATCGACGCTGTGCGTGCCGGACGTTCATTCCGCCTGGCTAGCGACATCTGCTCGATTCGCGATCTCAAGAGCCGAGACCAGAGCGCGGGCCTTGTTGACCGTCTCCTGATATTCGCGCTCAGGATTTGAATCTGCCACGATTCCGCCGCCCGCCTGAATGTAGGCACGGCCACCCTTGGCCACCAGCGTGCGGAGCGCAATGCAGGAATCCAGATTACCGGAAAAGTCCAAATACAGGATCGCGCCCGCGTAAATTCCACGTCGGGTGGGCTCGAGTTCGTCGATGATTTGCATGGCACGAACCTTGGGCGCGCCAGAGAGCGTCCCCGCCGGAAAACAGGCCATCAGCGCGTCGAAGCAATCGACATCCGGGCGCAATTGACCGCGCAGGCTGGACACCAGATGCATCACGTGTGAATAGCGCTCGACGAACATAAGGCTTTCGACAGTTACCGAACCGTACTCGCATACACGCCCAAGGTCATTGCGGCCCAGATCGACCAACATAATGTGCTCGGCGCGCTCCTTCGGATCAGCCAGAAGTTTTGATTCCAACGCGCAATCTTCCGCTTCCGTGCGCCCGCGCGGAACCGTGCCGGCGATGGGACGGTAGTGTGCGCTTCGCCCTTGCACTTTCACCAGCATCTCCGGAGAACTGGCAACCACCGCAACGTTGTCGAGCTTCAAGTAACAAAGGTAAGGAGAGGGGTTCACCACCCGCAGGGCGCGATAAATTTCGAAAGGATCGGCGCTGGTCCGCGCCGAAAAACGCTGGCTTGGAACCACTTGAAAAATATCGCCCGCCCGAATGTAGCTTTTCGCTTTGCGCACGGCAGCTACATAACGCGCCTTGGTGAAATTGGAATGAATGCGAAGGGGCCCGCGGGACCTAGATCGACGCTGCTGAGGAAGAGGGCTTTCAAGTTTGCGGCGAACCCGCCGTATTTCGCGCACTGCGGCGTCATATTTTTGCCTCAGGCTGCCTTTTGCTCCGGTGAAAACATTGCGAATCACCCAGACCCGGTGCCGAACGTGATCGAAGGCCAGCAGTCCGAGGTAGAACATCATCACCGAATCGTCCAGATTCAGATCATCGCGCCCGCTCGCCGGAACGCGCTCAATCAGACGCACCATGTCATAGGAAAAATAGCCAATTGCGCCGCCAATGAGCGGTGGAAGCCCCGGAACGCGCACGGGCTTGTATCTTTTCGTGAGTTGCTTAAGATGCGCGATGGGGTCCGCGATGAAGTTCTTGCGTTTGCCATTCGATTCGAAACTGCATTCGCGACCCCGGCAGCGAAACACTTCCTCGGGATTTGCGCCAGCGAAGGTATAGCGCGCTATATTCTCGCCGCCTTCGACGCTTTCCAGCAAAAACGAATATTTCGCGTCATGAGCGAGCCGCAGGTGAGCTCCCACCGGAGTCAGCAAGTCAGCGGTGAAGGTTTCATAGACTGGAACCAGGTTCCCCTGGCGCGCCAGCTTTGAAAATGCCTTGAAATCCGGCTGAATCATGGCGTGGCCATTTTCTCTTCGTTGCGAAGAGCGCGCAAGACCGCCTCGCGCATGACCTTCTCTGGCGCCCGTTCACCCGTCCAAATCTCCCACTGCGCCTTTCCCTGCGCGAGAAACATATCGACGCCAGAAACCGTCTCGATGCCCCGCTGGGCGGCAAGTTGCAGAAGCTTGGTGATGCGCGGGCGATAAATCAAGTCAAAGACCAGCCGGCAATTCAACTCGCGGGCCCCGAGCGGTGAACGGTCCACATGAGGATAGATTCCCACTGGCGTGGCATTTACGATCGCATCAAAAAATTCACGCAGTAGCTGCGACCTCTCAACCACTTCGCCGCCCACAGCTCGAGCAAGCGTCTTCGCCGCAGCCGCACGCCGCGCGCAAATACACACGATCGCTCCCGAGTGGATTAACGCAAAGGCGACAGCCCGTGCGGCTCCGCCGGCGCCGAAGATAAGCACGCGACTGCCACGCAACGGAATCCGCCGCTCTAACGCGCGCAGAACGCCAACGTAATCCGTGTTATATCCGTAGAGTTTTGCACCGCCGCGCACCACTACGGTATTAACCGCGCCAATTTTACCGGCTAGAGGATCGCAACCGTCAAGGTGACGCAAGATGGCCTGCTTGTGAGGTGTCGTTACGCTGAATCCTGCAATTCCAAATGATTTAGTCGCACCAAGAAAATCCTCAAGCTCGCGAACCAGAAACGGAACGTATACAGCATCGATCCCCCGCGATTGAAAGGCCGCACTGTGCAGCACAGGCGAAAGCGAATGGCCAACTGGGTCGCCGATCACGCCATAAATCCGCGTCTTACGGCTGAGCCTGTCCGCGCGATAGAGGTTTTTCATAGCATCGAGGGTCACTTGGCCCGGTGCCGTAGCATTCTCAACGGGCGCATACGCAAGCGCGCTGCCTTCGCGCAAAGAAAGTATGCGTGCCGGAGTCGAAACATCGCCCATGGGCACGGCGACCACATGTTTTTGACCCCTGGCGAGATGCAGCAACTTGAGGCCGTCAGCTAACGAGTCGCATTGAACCGCAATTTTGATAGCCGCTGGCTGCGTCCGCACTAATTCAATCGCGACCTTCTTGAGTTTCTTGCGCGTAGGTTTAAAAAAATGCGCAGAGGCGAGGTGTTGACCTTCGCCGAGTAATACGTCGAGCAGTTCGGGGGGGCACTTGGACGAAGTCTCGATTTCCAGGTCATACCAGGCGCATCCTGCATGTATGGCTTCGCACAGCTGGACCAGTTGCTGCCCCATAGTGCCCCGAAACTTCCCTCCTGCCTTGAAGCGCCTGCAAGTGGCGATAAGAATCGCGCTGGGCCGAGCCTTAGCCAGTCGAGAGAAAAACTTCTTCCTTTCGGCGTCCTGGGCTAGCCAGTCGAGGCGGACTTCAACGACAGAAGTGAGCTGCAAGGCTCTTCGCAACTGCTTCCACATCGACCGGGCATCTGCCGCCGCGACCACGGCGCAAATCCTGTTCTTGCCAATCATGAGGCACCCCGACCGGCAGCAAGTAAGCGCAGGTACGCTCTATCAAAAGGCTCGGGTGGAGAATTCCTGGCCATCCTGTCCTATCGTACAGGTTTTACGGGACTTGTGCCACGCGTTGCACAATGTGTAAAGCCTCCGAGACCATTGTCTTGACGGGGTTCGAGTACCTCAATTACAGTCAAAACATCGCCGTTATCTGTGAGATTCGCCTGTTCCGGGTGCGCGATATTCAAAGGAGCCAGCATTATGCGTGGGAAAATTGTCCTCGCTGGATTGATTTTGAGCCTTTCCGGGTTAGTGACCTCGGCGCAATCGCAGTCCACGGCCGCCCCCACTGAGGGAGATTCTACTGCACCGGGACAATCACCAAGGAGTCGGTCCCCCAAGATTCGTATGTGATCACAGGCGAAGGCTCCAACTACAAGATGACCTTCCAGGAAGGCGACTACATCTATCTGAACAAGGGAGCGAGCCAGGGGGTAAAGGTCGGCGACGAATTCTCGGTGATTCGGCCGGTAAATGATCCGACGGAAATCGAATGGTCCAAATGGCAATTTCCCATCATTCGCAAGCTGGGTACCTGGTGGGAAGACGAAGGCCGCGTGCGCGTGGTTGTAGCGCAGCCAGACACCGCCGTCGCGCAAGTCGAACACTCCTGCAACTGGGTCCAGCGCGGCGACATTATCCTGCCATACAAGGAACGCCCCGCGCCGCCACTGAAGGCTGAGAACAACTTCGACCGGTTTGCGCCGTTCAGCGGGAAAGCCACGGCCATGGTAATGATCGGGAAATTGTTCGTCGAGCAAATGGGTACGAATGACATCTTCTTCGTGAACCTTGGCAGCGAGCAGGGCGTGAAAGTGGGCGACTATTTTCGGATTTTCCGCTATACCGGCACGCAGCACGAGACTGCTTACCAGACCCGACGATTCGCCTTTGATGCAGACAAAGAAGCAACCATCTACGGCCGAGTGTACGGCTTCGGAAGCGTGCCCGAAAAGTACAAGTGGGACAATACGCCGCGCGAAGTTATCGGCGAGGGGATCGTTCTAAGGACTGGCACGAATTCAGCAACCGTGCTGGCAACCTACACTCTTCGCGAATTTTACATCGGGGATTACGTAGAGCTCGAGTAACTGCGACCGACTTCGGCCGGGGCGCAGCAGGCGCCACCATCCCATAAACTTGGGCTTAGGCTACCAGACCAGCAAGGCTTCCTAGAGCCGGCATCTGGCCGGCTCATTGCGTCTTTTGTCCAGATTGCGCTGTCGATTCACGAAAAACTTCCGCTGTAAACACCTCGACTCGCGTTTGAGGGTCTTTCCAAGCATCGCTTTCCATGCCCGCCTTCACACAAGTTTCTTCGAGAAATCTTTGAGCTTGCCAGTTGAAATTCGTGGCAACTTGCGGCAGCAGCACCCCGCGTTGCTGACCTCGGCTGACAACCAGTCCATGCTTTCCTGTTTCAATCTTCCCGCCGTTCATATCATCGATGCTAAGTTTTTCCAGCTGCGACAGCACGGAAAGCTCGATTTCGATTTCAGGAAGTTCGTCGGGCGACACCGGCTCGAAACGGGGATCTTCGAGCGCGGCAGCTTGCGCACAATGCGCGACGACCGCAGCCAGCGACTCCCCGGAAGGAAGCTGGCCGACGCATCCCCGCAAGCGTCCCCGCCGGTGCAAGGTGACAAAGGCGCCGCCGGGACTCATTAATGTTTTGTCGTTGGGAATTTCTTCATTGAGCTTGTGCTCTTTTACACCCGCCGTAAGGGCGCGCCTGGCCAGCTCTAGAAGCGACTGCTTCTCGCGATCAGCGAATCGGGACATCCTGAGGTTTTTCTTCCTGTTTCACAATCACTACGCCACGGCGCCGCTGCTGCACGCGAAAGTTAATTTGCGCCCAAAACATCTGGAAGTAATGGCCTGCGGAAGCCACAGCGCTGATCACCACCAGCCAGAGCAGTACCGTTCCCAAAGGCTTCAATGCGGGATGATTTGCAGTGAGAATGACGGCGCATCCGGCGAACACCTGGAGAATCATTTTCATTTTGCCCAGCGGCGAGGCGGGAATCACCAAACCTTCTACCGAAGCAATTTCCCGCAATCCCATTACCATGAATTCGCGCCCGATGATGATCACAACCATCCACGCTTGCATCAAGCCCATTGCCACCAGAGAGATGAACGCGGCTGAAATCAAAAGCTTATCGGCGATAGGGTCCAGCAGAATTCCCAGGGTTGTGATTTCCTTGCGCGTACGCGCCAGATATCCATCCATTACATCGGTAGCGGCGGCCATCAGCAGAATCAACACGCCCCACACTTCAAAATGGATAGGCAATCCCAGGAAATTAAAATTGGGTTGGCGGGTAAGCAGGACGACCACCAGCAGCGGCACGAAAAAGATCCGCAGCGTCGTCAAACTGTTCGGCAGGTTCATGAGATCCCGGGAATAGTCCCGCAGCTTGGCGGCTGGCGCGCGTTCCGAAGCTAGAAATCACTATAGTCCCGCACACCGGGCGAGTCAACGGTACGCTCACCATGAGATGCGGCCATTTTCAACCAATGGAACCGGTGCCGCTAATGCCGGATTAGCTAAAATGTAAAGCCTGCGGGTAGTGACGTTTACGAAGTAGCGTGCTGCAAACCTGTGCAAATTCCATGGGCCATTAACATGAGGAGCTGCGCTGTCGCGAGCAATCGAAAAGCTCGTCGAGCTAGTGTCAAGACCTTCTTTTACAGTAACTTAGCTAACCCCCTAAATGGTACGCGGTTCAAAATAGCGATTTCACTGGGTTTTTTCAGGGTCTAGGAGCGTTCCCTTTTCCACAACGATTTCCACAGAAATGTCTTGATCACAAATCCCGTTGTTTCATGCGGATTTGGTCCCAAGAAGCCGCCGAAATCCATTGTGGATCAACCTAGCGTTCCTGAAGGCATGGCCGTCGGCGGGGATTTCCGTGGGAGGGCGAAATCCTCCAACCTGCGGGCCAATGATTCGGGCAGCTCCGCCTGGAGGTGAATACGGCCGTCAAGGACCTCCGAGTGCAGGACGCGCCCGCAGGCATGAACCAGCGAAAGATGCCGGCCGTCTGCAATAGGAATAGCTAACTCGACGGCGACCAGTGGGTCGACGGGAAGCGCGACGTCCATGCCACGCAGCAATTCATCCAATCCCGCACCACTCACTGCGGAGACGAAGATTTTATCGTGATTTTTGCTGTTTGCTTTCACCAGCGCCTCGAGTTCTTCATCACGAAGAAGATCGGTCTTGTTGAAGACTTGCAAACGCGGACGATCCTGAACACCAAGCTCGGTCAGAACCTTCATCACGTCAGCATCCTGTTCGGCATGGTGAGGATTGGAGATATCACACACTTGCACAATCAGAGCAGCTTCCTGGACTTCTTCGAGAGTCGCGCGAAAGGCAGCAATCAAATCGGGCGGTAGATCGCGTAAAAATCCTACGGTGTCAGACAGCAACGCTCGTCGCCGCGAAGGCAAACGCACCGCGCGGACCGTCGGATCGAGCGTAGCGAACATTTTCGATGAGGTAAGCACCTCGGAATGCGTGAGCGCGTTAAAGAGCGTGGATTTGCCGGCGTTCGTGTACCCCACCAGCGCAATCATTCCGAGCGGTACAGCCTGGCGGGCACGGCGCCGAGTAGTGCGCTGCCGCCGCACTGTTTCGATGGCTTGTTTGATCTTGCTCACACGATCGCGAATGCGGCGACGGTCCGTCTCGAGTTTTTGTTCACCGGGTCCCCGGGTGCCGATGCCGCCGCCTAGCCGTGAAAGTTCCTCGCCCCGCCCGGTAAGCCGGGGAAGTAGATAATTTAGTTGTGCAAGCTCGACCTGAAGCTGACCTTCGCGAGTTCGGGCATGCATGGCGAAAATATCGAGGATCAGCTGCGTGCGGTCGATGACGCGGGTTCCTACTCCCTTTTCCATGTTGCGAAGTTGAACCGGCGTGAGATTGTGGTCCACGATGACCAGCGGCACGTGGCGCATTTCGGCTTCCGCACGGATTTCGTCGATTTTCCCGCGGCCGACAAGCGTAGCAGGATCGAGCGTGTCGCGCACTTGCATGATGCTTCCCGCGATCTTTGCGCCGGCACTCTCCGCCAGTTCTTCGAGCTCTTGCAACGAATCGCGGCCTGCCGCAGACGGGTCGCCGGCGCGGCCGCGCGGAGCTTTCTTCAAACTTACGCCGACCAGCAGGACGCTTTCACGATTATCGACGGATTGAGCAGTCTTCATGCGGCTCGATCGAGGCTCACTTACGGCGAACGGAAGAAACGATCATTGCTACGGGCATTATACGCTCATTAATGTTCGTCCGCGAATAACGCCGGCACGTTCGGATGCGAATATTTTCCTGATCCGTGCTTCCGCCATTCCTCACTCGCCAATCAGGCCTTTACACCGGCACGGAAGGGCGATAAACCCTATCTCATCGGCTCGGCGGAGCGATCGGAGGCGGCAAGAATCAGGTCAGAAAGCGATTCGCTAAGACTCCGGCCATTTACTTGAAATTCCACATCGCGCGTGGCGCGATCAAGCCATCCCAGACACACCAGCAGTGCGATTTGCGCCCAAGACTCAGCGAGCGGGGGAGAGAATCCGGTATCACGAAGCACGCTGGCAATGTGCTGAACGCGCCTTTTCTCAATCACCTGGATGCGGGAAGCGACGCGTTCGTCGCGGCGGGCCCAGGAACGCAAGGCCGATTCGAGGCGAGCTAACGACGGGTCAGCGCAGTGCTCCACAAAGCGCGCCCAACGGGCTGCGGCCCGAGGAGTGACAACAGTTGCGTTGAGCCACTCCATCTCGTCGCCCTCCCAACGCTCCAGCAGCTTGGCCAATAGTTCATCGCGGTCGTGGAAATGCCAGTAGAAGCTGCCTTTGCTAACGCCGAGATCGCGCGCCAAAAGTTCGATGCGAATGGACTCGATGCCTTCGTTAGACAAACGCACAAACGCAGCCTGGATCCAATCCCGGGGCTGCAGTGGAGCAGACTTCAAAGCCGGCGAGCTACTGATGGTATGGTCCCCTGTGGCGGTCATGTGCCGCGGAACAATAATCGAGTGCGCAAGAACCGTCAAGCTCC